>JBJOHA010000021.1:0-64935 GCA_046047935.1 Cyanobacteriota bacterium
GCTGTGATGCCTTGCCCTATGCCGACGCGGAAAACACCGCCAGATTCCGGCGTCTCGGCGTCTGGCAGGTGGAGGGAGGCATCGAGCGTCCCTGGCTGTGGCGCATCGCCCGGGCGGACGCCCAAGCGCGCGCCAAGCGCCAAAGGGAGGTGGAGGCCCAGCAGCGCCTGGCCCGCGCGCAGAGCGCCGCACGGCGCAACGCCTCCCGCCCCTTGAGCGAAGCCTCGTGGGCCGCTGGCCCGTCCCTCTCCTCACCGGGATTTCAGAAACAGTGCGTGGCCCTCACCCGCAAGCAGTTCCTGGAGCATTCCATGGGTGTGCCGCCACCGCCGGGCACGATGGAGCAGCTCTGCTCCTGCATCGCCAAGGCGCGCCCAGGGGAGAGTTCCCCCCTGGCCCTGGCCGAGCGCTGCGCCATGCAGGTCATGGAGCGACTCCAGACCTCCCTGTAGACGGGAAGCCGGATCACGGGAGGGTGGACCACGGGAGGGTGGACCAGTGGAGCGTCATCGGCACCGCCCCTTCCAGGCTGCGCTTCACCGGACAGCTCTCTCCCGCCTCCCGCAACAGGGCGACCGCCGCGTCGCTCAGGCCCGCAGGGAGGTCCAGCCACAACTCCAAATGGGCGATCTTGCGCGCGCCGCTGCTCGTCATGGTCTTCTCCACTCGCGCCGTGGCGCCCTCCAGGCTCCAACCATGGCGCTGGGCGAGGATCCCCATCACCGTGAGGACACAGGTGGCCAGGGCCGTGGCCACCAGATCGGTGGGGGAGAAGCGCTCGCCCCTGCCCTGGTTATCGGTGGGGGCATCGGTTTCCAACAGGCTGTCGGAGGCGGCGTGGCGGGCATGGCAGCGCAGCGCTCCGTCGTAGACGCAAACCATGGTCGTCATCGACCTTCCCCGCAAGGACGCCCTTTACTCAAGCAGGCCCATCTGTTGCAGGCGCTCGCGCTGTTGGCGCGGGCTGATGAAGCCATGGGCGGCCATGGCGCCGCTCACCGCCACCGGCGGCACGCCGATGCCGGGAAACACGCCGGCGCCGCAGAGCACCAACCCTTCCACAGGCGTCTGTCCTCCAGGGAAGGGGCCCCGATCCGCGGGCCAGGCGGGCCCGTAGCTGCCTTGGTGCACCCGCAGGTAGTGGCGGTGGGTGAGGGGGGTGCCGTAGCGCTCGATCACCAGCCGGTCGCGCCAGTCGGGGATGAGGGGATCCAGCAGGTGGGAGAAGACGGCGCAGCGCTCCGCTTTCATTGCGCGGTAGGCCGCCGTTCCCCGCCCCAGGTGCTGCCAGAGCTCCCAGGGTTCGTTGGCGGGGGTGTAGCCGTGCAGGACGTGATGGCCAGCTGGCGCCAGGGCGGGGTCGAGCAGGGAGGGCATGGAGAGCACCGCCAGGTTGCGCTCCGCCCGGATGCCCCGCTGCCAGTCGCCCACCCAGACGTGATGGATCGGCAGGTGGGCCAGGTCGTCGCCCCGCAGGGCGAGGTGGCAGTGGAGGAAGCTGGCGCAGGCGGGGGTGGCCCGCTGCTTCTCCCGCCAACGGGTCGGCACGGCTCCGTCCGGCAGCAGGCTCAGGGTGTCCCAGGGGCTGGCGTTGCTGATCACGCCCCGGCGGACCCGAAGGGTTTGGCCGCTGGCGAGGCGCACGCCCCGAGCCCGGCGGTCGCGCACAAGGATCTCCGCCACGGGCGTCCGGGTGTGAAGCTGCCCGCCGTGGCGCTCCAGCCCCCGCACCAAAGCCGCCACCACCGCCGGACTGCCACCGATGGGATAGTCGAGGCGCGCCTCCGGCAGGAACCACTCCCCAAAGAGGGTGGCCATGGCGGCCGCGCTGGTCTGCCCCATGCCCAGACCGGAGATGAGGAAGCAGAGCAGTTCCACCCAGTGGAGGAGGAAGGGATCGCTGAGGCGCTGGCGCACCAGGGGAGCGAAGGCGCCGCCCAGCTGGGCCAGGCGGCCCGCCTGCCCCACCAGCGCCATGCCGCGGGCGCCGAGCACGGCGGCGGTGCCGAGGCCCGGCCGCAGGGCGATCAGGGGGAGGGACCGGGCGGCCTGGCAGAGGGGCTGAAGGCTGTCCATTAAGGCCTGCCATTCCCGGGCGGCCTCCTCCCCCCGCAACTCCCGCACCACCGCCAGGAATGGCTCCAGCCCCACCCCCACCCGCAGGTGGCCCTCCGGCAGCAGCAACCCCCAGTCGGCGTAGGTGGCCACCGGCACCGACTCGCCGATCAACCGCAGCACCTGGGCCAGGGGATTGGCGCTGGGCCACTGGCTGAGGCCGCTCCAAAGGGATGGACCGGATTCGAAGTGAAAGGCGCCCTGGCGGAAGCCATGGGCCGCGCCCCCTGGCGTGGTGTGGGCTTCCAGCACGAGCACCTCCAGGCCATGGGAGGCGGCCACCGCGCCTGCGCAGAGCCCCCCCAGGCCACTGCCAATGACGATCAAATCGACCTCGCGGGGGAGATCGGCGTCCCGCTGAAGATCGTCCTCGCGAAACGCAGCCTCGCTGGAGAAATTGCCAGCGCGGGAGTCATCAGCCTCGCGGGCAGCGGATGGGGCTTCTGAAGGTGGGTTCGCTGCGGGCGGCGGTGGGGCGGCAGCCGGTGAGGGGGGCATGGGCGATTGGGGTCAGCCCTCCGCCATCCGCGCGCCCACCGCCTTGCGCCCGCAGGCTCCCTCCCGAGCGGCACAGAGCGCCTCCAGCTCCGGGCGGCCCGTCAGGCGCAATCGCCAGCGGGCCCAGAGCCCATAGGCCGCTTCCGCCAGGGCGCCGACGAGGGGCCAGCGGGTGGGGGCATAGAGCCAGCCCAGGCCGATGAGCGCGTAGGCGCGGCGGAAGACCGCCAGATTGCGCAACACGGTGCCGTCGCTTTCGATGGCGTGGATGCGGCCCATGGCTTCGGCGTAGGTGATGCCCCGATGGGCACCGGGGTTGTAGTCGGGGCGGTCGATGTCAACAAATGCCAGGCGGGGTTGATCCCCGTGGAGCCGGCGATCACGCCGCTCCAGGGTGGTCACTTCCCGGCGGCAGAGAGGGCAGCCGCCGTCATACAGAAGGGTGAGCTCGGCCATGGGCGCAGGTTAGGGGCTTGCTGGCTCATGCGGGGGTGGGATCAGGAGCTCCGGCAGGCCGGGCGGCTTGGGCGACGGTGAGAATCCGATCGAGGACGCGCCCGATCTCAGCATCGAGCTCGGCTGCGGATACCAGCTCCGCCAGGCGGTGGTAGTCGGTTTTGCGCATGAGATTGGGGAGGTCGAGTTGAGCAAAAAAGCTCTCAAACACCGGATCCAGCAGGTCGTCACTGGCTTTGGCATCGCACCACCAGCTCCTGACCGTTCCGCGCCAGCAGTCGTGCGGGGCCAGGGGCGCAGCGATCGCTGCGAAGGTGGTGGGCAATGCGCTGGCGAAATCGCTCGGCGAACCCCTCATCCGGCGACAAATCCCCCGGCCAGGGCAAGGCGAAGTCGCGAGCGCTCAGCGTTGGCCCCAGCAGCGCGGAAGCTTTTCCAGCTCACGCCACAGCTCTGCACCCGCCGCAGGAAGTCATCCTGCCGCTCGCCGTGGTGGCGATCCAGCAGCGCTTCCAAGGGGCGCCCTAGATGCCGACATACACATCACAGGCCCTCACCCGCTCGCCGCACACGCGAGCCGGGGGCTGATCGGTCGCCGCAAACTCCGCCATGTCGACGCTCAGATGCCCAGCCCGCCGCACTGCTTGCTCGGCATGCGCCACGTAAGACCCGTCCTTGGGATGGTCGCGCAATTCCGACGTGTGCGACAAAAACACCCGCCAAGGACTCGCTGGACGCGTTGAAGGAACGGGTGGAGACGGCACTCCCGGTGGTGAGGTCGCCAAGAAAACCTAGCCGCCGACGAGCTCCTCGACGGCGTGCCGAGCGCGGTGGATCAACGCCGCCGCGCTGGTGGCCGACCTCCGCCGCCTCCTCGCTGGGGACGGCCCCGTCCGCCGCTGAGGTCGAGGGGTGGCGCCGAGTGCACGGTGGGCTCGTAGCCCGGCACCTCCCGCTGCGGCAACCGCTCCCCCAGCAGGCGCTCGATCGCCCGCAGCAGCTCGTGCTCCTCCGCCGCCACCAGGGACACCGCCTGACCGGCGCAACCCGCCCGGCCCGTGCGGCCAATGCGGTGCACATAGTCCTCCGCCTGATTCGGCAGATCCAGATTCACCACATGGGGCAACTGCTGAATGTCGATGCCGCGGGCGGCGATGTCCGTGGCGACCAGCACGCGCAACTCACCGCTTTTGAAGCCGGAGAGCGCGCGCGTGCGGGCGCCCTGGCTCTTGTTGCCGTGGATCGCCGCCGCCTGCACGCCATCACGGCACAGCTGCTCCGCCACGCGATTGGCGCCGTGCTTCGTGCGGGAGAACACCAACACCTGCTGCCAGTCGTTGCTGCGAATCAGGTGGCTCAAGAGCGCGGGCTTGCGGGCCATGTCGCACGGATGGAGCACCGCCTCCACGCTGGGCGCCGCCTGGTTCTCCGGCGTGGCTTGCAGCTGCACCGGCTGGTGCAGAAAGCCGGCGGCCAACTGGCGGATCTCCGGGGAGAAGGTGGCGGAAAACAGCAGGGTCTGGCGCCGCTGGGGCAACAGGGCCAGGATCCGGCGGATGTCGCGGAGGAAGCCCATGTCGAGCATGCGATCCGCCTCGTCCAACACCAGAATCTCGACGCGATCCAAGCGCAGGGCCCCTTGCTGATGCAGATCCATCAGCCGGCCCGGCGTGGCCACGAGCACATCGGCGCCGCGGCGCAACCGGTCGATCTGGGGGTTGGGACTGACGCCGCCAAAGACGACATCCGAGCGCAAATCCAGGAAGCGGCCATAGGCGCGCACGCTGTCGCTCACCTGAGCCGCCAGCTCCCGCGTGGGGGTGAGCACCAGGGCGCGCACCACCCCGGCTCGGGCGTGGGCTCCATGGAGCAGCCGCTCCAACAGGGGCAGGGTGAAGCCGGCGGTCTTGCCGGTTCCCGTTTGGGCGGCGGCCAGAACGTCCTTTCCGGCCAACACTGCAGGAATGCATTGCTGCTGGATCGGCGAGGGTTGGCTGTAGCCGCAGGTCGCCACGGCCTTGAGCAAGGGCTCGGAGAGGCCGAGGGCGGCAAAGGCCGAACCCGTGGCGGCCGGTTCCAGGGGCTCCACCGAAGTCCGGGTTTCTTTCTGGGCCCGGGTGTCTGCCTGGGTCCGGGTCTCTGTCTTGGCCCGGGTCTCCGTCGGGGCCAGGATCGTCGCGGTGGCCCCCGGAGTCTTTGCGATGGATGGGCCGGGCACGGCCGCCCGACCCGTCAGATCCGGCTCGCGATTCGGGGTTGGCCTGGACGATGGGGGACCCTCAGCGCCGCCCGCAGCGGGCCGGCGCGAGCGGGTCGAGCGGGAGCGAGGGGTGGACGAGGTCGGCAGGGTGGTGATCGGAACGCCTGGATCAACCTCCACCGTAATGGGCCGCCTGTGCCGCTGCCGCAGGCGGCTCACCTCGGCAACCGTTCCCTGCCGGCCCCCCGGCGGTGGCCTCAATACGGAAGCGTGAAACCCTTTTGCATGTGGCTGACATCCAGCATCACCCAGGTCAGCCAACCCAGGAGCGCGACACCACCGGAGATCGCCGCGACCCACGCCACATTGCGCATCACCACTTCCAGAAGGCTGATCTGTTTCATGGCGTGGGTGGAGGCGTTGTTGGCCAGTATGGCCTCGGGTTCGGACCTGCGGTCAGGGGAGAGGATCGGCCCGATTCGCCTCCCTGCGGCTGAGGGGTGATCGCTGCCGCTTCCGTCGCGCCTGGCCTGGATGGGCATCTGTCTTCTGGCCGGGAAGAAGGGAGCGCACCGTCTGCAACGCCACCCCGAACAGGGTCGATGTCGCCGTCTCCACGTCGTCGAAGGGGATCATCGCTTCAGCGGGGCTCAAGGAGGCCAGCTGCCACCGCCCTCCCTCCACCACGAGGGGGCGCAGAAGAAAGCATCCCCCGTGAGCCACCACCAGCAGGTGGCCGGGGCGGGGGTCGATCGCCCGATCGATCACAAGCAGATCGCCATCCCGCACGCCCCAATCCCTCAGGCGATGGCCCCGCACGCGCATGAAGAAGGTGGTGAGGGGACTGGGGATGAGCAGCGTGTTCAGATCGAGGCCGTCGGGGTGGGCCGCGCTGCGATACGGGATGGGCTCGGCGAGGGGGAGGTCATCAAGGGCGAGCCAGGTCATGAAACAACCCACAAGAACATTTGTTCTAGTGGGTTGGGATCTGGATCGGCTGGCGCCAGCCCGAAGGTGCGGGTCAGCGCTGGGTGCTGCTGCCGCCTGCAACACTTTGACGGTCCTGGAGCGCCAGCCGCCGTCGCAGGCGTCGCGACCAGCTCAAGGCCGCTGTGGCGCCAAGAACGGGAAGGGGACCGGGCACCGGTGCGAAGTAGGCATTGTCGATGGAAAACGACTCCACCGTTGTCTCGGGATTGCCAAAGGTCACGCTGGAAAAGGGAACGGTTCCGATCACCCCCAAAAAGCCATCCGCCGCACCCATGGTGTCGTTGACCAGAAGCGTCTGCAAACCTGTGCCATCAAAATCACCAGCCAACGACAAGCGACCGGAGTCCGTGCGAAGAAAGTCAGCAGCAAACGCCACCATGGGCGTCGGGAAGACCCAAGTGATGGTGTTGGAAGCCGAGCCTGATCCAGCCTGAACAGCATTATCATAAAAGCCAACATTCACGACACCAACACTGTTGTTATTGAAGGCGTTGGGAAGGACAGCAGGTCCCGAGTTGGTCGATGTTGTGCCCGAATCCAAAACAATGCTCTGCGCAGAGGGGATCGTGGTGCTGAATGAATCTGTCGTGATGGCCGGGCTGGTGAGAGCGGCCTGCCAGCTCGGCAGGCTGGTGTAAACAGTGAAGGCCCGGGCCGGCGCGCAAAGCACCGGCAAAGCCGACGCAGCGGTGAGAATCAGCGTTGAGATGTGGTTTTGGCCTGTCATCAGAGCAGAGATCGCTTGCGAGGAGACAATCAACCGCATGCAGGGCGGGATTCGAAGGCCAGGACTATTGCATAAATGACACGAACTGATCACTTTCCCGGCAAGTCTTCGCGAAAGATGATCTCCTTTTGCGACCCTCATCCTGAGAATCTCCTCACCCTGAGAATCTTCTCATCCTGAGGCTCCCCAAAGACCTGAGGCTCCCCAAAGAGCAGCAGCGCCGATTGAAGATCTCACCCCCTGCGTGGAGGGGTTCCTCAGGGCAGGGAGCTGTCTGAGGTCTTGTCCTGTCAAGGGGCTGAGGGTCGTAAGGAATAGCGAATAAAGTGATGAGACCAACTCCATCAAGGTGGTTTGAATCGGATGGCTGCAGACAGCATTGAGGCGTTCGTGAGCGCGACAGAGCAAAACGAGGAAGAAGCCGATGGTTTTGTCCTGGAAAATGCCCATGTCTTGGAAATCAACCTCAACGGTCGGGTTTGGGCCAAGGCAGGCGCCATGATTGCCCACCTCGGCGATGTGCGATTGACCCGCGAGAGGATCCTGGAGCATGGGGTGAGTCGGTTGTTCAAGCGCCTGCTGAGTGGCGAGGGCACGCCGTTGATGAAGGCGGAGGGACGCGGCCGCGTCTATCTGGCGGACAAGGGCAAAAGGATTCGCATCCTGAAGCTGGAGAAGGAGATGATCACCGTGAACGGTAATGATCTGCTGGCCATGGACGATGGCATCCAGTGGGATATCACGATGCTGCGTCGTCTTTCGGGCCTGCTGGTGGGTGGGTTGTTCAACGTTCGACTATCTGGACCCGGGCTGGTGGCCATCACAACCCACTACGAACCTTTGACCCTCCATGTTCGTCCGGGCCAACCCGTCTTCACAGATCCCCGGGCCACGGTGGCTTGGTCTGGCTCCTTGTCGCCGCGCGTGGTCAGCCAGGTCAACCTGCGCACCTTGATCGGCCGTGGCAGCGGTGAGGAGATCCAACTGAAATTCAGCGGACAGGGTTGGGTGGTGCTCCAGCCCTGTGAGGAAAGGCCGTTTCAAGCCGCGCGTCGGTGAAGAAAGCGGGCCTCCATGACGGACTGGGCCCGGAATCGGGGCGAAAAGACCCGTTGGGATCGCCATGCTGGTGTCGGGAACGACATGAAGAACCTGCCGATCTTGGAATCAACCCCTCTCGGCGTCGCCATGCTGTGGCCATGAGCTTCCCCCACTGCCCCCTCTGCGTCGCCCTTGCGGTGATGACCGTGTTTCGTGCCGCCTCCCACCTGCTGCTGTTGGGATTGCGACTGCCCCCGGCTCCTGGCCTCAAGATGGCGGCATCTGGAATCCTCCGCCCGCAGTCTCGTGATGCACTGGTCTCGTGATGCGGTGATGCCTGGCTTGGCGCGCGAGAGCGTCAAGGTGCTGGGCCCTCAAGGCTGAAGGGAGCGAGCAGAGCCCTGTGCGCTCGCCTCCTGCTTCGTTGGGGCCTTGAGGGGCGCTGCCTCTGCCTCAGCGATGGTGGTCAAGCGCTGGTTGGCTTCATCCCAGAGGATGTAGGCAAAGCACGCGGGAATGTCGACCAACCGCAAGAGACGGCTGGCGCCCAACAGGTGGGCATTGCGTTCATGGCAGGCGCGCAGGTGATAGTTGGGGATGCGCTCGCAGAGGTGGTGAATGCTGTGAAAGCCGATGTCCGCTGAAAACCAATGCAGAAGCGAGGGCAGCTCAAGGTTGCTGCTTCCTTCCACAGCACCGCGGAGCGGATTCCAATCGCTGGAGCCATGGGCGTAGCTTTCCGCGAAATTGTGCTGCACAAAGAAGATGCAGATGAAGATCGCCGCCGAACACGCCATCACCAGGGCGTAACTGCTCCAGAACAGACCTGCCCCCAGCCAGCGGGCCATGAGCAGCCAGCTGCCGATCACCAGCAGATTGTTGGCCACCAGATCGGCCAATTCACCTGTGGTGTACCAATGCTTGGAACGGTGGAGGCGCACCAGGGTTGGAATCTCCCCCAGAGCGCGTAAGCCATGGGTGGCGAGGGAGACCCGCAAGCGTCGGACCAAATCCATGGCAAACGCGCCGCTGCCAACGAGCAGAGCCAGGCGCGGCTTGATCACAAGGTAGAAAAACCCCCCTGGCACCAGCATCAACGGGTGCCGCAGAACGCCATAGATCCAGCGCTGCCGAGGCAGCCAAGCGCGATAGCGTTCCAGGGTCACAAGGGCGGAGGGGCCTTGGTAGCGCTCCCAGTTCCCGTTGTGGCGATGGTGGTAGGCGTGTCCGCGCGACCAGGGGTGTTGGGGGATGGCGTTGATGACACCAAACACAAATCCCAGCAAGCGGTTCAGCCAGCGGCTGCGAAACAAAGCGTTGTGTCCGCAGTCATGCATCAGAGAAAACGTGCGGGCTGAGAACAGCACCAAAAGCGCGAGCACCGGCAGCAGCGACGCCAGGACCAGCGGTCGCGACCCATCTGAGTGGCCGATCCAGGCCACCAGCCCCCAAAGAATGGCCACCGGTGTCAAGGTGGACACCACCTGCCAAGCCGCCCGCCAATCGCTGGAGTGTCGAAAGGGTTCCAGAACGAAGTCCCCATGCCGCAGGGACCGGTCATCGGAAACAGCCTCTCGGGCAGGGGCTTCGCCGGGGGGCCAGCCTTGAGACTCCGTCGCTGGTGTCCCAGGGGATCCTGAAGGGAACAGGTTTGGCGTGGAGTCGGTTGAGGCTGAGGAGAGGGGGCTGGGGGGGGTGGCGTTCAGGAGAGGAGCCCGGCGTGCGGGCGCCAAGACCAGAAACTCGACCCACAGTAGGAGCTTTGGGCCGCGAACAGGGCCTGGGCCAGGGGCCAGCTGGAGCGAACCAACAAGCCGAGAGGCCGGGGTGGACCGGAGCCGACCACCAACCCACAGTCCCCAACAACAATGAATCTGCTCCTTTGACTTCTGCTTTACTTCTGCTTTATTTTTGCTTTACTTCTGCAGTCTTGCGAGCTGAAGTATTCTTTTCTCCAGATCATGCCAATACTAAAAATAGCCAATGCCAAAAATTGATTGCCATTTGCGTGGCCGCCGCTGAGAGCACTCTTCATGGTCTGAATTCACTCGGCAGCACCCCCGGACAGCGAACGCTTCAGAGCCCGAGCGCCGTCAGCCCGGGGAAGTCATCAGGACGGGGCCCCTCTCCCCAGGTGAACAGCCTGTCGCTGTCATGAATGGGCACATCGTTGATGCTGGCTTCGCGACGTCGCATCAGGCCATGATCCGAGAACTCCCAGTTTTCGTTGCCGTGGGAGCGAAAAAAGTTTCCGGAGTCGTCATGCCATTCATACTGGAAGCGGACGGCGATGCGGTTGTCGGTGTAGGCCCACACTTCTTTGATCAGTTTGTAATCAAGTTCCTTGGCCCATTTGCGCTTCAAGAACTGGAGGATCTGCTCACGACCTTGGATGAATTCACTGCGGTTTCTCCAGAAACTGTCTTCCGTATAGGCGAGGGCAACAACTTGGGGATCGCGGCCGTTCCATGCATTTTCCGCCATCCGCGCTTTCTGGATGGCGGTCTCAAGGGTGAAGGGCGGAAAGGGAGGCTTGCCGGTCATGGTTGTGTCCTGATGCGAACTTCCTCGCTCGCACGGTAGTTGGCTATTTGTTGCTTCAGCTTCGCCGCTTCCTCATCGGTGCGGGTGCAGGAGAAGCCATAGCGCGCTCGCACGCGCTCAGAGGCCGCTGTCAAGGCGGCAAGACCCCTCTGTTCCAGCTCAGCGATGCTCAGGGTGTCACCGGGTTTGAAAAACTCATAGATCACGGTGGATGGGGAATAGAACGTGCTGGCTTGGCCATCAGGCCAACACAGCTGAAGAACAACTTCGGGCATGGGAATGGGTGGCTCCTGTTGACAGTTGGTGAAGGGTGGACTGCATTCTGCCGTGCAGACGGTCAGCGCCTAGGCGCGCATCACCGCCGCAAAGCCTGTCAGAGGCATGGCTGCATTCCAGATCTGTTCGTTGTGTTCGTCACTGATCAGCCACACACCAGAGCGCTGTTGGCTGAATCGCCCGATCTGGCAGCAGATCAGATGGTTGTAAGGCTCCATCATCCTCTGGAGATCCGAAAGCATCTCGGGTGGAACAGCCAACAAGAAGCCAAAGCTTGGAAAACAGCTGAGCCACGCCAGCTCATCCACTCCTGTTGGACGCCGCACCGCATCCCGCTCAATCTCGATGCCCAGTCCGCAGGCTTCAGCGAACATCGCCGCAGTGCCGACGAGGCCCCCCATGCTGATGTCCTTGGCGGCTCGCGCGACCCCGATTCGGCTGAGCAGGGGGAGCAGCCCCAGTTGCGTTCGCAGGCGGTTGGGGTCAGCGCTGGTGGCCGCATCCCAGAAGGGGTAGTGGCGATGGAAGCGTCCGGCGCCATCGATCAACAGCACCAGAGCATCACCCGCCCGGGCCGAGCGCGCCGATAGAACAGGGCCGTCGGCAACGCCCAGCACGGCAACGGACAGGGCCGTGTAGGGGCTCTGGCTGTTGGTGTGACCACCCACCATCGGAATGGAGAACGTGTCGCAAGCATCACGCATCCCCGCGAGAAGCGGCGCCGCCGCCCCGTCCCCTGCGCTCCAGACGCTGTTGACCAGCCCCAGGGGCCGGCCACCCATGGCGGCGATGTCGCTGAGGTTCACCAGCACGGCACACCAGCCGGCAAACCAGGGATCCTCATCCACCAGCTCCGGGTGCATCCCCTCACAGGCCAGCAGAAGTCCACCGCGCTGTGCCGGCAGCAGGGCAGCGTCATCGCCGAGCAGAGCGGAGAGACCGAGTTCCGGGAAGGGCTGGTGGGGGAAGACCGTGGCCGGTGCCTGGATGGCGCGCTTGGCCTGCAAACCACTGAGGCTCCTGAGCTGGTCTGCCAAAGGCGAGGGCTCGACGGTGCTCATGCGGCCGGCAAGTGGACAGGACGGCGCTCCATTGAGGGCAGGTAGTAGCGCAGATCAGCCTCCATCAGGTGATGAGGGATGCCTTGAACCTCCAATTCATCAACGGATGACCAGTGCAGCCGTTGGAAGAACCGCACGTTTTGGATCTGAACAGTGGCAAGAAAACGGTCGCAACCCCAACCATGGGCGGTGGTGACCGCTTTCCAGATCAACCCTTTGCCAATCTGATTATGGCGACGGAAGGCGTGATGAACGCCCAGGCGACCTCCGTACCAGAGACCGGGGGTCTGCTCCACGATCCGCACAACACCCACCACCTGGCCGCCATGGCTTTCACCATGGTGCAGCGCTGCAATGGGATACGCGCGTTCGTCAAGCGCATCGCGATCATGGGTTTCAAAAAGGTGCTGCTCTTCGCAGAAAATCGCGCGGCGCAGTTGCCAGTACCCCTCGATCAAAAACGATCGAGGCCTCAGCAGATGAAACGAAAAGCGATCGGAGCTCGCCGTAGGGGAGAGGCGGAAATCATCGGGGTCGATGCCGATCCCCCAACGCACGGAGGGAGTGAACAAGGCCGGCGCGGAACAGGGGCTGCGGCCGATGTCATGACTGCTGGGATCAAGGCAGAACATGGCGCTCAACACTCACGTTCAAACAACGACAGGGCTGAACAGGCCCCACACTTGGCGCATCCGGCGGCCATGGCATCGGCGCTGAGATCAGACGCCCTGAGCTGTGCGGCAACAGCGGAGTAGACCTCCACCATGAAGTCGGTCGATGGAGCGGGATGGTCTTCGAGGGGCGTTCCCGAGATCGGCACAAAAGGAACCACAAAGGGGTAGACCCCAAGCGCAATCAACCGTTCACTGCAGGTGATCAGGGACTCTGCGCTGTCGCCAAGCCCAGCCAGCAGATAGGTGGACACTTGGCCGCGACCAAAGACCTCAACGGCCTGTGCAAAGGCTTTGTAATAGTCAAGCAGAGTGATCTCGGATTTGCCCGGCAGAATCCGGCGTCTCACCTCTGGCTCCACAACCTCCAGATGCATGCCAAGGCTGTCGATCCCAGCCTGTTTCATGCGTTCATACCAGATCGGATCTTCAGGTGGCTCGCATTGCGCCTGGATGGGAATCTCCACCCGCTGCTTCACAGCCCTGGCGGTCTCCGCCATCAGGCGCGCCCCCCGGTCATCGCTGTTGGGGGTTCCAGTCGTCATCACGAGTTGCCGGATGCCATCCAAGCGAACGGCGGCTTCTGTGACCTCCGCGATCTGCTCCGGTGTTTTGCGCACGATTGTGCGGGAGTCGTCCAGGGATTGCTCAATGGCGCAGAACTGGCAGGACGCGGCGCGATCGCGAAAGCGAATGCAGGTCTGCAGCAGGGTGGTGGCCAGCACATCTCGGCCATGGAGAAGGGCGATGGATCGATAGGGAATGCCGTCGGCGGTGGAGTGGTTGTAGAAGAGGGGTTCTCTGGTGACGGTGACCGACCGCAGCGCTTCGCGGTCTCGGCTGGCCAGGGTGATGCCGCCTTGGGCATCGCGCTCCAGGCTGTAGGGGGACGTTTGAGCTGCTGCGGTATAAACGGGCACCATCACGGTGGCGCCGTCGATGGAGATGGCCCGGTGATCGGAGGGACCGGCGCCTCCACGGCGACCTTGGTTGCCAGGGAGTGCAGGGTCGGCAACGCCATGCACCTGCAGTTCGGTGATCAATCGACCCAGTTCAGACATCACTCCTCTCCGTGTTGAACTCCAGCAACGGCCTGGAAGGAAGCGGCTCAGCAACCAGCTCCATGGCTGACACCTGCGCGGCGGGGGCCTGATTGATGCGAAGGCTCAGCAGGTCGGGGCGGCTGTAATGCCCGACGCTGTCCATCATTCGCTTGCGTTTGGTGATCAAGGCGCGATCCAGCTCGGCGATCGCGAGCCCCTCGCCGTCAGGCAGAGGACCCGCCAAATAGCGTCCCTCGGGGCTGATCACAGCGGTGTGGCAACCACCCTGAAACGCCTGATGCAGGGTGGTGTCGGCCGTGATGGTGGTGTAGTCCTCCGGGTCGAGCCAGGCTGTGGAGCAGATCACGAAGCAACCGGCCTCCAGCGCATGATGCCGCATGGTGACCGCCGTCTGTTCGCTGAAGATCTGGCCCACCAGGGAGCCGGGAAACTGAGCGCAATGGATCTCCTCGCCCTGGGCCATCAAGGAGAAGCGGGCCAGGGGGTTGTAGTGCTCCCAGCAGGCGAGGGCACCCACCTTGCCGAGGCTGGTGGCAACAACCTTCAAGCCAGACCCATCGCCCTGTCCCCACACCATCCGCTCGTGGTAGGTGGGGGTGATCTTGCGCCGTTGGAGCACGATCTCGCCGCTGGCATCCAGCAAAAGCTGGGTGTTGTAAAGGCTGCCGCCATCGCGCTCATTGATCCCCAGCAACACGTGCATTCCGTATTGCCGAGCAGCGGCGGCAATGGCCTCCGTTGCTGGACCCGGAACGGTGACAGCCTGCTCGTAAAGCGCCATATGGGAGCGCCCCATCAGGACGGCGGGCTGCACGAAGGAGAAATAGGGGTAATAGGGAAGAAACGTCTCGGGGAAAACGATCAATTCCACCCCTTCGCCCGCCGCCTCTTCCATGGCCGAGAGCACCCGCTGAACAGATCCTTGCAGGCTGAACAAGACCGGGCGGATTTGGGCTGCGGCAACCTTGATGGTGTTAGCCATGGGAGCAGATGGCGCAGAGAATCAGAGAGTCCAGGTATCGAGAATGAAGGCACCCTCCTTGCGATGCATCAACACAATGTCGAGAACATCGAGGGGGTTGATGGGGCGAATTCCTGGCATCAGAGCCCCTTCGCCGTGGCCGTAAAGCGCCTGCAGGGCAAAACGGCAGGCATACACCTTGCCACCCTGATCCATGAACTTCTGCAGACGCGCATTGAAGTTGAGATGGCCATCAAAGGCCGCATCGCCAAGCTTCGGGAAACCGCGCTGCACGCCAAGGGTGACCCCCGGGCCGTACAAGAGAATCGAGGTTTCGAATCCCTTGTTGATCAGGCGGCTTGCCTGGAGCAGATTCACCAGACCGATGGAGCCCTCGAAGGCCACGGTATGAAATGTGATCAGGGCCTTCTCGCCTGGTTCGGCTTTGACATCGGGAAAAACCTTTTCCTCGTAATCAACCAGGAAGTCGCCCGGCTCGTTGGCAGGTCGGCTGACAGCAGGCATGGTGGGAATGAGCGGGCAAGGGCGTGGTGAGCATTGCCTTGTCCGGTGGGATCGAAGTGTCGCCATTGCCACCAAACGGCCCCATTCACGCAGTCTGAGGTTTTAACTTTGGTTCTTGTGTGCGTTGCTACAGATTCTCCGCCAGGAGACGTCTGAGATTGCGGGTTAATATTCTGTTTACAGTGTGAACCCATATTCTCAACCACAACATCACCGAGTTGTCGTGATCGGTGGCGGCCAATCGGGTCTGTCCATGGCCCGTGCGTTGCAGAAGAGAGGTCTTCGACCGGTGGTTCTCGAAAAAAACAGCATCGCCTATGCGTGGGACCAGCAACGCTGGGATTCTTTTTGCCTCGTCACCCCGAATTGGCAATGTCGTCTGCCTGACTTCCCCTACGATGGCGCTGACCCAGAAGGGTTCATGACGAAAACAGAAATTGTCGCCTATTTGCGGCGTTTCGCCGCATTCATCGGCGCTGATGTCCGAGAGGGGGTGAGTGTCAATCGTCTGGTGCACAACGGCCAAGGCTACCGTTTGTTGACATCAGAAGGCGAGATTCTGGCCGATCACGTTGTTGTCGCGACTGGCGGCTACCACGTTCCTCGGCGGCACCCTGACTCAGGGCGTCTGCCTGTTACCACCCTCCAGCTCGATGCTCGTGAGTATCGGAGCGCTTCCGCTCTGCCGGCTGGTCCGGTCTTGGTGGTGGGCAGTGGTCAGTCAGGCGCCCAAATCGCGGAAGATTTGTTCCTGGCAGGCCGTGAGGTCCATCTGAGCGTGGGTTCGGCGCCACGCTCTCCCCGTCGCTATCGCGGCAAGGATGTGGTGGATTGGCTCGATCGCATGGGGTATTACTCCATGCCGATCAGTGAACATCCCGACCCAAAGGCCGTCCGCTCCAAAACCAACCACTACCTCACCGGACGTGATGGAGGCCGTGAGATCGATCTTCGCGCCCGCGCCGTGGAGGGGATGCAATTGCACGGACGTCTCCGCTCCATCACGCCTGAAGCCATTCATTTCAGCGACGATCTGGCCAGCAACCTCGACAAAGCTGATGCGGTGTATTGCCGCATTCGAAGCAGCATTGACAACTGGATCGCCAAGGAAGGGCTCGAGGCTCCGGAAGAAGCGGCCTACTCACCTTGCTGGCAGCCGATGCCGGGTGAGGATCCAGGGTTGGACCTGCGATCCCACCCCTTGGCCGCTGTGATTTGGTGCACGGGCTATCGCAGTGATTTCCACTGGATCGACGTGCCGGTGTTTGACGGCTCTGGCCATCCCGCCCATGACCGCGGCATCACCCAGAGCTCCGGGCTCTATTTCCTGGGTTTGCCCTGGCTCCACACCTGGGGCTCGGGCCGCTTCTGCGGTGTGGCCGAGGATGCGGATCACCTGGCTCGCTTGATCATGCTTCGTCTGCAGCGGCGCGATGCCAGTCAAGAGCGGTTGGAATGCACAGCCTTGCTGGGGTCGTGATGATCCCCATGAACAACCAGTTGATCCTGCCCGACAGGAGGCCGTTCCAGAGCGCGGGCGAGCCAATCCAGAGCGCGCGCGCCCATCCAGAGCCGCAGTTGCGGTCGTCAGCGCCAGAGATCGATGCGGGGCCGACCGCGGCGTTGATCGGTCCAGAACACATCGTCCGCCAGATCGGAGGAATGGTCGCCACCACGTTGGCGTCGATATCTTGGCTGCTTTCCGCCCCGATAACCACCCGTCCGCAGTAGTGGCGGCCGCTGCCGTCCTGGCCATCCCGCCAACGGCCACTCCGCACCAGGTCTTCCAGCCGCAGCCGCAACCCCCGGATCAGCGCGATCGACCTGAATCCAGCAGCAGGGCCCCTTCCTCCAGCCTCCGCAGCCTCACGAATCCTGCCGCAGGCGCACCGCACAGCGGCTGCTGCCCAGGGCCCTCCGACGGAGGGCTGGATTTCTGAAGAGGGAGGATGGAGGCGCCCTCCCCTTTGGATCCATGGCTCTGACCCTCTACGGCGCTCCCCGCAGCCGAGCCGCTCTCATCCGCTGGTATCTCGAGGAAAAGGGCATCCCCTGCGCGAGCGTGACGATTGATCTGGCTGCGGGGGAGCAGCATGGGGCTCCCTTCCTGGCGATCAATCCCTTTGGCAAAGTGCCAGCCCTGGTGGATGACGCCTTTGCGCTGAATGATGGCCAGCCCTTGGCGCTGTTCGAAAGCGGCGCGATCCTGATGCATCTGGCGGAGCATCACGCCCGGGAGAGCGCTTCGCCGGTGTGGCGCTCGCTCACGGCGCAATGGGTGCTCTACGCCAATGCGACCTTGGGTCCAGCGATGTTTATGGCCTCCAGCCGCCCACAGGAGATTCAACGACAACTGGCGGCACTCGATCCTCTGCTGGCGAACGGCCGCTCCCTCCTGGCCTCCATTGGCGGCGCCCCGGCCTGGGGAGCCGCTGATTGCGCCGTGCAGGGCTATCTGGCTTACCTGCCACTGTTTTGCAAGGAGCTGGATCTGGCGCCCTACCCAGCGGTTCAAGCCTCCATCGCGGCCACCACAGCCCGTGAGGCCTACAAAACGGCGATGGGCCTGAGCTGACAAGCATGGCGGACCAAAGGCCGTGCCCGTTCTCCTGGCGGGGTCATGAACTCCTCCTTCTGGGGGAACGCGCTGTCTGGGATCCCGCCTTGGAGTTGCTGCTCGTGGCCGATCTCCACTTGGGCAAGGCGGAGGTGTTTCAAGTGCACGGGGTGCCGCTGCCCAGCGACGGCGACATGAGCACCTTGAATCCGCTGTTGGCGCTGGCCCATCGCCTGCGCCCTCGGGAGGTGGTGGTGTTGGGGGATTTGATTCACAGCCGTCTGGGCCTGACCGGGGAGCTGCGCCAGAAGCTGCGGGCGCTGCCGGACCTCATGGGGTGTTCCCTGCGGTTGATCGCTGGAAACCACGAGCGCGGAAGCTGGCTGGAGGGTCTGCCCCAGGGGATGTCCGAAGCGGTGGGGCCCTGGTGGTTGAGCCATGCTCCCGAGCCCCGGGAGGGCTTTCTGAATCTTTGTGGCCATCGCCATCCGGTGGCCGTGGTGGGGCGGGCGAGCGATCGCTTGCGCCTTCCCTGCTTTGCCTTTGATCCCCGGCAAAACGTCCTGGTGTTGCCGGCCTTCGGGTCTTTGACGGGGGGACATCCCTGCCCGCGCCATGAGCGGCTGTGGCTGGTGGCGGAAGGGGAAGTGGTGCCGTGGAAGACAACCCGCTGATCCGTTACACGCGGCAAGGGGCAAGGACGCGGTGTCTGGTAGCCAGAGAAAGCTGTTGAAAACTGGCCGGTAGCATGAGGATTGTCTTGTTCACTCGGGGAGCAGACGTCCATGTCACCCCAGGCCTCCATCATTCATATTGTCAATGTCGTCGGCCTCGATGGTGTTCATCCGTCATATCTGCATGTCGCGCAACCGATCACGCTCGCATCGATGGCGCAAGCCAGAGCCATGGCCCTGAATCGCCTTCACATCGACCTCATTGCTTTGCGGCATCCAAAGGATCACGTTCCTTGTCCAGAGGCGTTTATCGACCTTCCGGTGTTGGAGCGCAGTTGCCGAGATGTGTTTCCACAGTTGTCTGAAAGCCCGGACAGCAGAGAGCTGCCTTTGTTGGCCGATATTCTGAATGCCCTCAAAACGCAATGCCGGGATCATGACCTTTGTATCTATACCAATGTGGACATTGGCTTGCAGCCATCGTTCTATCTTGAGGTAATGGAGATAGCGACAACTCAGAGCCTTGATGCTTTTTGTATTAATAAACGCATCAAGCCAAAAGTTGCCTGGGGTATTGAATTAACAGAAAAGCATCTCCCCCTGATTTATGGGATGGAAGGAACACCCGGCGGCGGTACCGACTGCTTTGTCTTCAGGCCGTCCGTGCTGGCGCTGATTGATGTGGGCCAGGTTTTTCTTGGCTATCCACCAATTGGCAGGGTTTTGCGGCTGCAACTGCAAGCGAAAGCACAGCGTTTTGCCTGGTTTAAAGATCGACATTTGACGTTTCACCTTGGTGATGATCAAATTTGGAACCAGCCCAACCATCCCCATTATCTGTTCAATCTCCAGGCGGAACAGGAGTTGCAGTCCGAATTGGCTTGAACACGGTGACTGCCACGGAACGCGCCATGCCTGGCATTCCTCTGGTTTGCGGGAGAGGTGCAGAGGATTCGGAACGTTGTGGGGTTGGTAGCTGACTCAGGCCAATGGGGACCAGGGTGTGCGCCAGTCGTCGCAGCACCAACCCAGCAGAGCTTCCAAGTCGCTGATCTCCTGTTCCAATTCAGAAGCCATGAACGCCCAGTCGTCCTGATGCAGCACCTGCGGATAAACACCCTGTCGAGCGTGGATGGGATCCACGCGAGAAAAGGGGGAGATGCCAAGGAAGTCGGTCAATCGCCGCAGGGTGGCGAGCGGAGCCTGAAACAAGTCTTCGGAGCGAAGAATCAACACTTGCGAACGGGGAAAGAAACCAAAGACACGTTGCAGTTGTTGAGCGTAGCGACCACGGTCGAGATAGGAGAACACACGGTGTTGTTGGCCTTGGCCAGAGCTGCAGCGGAACGATTCCTGACGAATGGCCTCTGAAAAAGGCAGGTTGTCCAGTCCACGTTGGTTCTCCATGGCCCAGTGGGAAAAGGCTCGCGCCAAAGGATTCCGCAGGAGAACGATCAACCGGATGGCAGCGTTGTAAGCGTGGATGCGTTCGATACAGGGCTCCCAATAGATGTAGATGGGCGTGATTTCACCGCAGAGACGCAGGTGTCTCGGATTGGACTCGGAATCGGGATTGCAGTCTTCCGGCGCGCGGCACTGCCCTTGCTCGAACGTGGTGTGGTAGAGCTCAAGCGGTGGCTGGTTCCAGTTCAACGTCTCGTCGTCAAAAAAGTGAAGCTCACGATCGGGCACCACAAGCTGCTGATGTTGACGCAGGTAAGCGTTGAGGCTGGTGGTGCCTCCTTTCTGGGTGCCGATACAAAGAAAATCGAGTCTCATTCGTCTCCTATTGCAGAGTGGTCCGGGGGTGTGCCTGACCATTGGCTGTCCCCTGTTGAGAGGCCAACCATGATGGAAACCTTAAGTTAGCGTTGAAATTCGGGATGAAATCTCGCATCGTCAGGTCCAGTTCAGAACTCTGGGATGGTCGTTGGATTGGGCAACCTTTTGGCCCACTCAAGACGAGCTGTCTTGCTTGACAGGGTTTCTGTGCGTGTCTAAACCGTAAGCGGGTGCTTCCTTCTCTATGACCAAAGCATTTTCCATCTCTCTCTTGGCTGCTGCGGCAACAGCCATATCTGTCGGTACTGTGACTCCGTCTCATGCCATCACCATTGACTTCAGTTCTCTTGGTGTGACAGGCGCGCAACCAAGTCTTCAGTTCACCGACGGCCCTCTCACCTTGACAGCGGCGCCTGTTGGTGCCACACAGAACTATGTTCAATCAACGAACACCGGGCTTTGCGTGTTTGCCAACGCCACTGATGGTGTCAATCGTTGCGGCGTGCTCAACCATGGCGTAAACAACTACGACAATATCGGGATTTCCCCGAACATTGACACGGTCTATACAGGTTTTTCCATCTCTCAAGTTTTAAACGATGGATTCATTGACCCGTCAACCACAACGACGGGTGGTGAAATCTACGTGAGAAGGGGGTCTCCGACGGGAACCCTTCTGGAAACCATCTCCTTGCCAGTGACGATTGGCTCGGTCATTCCCTTCAGCAGCCCGCTCTCCTTCGCCGCTGGTGAAAACATCTTCTTCCAAGCTTCTGGAAGCAATGCCAGCATCCGCCTGGGCACATTGGAAGCTGTTCCAGGTCCTCTTCCCCTGTTTGGTGCTGGCGCAGCCTTTGGTTGGAGCCGTCGTCTCCGTACAAGGGCTCGTCTGGCCCGCGTGACCTCTCGCTAGTAGGAAGGAACGAAAGGCTCATTTTCAGGAATTAACGGCGTAGCAGCCCACTCGTTGAAGAGCAGCGAACTCCACGTTTTTTCGAAATCTCTCAAATGAGAGTGAAACGTCGAGCGCTCCTCCGACAAGTGATGCTGTTGCGCTGTTTTTTTGCTTTCCATCAGCATGCATTGCTTGTCTGATCCTCCAAGTCTCAGTGCTGCACATGTGGCAAGGAAGACTTCGTCAAGCTGATAGGCCGGTCGGTAAGCATTGATCCTGTCCTTGCAAAAATCTCTGTTACCGACGCAATCGGGACAGATGACAAGACAACCCAATCCCATTGCTTCCAGGGCTGGTAGAAAGAATCCTTCTCTCTCATGGGGGAGGGTGACCACGACATCAGCCTCCGCCATTTTTTTTAAAAACTCGATCCGTGGCAAGGTCTCAACAAGAAGCTCATGACGGATACCTTGTTCGAAGAGATGTGTTGCAAGATCCCTAGCAAATGCCGGATTCTTCATCCCTGCAATCAGTACAGTACCGCTCAGTTTCTGGGGTGTTTCCTCCAGAGATGGCAGATTCAAACCGTTGGGAATGGTCACCACTGGACCATTCACCAAGCCGGTGGCAAGAATCGCTTGGCGCACGTCCTCACTCACGCAGATTCGTAGTGCTGGACGGTGTAAAAACTCTCGCCGTGGATCCCCCTTCTCCCCATGACGGACGTGTTGGATCAGGTTGATGGTTGGCGTTGGGTTATCAACGGGCACTTGCTGCCAATCCAAGCCGGCGAGAAACAAAAGATCAGCCTGTTCCGGTTGCCACTCCTTGAGCAACCAGGCGTCAGGAGCTCCAGTCCAAGGATTGCTGTTGTCCCAGCGGCTCGTGTCTGAGAAAAAAATCAATGGCTGATACGGTGGACAGGCCGCCACGTGTTGGAAGTAGTCCCAAACTTTGAGATGGCCACCTTGAAACACCTGATAGTCGCGATAAAAAAACACACGCTTGCTGGTTGGGGTCTGCATCTGGGAAGGAGGATGGCAAGATCGCTGTAAACCGCAGTGTAAGATCCTTTCTCATCTCCTTATCGTGTCGCAGTAGGATTGATGATAGGCATCACAGGCCAATCATGATTGGACGGAAATTTATCTTTATTCATATTCCGCGAACAGGTGGTACATCACTGGAAAGAATTCTGTTGAGTCTTGAAGGGATTGCTAATTGGGATGAGCTCGCTAGCAAAAAAGTGGTGGATCAATGTGTTGGCGCAGAAAAACATTTCAGAGCCTCACGCGTCCAAGCACTTGTTGGCGCCCAGCATTGGCAAAAGGCACTAAAGCTATCGATCGTTCGCAATCCATTCGATAAAGTCATTAGCCATTATTTTCAACCCTATTATCGTGCTATCAATGCGTTATCTGGTCATTCTCTTGATTTCTTTCTTGACGCGTATGCGCCTGCGCCCCATGAAGATGGCAAGACCTGCAACGATTATCTCGACAGGGAGATGGATGTGATCATACGCTATGAGAACTACGATCATGAGCTGCTTTCAATACTAGAGCCATTTGGCGTCAAACCCTCCCAGCTGAGAACGAGAATTGGAGCTGTACGCGAAAGAACAGGATATCAAGGGTATTATTCAAGGCATGCCAAGCAGATAGTAGAAAACCTCTACAAGGAAGATCTGGAAAGATTTAATTATGTCTTTTAGCGATCTCACAGTCGGCTCAGGTCTCGGTAACTGATTCGGTTGCGTGGTTGACAAGGGCAAGAATGTCCTCCTCTGTGTAAAACGTTCGCCAGGCTTCGCTACGGTCAAAGAGGCAGTTGGCGAGGGAGGAAGACAAGTGGAGTGGGTACAGGGGGTTTTGATTGCGAGACGATAGCGTCACATTCAAGTCTTTTGCTGAGGGAAATAGCGAGGAGAGAACGCGCCCCCCTGTGGCGATCAGATCTTCGTACTTGTAAACGTGAGCGGCGTGTTGATATTTTGCAAAACACCAATCCAGAATAGCAATCTGACGATGCAAGGGATCGTCGAGCTTGGAAAGACAAGTCCGTAAACTTTCGTCATACCTCTCACCCATGGGGAGTCTGCCTTCGCGAATCGGCAGAGGAACCGTTTGCCAGGAGCAAAGCAGCGCCAGAGGATTGCGAATGATGATCGCTAGAGGGTAGTGTTTCTCCAGCTGGTCGAGTTGCGCCGTGAAGGGAGCATTGTGCTTGATGGCCAGTTGAAAGCTTTCGCTGTTGACATGGGTAAATGCAACGAACTGATGCTGATGGATGACACGCCTTGATGGATCTGCCGATGAGCTGGAGGAAACAGGATTCGACTCAATCCGGCCCTGCATGGCATGACTTGGGGCCGTCCCATCGCGAAGAAGTTGAGCGCGTGTTTCCCTAATGAAGTGATGCAGAATGGAAGAGATGGATTCCGTTTCTGGATAGGCCGCAAACTGGATCGGCTCATGCAAGGCCACAACGGCATTTAATTGGTTGAGCAGCCAACACGTCATCGTTGTGCCTGAGCGCGGCAGGCCTGTGATCAAAACGCTGTCCTGACTGGGAGGCTGTGGTGCGGCAGGGTCCATCAAGGAAGAGGGGGTCCGGGGGTGGGACGAAGACCCTCACCATCGTCCTCCTCACAGGTACGCCTGGCCGTTTCTTGCTTGGATGGACAACAATCCAGCCGATCTCCAGGCTCTGCTGCTCCGTGGCGGATGCTTGGGTGGAAGGGCAGTCCCGGGGGAGGCGCATCGCTTTGTCGTCGCTCATCGGATCGCAGCAGGCGGTCGACTTGCTGAGGCCCATCGTCGAGGTCATGGCCGCAGAACCGCGGCGTCCAGCCCCCGCAGTCGCGAGGGGAGGCCACCATGACGGCGGAGCACCAAAGACAAGCCTGCAGGCCCCCGGTCAGAAACAAGGCGCCAGAGAGGAGGGTGCCGAGCAAGCGAACTGCGGCATTGGCCATGTAATAAAAGCCGACATTGAGACTGACATCCTCCGTTTCGGTATAGGCAGGGATCATATAGCTGTGAATCGAGGAGTTCACGGCAAAGACAATGCTAAAACGCTGCCAGTCCAACCACCACCGCCCGCCCTGGCTGGGTCACCTCACGCCAGAGGGCGTTGGCGATCAGGGCCGGGATCGCCGTGAGAAGCGCGCTCCAGAATTGCACCGCAGCTGGGTCCGGCGGAGCACTCTGCCCCCAGCTTTGGCGAAGGGAAGGGGCTGTTCCTTGCACGATGCCATAGCCGATCACCCACAGTCTCATGAACGTCCCCACCTCCCAAAGCGTCATTCCAGGGCCGCCTGCAAAAAACACCGGCAAAGCCACCACGAACCAGACATCGCGCGCGCCGAAGAGAAAAAAGCGCCAGTGCGAGCCGATTGATCCCCGGGGAGGGGGAGAAGAGGGCCGTGAAGCCAGTATTTTGCTTCATGCGGCCGATCTCGGCGGGCAGCATCAAGGTGAGGAGAAAGGCGAGAAACAAGCCAACCTCCATGGAGATTGGTGACGATGCCGAAAAATTCGTAGAAGAGGAAGAGTATGGCGATCTCCAGGGTGCTGTAGCCAAGTGCATGAAAGTGGAACATCACCAACATGCGCAGGGCGCCGTCGGTGAGGGTGAACGCCTAGTAGTTGCCGGTGAGGATGGCGTACTGCAGAAGGGCCGACAAGGGCGGGCGCGTTCGTCTTCTGCCCAGGTTGGGGAATGGTCGAGGATCTTGGCTCATGGCTCGGGCTCAACGCGCATCGAGGAGCGCCACATGGCTCACCGGATCCGCCATCCGGCAGCAGTAGCCCCATTCGTTGTCATACCAGGCGTAGACCTTGAGCTGGGTGCCATTCACCACCATCGTCGAGAGCGCATCGATGATCGAACTGCGCCTGTCGTTGACGAAATCAACCGACACCTGCGGACGGTGTTCGAAGCCGAGGATGCCATCAAGCGCATGATTCGCCGCCTGCTCAAACGCTCCATTGACCTCCTCCACCGTGACGTTCCGCTTCAACTCGAACACCGCATCAGTGATGGAGGCATTGAGAAGCGGCACGCGCACTGCATGGCCATGGATACCGATCTTCATGGGAGGCACGAACCACGCAAGCCGGACACAACAACGATAGATCAACTATGATTGATTCAATATGTGTTGCGGAACACATGGCGTCAACCGTTTCACCCCTGAAGACAGAGCGGGCCAGGCTTTTGTTGCGGGCTCTGGCGGAGCCGATCCGCCTCCAGCTGATTGAGGCCCTGGCTGGCGGCGAGCGCTGCGTTTGTGACCTCACAGCCGATCTGGGCCTGGCCCAATCGAAGTTGTCCTTCCATCTCAAGGTCTTGAAGGAGTGTGGCCTCCTTGCGGATCGCCAGCAAGGCCGTTGGATCTATTACCGGCTCCAGCCCGACGCCCTGCAGGCGCTGCAGGAGTGGTTGGCTGACCTCACCCTTCTCTGCCAAACCCCCGCCCCCCCCTGCAGCTGAATCATGGGTCTGTTTGAACGCTGGCTCAGTCTTTGGGTCGCCCTCGCGATCATTGTTGGCGTGGTGATGGGCACCCTTTGGCCGGGGGTGTTTTCTGTTCTGGCCGGGCTGGAGCTGGCGCGCATCAATCTCGTGATCGCGGTGTTGATCTGGTTGATGATCATCCCGATGATGCTGGCGGTGGATTTTTCCGCCGTTCGTCGGATTGGCGCGCAACCGCAGGCGTTGATCGTGACCCTGGCGATGAATTGGCTTGTGAAGCCCTTCACGATGGCGCTGCTGGCCTGGTGGTTCCTCCGTGTCGTTTACGCCGCCTGGATTCCAGCCGACCTGGGCGAGCAGCTGATTGCAGGCATGATCCTTTTGGGCGTGGCGCCTTGCACGGCGATGGTGTTCGTCTGGAGTCAGCTATGCCGAGGCAACCCCACATATACCTTGATGCAGGTGGCGGCCAACGATCTGGTGATGGTGTTGGCCTTTGCCCCGATCGCCGGGCTCCTGCTTGGCGTGAGCCGCATCACCGTTCCTTGGACCACCTTACAGCTGTCGGTGGGTTTGTTTGTGGTGATCCCGATGGTCACGGGCTGGTTGATGCGCCGTTCCAGCGGTAGCGACCAGGCGATTGAAAGGATCGAGGCACGCCTCAAGCCCTGGTCGATCGCGGCCTTGCTGGCCACGGTGATGTTGCTGTTCGGGTTTCAATCCAGCACGATTCTGGCAAGCCCCCGGCTCATCCTGTTGGTGGCGATCCCGTTGCTGCTGCAGACGCTGTTGATCTTTGCCCTCACCGCCCTTTGGATGCGGCAGTGGCGCCAACCCCGCGACCTGGCGGCGCCTGGTGCCCTGATCGGGGCGTCAAATTTCTTCGAACTGGCTGTCGCGGTGGCGATCAGCTTGTTTGGCGTCAACTCCGGCGCTGCCCTCGCCACGGTGGTGGGCGTCCTGGTGGAAGTACCGGTGATGCTAGCTCTGGTGGCCATCGCCAACCGCAGCCGTTGGCTGTTCCCGTATCGCTAGCGACGCGCCGCTTGCCCGCTGCCGGCTGAAGCAATGGACGGGGCCTCAGAAGACGGATCGGATCAGAGGATGGGGCTGCTGATCAGATGTCCCCATAACGCGGCTTCTGAGCCCTTCCCGACCTTAACGCCGCAGCGGCTGTCCAACCAAGCGATGGGGTGACCCAGCCCAGAGGGGCCCGTCAGGACCTCTGAGCTCACCACGCGCCTGGTCCTGCGGGTGGGCACAATGCCCGCGAACGCATATTGTCAGGGCCGCCACGCCGAACCAGATCGCGCTCAACCCCCTTGCCCCTGGCTCCCTGGATGCGGCCATGCGTTGGCGCTACGCGGTGAAAGCCTTCTCAGCAGCGTCCCCTGGCGTGGCGCAAGAGCGGAGGAACAGCCCCGGCCATGCCCGGGCTGACGGCTCGCTTCCCTCAGATCTTTGCTGTGGCAATGCTTGGGGCACTCCGCGAATCCTGCGCTAATGGCGCTGAATTCCCGGGGACCCCAGGGTGGGCAGGTCTGTGACCCTTTTCGGAGCACGACCACCAAAGCGAACACAGACCAGCAATTTCATCCGTAGCGGCGCCTCCCAGCGGAGCCAGCTCATGGGGGGCACCACCGCTGGCACCCTGACCCCTAATCCCTGAGATCGCGCGGAAGAACGTCCAGGACCTGCTGGAGGCAGAGGGTTTTGCTGTCATCGGAGCTCAGCTGCATGAGCGCCGACCGATGAACGCGCCACGCTCGTCAACGGCCGAGGATGACAGGCTCTCTGTTCTTGCATCACGCGGCGGGGCGCGGCCGATCTGTCCCTGGCTTGTCATCATTGTTTAGAGCTCTTGTAGATCAATGGACTGGTGAATCGATCGGGCCTCTTCCCGATGAAATAGACACGCAAACCTGAGGGAATGCTGGCAAAAGTGGTCGTCAATGAGCAAGTACAGCTCAGATGGCAAGAAAGAACCGAGTTCGGCGACCTGAATGCTTGTTGATCGGTGCTCCCCTTGCCGATATGCGGAACACTGCAGATGCATATAATCGTCTACAGATGTGCCCTATTTGCAAATAGATTACCGCAGCGGCGGCGATGGCTGCTTGAGTGGACTCTTTCTCAGGTTAAAAGTAGCTCTATGGAAATAATCCTGTCTTGATTCAATGATCATTCACGATAGAGCTTGTGCGACTGGCTTTGTTCTGCCGTCAACAAAGATTCTGGATGTATGGATTCCGGATGTATAGATTCCGGATGGATATGATCATTCTTGTCAGCCTTGCATTTTAATTCGTGTCATGAATTTTGGCCACCATCAGCCCTATGGTCTTGCTGCGCTCCAGGCAGCGGCCCATGTGATGATTCAATACAGATCTGTGGAATCGACAAGAAGAGATGGCTGGATGAGAATAGCGTTGTCCTATCCGTTCGTAACATTTCTGAGATGGACATCTACCAAGAAATTTGGAATGCGGATCAAGCCGGGAACGGACTCCAGCCGATTCTTCCAAATCAAGTAGGTGACCCAGCAAGAGGTTTTGTAAGAGTTGCAGCCTCATCGACAAGCGATCGCGACTTCAAAGTCATCCAAGAAGTTGTCATTCCAGCAGCAAAAACTCGCACATATAATCTTGTGCGTTCCCTGTTTGACAACTACGCGCTTGATGAAAAAGATCCTGAAACTGAAACACCTCAAGAACGTGAGGAAGTACACAATCTTCTTTCGGCAGTCATCAACACTCCACCGATGCAAGTCGCACGTCGGTATGTAGAGCAATCCACAAATACTGTTGTCTCAGCAGAGCGGTGGTATTCCACACTGCTTGAACTCTGGTTTCGAAGGTTCGCTCAAGGAGGCGATCCGGCGCTGTCGGGATTTGAACACGTTTTTGTTGGCGAACAAGAAGGAGGCAAAGTTCAAGGTTATCACTTTTGGTATAAATACTACCTTGACGATGGGCTGGCCTCTGCGATTGACCGAACCCGGTTGCCTGGTTTCAAAGATGATCGCATCATCTACCTGCGTGGACTCTACGCCGATGGACAAGAAAACTTCCCTGAGTCAGTAACAATTTCCTTCAAATGGGATGCACCAGATTACGATCGTGGTGCCACACGACCACTCACGAAACCCGTCGGCGGCTTCTTTGTAGGTTGTAGTGTTGAGTGCCTCATGGCAATTGGTGCTGTTCGTGCTCATGTTGCTGCTCGGGCTCCTAAAGAAGCCGTGATCAATGGCGCTCGCTACGATCTTAAGGTCTTCCGAAGTGCAAACAACCAAAATATTCGAACTTTTTACCCTGTATTTCTTGGTGCAACCAGCGAGACGCCGCCAATCCTTATGCCGCAAAACGATACGCAACCGAATATACCTTCCACTACACCAGCTTCCCCAAGCACTCCTGTCGCTCCATCCACCACGGTGGAGATGCCGTTAAATCCTGCCACAACTGATAGTCCGATTAGAATCATTGCGGCTCTCGTCAATCCGTTGGGGGATGATCAGGGTAAAGAGAGGGTCACCCTGATTAATACGGAGGCGATCAACATATCGCTGGAGGGTTGGATCTTATTGGATGCGATGAATAACCGATTTGTACTGACTGATCAAGACATGAGCCTTGATGCTGGTGCCACAACTGCTATCACCTTGCCTAAAAATTCAATCCAACTCTCCAACAGGGGAGGGGAGATACGTTTACTTAATCGTGATGGTAAGGTTGTCCACAGTGTCAGTTACAGCAAAGCCCAAGCGCAAGAGCAAGGGCGCACTCTTGTCTTCTAGCTCGGCTGAGATCAGCATGATTACTCAACTGTTACATACGCATGGCTATTGGACGATAAGCTCATTGGAGGATAGGCTCATTGGAGGAGCCAAGGCAAGCATCTGTTCATGGCCCGCATCATCGATGGATAGAGCTCAAACATTAGAGCCATGAGGCAAGGGCGGACCAGGCTAATCCTGCCACGATAGTTCTTACTATTAAATGAGGTTTAATCCGTTTTGGCAATGCAAAGAAGTATCCATTACCGAGAGTTGACTTTTTAAGCGTCAGTGCGCCTGTATAAGCAGCGTTGTTGAGAGCGGCATTACGCAATCGGAGAGAGCCCCGATCCACGACTCATTGCAGCCCCTGACCTGACCTGTCCGGTGCGCATGCACAACGCTGGTGGACCAACGTGACATGTGGGGATATCTTCTGCTGGGCAAATCGCAAAGCCGTCATCCGCTGCCAGCAGCATTGAGAAAAAACAACCGAGCCAATGGACCCAGATCGATAGGAATTCGAACGTGCAAGCACTCCCTCTCCCTCTCCCTCTCCCTCTCTCCCCCTCTCCCCCTCTCCCACCACTGCACAGCTCAAATCGTCTCCCGATTACATCTGGAGAAGGAATGACCAGCTACGCGGCGTACCTGCCGACAGGAAGCACCACAGGAACCTTCAGATCACCTCAGATCACCTCAGTTCACCGTGTGCTCATCGCTCGAATCCAATTCGTTCATCCCCTCATGGGTAACAAAAGAACACCATGCTCATGATTTGCGCTTATGGTAAAACACTTAACCAACTCCATGACATGCGTTTGTCTCCACAAGGAAGCAGTCGTCCTTCCAAGCGGTTTGTCGTCAAGCCCCTTCTTGTCTCCCTGGCCAGCCTGGTCGCTGGGCTCACCCACCTGGCTCCAGCCAACGCCTATGAGGTGTTCTTCAATGCGCCGAATGTGCTCGGAGGCATTCGCAACGTGTCCATCACTCTGCCAAGCACAGGCGTCACGGGCCTCTACGACGTGATCTTGAGACAGGGAACCCTGGCGGATGTCTACGGCTCGCCACCGATCCCCGACCTGGACAACGCCACAGACGCCCAGGCGCTGATGGAGGCATCGGCCACCGGGATCAATGCGTATCTGAACGCCACGATCGGCACACCCTTGTCGTTCGCGGTCAGCGGCGAGCCCGGTTATGTGATTCCCTATGGCCCGATCTTCTCCACTCCCACAGGAGAGGAGCGCATCGGCGTCAGCATCTCCGTGCCCCGCTGTTTGCCTGGCTTTTATTGGGATCCCGTCGCCAATGTGTGTCGAATCTTTGCCGGGATTCTCGAACGGGCGCCGCAGATCATCCCCGAGCTGGGCGAGCTGTCTCCCCTGCAGATCACGGTCTGGGCCGATGTGCAGCCAGTGCCCGCCCCCCTGCCCCTGGCTGGCGGATTGGCCGCTTGGAGCTGGGGGCGCACCTTGCGGCGGCGCTGTGCCAGCGCCCGTTCTTTGACCTGACGGGTCAAGCCACCGCGCTGGCTATCACTTCCAATCCGTGGATGCCTTCGTAGAAGAGGTAAGCGGCAAACAGCAGGGCCAACACCCCCACCAAGGGTTCGGCCCGATGTTGCAGCCAATCCTCCAGGCGCTCGATGGCGACGCGGATGCCCCCCCGGCTGCCGATCCAGGCCAAGGGGGGCAGCAGCAGCAGGGAGCTGGCCATCAGGGCATAGAGGCTGGTGAGCTCCAGGTCGGCCGACAACCCCGGATGGTTCATCAACATCAAGCCGGCCTCCTTGAGATAAAAGACGAGATTTTCCGGCGTCAGCAGGGCGCCAGCGGCCCCGATCGCCACCAGCACGCCATCGCTGAAATCCGGAAGGCGGCCCATCAGCCGCAGGGCCATGCCCTCCTCGCCGATGGTGGCCTGGGGCGTGAGCTGATACAACCCCAGCGCCAGCAGACCACCCGCGCCCACCAGGTCGATCAACACCTGCTCCCGCTCGCCGTGGTTCAAGCTCAAGGCAAAGTGACTCCCCACCACCAGCAGCAACACCACCGCCAACACATTGGCCAGGGTCCAGCCGAGCACGTAGGCGAAGGAGCGACGCAAGGGGGAGCGGCCGAGCAGCAGCAGGGTCACCACGCCGATGTGCAGCGGGCTGAAGGCGATGCCGATGCCGAACAGCGACGACTGGGTGAACAGCGCAGGACTCATGGTGCCGATCGGAAGCAGCGGGGGTGCCGCAAACTACACAGTCTTCGGCCCCACCCGTCACACGCGGACAGCCGGCGCCTACTTCAGGGCCGGGCCGAGGACTGCTCAGGGCCGGGTCATCCAATCCGCCGCGTTGAGCTGCGGGAACAGGCCATCCTCCTGTTCCACCGCCCGAACCCAGTGCGGATTCAAAGGCGTGTGGTTCTCGATGGCATCCAGCAGGCGCCAAAAGCGATCGAGATGGCGATGGATGCGTTCCCGCGCCAGCTCCGTGGTCGTGCCAGCTCGCAGGATGAAGCTCCAATCCGAGCTCTGGGCCAGCAGCAGCTCCCGGCCGGCCTGATTGAGCCAGCGGCGCTGCTCGGCGCCACCAACGCCGCGGTTCACGCGCCGCACCATCGCCCGCGACGCCCGTTGCCACTCCGGCACCACCCAGGCGTTGCTGTCATTGAGCCAGTAGTCGTGGTATCCCCCCTGGCCCCAGCTCGAGGGGGAGGGTTGGCACACCTGCAGCGGCAGACCCTCCGCCAGAACCTCCCGCAGGTGGGTGAAACGCAGGTCATGCGCCGGCCCCTGGCGGAACAGCTCCCCGAGAAAGCGCGGCCCCTCGAACCACCAATGGCCGAACAGCTCGGCATCGAAGGGCGCCACCAGCAGGGGTGGACGCTCGATCGCGTTGGTCAGGCCATGGAGCTGCTCCACTCGGCTCTGGAGGTAGGTGGTGGCATGCTCCGCCAACCGGGACCGGGCCTCGGCTGGCCGGTAGGCCTGCTTGTGCTCCAGCGGACACCCCTGGGCGGTGACCCGATGAAGCTTGAGCCCCAGGGGGCGTCGACTGCCGATCCCCAGCGCCCGCAGGCGCTCCTCCGGCAGGTCCCAGCCCAGATCGCGATGGAATTCCCGATAGACGCCGTCTCCCGGATAGCCCTGGCTGGCGCTCCAGACAGGCAGGGTGGAGGCGCTGTCGCGGCCGAAGAAGGCCACTCCCTCTGGCGAGCAGATCGGCGCATAGACCCCGTAGCGCGGACGGGGCTGCGCGTGGAGAAGGCCGTGGCCGTCGAGCAGGGTGTAGCGCAGGCCGCAGGACAGGAGCAGCTGGTCCAGCCCCTCGTAGTAAGCGCACTCCGGCAACCAGATCCCGAGGGGGCGCTCCCCGAGGAGGCGCTGGTGCTCGCGCACGGCGGTCAGCAACTGGGCGCGCACGGCCTCGGGGATGTCGCGCAACAGCGGCAGGTAACCGTGGGTGGCGGCACAGGTGATCAAATCGAGCACGCCGACGTCCCGCAGACGGCGGAACCGCTCCAGGAGCTGGCCCTCGCACTCCCGCCACTCGCGGGCCACGGTGTCCAGCTCCTCGGCCAGGGCCTCTGCGGCCTCCCGAAGATCGGCGGCGACATCGACCAGCAGGTCGCGGCGCACCTGCAACCAGGCCAAAAATCCTTGATTCAGCTTCGCGTCACTCAGGAGCGAAAGCAGGGTGGGGGAGAGGCCAACGGTGAGGCGCGGTTGCTGGGCCGGATCGGACCGAGCCGCCTCCAAGGCCTGCAACAAGGGGATGTAGCACTCCTGCAAGGCCTGGAAATACCAGTCTTCCTCCAGGGAGCCGACCTCACCGGAGCGGACGTAGGGGAGGTGGGCGTGGAGCACCAGGGCCAAAGCTCCTGCGGCCATGGAGATCCTGCGGTGGCGCAACTTTACGGCTCCGCTGGACCCAGCTCAAGACAGTCGCGGACGTGCCCTTACAATGGAATAACTCATAGTCACTCCGCCTTACACCCCCCCTGTTGCCTGCCATGGCCCGCGATCCCGGCCGCGTCTTGATTTTTGACACCACGCTTCGCGACGGGGAGCAATCCCCCGGAGCCAGCCTCAACCTGGAGGAGAAGCTCGCCATCGCCCAGCAGCTGGCGCGCCTCGGCGTGGACATCATCGAGGCCGGCTTCCCCTTCGCCAGCACCGGTGACTTCAACGCCGTCCAGCGCATCGCTTCGGTGGTGGGCACGGAGGAGGGGCCGGTGATCTGTGGCCTGGCCCGCGCGGCAGCGGGAGACATCAAGGCCTGCGCCGAGGCCGTCTCCCCAGCCGCCCGCCATCGCATTCACACCTTCATCGCCACCAGCGACATCCACCTCGAGCACAAGTTGCGCAAAACCCGCGCCGAGGTGCTGGACATCACCCGCGAGATGGTGGCCTATGCCCGATCCCTTGTGGACGATGTGGAGTTCTCCTGCGAAGACGCTGGCCGCAGCGATCCCGCCTACATGCACGAGGTCATCACAGCGGCCATCGACGCTGGCGCCACCACGATCAACATCCCCGACACAGTGGGCTACGCCACGCCAACGGAATTTGGCGAGCTCATCGCTGGCATCAATCGCGCTGTGCCCAACATCGATCAGGCGGTGATCTCCGTTCACGGCCACAACGATCTCGGTTTGGCGGTGGCCAACTTCCTGGAGGCCGTCAAGAATGGGGCGCGCCAGCTGGAGTGCACGATCAATGGCATTGGCGAGCGGGCGGGCAACGCCTCCCTTGAAGAGTTGGTGATGGCGCTCCACGTGCGGCGCGCCTACTTCAATCCTTTCCTCAGCAGACCGCCCGGGAGCACCGAGCCCCTCACGGCCGTGCGCACCGAGGAGATCACCAAAACCTCTCGCCTCGTCTCCAATCTCACCGGCATGGCGGTGCAGCCCAACAAGGCCATCGTCGGCGCCAATGCCTTCGCTCATGAATCGGGCATCCATCAAGATGGCGTGCTCAAAAACCGCCTGACCTACGAGATCATCGACGCCCGCACCGTCGGTCTGGCCGACAATCGCATCTCCCTGGGCAAGCTTTCGGGCCGCAGCGCCTTCCGAGCCCGGCTGGAAGAGCTTGGCTACCGCCTCGAACGGGACGACCTTGATGAGGCTTTCACCCGGTTCAAGGAACTGGCGGATCGGAAGCGCGAGGTGAGCGATCGGGATCTGGAGGCGATCGTCAGCGAGCAGGTGCAGCTGCAGGATGAAGCCCCGTTTGTGCTCAAACGGGTCCAGGTGAGTTGTGGCACGGGGCTCCTGCCCACCGCCACTGTCACTGTGGAGACAGCGGAGGGTGACGTGCGCAACATCGCCTGCATCGGAACAGGGCCGGTGGATGCCGTCTGCCAAGCCCTCAATGCGCTGGTGGGCGTGCCGAATGAGCTGGTGGAGTTCAGCGTGAAGTCCGTCACCGAGGGCATTGATGCGATGGGAGACGTGACGATTCGCCTCCGGGCCGATGGTGTGCTCTACTCCGGCCATGCCGCCGACACAGACATCGTGGTGGCCGCCGCTCAGGCGTTTGTGAATGCACTCAACCGCCTGGTGGTGGGCGAACGTCGCCAGCCTTTGCATCCACAGAAGGCCCCCCTGCCCCTGGCGGAAACCCGGGCGGTTTGAAGGTCGTCCCGGGATGTGGCCCTAGCGTGGAGTCCATCCGTTCGTCTGGTCACGTTGTGGAGGTCCGCGTTCCCGCCAACAGCCACCGTCGCTGTCCGAGGCCGCCTCGCGCCCATGGCCTGCCGGGATTCGTTTCACGGGCCCATGGAGATCCCAGCTCTGCCAACCTCTGGGTTCCGGAAACCGGCGTTCTTTCGGGGCTTCCGTTGTGAAGCGCCGCTCCAGCGCGGGCCAGCATCCCCGCACCGTCGCCCTGCAGCTGGCCGTGTTGCTCCTGCTGGCGCTGCTCACCTTGCTCCCTCTGCTGTGGCTGGTGAGCACCTCCTTGAAAGGAGCGGGGGAAGACATCTTCGCCAGCCCTCCGGCGCTCCTGCCGCGTCAACCGAGTCTGGAGGCCTACAGCCGCTTGTTCCGCGACCATCCGATGGGCACCTATCTGCTGAACAGCACCCTGGTCAGCGCCATGGCGGTGGCGGCCAATCTGCTCTTTTCCTCGCTAGCCGCTTATCCGCTGGCACGGCTGTCCTTCCGTGGCCGAGGGGCTGTGCTGGCGCTGGTCGTGGCCACCGTGCTGATCCCTTTTCAGGTGGTGATGATTCCCCTGTATGTGCTGATGGTGAAGGCTGGTCTGCGCAACTCCTTGTTGGCACTGATGCTGCCCCAAGCCACAACAGCGTTTGGCATCTTTCTCCTGCGTCAGAGTTTTCTTTCCGTTCCCAAAGAGTTGGAGGAGGCGGCTCGCATGGATGGCTGCAGCCCTGTCGGGGAATGGTGGAATGTGCTGATTCCAGCGGCGCGTCCAGATTTGATCACCCTGGGGATGCTGACCTTCATCGGCACGTGGAGCGATTTTCTTTGGCCCTTGATCATCATCGATGAGCCAAGAATCTTTACGCTTCCTTTAGGATTGCAGCAACTCTCTTCCAGCTTTTCCCTCGACTGGCGACTGGTCGCCGCCGGTTCCGTTGTGTCCATTGTGCCGGTTCTGGTTCTGTTCATCCTTCTGCAACGGACCATCCTGCCAACTGCGACTGCTGATTCCGTGAAGGGATGATTGTTTTTTCAGCAAAATGGTCACGTTGGTTTGCTCCCTCAGCGCAGTCCGCTGGGGGGCGGTGGGATCTGAAAAGCGGGGATCTCCGCCTCCGGTGATCGGGCATTCCGACTTTCAATGGAGAGTTCGCGCAACGTGTTCTCCAATTGGCGCAATCGTTGATCCAAGGTGCGCTGCCGTTCATCCATGGCGGGTCGCGACTCCAACATGCGCGAACCTTCGAGGAGATCAATGCGCTCGTGCAGGCGAGCGATCTGACGGTTCACCTCGCGGACGCTCAACAGAGAATTGACAAAGAAAACAAGCAGGGCCGACGTGATGGCCAACTGCAGCCACTGCAGCCAGCGGAAACGCTCAGGACCGAAGCGCATCGGAGCAAAACTCTCTCTCTCCTGGGGCCCATAGTTTTCCAGGGGATCGCGCATGGACAACTCTCGGCAACGCAGCCTAAACCACAGGACAATGCTTACACCTTGACGGGATCCTTGCGGGCCGACTTCACCGGACGCCGTAGCGCCATAGGGTTGCGCTTTGCCCCGAAGCGATCGATGAACCCAACCGACTCGGTGTCACCCGGGTTGCTGGTGGTCCTGGGGGCGATCCCGGGCGCCTGGATTCGCTTTGGGCTGGTGAGCGGCGGCGCTCGCCGCATGCCACGCCCCCACTGGGCCACCTGGGGGGTCAACCTGCTCGCCTGCTTCCTTTTGGGAGTGCTGATGGGGGTGCGGCCCCTGTTGGAGACAAGGACCGGGGAGCTGGCGCAAACCACTCTGGCGATCGGTTTCCTGGGAGGGATGAGCACCTATTCGACCTTCATCGCGGAACTGGTCACCGCCTGGCGACGGCAAGGGCGCCTGGATGCCCTCTTCCTGGGGGTGACCTCGGTGCTGGGTGGAGGACTGGCCTGCCTGTCGGGCCAGGTCTTGGCCAGGGCCTGGCGATGAGGGGAGCCCGACTCGATGCCCGTTGGCCAGCGAAACTGGGCTGGGTGGCGCTCGGTGCCATCCCGGGGGCTCTGCTGCGTTGGTGGCTGGCCAACACGCTGGTGGCCAACACCTTGGGGTGCTTTGTGTTTGGCGCGGCCGGCCTCCTTGACACACCCTCTCCTCGCAGGCGCTTGCTGGTGGGTGTCGGCTTCGCCGGCTCGCTCACCACCTTCAGCACCTGGCTGGTGACCTTGCTCGATCCCCTGGGCCGTGGCCAGGGGATCCAGATGCTGGGCCAGCTCCTGAGAGATGGCCTCCTCGGCGTCGGGGCACTGCTGCTCGGCGCGGCGACCCATCACCGGTGGAAGCGGCGTCCCGCGCCACCGCTCAAGCGCTGAAACCCTTGCCAGACGGCAGGGGATAGGCGATGCGGCGATGCCGCATGCGCCGCCACACCCGCACGAAGGCGCGGATGACCAGCTCCAACTCGGCCCGGCTGATGCCACTCGCCACCAGTTGACTATCTTGCCGCCGGGCTTCGACGATGCGGCGAACGGTTGCTGTGGCTTGCGCCTCGCTGGTTTCCGGAGGCAGGGCCCTCAGGGCGGCTTCGCAGCCATCCGCCAGCATCAAGATGCCGGTTTCGCGACTTCGAGGAATGGGTCCTCGATACCGAAAACGGTCTTCGCTGACCCCGGGCAGCCGCTGACGGGCCTGATGAAGGAAATACCCCATCTTCAACGTGCCCTGGTGTTCAGGGATGAAGTCGGCCAGAGGCCGAGGCAAGTGATGCCGGCGGGCGAGCTTCAGCCCCTCGTCTACATGGGCCTGGAGGATCCGCGCGCTCTCCATGGGGTCATCCAGAGCGTCATGGGGATTGTCGCCACCCTCCTGATTTTCAATGAACCACTGTGGACCATGCAGTTTGCCGACGTCGTGATAAAGGGCGCCGGTGCGGATCAAGTCCACATCCGCCTGGATCGCCCGTGCCCCCTCCTCCGCCAGGCCAAGGATCATCAACGTGTGCTCGAACGTCCCGGGTGCTTCGATGGAAAGCCGTCGCAGGAGTGGCCGTTCAAGATCCGCCAACTCCATCAGCCGCGCCCGGGTGAGCAGGCCGAAGAAACTCTCCACCAATGGCGCGAGCAGCAGACCAGCCATCAGCAAGGCGCCGACCATGACCGCTTCATTCATCAAATCCGGTGCCCTCAGCAAAGAGAGCTCCCCGGGCCACAACAGGCTGACCGCCTGAGCAATCAACGCCTGCAACAAGGCGGCCCCCGCAGGCAGCAAGAGGGCGAGCTGCAAGAGTTGGGCCCGGTTGCGTTGTCGTCCCGCCAGAACTGCGGCGATGGCCGCCACGAGGGCGGCCAGGAGCAAGCGCCACTGGAACAGCGGTTCGAGGGGATGGGTCCACAGCAGGCTGGAGACCGCCAGCCAGGCCAATCCAGGGGCAGTTCCCAATCCCTGGGCCAACAGCAGGGTCGGTGGCACCAGCAGGGCCAGGGGAGAGGCCTGGGGGCCCAGCCAGAGCTTGAAGCCCTGCACGACCAACAACATGGCGAGGGCCAAAAGCACCTGGCGCGGCTCCAGGCTGGCCTTCCAACGCCGCATCACCAGCACCATCACGCCGCAGGCGGCCAAGGCCTCGCCGAAATGAGCCATCCAGGCAAGGGGTTGGGGGCGGCGATTGATGAGGCCGAAATAATCGAGCACATCAAAGGCCTGGGGTGTGATGGCCTCGCCCTGGCGGCTGATCAGATCGCCGCGGCGCACCGTGATCGTGGGCAGTCCCTCCTGGGTGACGAGCTCCTCGATGCGTTGTTGTTTCAACACGCGATCGCCGCGCAGGTTGGTGCGTCCCTGCAAGCTGCGCACCACCAGTCGACTGCCAAGGCTCTGGCCCGGCGGGGGTTGGCTCTCCAGCTGCAGCCGGGCAGCCATCAACAGCGGTTTGTCCGCCACCGAGGCCACCACCCCTTGGCTGAGCATGCGCAACTGCGCCTTTTGCACCGCTTGCTGCCAGGTGAGCAGCTCTGCGGACGTCAGACGTCGCAACCAATCGCGTTCTGCGGCGGAGAGGTTGAAGGGATCCAGGCGGGGCTGACGGCTGTTGATGGATTGCTGCAACTGCTTGAGGAGCTGATCCAGCTCGTCTTGCAGGGCCCGGCTGGCGGTGTCGTCCACCACCTGCACCTGAGAGCGGTTTCCCATCACGCTGCGGCGCTGTTCCAAGGCGACGCTGTCGATCACCCGCGCCGACCGTGGAGCCCGCACCGAAAAGGGGGCGGGCACGCCAGGGCTCAGATTCGGTCGCAGCAGCCAGGGCCAGCTCGTCACCAGGGCCACAAGCACGGAGGCGAGGACCACTGCCGTGATGCCGAGGGCCGTCCAGCGCACGACGGCCTGACGAGGACGCTCCACACGCAGCAACCACCGCCAAAGCCTGGCCAGCGGCCGTCGCGAGACAGAGAAGGCCTCAAAAGAAAATGTCAAGGCCCGAGCCATGAATGGCCAGATTCCCCCTCAAGTTAGCCGGGCTCTCCTTGGCGTTGTCCGGCACGGGATTGCATGCTGGTTGGGTGGTGTCTGCCTTCCCCGATCGTGGCCGCTGTTTTGGATGGGCGTCGTTTGGCGGCGGAGATGGAGAATCGCTTGCGGGCGGTGATCAGCGACCGGCAAGCGGCGGTGGGCCGTCCGCCCGGTCTTGCCGTGCTGCGAGTGGGAGATGATCCCGCCAGCGGCGTTTACGTGGCCAACAAGGAAAAAGCCTGCGCCCGCGTGGGCATCCGCAATCTGGGCGCCCATTTCAGCGCAGGCTCCTCAGCCGCCGAGGTGCTGGAGGGGATCGAGCGCCTCAACGCCGATCCAGAAGTGGATGGCATCCTGCTGCAGCTCCCCCTCCCCTTGGGTCTGGCGGAGGGCCCCCTCCTGGCGGCCATCGATCCGGCGAAGGATGCGGATGGACTGCACACGCTCAATCTGGGCCGGCTTTTGAAAGGAGAGCCCGGCCCCCGCAGCTGCACGCCGGCCGGCGTGATGGCGCTGCTCCGTCAGGCCGAGGTTCCCCTGGAGGGGCGGCGGGCGGTGGTTGTCGGGCGCAGCATCCTGGTGGGCAAGCCCATGGCTCTGATGCTTCAGGCCGCCAACGCGACGGTGACCGTGGCCCATTCCCACACCCGCGACCTGGCGGCCCTCACCCGCCAGGCGGAGGTGCTGGTGGTGGCGGCGGGCCGGCCCCGAATGATCGGCGCCGACCATGTCGCTCCCGGGGCCGTGGTGGTGGATGTGGGCATTCATCAACAGCTTCCTCCCCAGGGGGTGGCCTCCTCGGGCAAGACCAGGCTCTGCGGGGATGTGAAGGCCGAGGAGGTGGAGCCTCTGGCGGCGGCGCTCTCCCCGGTGCCGGGAGGCGTGGGACCGATGACGGTGGCCATGCTGCTGCTCAACACGGTGGTGGGGTGGTGTCGCGCCCATGGCCAGCCGCACGACCTCGAGGACTGGCTGTGTTGAATCACCCACCTGCGGAGGCGCCCGAGGGGAGCCGCAGAGCGCGTCCCGGGAGGATGAGAGAATCCGCCGACTCCTTGCCATCCGCCATGGCCACGGCGGTTCACACCTCGTTTGATTTCGGCGCCTATCTCCAGGCGTCCCGTGAACGGATCGAGGCGGCCCTCGATGCCGCCCTCGGGCCAGAACACCCCGAAACCCTTCGGGAAGCCATGCGCTACTCCCTCCTGGCGGGGGGCAAGCGCTTGCGTCCCATTCTCTGCCTGGCGGCCTGCGAGTTGGCGGGTGGTTCCGCTCAGACGGCCATCCCCACGGCCGTTGCTCTGGAAATGGTGCACACCATGTCGCTGATCCATGACGATCTGCCGGCGATGGACAACGACGATTTGCGCCGCGGCCGTCCCACAAGCCACAAGATGTTCGGCGAGGCCATGGCCATCCTTGCTGGCGACGCCCTCCTCACCCGCGCCTTCGAGATGGTGGCACTGCGGAGCCCCGGGGTCAGTCCGGAGCGGCTGTTGGCGGTGGTCGGCGAGCTTTCCCTCGCCTCTGGCGCCCCCGGGCTGGTGGGCGGCCAGGTGGTGGATCTGGAGTCGGAGGGGAAGGAGGTGGATTTGTCCACCCTCGAATACATCCATCTGCACAAAACCGGAGCGCTTCTTCGGGCCTGCGTGATCTGCGGCGCTCTGGTGGGAGGGGCCAGCGCGGATCTGCTCGACGCCCTGCGCACCTATGCCCGTGGCATCGGTCTGGCATTTCAAATCATTGATGACATCCTGGATGTCACCGCCAGCAGCGAGGTGCTGGGCAAGACCGCTGGCAAGGACCTCACCGCCAACAAAACCACTTACCCCAAGCTGCTCGGTCTGGAGGAGTCGCGCCTGCGGGCGGAAGCGCTGGTGAAGGAAGCCAAAAGCGCCTTGGCCCCCTGGAGCGACCGGGCCCACCCCCTGCTGGCCCTCGCCGACTACATCACCAGCCGCGATCGCTGATCCCCCCCCTTTTTCATGAATCACCCCCTGTTGGATGTCCTCGACAATGCCGTGCTGGCTTGGGGGTTGGCGGCCTGCGGGGTGGCGCAGCTCTCCAAGCTGCTCATCGAGATCGTGGTGCATCGGCGTTGGCGGCCGGCCGTGCTGGTGGAAACCGGCGGCATGCCCTCCAGCCACTCGGCCTTGATGACCGGCACGAGCGCCGGCATCGGCTGGCTGCATGGCTACGGCGATCCCCTGTTCGCTCTGGCGGCGACCGTGACCTTTGTGATCCTCTATGACGCCAGCGGCGTGCGTCGTGCCGCCGGGTTGACCGCCGCGCGGGTGAATGCGCTCCCCGACGGTTTGTGGGACACCCATCCGAAGCCGGGGCTGGTGGATCAGGAACCGGTGTTGCGTCCCCTCAAGGAAAACCTCGGCCACACGCGCCTGGAGGTGTTGGCTGGAAGCTTGATCGGTCCGGCCGTGGCGCTTCCCGGTCTCGTCTGGGCGGGATCTCCCCTCCACCTGGCTCGCGCCCTGCTGCACGGAATCGGCTGAGCGAGTGAAAGGGATTCCGCCCCAACGTGGCGATGCGGCCGAGCTCAACGACGATCAACAGGCTGCCGCCGGGGCCTTCCAAGCCTGGCTGTCCGGTCCAGCGGATGGCACCCCCTTCCTGCTGCGGGGCTATGCGGGCACTGGCAAAACCTTTCTCTCCATGCGCTTTCTTGCCCAGGCGGAAGCCCATGGACTCTGTTGGACCGTTGTCGCCCCCACCCACAAGGCGGTGGGTGTGCTGCGCCATCACCTGGCGCTGGCGGGTCTCCGGCCCGCGTGGTTTCCCTCCACCATCCATCGCCTGCTCCGCCTGAAACTGCAACGCGAGGGCGATCGGGAGCGGTGTTCGGAAACCGGGCAGACGGCGACGGCGTTGGAACCTCTCGGCCTGGTGCTCGTCGATGAGGCCTCCATGGTGGATGGCCAGCTCCTGGAGATCACGCTGCGCTGCGCCGAGCCCTTTGGGTGCCGGCTGGTGTTTGTTGGAGACCCGGCCCAGCTGCCGCCCGTGGGGGAGAAGGAAAGTCCGGTGTTTGCCCTGTCCCGGGTCTGCCAGGCCAGCCTGACCCGGGTGGTCCGCCACCAGGGGCCCGTCTTGCGCCTCGCTTCAGGCCTGCGGGAGGGTGTGCTGCCCTGCCGACGCCCGCCCACGCTGCCCCCCTGCCGCACGGAGCTGGGCCTGGTGGCCCTGCTGGACCGAGACGCCTGGCTGCAGGCCGCCCAGAGCGCTCTCCGGCACGGTGCCGAAACCGACAATCCCGATTTCGCGCGCATCCTCTGCTACACCAATCGCACGCTGGAAAGCCTGGTGCCCATTGCCAGACGGGCGATCCACGGCGACCTCTCGGACACCATGCCGGTGCTGCCGGGAGAGGTGCTGATCACCCGCTCTCCGGTGATGGCCAGCGCTTGCGTGGAAGAGGCGCGGGCCCCTGAGGATCCCGAGCTGTGCCTCAGCTCCAACCGAGAGGTTGTCGTGCGGGACGTGTGTCCGGGCCTCTACACCTTGGCGCCGCTGGGTGGAGCGGACGCCGCCCGGGAGCCCAGCGTGATCCAAACGTTGATGGTGAGCGTGGACGCGGGGGACGCTCAGCTCACCCTGCGTCTGCTGCCCCCCATCGGCAGCCCGCCGCGGCAGGCCCTGGATCAGGCGCTGCAGCGGTTGCGCGCGGCGGCTCGCGAGGCCGAGGCGGGTGAAGCGCGGCGCCTCTGGCGTCAATTCTTTCTTCTGCGCGATGCCTTCGCTTCCATGGGTCCCGCAGCCGTGCTCACGGTGCATCGCAGCCAGGGCAGCACCTTCGGGGAGGTGTTCGTGGCGCGGGATGTGTTCTGGCCGCGAGAGGAACAGCTCTGCCGCCAGCTGGCCTATGTGGCGGTCAGCCGCGCCAGCCACGGCGTGACGCTGGAAGCGGGACCTGGCTCTGGCGCGGATCAGGCCCTCTGGCGCGACTGGCTCAACGGCTGACACCGCTTCCCCTCAGCCCCCTGACGCCAAGGCTCCACCCAGACGCAGCCCCTCCACCCCCTGCCAACCCGCCAGCAGGGCCAGGGCGATGCAAATCCCCCCCACCAGCCCCTGTCCGTAGCGATCCAGCCCGCCCTTCAAGCGAGAGAGAAGTGGCCGCAGGCGCTCTGGACCCGCGAGCGCGCAGGCCAGCAGGGGCAGCAGCAGCAGCAGGCTGGTCAAGCCGCTGAACCCCAGGGAGAGGACCGTGTCCTGGAGGGTGTCCCAGCCGGGTTGAAAGAGGGCGCCCGCAGCTTTGGCATAGAGGAACAGATCATCGGGGCCTGCCACCTGCAACCCCGCGCTGAGCAGCAGCAAGAGGGGCAGCGGCAGGGCCAGCAGGCGGTCGAGCTGTCGGCTCCATTCCGCCTGGCCGTCCGCCTGGGCAAAGCCGCCTTGGAGGGCACTGAGGCCCAGCGCAAAAAAGGCCCCGGCGGCGATCAGATCCAACCCCGTGCGATGGCTCGTGCCTTTCTCCATGGTGAGCAGAAGGCCATGGCCCACCCCGAGAAGCAGGCCGATCACAAGGGAGTTCATCACCAGCCAGGAGACCAGCAACCAACCTCCTCTGCGCAGGGGCCTCGGACCCAGCAGCAACAGGAGCAGCAGGGCGAGGTGGAGTGGACTGAAGCCAATGGCCAGGGCGTAGCCCAGCAGCTCCCCCCCGTGGCTCAGGCCCATGGCGGGGTCTCCCTTGGCGGGTTGTCCCCCATGGCCTCCCGATGGACGCGACGGGATTCAACGACGAATTTCAAACCAATCACCTCCCACCGGCGCGATCCTCCGGGCATGCACGCTGAACACGGTCGCCGGCAATGGACCCCGCTCGCACCACAGCACCAGGGTGGCGAGGTCTCTGGCGGGTCCCTCCGCCTCCACTTCCACCGTGCCATCGGGAAGGTTGCGCACCCAACCGCTGAGGCGGAGATCCTGGGCGCATTGGCGGCAGCCTTCCCGGTAGCCCACCCCCTGAACCTTGCCCCGCACGATCAGGCGCCAGCGCTCGGGGTGGGCAGAGGGAGCGGGATCGTGGGGGGAGAGGAAGCGCCGTTCCGCTGCGGCCTCCCGCCGCCCGCGATGGCGGCGGCCAGACGCAAGGGAATCGTCGGGGAACCAGCCCAGTGCATGTGCAGCCAACTGGCGTGCAGGTTCGGTGTGGTCCATCCCTCCAAGCTCCTTTCAACGCCCCAGCCTTCAAGTTGCCACATCGTGGGCCCCGCTGACCCGAGAGGGCAGGGGTGGAGTTGCCATCGGTGAAACTCATGGCCCCGCCAGCGTTCTCCGGCCCGCACCAGCAGGCCGTCCCTCCGGGCTGTGGCGAGGCGGTAGCCCAGGCTGAGGGCTCCGCAGCGCGCCTCGAAGGGGAGCACGCCAGCCATGGGCCAGGCCTGGCCTTTGGGATCTTCCAGCCGCTGCCCGAGCAGCAGGAGGCCGCCACACTCCGCGACAATCGGCACCCCTCGCTCGCTGGCCCGGGCAAGGGAGGCGCGGCTTCGGACGGCGGCGGCCAGTGTCGCAGCGTGAAGCTCGGGATAACCGCCCGGCAACACCACAGCCGCGCAACGCTCTGGCAAGGGTTCATCCGCCAGGGGACTCCAGAAGCGCACGGAGAGATCCAGGGCCTGCAGCAGCTCGCCCAGTTCGGGATAAAGAAAGTGGAAGGCCGCATCCTTGGCGATCACCACCGGTCGCGCCGCAGCTGCGCCTCCGTTCGGCGGACTCTCGTCCCTTTGCTCGTCCCTTTGCTGGTCCCTTTGCTGGTCCCTTCCCGCGTCGCGCGTCCGGGCGAGCAGGGAGCGGATGGGATCGACCTGGATGGACGGGGAGGGCTCCGAAGCCAGCAAGGGCCAGAGACGATCGATGGCCAGATGGGCTTCCGCCAGCCTTGCCCATTGCTCGGTGCGCGAGCGCAGATCGTCCAGCTCGTGGGGAGGGAGCAGCCCCAGGTGGCGAGAGGGAAGCTCCAGGGACGGATGGGGGGGAAGCGCCCCCAGCACGGAGACATCCACGGAGGCCAGAGCCTCTTCCAGGAGGGCGCGATGGCGAGCGCTGCCCACCCGGTTGAGCACCACCCCCGCCAACTTCACCTGCGGGGGGCCATGGTCGCGAAATCCGCGCACCAAAGCGGCAATCGAGCCTGCTTGTCGGGACGCGTCCACGACGAGCACCACTGGCAGGCGCAACAGATCGGCCACCCTCGCCGAACTTCCCTCGCTGGTGGGACCGCGGCCATCAAACAACCCCATGACCCCCTCGACGAGCACGCAATCGACGCGGTTGGCATGCCAGTGGAAACTGCTCCGCACCCAGTCGTCGCCGCAGAGCAGGGGATCGAGGTTGCGGCAGTCCCTGCCCGCAACCGCCCCCAGCAGCTGGGGATCCAAGTAGTCGGGGCCCACCTTGAACGTTTGCACCTTGGCGCGCCGTTGGCGCGCCAGGGCCACCAGGGAGAGGCTCACCAAGGTTTTGCCGCTGCCGCTGCAAGGGGCGGCAATGAGGCAGCTCAAGAGTGGGCGAAGGGCGGGGCGCCGTTGGCTTCGGGCAACAGGGAGGCCGCCAAAGGAGCCGCCGCCGCCAGAAGGGGGTTGGTGGAATCATGGCCACCGCCCAGCAGTCGGGCCATCTCCTTTTCCTCGCTCTCCTCGGGGAGGGGCACCACCTCTTCCGCCAACTCCATCGACGCCATGCCACCCGCCTCCAGGCGCATGCAACCGCCGCTCTCCGAGCAGAGGATCACGCACAGCGGCGGCCGTTGGGGGGGCTGGCAGATCAACCGCAAGCCCACGATCGCTCCCGGATGGGCCTTGGGCACGCCCACGGGGACCGGCATCAAACGAAAACGCACGTTCTCGCCGTCTGTGCGCAGAAACTCGGCCTCAATCCCGGCACTCGCGCCATCTTGAGGCACGGGACGGGAACTCACCAGATGCCATCCCAGGCGGTCGGCCATCCAGGCCGCCAGCAACAACCCTTTGACGGAGTGGTCGCCCTCCACGTCGATGTCGAGCTGCACCACATGCTGCAGCGCGTCGCGTCGGGAGGGCGGATCAAAGACCATGGCCAGCGATTCCCGCCAGCTGCGCAGGCGCAACCAATTGAAGTCATTGACGGCCTGGCCGGTTTGGATGCGCTTGACCAGCACCTCCAAACAGCGAGCCGGCTGCCCGCGAGAGGTGTCGATCACCAGGCGTCGGGGGGCGGTCGCCAGGGATTCCAACACCTCGATCGGTTCATCCAGGCTGCTGTTCCACCAGACCCAGCAGGGCAAATCGTCTCGCACAAGGGGCTGCACCATGGGGATGGCGCTCCGCAGGGCGCCCAAGCTGCCGCGCAGGACCACCACATCGCCGCAGGCGGCCCCGGCCCCACCTTCGTCCGGCAGAGGGCAATAGGCCGCCACGAGGGTTTCCAGCGGCTTGGCGTCATCGAGGGTGGGAGCCAGGGTGATCAGCCGGCGAGGCATCTGGGTGCTGATGGCGCTGTCGACGAACTGACCACGGAGATCCTGCGCCTCGTGGTGGCCAGGCTGCTGCCCCAGGATCCAGGCAAGGCCGGGATCCATGGGCGCCGTGCTGGGGGGAAGCCCCAAGCTGCCCACCAGATCCCTGGCGGACGCCAGCACGTCGGCCCGATCAAGGCCGGTGATGGGTCCGTCGACCTGGCCGACGCGGACCATCTGTTGTTCGAGCCAGGAGGGCTCCCAGACCAGAAGGGTGAAGGTGGCCGCGCCGGAAGCGCCCTCCAGGCCATCGTGCCAGAGCTGCTGGAGGTAGGGAACGACCTCCCGCGGCGGAATCTGAAGGGGGGCCAGGAGCGTGAGTTGGGCGGACATGGATTGGCGACAGGGGGCGTTGGGGAGGGGGGGAGAGGGTCAGGGGCGTCGCCAGATCAAGCCGTCTTCCGCCAGCAGGTTGTCTGAGGCGCCGGGGCCCCAGGTGCGCGCTTCGTAGGGATGGACCGGGATCTGCCAGGGGGAATCTTCGATCAGTTTCAGCAGCGGGGTGTAGAGACGCCAGGCGGCCTCCACCTCATCGCTGCGCGTGAACAGAGTGGTCTCACCAAGCATGGCATCGGCCAGCAGGCGCACGTAGCCCTCATCGGAGGGCTCCCCGAAGGAGTCGTCGTAGCTGAAGGCCATGTCCACGGGGCGACTGCGCATGCCTGAACCCGGCGCCTTGACTTCGAACTTGATTTCAGCTCCTTCATTCGGCTGGATCCGCAGGATCAGCTGGTTGGCGGTGGGAGCCCCGCCGGCGGCGTCAAAGAGGTGCACCGGTGCCTCCCGGAAGGTCAGCACCACCTCACTGAGGCGCTTGGGCAGGCGCTTGCCTGTGCGCAGATAGAAGGGAACGCCCTGCCAACGCCAGTTGTTGATGAACAGCTTCATCGCCACGTAGGTTTCGGTCGTGCTGTTGGGGTTCACGCCCGGTTCCTCCCGATACCCCGGCAGGGGATTCGCCACCGTTCCCCCGGCGCTGTACTGACCCCGCACGCAACACTTCCAGGCTTCCTCCTCATTGGCCAGATGAGCAGCCTGCAACACTTTCGCCTTTTCATTGCGGATGGCCTCTGGATCAAACCGTCCTGGAGGCTCCATGGCGGTGAGAGCAAGAATTTGGGTGAGATGGTTCTGCACCATGTCACGCAGGGCGCCTGAGGTTTCGTAATAGCCAGCGCGCTCCTCCACGCCAACAGTTTCAGCCGCCGTGATTTGAATGTTTGAAATGTAATTGCGATTCCAAAGTGGTTCAAAAATGGTGTTAGCGAATCGAAGGACAAGAATGTTCTGTACGGTCTCCTTGCCCAGGTAGTGATCAATGCGAAACACCTGGCTTTCCTTTGCACAGGATTGCACGACCTTGTTCAAGGCCTGGGCGCTGCCGTAATCGCGGCCAAACGGCTTTTCGATGACCACCCGGCTTCGCTCCGGATCCGCCAGCAGACCCGCCCCGGCGAGGGCGCGGCAGCCACTGCCGTAAAACTCAGGCGAAACAGACAAGTAGAAGGTGCGATTGCCACGGGTGGCCCGCAAGCGATCCAGGGCATCGAGGCGTCCGGCCAGTCGGACCAGATGGTCGTTTTGCTGCAGATCGACCGGTTCGTAGAACAGACCCTGACTGAAGGCCTCCCAAGCCGAGGGATGATCCGCAATTTCGGCCGCCAGAGCCTGGGACATGCGTTGACGGAAGTCTTCATCGCTCCAGGGGCGTCGCGCGCAGCCCAGAACGGCAAATTCACTGGGTAGCCGGCGCTGTCGATGGAGTTCAAACAGCGCCGGTACCAATTTTCGGTGGGTCAGGTCTCCACTGGCTCCGAAGATGACCAGGCATTGTGGAGGGATGACCCTCTCCTGGCGAAGCCCCACCCTGAGGGGGTTGGTCAAAATCGCAGTCATGGCGGTTGGGCCGATGTCTACGGTTTAACGGTGCTCAGGGGAGGAGCGTTGCGAGCCGAAGAAATCCTCAACAATTGTGTGTGGAATCTCTGATCAGTAGGTTTCCACATGCCAACGCTCTTGCTTCTTCAAGCTGGGACGAAGCTCGGCCCAATTCAACCCCTTCGCGTTGGCAGCGGCCGTCATGGCTTCATCAATGCCGGGTTCCATCCCCTTGAGGCCGCACATGTAGACATGGGTCTTGGGATCTTCGATCAGGGAGAAGATCTCATCGGCATGCTCCAGCACGCGATCCTGGATGTACATGCGACCGCCTGAGGCGTTCTTCTCCTCCCGGCTGATGGCCTTGGTGTACCGGAAGTTCTCAGGAAACGCGCTGAGATAGCTCTGGAAGTCGTCCTCGTAGAGGAGGTTGGGAGTGGTGGGCACGCCCATGAACAACCAGGCTTTGCCGCGGAACTGATACTCCGGGTTCTTGGCACGCTCATTGCCATCAAACATGCGGCGGAGATAGGCGCGCATTGGAGCGATGCCCGTGCCGGTGGCCAGCATGATGATGTTGGCCTCCTCGTCCGCCGGCAGCAGCATCTCCTTGCCCACGGGGCCCGTGATCTTGACCTTGGCTCCCGGTTCGATGTCGCACAGGAACGTGGAGCAGACCCCATTGATCTGTTCTCCATCTTTTTCATATTGAAGCTGGCGCACGCACAAGGAGACAGTGTTGTCGTTGGTGTCGTCGCCATGACGGGTGCTGGCGATGGAGTAGAGCCGGAGTTTGTGAGGCTTGCCAGCCGCGTCGACCCCGTCAGGAATGATGCCGATGCTCTGGCCCTCCACGTAGTGAAGCTTGCCGCCCGAGAGGTCAAAGGTGATGTGGTTCACCCGGCCGATGGCTCCTTCGGCGAGGAGGCTGTAATTGTCTGTGACGGTGCCGATGAAGGGATCTTTGGGCTTGTAGAGGTTGACAGGAACGTCAGCGTGGCTCACTGCTGCTTTGGGGACAGAGGGTGTTGGGGTGGGCGTCGGCGCCGGTGCGGCGACTGGATCGGAGGGCTGCGGAATGGAACCGTCTTGGCCAGCGCTGACAACTTTGATCCGACCACCTTTCTGAGCGATGGTCTGCATCAAGGACTGCAGTTGCTGGAAGGGCACCGTCAACACCCGCTCAGCCCGCCGCTGGGGCCCCGCACCGAAGCTTTCGACCACCACGCTGAACATCCTGTTATCGGAGCTGGCGCCAAGGCCGGTGGAGACACGCATCTCAGAGTTCCCAACACAACGATGGATCATAGGAAACGCACCAACCGCTCGGTTTGGCCACGATCCGGCTAGCCTTGCGGGGTGAGAGAAGACACGTGCAGGCGCAAGCCAGAGCACATTTCCTGCTCACTCCTGTCAGCGTCCTGCGAGTTCATCTTGGCGCATCAGCTCCTGGCCTCCCTCTCGTCCTCCCAACCCGAGGAGACTCCCACTCTCCTTGCCCCGCCGCTGGTTTGCAGTCTTGATACGATTCAACAAGAAATCGAACGCTTGCCCAGTGGCAAACGTCGGTTGGCGATGCAATTGCGGCTGCAGGCTGATCCCACCGCCATCTGGGATGTCATCACAGATTATGACAATCTGCACCGCTTCATTCCCAACCTTGAACATTCAAGGGTTATTTGGCGACGCGAAGGTCTCATCGGCGTCGAACAGGTCGGCACCCAACTGCTTTGCGGCTTGCGTTTTTCAGCCCGAGTGACCCTGGAGCTGCGGGAAGAGACAGGGAGCGGGCGGTTGCCGTTCCGGATGGTGCAAGGAGACTTTCGTTGTTTTGAAGGCGAATGGCGGGTGGGTCGCGACGCCACCAGCAGCTGGTTGTTCTACGACCTGTTGGTGCAAGGCAAGCCAGGAATGCCCATCGGCCTGATCGAACAACGTTTGCAACAGGATCTGGCCAACAACTTGCGCGGCGTGCAACGAGAAACCATTCAACGTCAGGCCCTGTCTCGCTCCTGAACTCTCTGGCCCGTCAATGGAGCCTTCAGCGGCTCGGAACCACTGTGGCGGCCGAGATGGATGCTGTCCCTCCACGCGAGCAACATGGCAGTTGCGAGGCAGTTCCATGGAGTGAAACCTTCATGGTTTGCCCCCTCCGAACGGCAAGCGTCATGGTCAGCGAGCCTGGCAGCCGGGATCAAATTGAAAATGGCCTCATTCCTGGAATGACACCTTAAAAATGGCCTCATCCCTGGAATGACACCATGGAATGTCCTGCCATTGGATAGACCTTGACAACAGCCGCATGCTTGGCATTGCCCGGATGGTCAATACCCCCAAGGGGATTCGAACCCCTGTCGCCTCCGTGAAAGGGAGGTGTCCTAGGCCTCTAGACGATGGGGGCGAGGCCACAGCGTTCTCCGGAGAGACCATCGACTCAAAACGCTTTCGTTGAATCCGTTGACGGACGAAATGCGCCTTTCCTGATCTCGAACATGGCTCTCCCCATTCATCAATCCCCATGGAAGAGGCTTGCGGAATGGACCGAGCGCCTGTCGAGACAATCGATCGCTGTTCATTTGGAACCTAGGGGCTGGATGCGCCCTTCGTCAAGAATCCCTCCATCAACGGCAGTGGCTGAGGGCACGGATCACCGCCAGGGGGAGTGGGTCTTCGGGCTCTCAGCGGGACCGCCCTGACCGCTCCAGACCGGCACCGTGAAGTGGAAGCATGCGCCTTCTCCCGGTTCGGACACCACCCAGATGCGGCCACCATGAACCTCGGCGATGCGACGGCACACCGACAGGCCGACCCCGTACCCCGATGTGGTGCCGGAGGTCTGGGGGAGGCGCACACGATCCTGAAAGATCCGTTCCTGCTCCTCTCGGGGAATGCCCGGGCCGCTGTCGCAAACGCTCACTTGCACCCATTGGCTGGTGCGATGCAGCAAGGTGAGGCTGACGCGTCCGCCATCGGGAGTGAACTTGAACGCGTTTTCCAAAAGGTTGAGCAACACTTGCCGCATGCGTCGCTGATCGGCATAGAGATCGGGGAGATCAGCGGGGATGTCGGTGACCAGCTCCAATCGCCGGCCCACCCAGAGCTTCTCCAACTCCAGGATCGCATCAGCCACCACCTGCCCCAGGGCGAGCCGTTGCGGGTTGAAGAGGGCTTCCCAGCGGGTGGTGCCCACCTCAAGCAGATCGCGGGAGAGGGCTTCGATGTCGTCCAGACGACGATGCAGCACGTCCTGGAAGCGATGGTCATCAATCTGCCCCAAGCCATGGCTCTGCAGTGCCAGCTTGGCGGCGGTGAGAGGAGTGCGGAGCTCATGGGCCACCATGCGCAGGAGCCTCTCCTGCACCCCAAGCCGCTCGATCAGGGTCTCGTTTTCCTGGCGCAACACCAGCAGCTGATCCTCGAGCTGCACTTCTCTCTGGGTGCGGCTGCCATCCATCTCCGCCGGCCGCAAACTCAGGCCGAGGGTGCTGACCACCTCCATCTGCTGCCAACGCGGGAGCCAGCTCCGCACCTGGGTGGGGAGGGTGCTTCCCGCGAAGACCTGCTTGGGGAGTGGGGCCAGCTTCACCAGCGCGGGCGTGGCCACAAGGCGGTGGAGTTCCAGGAGTTCCGGTTGCTTGGCAGGGTCGATCACCTCCAGGGTGACGTCGAAACCGGTGTCCTCCCCGCGCAGGAAGGCCACCAGGGAGCGGAGGTTGGGGCTGGCGAGATGGTGGGGGTTGGCCAGCAACAACAACTTCAGGCTCTGGGGGCCTCCCCCAGAGGATTCGTTCGGACCCCCGCCGTTGAGCGTGTCAGCCGGCTGCCCCAGCGCTGGGTCCTCCCCCCCGTTCACACCACCCTCCCGCAACGATTTCCTGCCCACCTTATGGAGTTTTCCGTCCGTTTCCAGCTTCTCTTGCTAGGACAGAGAGGTTCCAAGCCGGCGTGGATCACAGCATGACCTCCGTGCCAGAGCTTCCGGGGGCAGACCAGGCCAGTTCACTGGAGCGTTTGTTGGCCACCGCCAAGGTGTCCCCCGTGATGGCGCCCTCCCCACGCGCGGCCCCTCCTCGCAGCCGCATCCAACTCGACAACACGTTGAAGCGCTGGTTCTCCCGCAACCTTGGCCTCTGGCGATCGCGCCGCCTTTACTTCTTCGCTGATGGCGATGTGCTCCGGGTGGACATGCTGCTGCGGGTGGAAGGGTTCAGCGAGCCCATTGAGGGAGAGGCGGCTTATCGCTTCACCTGGTGGCCGGAGAAGGAATATGACTTTTTTGATCGCAAGCCCCGCTACGTGCGCACCGGCACGATGGAGGCCTACCTCTGCGGCCACCAGCTGCGCCGCAGCCAGAGCTACCTGTGCGGGACCCCCAGCAAAAGTCAGATCCGCCAGGTGGATGAGCACGAGGTGATCTTTGAGTCGCACTTTCAAGAGTGGGACATCCTGGAGCACATCCGATTGGTGGATCAGGACCGGTACCGGGCGCGCTCGATCTACTCCTGGCGCAACGGCGAGCTGGAGTTGTCGGAGATTCACCACGAAGAGCGTGTGGAGGCGGCGGGTGCGCCCCTTCGCGAGCCGTCCTGAAGGCTCTGGACGTTGACAGGCGATGATTCACGATGGTGGGGCAAAATTCTTGTCTCCCATGCTTGCCAAGCGTTCCGCCCTGGCACTGGCCCTGGCCCTGGTGGGCGCTTCCCTCGCCTTGCCTGAGCGAAGCCTTGCTCAGCCGTCTCAACCCCCCGCTGTCAACCCGAACCAGAAACCGGCGACTCCCGAGGAATTGAACACTTACCTGGGCATGGCCGCCATCAACATGTGCACGTTGTCCCAGAGCAAGGTGGCGTTCAATCCGGCGATGCAGAGCAATCTCAACATGCTGGTGACGGTGCTCTCCAGCAAGCATGGTGGCCGCGTTCCCGGCGCCCAAGCGACGCTGACGCGCGAGCAACTGGCCAACGGCTCGGTGGCCCAGCTCGTGTTGCGGGTGGATGGTCTCTGCGGCAAGACTCTGCCTGCCGATTGGAAGAAAGAGTTCGACCCCCTCCTCGCCCAGGTGAGGCAAGCCCTTCAGTCCGCCGGCCAACCCCCCAAAAGGTGAGCCTTCAGGGGCGAGCCGCCAGGGGAGGACAAAGGTGGGGGATGATCAGGGCTTGGGAGGGCTCACCTCTCCCTCCCCCTCTGCTTCCGCCTCCCGATGCCCGTCGTGCGACGCGCCGACTATCGTCCGGCTCCCTATGCGGTGCCCCGCATTGACCTGATCGTGCAACTCTTCAGCGATCACGCGCTGGTGGAGAGCACATTGGCGTTGGCGCCCAACCCGTGCGGAGACGAGGGGCCCGCTCCGCTTCCCCTGATGGGAGTCGACCTTCAACTGCTGAGCCTGCGGCTGGATGGCGAGGTGCTACCCGCTGAGGCCTATTCCAGGGACGCGACAAGCGGGCTGACCCTGCTCCATCCCCCCCAGCGTCCGTTCACGCTCCGCAGTCGGGTGCGGATCGAACCCCACAAGAACACCAGCCTGGAGGGGCTGTATGTGAGCGAGGGGATGGTCACGAGCCAATGCGAAGCGGAGGGGTTCCGGCGGATCACCTTCCATCCGGATCGCCCCGACGTGTTGAGCCGCTGGCGCGTGCGGATCGAGGCCGATCTGGAGCGGGAGCCCGTGTTGCTGTCCAATGGCAACTGCATCGATCGGGGTTTTCTCCCAGACGAGGACAGCCCCCCCCGGCGTCACTTCGCCGTCTGGGACGACCCCTTTCCGAAACCCTCCTATCTCTTTGCCCTGGTGGCGGGACGCCTGGAGGAGGTGGAAGGACGACACACCACGGCCTCGGGCCGGCCGGTGCGCTTGCGCCTGCATGTCGAAAAAGGGGATGAAGCTGCTACAGCCCATGCGCTGCAAAGCCTGCGGCGCGCGATGGAATGGGACGAGACTGTGTATGGATTGGAATATGATTTAGAGGAATACAATATCGTTGCGGTGCGCCATTTCAACATGGGCGCCATGGAAAACAAAAGTTTGAACATCTTCAATTCCAAGCTGGTTCTGGCGGACAGTGAAACAGCGACAGACGCCGAACTGGAACGGGTTGAAAGCGTGATCGCCCATGAATATTTTCACAATTGGACGGGCAACCGCATCACCTGTCGCGACTGGTTTCAACTCTCTCTGAAGGAGGGGTTGACCGTGTTTCGCGATCAATGCTTCAGCGCCGATCTGCATGGCCATTCGCAAGTGCGCATGGAAACAGCTTCCCTGTTGCGCAACACGCAATTTCGCGAAGATGCGGGTCCCACCGCCCATCCTGTTCAGCCAGACCACTACGAAGCCATTGATAATTTCTACACCACAACCATCTATGAAAAGGGTGCGGAGGTGATTCGCATCCTCCACACCCTGTTGGGAGAGGAGGTGTTCATGCGGGGCATCGCCCTCTATGTGGAACGCCATGACGGCACGGCCGCCACCTGCGAGGACTTTGTGCGGGCCATGGAGGAGGTGGCCCACCAGAGCTGGGAGGCGGCGGGCCGGGCGCCGCTGTTCGACTTCGCCCAGTTCCGGCGCTGGTATCACCAGGCGGGCACGCCTGTTGTCTCGATCCGGCGACACTGGCGGAGGACCGCCGGCACCCTGGAGCTGGAGATTCGCCAATCCACGCCCGCCACGCCCGGCCAGCCGGAGAAGGAGCCCTTGGTGATCCCCCTGGCCATTGGCCTGCTGGATCGGGCCGGCAAGGCTCTGGAGGTTCGTCGGGCTGAGGATCCCCCGGGTCAGGTCGACGACGCGGGCGCGGCCCTTCCCGGCTTCGGCACCCGGCTCCTGGTGATCGACCAGCCGGTGCAGCGCCTGCGGCTGGTGGGGCTGCCCTCCCAGGCCACCCCGCCAGCCCTGTCGGTGTTGCGGCATTTTTCGGCGCCGGTGCGGGTGAGGCTCGGGCGGCCGACGCGCGAGCGGGTGCATCTGTTGGCCTGCGACAACGATCCCTTCGCTCGCTGGGACGCGGGCCAGCAATTGCTGCGCCGTGCCGTGATCCGGCGCGCTGCGGGCCAGCCGGACGGTGATCTGGAGGAGGCGCTGGTGGATGCCTTCGCCCGCCTGTTGCAAGACCCCTCCCTGTCGGAGGCGAGCCAGGCCCTGTTGCTGGCGCTTCCCGGCCTGCCGGAGCTGGAAGAGGAGGTTGAGGAACCGGATCCACCGGCGCTGTTCGCCGCCTTGCGCACCCTGGAGCGCTGGTTTGGCGAGGCCCTGGCGGAGCCGTTGCGGGAGGCGATGGAGCGCTGCCTCTCGGGCTGGTCCCTGCCCTGGCCGGAGGGAACCGGAGCCCGGCAGCTCACCGCGACGATCTGGACCTGGCGCGTGGCGGCTGGCGACCCGGGGAGCATCGCCGCAGCCCGAGCAGCGGTGGAGGGGTCGTCGATGACCCTGGCGCGGGCGGGGCTGCGAGCCCTGCAAAGCCACCCCCTGCCTGAGCGGCAGTCGGCGATGGAGGCCTTTTTCACCCGCTGGCAGCACAAACCGGTGATCTTGGATTCCTGGTTCGCCCTGGAGGCTGCGGCACCCTTCGCCGATGGGCTGGAGCGCGTGGCGGCCTTGCTGCGCCATCCCCGCTTTGATCCCAACGCCCCGAACGCCGTGCGGGCCGTGCTGGGTGGCCTGGCAGGCAACGCCCCGGTGTTTCACGCCGCCGACGGCTCGGGCTATCGCTTCCTGGCGGAACAGATCGCCCAGCTGGATCATCGCAATCCGATCACCGCCTCTCGCTTGGTGAAGGTGTTCAGCCGCTGGCGCAGCTTTGGCCCCGACCGGCGCGAGCGGATGCGCGAGGCCCTGGAGGCCCTCGCCGCAAAGACCCTCTCCGTCAACACGGCGGAGGTGGTGGCGCAATGCTTGTCGGCGGAGCCTTGACCCGCAGGCGGATCTGACATGCTGGCCCAGCCATCCAGCCCTGGCCATGCCCTTCGGCCTGCCTCGCCTGAGCCATTCCTCCCCCTCAGCCCCGGCAGCGGCGTCCTGGCCCGCCAGTTGGCGCCATCCCCTGGGGGGGGACTGGTCGAACCCCTACACCGTGCGGTACGCCAGCAACCTGGACGACGGCCCCAACCACGGCATGCCTCTGGGTGGATTGGGGGCCGGTTGTCTGGGCCGGGCCCCGGATGGCGCCTTCAATCTTTGGCATCTCGATGGCGGCGAGCACTGGTTCGGGGTGGTGCCCGATTGCCAGTTCGCGTTGTTTGAGGCGAGCGCGGAAGGACACCGCCAGGCCCGAGCCCTCGCCGTGGCCCCCGCAAGGGATGACAGCCGGCCAGGGGAGGATCCCCCCCTGCCGGCCTGGGAGTGGTTGACCCCGGGGAGCGGCACCTACGCCGCCCGCTTCCCCCTGAGCCGCACAGCGATCACAGGGGTGTTCGCGGCGGAGGTGAGTTGTGAGGCCTTCAGTCCGATTCTGCCGGGCGACTATCAGCGCAGCAGCTATCCGGTGGCGGTGTTCGTCTGGACCCTGCGCAACCCCACGGCCGCGCCGCTCACGGTCTCGCTGCTGACGAGCTGGCGCAACACCTGCGGCTGGTTCACCAACACCGATCCCTCCGCCTCGGTGCATTTCCGTGATGACGGCAGCCCCGAGCACGCCTACGTGCCCGCCATCGGTCGCACGGAGGGCCAGCGGAATCGGCTGGTCGCCCAACCCGGGCTGAAGGGGGTGGTGCTGGAGGGAGGGGAACGGGCGGGGGACGGGCCGCCAGCGGAGGGGGAGGGCCAATGGTGCGTGGCGGTGCCGGAGGAAGGGGGCTTCGGCGGGGCGGCGGTGGAGATCTTCCGCTGCGGGCGCTGGAATCCGGCCGGGAGCGGAGAGGAGATCTGGCGGCCGTTCGCGCGGGAGGGCTCGGTGCCGGAAAGCGCCAATGACCGGCGCAGCGGCCGCAATGATCCCGCCAGCGCGGCCCTGGCGGTGCGCTGTCGCCTGGAGCCGGGCCAGCGGGTGGAGATTCCCGTGGTGGTGGCGTGGGATTTGCCGGTGACAGCGTTTGCCAGTGGCTGCCAGGCCCTGCGGCGCTACACGGATTTCTTTGGCGCCACGGGCGACCAGGCGGTGGCGATCGCCGCCGAGGCCCTGCGCGACTGGCGGACCTGGCGAGAGGCGATCGGAGCGTGGCAGGCGCCGGTGGTGGAGCGACAGGATCTGCCGGAGGCCCTGCGGATGGCCCTCTTCAACGAGCTCTACGACCTGGTGAGTGGCGGCACGCTCTGGACCGCCGCCACGCCGGAGGATCCGCTGGGCCGCTTCGGGGTGTTGGAGTGCCTGGATTACGCCTGGTACGAGAGCCTGGATGTGCGGCTGTATGGCTCCTTTGCTCTGCTGCAGCTTTGGCCCGAGCTCGACAAGGCCGTGTTGCGCAGCTTCGCCCGGGCGATTCCCGCTGCGGATCCGACCCCGCGGCCGATCGGTTGGTATTTCACCCAGGGGAAGGGTCGGGTGGAGGCGCCGCGCAAGGTGGCCGGCGCCACGCCCCACGACCTGGGCGCCCCGAACGAGCGGCCCTTTGACGCCACCAACTACACCGCCTATCAGGATTGCAATCTCTGGAAGGATCTGGCCAGTGATTTCGTGCTGCAGGTGTGGCGCACCTTCCAGCTGGCGCCCACGGGGGAGGACATCACGTTCCTGGCCGAGTGCTGGCCGGCGGCGGTGCAAGCGCTGCGCTATTTGAAGGGCTTTGATGCCAATCAAGATGGCCTGCCTGACAACGGCGGCGCGCCGGATCAGACCTTTGATGATTGGCCCTTGCAGGGGGTGAGCGCCTATTGCGGAGCCCTGTGGATCGCCGCGCTGGAAGCGGCGCTGGCGATGGGTCAGCGGTTGCAGCTGGAGCTGGGCTTGGTGACGACAGAGGAGCAGCGCGAGTTTGGTCAGTGGCTGGAGCAATCGCGGGCGAATTTTGATCGACTGCTCTGGAACGGGGAGTATTACACGATCGATGCGGAGAGCGGCACGCCGGTGGTGATGGCGGATCAACTCTGCGGCGATTTCTATGCGCGCTTGCTGGGATTGCCGCCAGTGGTGGCCGATGAGCGGGCCCATTCCTCCCTGCGGGCGATCCGTGAGGCCTGCTTCGAACGCTTCGAGGGGGGGCAGCTTGGGGTGGCGAACGGCCTGCGCCGCGATGGCACCCCCCTGGATCCGAACGGCACCCATCCGCTGGAGGTGTGGACAGGCATCAATTTCGGCCTGGCGGCCTACTACCGGCTGATGGGCGACACCCGCACAGCCCTGGCCATCACTGGCGCCGTGGTGGAGCAGGTGTACAGCGGCGGGCTGCAATTCCGCACGCCGGAGGCCATCACCGCCGTGCGCACCTTCCGCGCCTGCCACTACCTCCGGCCGATGGCGATCTGGGCCCTCTGGGCCACGCACACCGGCTGGGAGACCATTCCGGGGGCGGAGCGGCAGGCGTAGGGCAGTCCCGGGCCAAGCCCGATCGGAGGCCTTCCAAACCGCAGACTGTCTCCCGACGACCCGTCCCCGGCCCGGGCGTCCCTTCAAGCCGCAGCCCCCTGCCTCCATGCCGCAGCACCCTGCCTCCATGCCGCAGCCCCCTGCCTCCATGCCGCAGCAGCCTGCCGGTCCCCGGCCGCCTGTCGACATCCGCCCATCCCGGCGCCAGAGGCCCTTGGCCATCGGCACCGCCCTCAGCCTCCTCGTCCCGCTGGCGCCAGCCTCAGGGGCTGCAGCCTCGGGGGCGGTCGCGCGCGCCCCCGCCAACAACCTGCTGGAAACCCGCGAGCGCTTCCATCCCGTGCTGTCCACGGGCGGGATCGTGGCCGCCCAGGAGGGGCTGGCGGCGGAGGCCGGGGCGCGTCTGCTGCGGGCGGGGGGCAACGCGGTGGACGCGGCGGTGGCCACCGCCTTTGCCCTGGCGGTCACCCATCCGCCAGCGGGCAATCTGGGGGGGGGAGGCTTTCTGGTGCTGTGGTTGCCGGGGGCGTCGCCAGCGCGGGGACGGGGCTGCCTGCCGACCGCGGAGCCCTCACCGGAGCGGTCGATCGGCGCTGGCTTTGCGGTGGCGGTGAACTTCCGGGAGGAAGCGCCGCAGGCCGCCACGGCAGACATGTTTCTGCGGGCGGATGGCACGGTGGATCGCCGACGGGCCACCGGCAGCCTGCTGAGCGCCGGCGTGCCCGGAAGCGTGGCGGGGCTGACCCTCGCCCAGCGCTGCTACGGCCGCCTGCCCCTGGCCAGGGTGCTGGAGCCCGCGATCACCCTGGCTGAAAAGGGCTTCCCTGTGAGCCCCGCCCTCAGTGCGGCGTTCGCCTCCGCCGCCCCCCGGCTCCAAGCGGATCCCACCTCCCGCGCCCTGTTCTATCGCCCGGGACCCGATGGGCGCCCACGGCCACCCCGCCCGGGCGAGCCGCTGCGCCAACCCCTGCTGGCCCGCACCCTGCGGCGCATCGCCGCCGCAGGCGATGCGGGCTTCTACGACGGTCCTGTGGCCCAGGCCCAGGCCCGCCTGATGGCGACGGGGGGCGGCCTGATCACCACCGCCGATCTGCGGCGCTACCGGGCCCGGCTGGAGGCCCCCCTGGAGCGGCGCTTCCGGGGCCATCCGCTGCTCACCATGCCCCCTCCTGGCGGTGGCCTCACCCTGCTGCAGCTGCTCGCGCTTCTCGAACCCTTCCCCTTGGAGCGCAGCGGCCTCAACAGCGCCGCAACCCTCCATCTGCTGGTGGAAGCGATGAACCTGGCCTTCCGCGATCGCAACGACCTCCTCGGCGACCCTGGCGCCGTCTCCAAAGCAGAGTCGCGCGCGGCGTCCGGCGCGGTTTCCAGCGGGACGCCCCGTCAGCGAAGGATCCCCATCCATCCCCTGCTGGCGGAGCCCTATCTGGCGACCCTGCGGCGCCAGATCGATCCCGATCGCCATCGCCCCCCCGCCACCCTCGCGCCACGCCCTCCCCTGGCGGAGGGCACCAACACCACCCACCTCTCGGTGGCGGATCGGCAGGGGGGCCTGGTGGCTCTGACCACCACCCTCAACTTTCCCTTCGGAAACGGCATCGCCGTGCCGGAGGCGGGATTTCTGCTCAACAACGAGATGGACGACTTCAGCGCCAGCCCCGGCAGCGCCAATGCCTTCGGCCTGGTGCAGGGTCAGGCCAATGCGATCTCCCCCGGCCGCCGCCCCCTCAGCTCCATGGCGCCCACGCTGGTGTTTCGGCCGGATGGGACCCCCTGGATCGCCACGGGCAGCCCGGGGGGAAGCCGCATCACGACCACCATCGCGCAGGTGCTTCTCAATGCCCTGGTGCATGGCCGCAACCTCGCCACCGCCGTCGCCAGCCCGCGGGTGCACAGCCAGCTCTGGCCCGACCTCCTCAGCCACGAGGAAGGTGTGTCTCCCGACACCGCTCGCCTGCTGGTGGAGCGGGGCCACACGCTGCGGCTCTCCCCCGCCATGGGAGCCGCGCATTCGGTGGAGGTGCGCGTGGAGGGGGGCAGCGCCGCTGCCGTGGATCCGCGGCGCCCGGAGGGAGCGGCGGTCGCGGAATGAGCTCCAGCTCTTGATGGTGCGGCAGACCACAGACGAATGCCCTCCGGCTTGAGACGGGGGTCGCCACCGCTCACGCGCTGGGCTCAGGCGCCGGGCTCAGGCGAGGCGGTGAGCAGGTTGATGGCGGAGAAAGCCAGGGAGAGGCCAAAGAGGGTGCCGATGGCCCAGACGCTGTCGCTGGGCCACTCCGCGATCAACATTCCGCCCAGCACCGCCGTGATGATCCCGTCGAGGAGCACCAGAGCGCGGGCGGGCACCGCCCGGGTGGCGGCGGCCGCCAGCTCCATGACCCCCTCCACGGCGAGGAGGCAGCCGATGAACAACGTCAAGCTGATCGTGCTCTGAATGGGAAACACCAGGCAAGAGAGGCCACCGATGAGATAAAGAACACCGGAAAGGGCGCGAAACACTTTGCCGCGGGTGTCCGCTTCGCCGCTCAGGCGCAGGAACTGGGTGAGGGAGGCCACCACGGCGGCGCTGCCGAGAAGAATGGTCAGAAAAGCCGCAGAGACAAACGGCAGGAGCAGCGATAACGCCGACCCGGCAAGAAGCAGGGCAATCGTGAGCCAGCGAAGGCGGGGCGAAGCGAGAGAGGCCAAGGAGCAACAGCGACGTCTGCAACTTTAGGCGCCCTCTGCTTTTCCTCTCCACAGGCGCGCAACTTGCTGTTGCACGGTGTTGTTCTCACCTCACAAACAGGCCTCAAGCCGCTGTGCGCTCGGCAGCGGCTTTCTCCTCCAGGGCCGCGCGGAACAGGCCCACATCCACGCCGATGTGTTGATCGGGTCGGCCTGTGATCAACAAGGCTGTGCGCTGCCGGGTGGCGATCTGCCACATCCACTTGCTGAAGAGGGCGATGCGATTTTCGGTGTCGGGAATGAAGGCCAGGTGGGCCAGCGCCCAGAGCAGCCACCCCGCCAGGCCGGTCACATGCCAACCGCGCAGATCAGCCACCGCATGCCAGGGCCCGATCACCGCCATGCTGCCCAGATCCAGCCAGCGGAACGGCGCGTTCTCCTCTCCGCGCAGCTTGGCCAGGATGTCCTTGGCCACCCAGCTCCCCATCTGCACCGCCGGCCCCGCCATGCCTGGAAGGGGCTTGCCCTCGGAGGTGTGGCCGTAGGCGCAGAGGTCGCCCACGGCGCGAATCTCCGGGTGACCCGGCACGGAGAAGTCGGGTTCGACGATCAGCCGCCCGCCGCGATCCACCGGGCAGCCCGTGCGTTCGGACAGCACCTTGCCCAGCCGCGAGGCCCGCACCCCCGCTGTCCAGCAGATCGTGGCGGCCTCCAGCTCCCGCAGGCCGCTCAGGCTGCGCAGGGACACCCGCCCCGGCGCCAGCTCCTCCACCTTGGCCCCCAGCATCAGCTCCACCCCGGCCCGCTCGAGATAGCGCCCCGCCTCCGCCGACAGCCGGGGCGCCATGGTGGGCAACACCCGATCCACCACATCCACCAGCACCACCTTGCAGAGCTCAGGCCGCAGCTGCTTGAACTCTCGACGCACGGCACGGTGCATCAACTCGATCAGGGAGCCGGCCAGCTCGCAACCCGCCGGCCCCGCGCCCACCACCAGCACGGTCTGCAAAAACCGGCGCCGCTCGGGGTCGGGCGTTTGCTCCGCCTCCTCCAGGGCCATCAGCAACCGCCGCCGGATTTCATCGGCGTGCTCCAGGATTTTCATCGGTGGCGCCAGCGGCCGCCACTCCTCCCGCCCGAAGTAGGTGCTGCCCGAACCGGTGGCCAGCAGCAGATGGTCGTAGCCATAGCGCTGGCCGTTGAACTCCACCTGCTTGGCCTCTGGATCAATGTCCACCACCTCACCGAGCAGGATCTGGATGTTGGGGGCCTGACCCACCATCTGGCGCAGGGGGGACGCCACGTCGGCCTCCGACACCAGCCCAGAGGCCACCTGATAGAGGAGCGGCTGAAACAGGTTGAAATTGCGCTTGTCGATCAAGGTCACCCGCACGGGCTGACGCGCCAGGACATGGCAGGCTTTCAAGCCGGCGAACCCCCCGCCCACGATCACCACGTGGGGCCAAGCCCGCATCGCCTCCTCGGGGGGGTCGAGCTCAAGAAAAAACCGCTCCACGGAGCCCATGCGCCAGAGATGGCTCGACCCTATGGGGAAGGGCGGGGGGGATCCGGTAGCGGTTCCAACGAAGGAGCGGCCTGCGGCGGAGGCCCGCAAGGTGGAGGATCAGGCCGCCAGGGCGAAGGATTCCTGGAAGGCGCTGATCGTGGCCTCCACATCCGCGTCCGAATGGGCCAGGGAGGTGAAGCCCGCCTCGAAAGCGCTCGGGGCCAGGTAGACCCCGCGCTCCAGCATGGCGCGATGGACTTTGGCAAAGCGGCTGGTGTCGGTGGCTTTGGCTTCCTCGAAGTTGCGCACGGGGCCGGGGCAGAGGAAGAAGCCGAACATGGCGCTCACTGAGCCGCCGCAAATGGGAAGTCCCACCGCCCGAGCCGCCTCGAGCACCCCGGCGCTCAGGCGCTGGGTGATCGCCTCCAGACGCTCATAGGTGCCCGGCTGCTTGAGCAGTTCGAGGGTCTTGATGCCGGCCGTCATGGCCAGCGGATTGCCGCTGAGGGTGCCGGCCTGATACATCGGCCCCGCAGGCGCCACCATGGCCATGATGTCGGCCCGGCCGCCGTAAGCGCCCACAGGCAGGCCACCACCGATCACCTTGCCGAGGGTGGTGAGGTCGGGGGTGATGCCGAAGCGGGCCTGGGCGCCGCCATAGCTGATGCGAAAGCCCGTCATCACCTCGTCGAAGACGAGCAAAGCGCCGTGCTCGCGGGTGAGCTCCCGCAGACCCTCCAGGAAGCCCGGCTCCGGAGTGATGAAGCCCGCATTGCCGACCACCGGCTCCAGGATCACCCCCGCGATCTCTCCGGGGTTGGCGGCGAAGAGCGCCTTCACCGATTCCAGACAGTTGTAGGGGGCTGTGAGGGTGTTGGCGGTGACGGAGCGGGGCACGCCTGGCGAATCGGGCAGGCCGAGGGTGGCGACCCCCGAGCCAGCCTTCACCAAGAACATGTCGGCATGGCCGTGGTAACAGCCCTCAAATTTGATCACCTTCTCTCGACCCGTGAAAGCCCGCATCAGCCGGAGCACCGCCATGCAGGCCTCTGTGCCGCTGTTGACGAAGCGCACCATCTCCACCGACGGCACGGCGTCGATCACCAGTTCGGCAAGGGTGTTCTCCAGGGGGCAGGGGGCGCCGAAGCTCGTTCCCTTCTCCAGGGCCTCGTGGAGGGCGGCGATCACCTCCGGGTGGGCATGGCCGCAGATGGCGGGGCCCCAGCTGCCGATGTAATCGATGTAACGATTGCCATCCACATCCCAGGCGTAGGCGCCTTTCACCCGGTCGAACACGATCGGCTGGCCTCCGACGGACTTGAACGCCCGCACCGGGGAGCTCACCCCACCGGGCATGAGGCGCTGGGCCGCCGCGAAGATCTCGTGGGAGCGGGTGGTGTTGTGCATCGAGGGGATCGGGAGAGCCGAAACGGAGGCTGAAGCAAGCGTCGCCCATCCTTACGCACCT
>JBJOHA010000022.1:0-10952 GCA_046047935.1 Cyanobacteriota bacterium
GCGAGCCCCGCAAGCTCGTCTCAAAAAGGTCTTGCAGGGTCTTGACACAAGAATGAAGAGATTGTTAAATTTTCAACGCAATGCGTCTCACGAGTCCATGACAGCTCCTTGGTCCATTCCCGGCGGCGAAAGCGCACCCACCGACATCGCCGGCGAAAGCGCTCCCACCCTTCGCCTGGCCACGCCGATCGGCGGCGAAACCCCCATCCCCTGATCGCCATTGACTGAACGCCACTGTCCATCGCCAATGAACGCCTGAGATCAACGGGAGGCTAGGCGCTTCCCGTCGAGACTTTGGCCATGTCATGGGCTGGCGCCAACCGCTAAAGCGTGAGCCGGTCAAGCACCGGCTCTCGACCTATCTTTTGCCCTCTTTTTGCATGAAGGCGATTCCCCAGGCGTGCCAGCAGTTGCTTGCGGCGCTCTCTTCCATCAGCCTGCCGCCATCCGATCTGGATCAGGTGGGCGCGCAACTGCGTGAGGATCCCGCCGCGCTCTCCCTCGTCGATCTCGGCCTTGACAGCCTGGGCGGCCTGGAGATGTGCATCGCCTTGGAGTTGAACCATGGCTTGCTGCTCACGCCCGAGCTGCTGAGGGGGTTGAGCGATGCCGGCCAGCTGCTGCGTCGGATCGCGTCGGCGCCACGGGTTGGGTCCGTTGACGGTTTGAACCAAGGGAGGCCCCTTTGAACCAAGTCCTCGCGCGACAGACCAGTGGACGTCTGGAGCCGAACCCTGGACAGTCGGGCCAGATGAGCGGCCGGCAGCTCCTGAGCCTTCCTCCCGATCCGCTTCCCCTGCCGGAGGGACCGATTCCCTCCGCAGGCTGGATGCTGCGCGAGCTCTACCGCCTGCGGGTTCAGGCGAATCCCGGGAAAGACGCCCTTTGCTTCAGCGACGGGGTGATCAGCCATCGCACCTTGCTCCAACGCCTCGACCACGGTCGCGACCGACTGACACGGGCGGCGGCTCGCATCGGTTGCGACCATCCCGATCTGGTGTGGGCCAGCTACGGGGGTGACAGCGTGGACCATCTGCTGCTCTTCCTCAGCAGCTTTCTTGATGAGCGCTCGCTGCTGCTGCTGCCCCTCCAGGCCAGCGGCGTGGAATTGTCCTCTCTGGCGCAGCGCGCGGGCGTTCACATTTTGGTGAGCGATCGTCCCCCACCGTCAGAGCTGGGGATGGTGTGCCGCACGGTTGTGGAGGGCGAGTGGAAGCTCTGGACACCGAGGGAGACCCCGCCCGCAACAAGCGCCGACATCCTCTCCAGCGGCCACCCGACTCCCGTGGACGCTTCGGAGAGTGAAGGGGCGCGGCAGGCTTGGGCCAGCCTGGATCGCGCCATCGGTCTCTCCATGAGCTCCGGCACCACCACAGGGAGGCCCACGATCCAGCGCACTGCGGCTTTTGAATCCCTGGCCATGCTGCAGCATCCGGAATGGCCCCTGAGCCAGCGCATGCTCTTCAGCTTCCGGATGCAGTTCGCCGCCTCCCGCAGCTGGGCGCTCCGCCTCCTCATGGAAGGCCACACCCTGTGCTGCGCGCGGGTGGAGGAACGATCGGCGCTGCCTGAACTGGCGGGCCAGCTGGAGGCCGACACCCTCTCGGTGAATCCCGCCTACTTGGGGGAAATGATCGACACGCGCCTGGACACGCGCTTCCCCGCCTCGCTTGGGTTCCTCACCGGCACAGACCGGGTGCCCGCCAGCTTGCGGCGGCGCTTTCGCGACCGCTTCGGAGAACGGCTGGTGATCGCCCTGGCCAACAGCCGCCTGGGCCCGCTCACGCGCCTGCCCGCCGATCAGCTCCTCGCCCACGACGGCGAATCCGTCGGCCATCCGTTGGCCAACGTGCGCATCGACGTCGCGGCCGACGCCGACCCGCGCTGGCGGGCGGAGGGTCTTGGCGAGGCGGTGGTGCACAAACACTGGCGGGTGAACCTTTGGCACCCGGAACACGGCGCCATCACCCTGGAGCGCACCGAATCGGAATCGCGACCGGGGGATCTGTTGCGACTCTGGCCCGACGGGCAGATCTCTTTCGGCGGTCGCGCCAATGACGTGTTCCTGTTCCGCAGCCTGCTGGTGTGTCCTCTGGAGATTGAAAATCTGCTCGCCGAGGACGACGCGGTGGAGGAGGTGGTGGCCTTTGGCGCGCCCTCCAGCGCCTACGGCGCCGTGCCCATGGCGGTGCTGCGCTTGCGGCCCGACAGCAGCGCGTCCGAACAGGAGCTGGAGCGCCTGCGGCGCCTTTGCCAGGCCGCCATGGGCGCGAAGGCCCCCAAAGCCCTGATCCCCGTGGACACCATCCCTCGCGGTCCCTCTGGCAAGCCGCTGCGGCGGGAGCTGGCCCGGCAATACGCCCTGACGTGAGGGCCAACCGCGCCGTCACGCGGGCCATCACCGCGCTGCGGGCCAAACGCGAGCGCCTGCGGGTGCGCCGCCATGGCTGGCACGCCCGCTGGCTGCTGCGCCGCCATCCCGAGCTCCAGCGTCAGCCCTCCCGCGCGGCCCTCGACCTCTACAACCAATTTCGAGGGCGCTCCGTCAACCTGGCCAATCTGCTGCGCCTCCAGCACGATCGGGTGATGCGCCCCTGCGAGCTGCGGGAGTTGCTGCTCGCCTGGCTGGCCAGCGGCGAGCCCAACGCGGCCCTCGCGGCGCTGCTCTGCGAAGCCCTCACGGATGCGCCGACGTTGCTCCGGGCGCCCGCCACCTACGGGCCGACGGTGGCGACGCACGATCTCGGGGACGCGCAACTGCGCTGGTATCGACGGGGCGACGGATCAGAAGCCCCGGCCGATCGCTTGGTGGTGGCCTTCACCTCCAACGCCAACGCCCTCGCCATGATCGCGCCCTGCTTCCTCCAGCTGCTGGGTCCCTTCGCCACGGATGTGGTGCTCGTGCTGCGCCAGCGGCCCCAACGGCAGACCTTCTACGGACCGGATGGCGGCGGCAGCCTTCTGGCCCGCGCGCTCCAGGCCCTTCCCACCCTGGTTCCGCTGGCCGACTACCGGCAGGTGGTGACCGTGGGATACAGCGGCGGCGGCTTCGCCGCTGTGGCGGCGGCGGTGGCGCTGGGCGCCGATCGTGGTGTCTCCTTGGGGGGGCCGCCTCCTGGAGGCGCGAGAGATGGCCTGCCGCAGCCCTGGATGGACGACCTGAGGGCGGCGGTGCCCGTTGGGAGGAGCGGGAGCCCACAGCCCCATCTCCTGCTGTGCTGCTCCGCCGGTTGCCAAGCCGACCTGGACGCGATGGAGCGTGCCGCTTCGCAGGTGAGCGCCTGGCGCTACCCCTTGGGGGGCCTGGAGACGCGCGCCTACCAGGGATGTCGCGATCACAACCTGCTGGTGGAGCTGCAACGCCGCCGCTACGCCTTGGCCCCTGTGGTGGCGGATTTGCTCTTTCCCGCCGACCGATCCCTTCACCTTCCGCCGCCGCTGGCCCGCCGCGCCCGTTGGAGCGCCCGGCTCCCTCGGGGCTGACGCGAGACGCGGCTCTGGGCCCTCAGCTCTCCTCCTCCACCCAGGTGCTCGCCACATGGAGCTCCTGGAGCTGCTTGACGGTGACGCCTGCGGGCGCGCGGGTGAGGAGGCAGCGGGCCTGCTGGGTTTTGGGGAAGGCGATCGTGTCGCGGATCGACTCCTCCCCGGCCAACAACATCACCATCCGATCGAGGCCGAAGGCGATGCCGCCATGGGGCGGAGCGCCCATGTCGAGGGCCTCCATGAGGAAGCCGAACTGGGCCTCTGCCTCCTCCAGCGGCAGGCCGATGGTTTGCAACACCTGCCGCTGCAGGGCGGAATCGTGGATGCGCAGGGAGCCGCCGCCCAGCTCCAGGCCGTTGAGCACCAGGTCATAGGCGCGGGCGCGGGCGGTGGGCAGCCGCTCGGCCCAGGCGGCGGGATCGTCGCCGAGGTCCTCGGCGTTGGGGGCGCAGAAGGGATGGTGGAGGGCTTCAAGGCGCTGTTCGTCGGCGTTGAACTCAAACATCGGGAAGTCGACGACCCAGAGGAAGTTCCAGCGGGCCAGCTCAGCTTTCTCGAGATCCCATGTGTTTGCCATCTTCAGGGCTTCAACAGGATCCTTCGGATCTTTGGGCACCAGCCCCATCTCCCGCGCCAGAAACTGCCGCACCCGATCCAGCGCCTTGTTCACCGTAGGAGTGTCGCCGGCGCCGAAGAGCAGCAGAGTTCCCGGCGCCGCTCCCGTGCGAGCCAACAGCTCGGCTTTCTTCTCCGCGCTCAGGTTGTCCTTGATGGCGCCGATCGTGTCGATCTCGCCGCCCTCCCGCACGCGGATGAAGGCCAGCCCCCCCGCGCCCGCCGCCTGGGCCTCGCTGAACACATCTCCGCCCGGCTTGATGCGCACGTTGCTGATCGCCTCGTTGCCCCCCGGCACGGCGATGCACTTCACCGCCCCACCTGCGGCCACCGCCCCGCTGAACACCTTGAAGCCCATGTCCGCCACGATGTCGCTGACATTCACCAGCTCCAGGCCGTAACGGGTGTCGGGCCGATCGGTGCCGTAGCGCTCCATCGCCTCCGCCCAGGTGAGCCGCGGAAACGGCAGGGGCAGATCGATCCCCTTCACCGCCTTCCAGATGGCGGCGATCAACCGTTCGTTGAGCGCCAGGATCTCCTCCTGCTCCAGGAAGCTCATCTCCATGTCGAGCTGAGTGAACTCTGGCTGGCGATCGGCTCGCAGATCCTCATCGCGGAAGCAGCGCGCGATCTGGTAGTAGCGCTCCAGACCACCCACCATCAGGAGCTGTTTGAACAGCTGGGGCGACTGGGGCAGAGCGAACCACTCGCCGCCGCAGACCCGGCTGGGCACCAGATAATCGCGGGCCCCCTCCGGCGTGGAACGCGTGAGCACAGGGGTTTCCACCTCGATGAAGCCCTCCCCCTCCAGGAAGCCCCGGATCGCTCGCACCGTGTTGTGCCGCAGCCGCAGGTTGCTGGCCATCCGCTCCCGGCGCAGATCCAGATAGCGATGCTTGAGGCGCAGCTCCTCCCGCACCGTCTCCTCGTCGTGCACCGACACCGGGAAGGGGAGCACGCCCTTGACGCTGTTGAGCACGGTGATCGCGGCGGCGAGCACCTCGATCGCGCCGGTGGCGAGGCGATCGTTCACGGATTCCGCAGGCCGGGCCCGCACGGTTCCCTCCACCTTCAGCACGCTTTCATGGCGCAGGTGTTCGGCGACGGCGAAGGCCTCCGCTCCCAGATCGGGATCCACGGTGATCTGCACGGTGCCGCTGCGATCGCGCAAGTCGATGAAGATCACGCCACCGTGGTCGCGGCGCCGATCCACCCAACCATGGAGGGTGACCGCCCGACCCCCATCGTCCAGGCGCAGGTCGCCGCACCACTGACGCGCCCCCGTCGCGCTGGACGCAAGCGCTGGCTGGTCAGGGGACGCGGGGCTTCCCATGGGGTGACGAGGACACAAACCGCTGAGTTTCCCATGGCGCTCCTCAGCCGCCATGCCAGGTCCGAGCTCAGGACGGAACCGCCAAGCGGCGCGCCGTGTCCTGGTCCGGGGCCTGCCGGGCCAGCTCGGCCACCGTGCGTCCCGTGAGCGGATCGCGCCACTCCGGCGCGATCTCCGCCAGGGGGAGCAGCACGAAGGCCCGCTCCCGGAAGCGGGGATGGGGAAGCGTCAGCCGTTCGCTCTCCAGCCGCAGGTCGCCAAAGAAGATGAGGTCGAGATCCAGCGTGCGCGCGCCCCAACGCTCGCGGCGCACGCGGCCGAAACGTCGTTCCGTGTCTTGCAGCCGCTCCAGCAGGACTTCGGGAGAAAGCGACGTGTCCAGGAGAGCGCAGCCGTTGAGATAGTCCGGCTGGGGCGGTCCCACGGCCCGCGTGCGCCACCAGCTGGAGCGCGCCCGCACACCCATCCCCGGGGCGCGATCCAGGGCGGCCAGGGTCTCCAGGGCCTCCTCCAAAATGCGGAAGCTGGCGCCGAGGTTGCTGCCGAGGGCGATGGCCACCCGTTGGGGGGAGGTCATGGAGCGGGCCTCAGGGGCTGGTGGGGTTGGCGCGCGTCATGGCCACGGCGATGCGCCCGTCGAAACCAGGAATCGGGGCGGCCACCTTCACCAGCCGAGAGCGCGCGCGACGCACCCGGGGGAACGCGAGCAGGGCCTCCAGCACGACGGTGTTGAGCCGCTCAAGGGTGCGGCAACGGCTGCTCTCCACCAGCTCCCGCACCCGCCCCACCACCTCGGCGTAGTTGAGGCCCACCGCGAGATCGTCGCTGGCACCGGTGGGGGCCAGATCCAGCCAGAGCCAGAGATCGACCTCAAACCACTGGCCGAGCGACCGCTCCTCCGGAAACCAGCCGGTGTAGCCGTAGGCGCGAAGGCCCAGGATCTCGATCGTGTCGTCCGCCAGCGGGGCGGGCTCAGCCACGGCGTCGGGCTCAGCCACGGCGATAGAAGGGGCGCTTCACCACGGTGGCCGGCTGCGCCTGCCCGCGGATCTCCACCGCCAGCTCAGTGCCCACCTTGGCCAGGGCCGCAGGCACAGTGGCCAGGGCGATCGCCTCGCCCAGGGTGGGCGACCAGGTGCCGCTGGTCACCTCGCCCACCACCTCTCCAGCGTGGAGCACGGGGTAGCCATGGCGGGCGATGGCCCGACCCTTCAGCTTGATCCCCACCAGGCGTCGGCCCACCCCTTCGGCGGTCTGTCGCTCGAGGGCGACGCGACCGATGAAGTCGGCGGGCATCTCCAGATGCACCAGCCAGCCCAGGGAGGCTTCGAGGGGGGTGGTGGCGTCGTCCATGTCGTTGCCGTAGAGGTGCATGGCGGCCTCCAGGCGCAGGGTGTCCCGCGCCCCGAGGCCGCAGGGGACCACCCCCTCGGCCAGAAGCCGCTCCCAAAGCGCGAGACCTTGGGCACGCTGGAGGAGCAGCTCAAAGCCGTCTTCCCCGGTGTAGCCGGTGCGGGCCACAAAGACGGGCTCGCCGTCCAGGCCTTCCCCCCGCAGGACGGCCTCCCGGTGGCCGAAGCGGGGGAGCCCCTCCAAGGAGTCGTCCAGGAGGGCCTCCAACCGAGCGGGCGCCTCCGGCCCCTGCAACGCCAGCAGGACGCCATCGCCCTTGCGATCGCTGATCTGAATTCCTTGCGGTTCCAACGCCTCGCGCAGCCAGGCGGTGTCGGCCTCGGCGCAGGCGGCGTTGATCACGATGAGCGCCTCCTCGGGCCCCCGGTCGTAAATGATCAGATCGTCGCGGATGCCGCCGGCCTCGTTGAGGAGCACGGTGTAGCAGGCCTCCCCGGGACCGATGCGGTGCAGATCCGTGGGAACCAGGCGCTGCAACGCGTCCTTGACATTGGCTCCCCGCAGGCACAACACGCCCATGTGAGAGATGTCAAACACGCCGCAATGGTGCCGCACGGCATTGTGTTCCTGCACCAGGCCGCCGAACTGCACCGCCATCTCCCAGCCCGCGAAGGGCACCATGCGCCCCCCCGCGCGCTGCGCTGCGGCATGGAGGGGCGTGTGCCGGAGGGTGCGAGCATCAGCCATGGGGAAGGGAGGCGGGCAATCGCCGGGATCCTATGGATGGACGCCACCGTTTCGCCTTTGCGACAGAACTCCGAAGAAAGGATGTGATTCGGGAGTCATCCCTTCGCAAATGCCCCGCACCTGATTAAGTTGAGCGGCCAAACCCTTTGTCCCGCTCCAGATGGGCAAGCGTCCCAACTGCCGCAGCTGCCGCCACTGCACCCCTCCCATGGAAGGGGAACTTGGCTGGTGCCAGCTGCGGCAGTTGTCGATCCATCCCGATTTGGTGGGCGACTTGTGGTGTCACCACTGGACGGCCAGCCCGCCCCGCCTGCCCACCATGGGCCCGGCCGGAAGGGAACCCTCAGAGGAGGCGAAGCCCCTTGGGAGCCGCCAGCTCTCCTTCACGGGACTGCCCAAAGACCTCTGAGCGCTCCGATGAGCCCTCCGACCCTCATCCAGCCCCGTCGTGGCGCGATCAGGCGACAGGAGGTCTTCGCCGCTGAAAGCAAGGTTGAAGATGACACCCGTCTTGCAGCCGGCTTTTCAGGCTGCAGAGGGGTGTTCAGGCTGAAGACGTGTTGATCGCTGCGATCCGCATCACTGCATCCAACAACACTTGTGAACCGGGCCACCGGGTGTAGAACAAGTCCTTGTCCTTTGCGGTCGAGGTCTCCTGAGTTGATCAGCCCCCCTCCCATTCTCCATCCTGTCGACTTGCTGGCTTCGCACCTGGAGTGCGAGCACATCACCCTGCCCACCGGCTCCCGCATCTTTTCTCGCGGCACCATCGCCACGGCCATCTATGCCGTGAAACGGGGGATCGTTGAGCTTGTGGGAAAGAACGGAGAGAAAACGTGTTACAGGCCCGGGGATCTCTTCAGCTTCCAAGACATCGTCTGGCGAGAAAGCGCCCATGACAGCGACGCCTTGGCCCGCACTCCTGTGGAAGTGCTGCGTCTGGAGCGTCTGAGCTTTCTCAACCTGCTTCACCTCCACCCCACCCTTGCCCTGCTGCTCATCGGGCAGCAGCACAGCCGTCTTCGGGAGCAGCGCTCCAGCGGCACCTGCGTGTACTGAGGCGCGTCCACGGGATCGCATCCACGGAAACGCTTCTACGAGAGCGCGGCCTCAGGCGGTTCTCCGAGAAGCAGGAGCAAGCTGCGCGTCACCTTGGCCGCCAGCACCGCGCTCACACCGGTGGGATCCAGCTGGGGCGCCAGCTCGACCACGTCCGCAGCCACCAGGCGATGGTGGCGCAGCTCCTCGACCAGGGCGGCGAAATCCGGCCAGTGGAATCCCCCCGGCTCCGGGGTGCCCGTGCCGGGGAGCACGGCCGGGTCGAACCAGTCGAGATCGACCGTGAGATACACAGGGCGCCCCCGGTGGGGGCGCAGGGTCTCGGCCAGGGCCGCCAGCGCCACCAGCCGCCCCGTCTGGCGCAACTCCGCGAACTCCTCCCGCGTGCCACTGCGGATGGCCAGCTGCAGCAGCGCTCCACTGGGCAGCACCTCCAGGCAGCGGCGCATGGCGCAGGCATGGCTGTGGCGCGCGCCCAGCCACTCCTGTCGCAGATCCGCGTGGGCATCCAGCTGCAGCAGCAGCAGATCGGGATGGCGTTCGGCGACAGCGGCCACGGCGCCGCTGCTGATCGAATGCTCCCCGCCAAGCATCAGGGGCGTCAAACCCAGATCGAGCACGGCCCGGGTGGCCTGGCCCACGGCGGCCACCACCGGTTCCGGAGCACCAAAGGGGATGGCCACAGCGCCCAGGTCGACAAAGGCCAGATCCTCCAGGTCTCGCTCCAGCTGGGGGCACCAGGTTTCCAAACCACCGCTCACCTCTCGGATCGCCGCAGGGCCGAAGCGGGCTCCAGGACGGAAGGAGGTGGTGCCGTCATAGGGCACGCCGAACAGCGCCACGCGACATCCCGCTGGATCGCGGCGGCTGGCCATGTAGATGGCGCCATCCCTGTCGAACAAGCCCTCTGGAAGGGCTCTCATGGCCCAGTCACGGCGGAGGCCAGGGCCCGCTCGATGAAGGCCGGCATCGCCTCAAAGGCTCCCCGCTGCCAGCGGGGGCTCCAGATCTCACAACCGGCGGCCACCGCCGCCGCCCGCTCCGGCCGCGCCTCGCGATAGCGGGGGCCATCGAGGGCGGCGAAGGTCCAACTCCACCAGCCGCTGGGATACATCGGCACCCAGCCGTAGAGCGGATCGGCATGGGGGAACACCTGCCGCAACAACGCCACGGTGTCGAGATGCACCTGGCGAAACGCCTCCGGGGATTCGCTTTGGGTGGCGAACACGCCGCCGGGCCGCAGCAGGCGCCGGCAATGGGCAAAGAACTCCCTGTTGAAGAGTCCCTCCGCCGGGCCCGCAGGATCGGATCCATCCACGATCACCACGTCGTAACTGGCATCCGGAGCCTCCCGCGCCCAAGCGATCCCATCGCCCACGGTGAGGTGAAGGCGGGGGTCCGTCCAGCAGCCCCCGCCGATGGCGGCGAGATGGGTCTGACTCCAGGCCACCACCAGGCCGTCGATCTCCACCAGATCGAGATGGCGCACCTCTGGATGACGCAGGCATTCGCGGGCGGTGCCGCCATCGCCGCCGCCGATGACGAGCACCCGCTCGATCCGCGCCGCGCCGCAGAGGGCGGGGTGCACCAGGGGCTCGTGGTAGTGCCGCTCCTGCCGCTCAGCGGTCATCCAGCAGCCATCGAGGAGCAGCCCCTTGCCATAACGGTCGCTCTCGATGATCGTCACCCGCTGGAACGGGCTGCTCTCCTCGTTCAGCACTCGGCCGGCGAGGCCGTAGCGCACGCCCTGATGGATCTCGTCGATCCAGCCAGCCGACTCCTGCGGGATGTCCCGCTCCGAAGGAGCGTCAGGGCCAGGGGTGGGGGGCATGGAAACGTGGCGAGCCGCCTCCAGACCTAGCCCGTCGCCGGCCCCTTGTCATCCCGATGGGCGGCAAGCTGGTGTGATGGCCGAAACCCTGCCCCTGACGCTCAGCCATGGCCGGGAGCTGGTCATCCCTGCGGAAGAGCTGCGCTGGCGCTTCTCTCGGGCGAGCGGCCCTGGAGGCCAGGCGGTGAACACCGCCGATTCCCGGGTGGAGCTGGTCTTTGATCTGCTGGCGTCGACCGCCATCCCGCCTTCTCTGAAGGAGCGGGCGGCGGCGCGGCTGGGGGCGCGGCTGGTGGACGGAGCGGTGGTGGTGGTGGCCAGCGAGCACCGGGGCCAGTGGCGCAATCGCCAGGCGGCGCGGGGCCGGCTGCGGGCGCTGCTGGAGGAGGCCCTGCGACCGCCGCCGCCGCCGCGGCGCCCCACTCGGCCGGGGCGGGCGGCGGTGGAGCGGCGCCTGGCGGCGAAGCGGCGTCGCGGCGTGATCAAGAGCGAGCGGCGCCAGCGCCCCCAGGAGTGAGGGGGCGGCGG
>JBJOHA010000023.1:0-10623 GCA_046047935.1 Cyanobacteriota bacterium
TCGCCGGGGGCTTTGAGCCGATCCACCACCCAGTCGAACACTGGAGCGGCGGTGCGGCTCAACACCAACGCCACCCCCACGAACGCCACCGCCGCCAGGCACAGGCGGATCACAGGGCCCGGGCTGAAGGCGCCGCCCCCCACGATCGCCACCACCACCGCCAGGATCACGATCCCCAAGATGTCGTCAAGCACGGCGGCTCCGATCACGATCTGGCCCTCGCTGCGCTTCAGCCAGCGCAATTCGCCGAACACGCTCGCCGTGATCCCGATGCTGGTGGCCGTCATCGCCGCGCCCGCGAACACCGCAGGGATCAACGGCACGTGGAACAGCGTCCGCAGGCCCGCTGTGCCGAGGGCGAAGGGAAGGAGCACGCCCGTGATGGCCACCGTCGTCGCCTGGCCTCCCACCGCCATCAGCTCATCGAGCTCGCTCTCCAGCCCGGTGAGGAACAACAGAGCAAACAGCCCGAGTTCCGAGATCGCTTGCAGGTTGGGGAAGGTGGAGGTGTAAACCTCCCGCACGGCCTCCGGGCTGAGGTCCGCCAGATTCCCCACCAGACGGGCGGCCCCGTCGCTGAATTGGGCTTGCGCCTCCGGGGGCACGATCCAATGCAACCCGGAGGCGCCGATCAGCACCCCCGCCACAAGCTCGCCGAGAATCGTCGGGAGTTCCAGCCGCACCATGAGCTCGGCGAGGGCGCGGGCCGCGAGGATGATCACCAGGAAACAGCCCACCTGAATCAGGGTTTCAGCCACCTCCATCTGATGGGGACTGACCGCCGTCGCAAGAGGCGGGAAGACGGTCATGAGGGGAGGTCGGAGAAGGGCTCAAGCTAGGAGAGGCCAACCGGACGCACTGTTCAGAGGAAGAGAATCAGGGCGCGGCAGGAGAAGAGAATCCCGACCGGGGCTTCGTCACTTCAGGTTGGAGGCCTTGTTTCGCGTCAACCCCCGCGGCCCCGCGCCGTCGCTACCCCTCCCGGGGCTCGATCCCCCAACCGCTCTCGAACAGGTCGAGCTGCCCTGGACTCTCGCGCTGGCGCGTCGCCCGGCGGCTCCGGCCCGCGCGCGGGGTGGCCAGGCCGGAGCGGCGTGAGCCATGGCGCTCCTGAATCGCCGCGGCCCGCTCACGAAACCCGCTCCCCCGCCGCACGCCCCACACCCGCTCCCGCGCCAGCCGCGCCGCCTCCAGATGGTCCACCACCGCGACCGGATAGTGCTCTCCCAACACGCAGCCTGCGGCCTGTTGGTCCGCAGGCGACAGCGTCCATGGGGTGTGGAGGTGGGCCAAGGGGACGCCCGCCAGCTCAGGCACCCAGCGCCGCACGTACGTGCCGGTCGGGTCCTGGTCGATCCCCTGCTTCACCGGGTTGTAGATGCGCACGATGTTGATTCCTGTCGTGCCGGCCTGCATCTGGCACTGATTCCAGTGGATGCCGGGCTCGTAATCGACGAACAACCGCGCCAGCACCAGCCCGCTGTCGCGCCAATGAATCCAGAGGTGATGGCTGGCCACGGCCATCAACAGCGCCCGCATGCGGAAATTGATCCACCCTTCCGCTTGCAGCGCTCGCATGCAGGCATCCACGAAGGGCCAACCCGTGCGGCCCTCCTCCCAGGCCGCCAGCCGCTGCGGATCCGTCTGGCGCAAGCCGGCGTAGGCGGGATGGGCGTCGCGAAACTCCAGCTCCGGCTCGCTCTCCAGCTTCTGGATGAAATGGCAGTGCCAGTGCAGCCGCTCCTCAAAGGCCTTCGGCCCCCGCCGCCGCCGCGAGGCCCACACCACCTCCCGCAGGGAGAGCGTGCCAAAGGCGAGATGGGGAGACAGCCGCGAGCAGCAGGACCCGGCCGTCAGGGGACTCGACAATCCCTTCACGTAGCCGCGGCACCGCTCCGCCAGAAAGCTGTCGAGCAGGTCGAGGCCAGCCTGGCGTCCCCCCCGCTGGCGGCCGGGGCAGGGATCGGGAGCCAGGTTCAGATCGGCGGCCAGGGGGAGTCCGCTGGTGGGCTGGAGGGCCAGCAGGCGCTCGGGGGGGGGCTCCAGGCGCAGGGGGGCGGGGATGGGGTTCTGGCCCATCCGCTCCTCCCAGCGACGGGCCCAGCCATCGCGGTTTCTCAAGCGCCGCACCACCCCGTTCTGGGGGAGCTCGTGCCAGGGGATCCCCCGCTCGCGGCACCAGGCCGCCACCGCTCGGTCGCGGGCGTAGGTCCAGCCGTTGCCCGTTTCCTCATGGCTCCAGAGGGCCGCGATGCCCCCCCGTTCAGCCAGGGCGGCGAGCACCGACACCAGCTCCCCCACGCGCAGGAGCAGGGGGGACCCCAGCCGGCGCAGCGCCGCTTGGAGCTCCCGCAGCGATTCGGCGTAAAACGCCCACTGGCGACCGGAGGCCTCGGGCTGAGCCCAGAGGTGAGGCTCCACCACGGCCAGGGGCAGAACGGGGCCGCGTCGGGCCGCTTCCCAGAGGGGGCCGTGGTCGTGCACCCGCAGATCCCGCTTGAACAGAACAACCTGCACGGCCGCCATGGCCCCGCCTCAGTCAGGAATGAAACAACAGCACCAATCCTGATTTCACCTGATGAAATTCCCGTTCCTCCCGACTCAGATCCAGCCCCACCTGCAGGCCTTCCTTGAGGGCCACATCAAAGGGGGGGGAGGAGGGGGGCTGCCCTTCCGACCAGAGCGCGGCGATCCCCACCGGGGTGGCGTGCCAGCGAAAGCAGGGGGTGGACCCGATGGAGGGTTCTTTGAGGGCATCTTCCAAGAGCTCGCGGATCGCCATCCTGTTTTCGGGTTTCAGCCGGCACTCGCCCTAGCTTCGGCATCTCCCTCCCCAAGGGCAATCGCCTGAGAGTTTTCGTGACACGGTCCCTCAGCGCCGCCGCATCCGGTCTGCCCACATCCATCGCCCTGGTGCATGAGTGGTACACACCGCGCTCGGTCGGAGGAGCGGAGGTGGTGGCCCGTGCGTTGGATGCTCTCCTCACGGCGGCGGGAGCACGGCCCGATCTCTTTGCTTTGGTGGATGGCGAGAGCCGCAGGCCCGAGAGCTGGCTGGCCGGGCGCCGCGTGCACACCTCGTTCATCCAACGCCTCCCCTGGGGGGTCAGTCACGTGCAGCAATACCTTCCCCTGCTGCCCCTGGCGATCGAGCAGCTGGACCTGACCCCTTACCCGCTGGTCCTCAGCAGCAGCCACCTGGTGGCCAAGGGGGTGCTCACCAGCCCGGATCAACTCCATGTGAGCTACGTGCACACCCCCGTGCGGTACGCCTGGGACCAGATGCATCCCTACCTGGCCAGCTCCCATCTGGCACGCGGCCCCCTGGGCCCGCTGGTGTGGCTGCAGCTGCATGCCCTGCGGCAGTGGGATGCGATCAGCGCCCAACGGCCGACGGCGTTGCTGGCCAATTCCCGTTTCACCGCCCGCCGCATCCTGCGCTATTGGGGACGCCGCTCCCGCGTTGTCCATCCCCCGGTGCATGTGGAGCGGTTTCGCTGGCAACAGCCGCGGGAGGATTTTTATCTCAGCGTCTGCCGCCTGGTGCCCAACAAGCGGGTGGATCTGGTCGTGCGGGCCTGCAAGGCGACGGGCCTGCCTTTGGTGGTCATCGGCGACGGGCCGGAGCGGGCTCGCCTGGAAGCCATGGCGGGGCCCACCGTGCGTTTTCTGGGACGGCTCCCGGATCAGGAGGTCGCGGGTTACCTGGAGCGATGTCGGGCCTATGTCAATGCTGGCGTGGAGGATTTCGGCATCGCACCCGTGGAGGCCATGGCGGCTGGCGCTCCGGTGATCGCCATTGGCGCGGGTGGCTTTTGCGACAGCGTGCGTCCTCTCGATGGCGTGACGGATCTGCCCACGGGCCTGTTGTTCCCGCAGCAGAGCGTGGCGGGTCTGGTCGCGGCTCTGGAGCATTTCGCCTCGCGTCGCCTGTGGTTGCAGCTGCCGGCGGAAGGACAGCGTCTCTGGGCGGAAACGTTCGCTCCTGCGCGGTTCCAGCGGCGGATGACCCAGCAGCTGGAGCAGCTCTGGCAGGGCCACCAGGCGCGGCTTTCCCGGGCCCGGGCCCCCCTCGCGCGCGCTGTGCCTCTGCCATGAGTGACCCTCCGGGTTTGGATTCCTGCTGAGAGCTTCTTAGTTTTCAGTTGTTGCGGTGGATTGTTCGGCGTGCTTAGTCTTGGAACAACGTCTCCAGTGCAAGCCCGTTCTGTTTTTGCTTTGCCCGCTTCTGGGCTGGCAACCACTGAACTGATTGAGCTGCAGTCCAAGCGTTCCAGAGTTGTCAAGCGCGCGGGCGATATTGTTTTTTCACTCTCGGTGCTCACCCTTGGAGCTCCAGTCTTCATCGCCTTGGCTTTGCTGGTGAAGGCTTCTTCGAAAGGTCCAATTTTTTATGTTCAACAACGCATCGGACGAGATTATCGAACCTTTGGCTGTATCAAGTTTCGCACGATGCGCAAGGGATCAGATCGTACTCTTTCCAAATTGCTCTCTACTTCCCCTGAACTACAAAAAGAGTTTTCTCGGGATTTTAAGCTTAAGAATGATCCGAGAATTACGCGTTTAGGTCATTTTCTCCGGCGTTCCAGTTTGGATGAGCTTCCCCAATTTCTGAATGTTTTGCGCGGTGAGATGAGTGTGGTTGGTCCTCGCCCGATTGTGAATGCTGAATTGAGTCGTTATGGAACCCATATGAACGAGGTGTTGTCTGTTCGTCCTGGCATGACAGGTCTTTGGCAGGTTTCTGGGCGCAATAATCTCTCTTACAATCAGCGAGTGCGTCTCGACTTGCGCTATGCGCGCACACGTCATTTTCTCTTGGATTTGAAAATTGTTGTTCAGACCATCAAGGTGGTTCTTCATCCTCGCGATCGCGGCGCTTACTGATCTGGACTATCTTGTGGATCCTCTGGAAACAATCCACTCAGACAATCGGATTTTCGTCGAGACTTTATTCCAAATCAGACAGATGTGCTGAGCGAGAAGTAGCGCGGGTTGTTTTCAAGAGCCCTCTTGATCGCGACAAGTCCCCCATTTTTGCTGGTTTCTCTCCCTGGTCTCAACTCCTGAATCGTCCCAACCCTTGCGCGACGGCCAGGACCGCCAGGAACACACCAAGCCATAACAGCTCCAGCCGAAGCGTCAGCTTCAACATCCGCTCTACAGCCTCCACCTCCACCGCTGGCTGGTTGGCCCCCAGCAGCGGCTTCTGCTTCCACCCCTCGGCATAGCGATTCCACCCGCCCAATCGCACGCCCACAGCTTCGGCATAGGCCGCTTGGGAAATCCCGGCGTTGGGGGAGGGATCCGCCTTTCCCTCGCGCAATGCCAGCTGAAACGCCGACCAGAAGGCCTGGGGTTTGCTTCCCACCAAGGGAAGGGTGAGGGCCACCAGGCGAGCGGGAATCCAGGTCAGGCCATCATCCAGGCGCGCTCCCGCCGTGCCCAACCAGCGCAGTCTCCCCCGCCGGTAGCCCACCATCGAATCCAGCGTGCTGCTGGCTTTGAACCCCCAAACCAGCGCCAGAGGGCCTGCTGCCAGGGGGCCTGATCTGTTCCCGGTCAACAGGGGCAGCGCCGCCCCCACCAGGATCCAGAACAGCGGCGCAAACAAGCCATCCACCGCATTCTCCGCTGTGGTTTCCGCTGCGGCCCGCAGAATCTCCTCCCGTGGAAGCCCCTCCACCTCGCGTCCCACAATCCAGGCCAGACGTCTCCGCGCTTCGTCCAGATCGGGCAGCGCTCGCAACACCTCCTTGACGGCTCGCTCCAGGCTTCCCCCCGCCAGCGCGCTGGCCAGGGCCAGCACCAGAATCGCCGCGCTCAGCACTCCCGGAGCGCGGGTCGCCCAGCGCTCCACCAACCACCCGGCCCCGGCGGATCCCAAAACCAGCAGCCCACAGAGCACCACGCCGGAGAGCCTCAGCTTCCAGGGCACATCAGCCGCCCACGCTTCCGCCAGGGCACGCAGGCGCTGGATGAACCAGCCCATCACCTGCACAGGATGCGGGCACCAGCGCGGATCGCCCAGCAGATGGTCCAGGCCACAGGCCAAAACCACGAGAGCGGCGGGGTGGTTGAAGTCGCCGTACCCGCCGGTCACCATCCGCCCTCGCTGCCGGTTGCCTGCCCCCTCGCCGCGTTCAGCTGGCCTTCAGCCAACTGAACATGGCGCGCAGGCCCTTGCCAACCTCCTCGATCGGGTGCTGCTTGTCCCGTGCGCGATGACGGCTCATTTCCGGCTTGCCGGCCTCACATTCGGCGACAAAATTACGCGCAAATGTTCCATCCTGGATGTCAGACAAAATGCGTTTCATCTCCGCTTTTGTGTCGGCATTGATCAGCCTTGGCCCACTGACATAATCACCATATTCAGCCGTATTTGAAATGGAATCCCGCATGGCGGTCAATCCGCCTTTCACCATCAGATCGACAATGAGTTTGACTTCGTGCAGGCATTCAAAATAGGCAAGCTCAGGCTGGTAGCCAGCCTCCACAAGGGTTTCGAATCCTGCCTTCACCAGCTCACTCAGTCCACCGCAGAGAACAGCTTGTTCGCCAAAGAGATCGGTTTCGGTCTCTTCTTTGAAGTTGGTTTCCAGAATTCCAGCTCGGGTGCCGCCAATCGCCTTGGCATAGGCCATGGCAAGCGCTCGGGCTTGACCGCTTGCATCCTGATGCACAGCAAAGAGACAGGGAACTCCCTGACCATTTTGATATTCCCAGCGCACGGTGTGGCCAGGGCCCTTGGGGGCGATCATCACCACATCCACGTCCGCTGGTGGCACGATCAGGCCGAAGCGAATGTTGAAACCATGGGCGAAGCTGAGCACTTTGCCCTTGCTCAAATGGGGGGCGATCTCTTCCGCATAAACCGTCTTCTGCGCCTCATCGGGCAACAGGATCATGATCCAATCCGCTTTGGCGCAGGCCTCGGCGACGGGCAACACCTCCAACCCGTCTGCTCTGGCCTTCTCGGCGGAGCGGCTGCCTTCATACAAACCCACCACCACCTGGATGCCGCTGTCCTTGAGGTTGAGGGCGTGGGCATGGCCCTGGGAGCCATAGCCGATGATGGCCACCGTCTTCCCATTCAGCAGGCTGAGATCGGCGTCGGAGTCGTAGAAGAGCTGAGCCATTCCGGCGGATGCTGAGCAAAGGGCCATGGTACGGGTGCGACGGCCCGGCTTCCGACGATCAAGCCTCGCTGGGATGGGCGATCACACGATCGATCAAGCCGTAGTCCCTGGCTTCCGCCGCGCTGAGAAAGTAATCGCGGTCCGTGTCCTTGGTGATCTTCTCCAGGCTCTGGCCGGTCATGTCCGCCAGCGACTGGTTGAGCATGTCCTTGATGCGCAGAATCTCTCGGGCCTCAATCTCGATGTCGCTGGCCTGACGCTGGCTGGTGCCGCCCAAGGGTTGATGAATCATGATGCGGCTGTGGGGCAGGGCCAAGCGCTTTCCTTTGGTGCCCGCTGCCAGAAGGAAGGCTCCCATGCTGGCGGCCAGCCCGACGCAGATGGTGACCACGTCAGATTTCACATATTGCATTGTGTCGAAGATTGCCAAACCTGCAGTTACCGAACCTCCGGGAGAATTGATGTAGAGGTAGATCGGTTTGGAATTATCATCCGAATCCAGATAGAGCATCTGGGCGACAAGGCTGTTGGCCACTGCATCGCTCACTTCTTGACCCAGAAAAAGGATGCGTTCGACGCCAAGGCGGGTGTAGATGTCGACCCAGCGTTCGTATTGGCTGCCGGGAAGTCTGTAGGGAACGCTCGGGGTGCCGATGGGCATGATCTTCAGGAAGGGAAAGGGGAAACAAAACGCACGGAGCCAGGGAGGCTTGGCCAGGGGCCACGGCCGCCTAGCCCAGGCCGGCGGCCACAGGCTCGGGCAGTGGCAGTGACTTTTGGCTGTTGAGAACCCTGTCGATCAGTCCATACTCCTTGGCCTCCTCGGCCGTGAGATAGGTCATCCTGTCGGAGTCCTTGGCCAGCTGGTCCACGGACTTGCCGGTGTTGTCGGCCAGAATTTCCAGCATGGTGTGCTTGTTGTGCAACACCTCTTTGGCACGAATCTGAATGTCGCTGGCCTGGCCGCGCGCCCCTGAACGGGGTTGGTGCAGAACGATGGACGCATGGGGAAGGGCGGCCCGCTGACCTTTGGTGCCAGCGCTGAGAATCATCGCCGCCGTTCCCATCGCTTGGCCGATGCAGATGGTATGCACGGGCGGCTTGACGTACCGCAGGGTGTCGCAGATGGCAAAAGCTTCTGTTTCAAAGCCGATCGCGTCGCCGGAATACCAGCTTGTGCCCGTGGAATTGATATAAAAGAAAATGGGTTTATCTGGGTTGTCAAATTCCAAATAGAGCAGCTGGGCAATGATTAACTCCGTCACATCGATCCCCATTTGACGCTTGGCGTCATCAGAGGAAAACAGCGGCAATCCGAGATAGACGATCCGTTCCTTCAACAACAGGGACGGCAAGTCGGGGGGGGGAGTGCGCAGCACTGCGGAATCGCCGTAGTAAGGAGCTGACACCGTCATCCGCAAAACAGACCCGAGTTTCCTGCACCCTAGCTGGGCCCTGCTGGTGGCTGCTCAGGGGTGGGGATCGGTTTTGCTCCGTCCTTGCCAGCGGCTCGGGTGCTCGAAGCCTTGCTCCGCTCGCTGGTTCCTTTGCTGTTCTCTGTCGTCTTGGCCCGTTCCCCGCTCGCTTTGGCGGAGTCGGGCCCCTTGCCGCGCTCACTGGCCTCCTTGCCGCGCTCGCGCTCGCGTTCCTGACGGGCGAACACCATCCGACCGGTGGGCGTCTGCAACGCCCCTGTCACCGTGACCGTGAGCCGCTCGCCGATGTGCTTCCGCCCCTCGAGCACCACCACCATCGTGCCGTCTTCCAGGTAGCCCACCCCCTGATCCGCCTCCTTTCCCTCTCGCACGATCTTCAACTGCAAGGTGTCGCCGGGCTGCACCTCTGGACGCAGGGCGATGACCAGCTCACTGAGATTGACCACCCGCAGCTCCTGCACCTGAGCCACCTGGGCGAGGTTGTAATCGGCCGTCAGCAGCGTGCCCCCGGTGTCAGCCGTGAGTTGCAGCAGCTTCTCATCGGCGCCCTTGCCCTCGTAGCGCGTGCTGTTGATGACCAGGCGCCGCCCGTAAGCCTCGCGCAGGCCGCTGAGCAACTTCAGCCCCCGACGTCCCTTGCCTCGCTTCTCGTTGTTGCTGGAATCAGCCAGCGCCTGGAGCTCATCGATCACGGCCTGGGCCACGATCACCTGGCCCTCCAGCAAGCCCGATCCCAGCAACCCTTGGATCCGCCCGTCGATGATCACACTGGTGTCGAGAATCTTGGCTGTCGCCGGAGGCAAAACCCCCTCGGCCACCAAGAGGGCGTCGGTGCTGGCGGGGTTGAACAGGCGCAGCAACGTTCGACCGTGCACCTCCGCCAGGTTGTAGCCCAGCACGCCGAAGAACACATTGCTCAGCACCGCCGCCAACGGCTTCACCAGCACCACCTCCCAGGGAAGGGGGAGGAGCAGGATGGGCGCCAGAAGCAGGTTGGCCACCAGAAGGCCGAGGATCAGACCCACGGCCCGACTGATGAGCAGGTCGGTGGGCATGCTGCGAACCTGCCGCATCAGGCCCCGTCGCAGCTGCTGGAAGAAGAACCCCGCCAGCACCCCGAAGAAGGCGCCGAATCCGCCGACCACCCAGCGCAGACCCTCCATATTGGTGACCTGCAGCAACAGTCGCTCCGGTAAGAGATCGACTCCCAGCCAGCCCGTGGCCGCGCCGGACAGGACAAACAACAGCAGGATCAGGATGTCTACCATGGCGACTGAGCGTGGCCGCCTCGCGCATCAATCCCGAAGCATGCCTGATTTTGGCGCATCTGCCAGGCGGGGATAACCGCTCGTGACGTTTCCCCCACCCCGCGCCGCCTACGTCCACCTGCCCTTCTGCCTGAGGCGCTGCTTCTACTGCGATTTTCCCGTGGTTCCCCTCGGCGACCAAGCCGACGGCAGCAGAAATGCCGCCATTCCGCGCTATCTCCAAGACCTCCAGGCCGAAATCCGCGCCAGCCCTCCTGGCCCCCCTCTCTCCACGGTGTATTTCGGCGGAGGCACCCCCTCTTTGCTCACCGCCGAGCAGCTCGAGGAGCTTCTGGAGACGTTGCGGCAGCGCTTTGGCCTCGCCCCGGGTGCGGAAGTCACCTTGGAGATGGATCCGGCCACGTTTGATCAGAACCGCCTGGGTGCCGTGCTGCGGGCCGGTGTCAACCGCGTCAGTCTCGGAGGCCAGAGTTTTGATGACGCCGTCTTGCTGGGCTTGGGCCGTCACCATCGCCGCCACCACCTCCTGGAAGCGGCCGGCTGGCTGCGTCAGGCCCGAGGGGAGGGCAGGCTGCGCAGCTGGAGCCTTGATCTGATTCAGGGGGTCCCCTCCCTGCCCGGCGCTCCCTCCGCCAAGGACCCGGACGATTGTCGCGCCCATTGGCTTGAGCAGCTGGAGCAGGCGATTGCGCTTCGCCCCCCCCACCTTTCGGTCTATGAGTTGACCCTCGAGCTCGGCACGGTGTTTGCCCGTCGGCTGGAACAGGGCGTTCTCGACCT
>JBJOHA010000024.1:0-4623 GCA_046047935.1 Cyanobacteriota bacterium
CCGGAGCCGGGGGCGTGGGGTCGCGTCAGCGGTCGTTCTGGCTGGTGGCGGATGCGGAATTGATCGTGTATGGCGCGACGGATCCCTCCGCCCGGCTGACGATTGGCGGGGAGGAGGTGCCTCTGTCGGCGGATGGGACCTTCCGCATCCAGGTGCCGTTCCGGGATGGGCAGCAGCTCTATCCGATCGAGGCGGTGGCGGCGGATGGGGAGCAGAAGCGGAGCATCACCCTCGAATTCCACCGCTCCACCCCGGAAGACCGCACCAATCCCGCCCATCAAGCCCTCACCGAATGGTTCTGACCCGATGACCGCCGCCCCCCCCAGCGCCCCCTCCACCCTATTGAAGGCTGTCGTGGCTGCCACGCCGCTCGTTGGCTCCCTGCTGGTGCCCCTCCTTGTGCCGGTGCTGATGGTGCGGGTCAACATCGGCGCCGGCGTCCTGGCCCTGGTGTTGGTGGGCACCCTTTGGTTTGTGGCGATGTTGCGCACCTCGGAGATGCCCCCCCACCCGGACGCGCACTGAACCGTTGAACCCTTCCAGCCCCCCGGTCGCGCCTGTCATGACGGGCCGGGGGAAAGCTCTCCCCGGTGAGCGCTGGTGGCCATGAACAACGGGCGACGGTGGGCGGCAATGACCTTCCTCTCTCTTGGACTGTCGTTCCTCAGTGGTTGCGGGCCGGCTCCCGCGCGTCTTTGGGGGCCTGAGGAGCGCGCCTTGCCGTTGCCCTCGGGCATCCGCGTGGCCTTCAACCATCGGGAGGGCCAGCGCTATCGCAGTCCGGTGAGTGGCCGCTGGCGCCAGGGCGACGACATGGAGGCGATGGTGGTGGAGGCGATCGGCGCGGCGCGGCAGGAGGTGTTGGTGGCCGTGCAGGAGCTCTCCCTGGCGGGGGTGGCGGAGGCCCTGATCGCCCGTCACCGCCAAGGGGTGGTCGTGCGGGTGGTGCTGGAGAACACCTACAGCACCCCCTGGAGCACGCAGCATCTGGCGGAGCTGACGCCGCACCAGCGCCAGCGCCAGGCCCAACTCCAAGCGCTGGGGCAGCAGGACGCGGTGGCGCTGCTGCTGCGGGCCGGGGTGCCCCTGATCGACGACACGGCCGATGGCAGCGCGGGCAGCGGCCTGATGCACCATAAATTCCTTGTGGTGGATCGCCAGGTGGTGGTCACGGGCTCCGCCAACTTCAGCCCCTCCTGCGTCCACGGCGATCCCGACGATCCCCGCACCCGCGGCAATGTCAACCATCTGCTGCGGTTGGAGAGCGGGCCGCTGGCCGAGGTGTTCGCCGAGGAGTTCGCGCGGATGTGGGGGGATGGGCCGGGGGGCGCCCTCGACAGCCGTTTCGGGTTGGGGAAGGCGTCGGGGCCGGCGCGGCGGGTGCTGGTGGGGGAGACCCCCGTGGAGGTGCTCTTTGCTCCCCATCGCCGCTCGGACCCCCACCATGGGCTGCACTGGCTGGCGGAGCACCTGGCGGCGGTGGCGCGACGCTTGGATCTGAGCCTGTTCGTCTTTTCCGCCCAGGGGCTGGCCGACACCCTGGCGGCGCTGCCGGCGCGGGGTGTGGTGATCCGTCTGCTGGCGGATCCGGGCTTTGCCAGCCGGCCCTTCTCGGAGGTGCTGGATGTGCTGGGCGTCAGCCGCGCGGATGGCGACTGCCGGCTGGAGGCCAACAACACGGTGTGGCAGCGGCCGTTGGAGGGGGTGGGCACGCCGCGGCTGGCGGGGGGCGACAAGCTCCATCACAAGTTCGCTGTGATCGACAACCGCACCGTGATCACCGGCTCCTTCAACTGGAGCCCCTCCGCCGCCCACCAGAACGATGAGACCCTGCTGCTGATCGACTCGCCCCAGCTGGCGGCCCATTTCACCCGCGAGATGGATCGCCTCTGGCGGGGAGCGGAGTTGGGCATCAGCGGGCGGATGGAGCGGGCCCTTGCTCGGAGCTGGCAGCGCTGCGGCCGCGGGCGGGCCCGACCCGCTGCATCGGCGCGCTCCCCCTTTAGCATGGGACCATCCGCTGCGGCACCCTGATGGATCCGGCCCCCACGCCCCGCATCCATACACCCGAGCTGGATGCGATCAATCTGATGTTGCGCGATCTCAACACGCGACACGATGAGATTCGCCACAGGGCCGCCTTCCGCGGCTGCACCGGCGAGTTGCTTGTGCTGCAGAAGGAGCTCGTCGCCTATCTGAACGGCAAGAAGCAGGAGCTGATGGGCAGTCCGCCGGGGCAAGGGGGGCAAGCTGGCAGCGGTGGCCCCTCGTCCAACGGCAACGGCCATGGCGGCTGAGCGCTGGCGCGTCTGAGGGGTCTCGTGAGCCCGAGGCCGAAACACCGGGTGGCCCCTCGGGTGGTGGTGGTGGGCGCCGGACCCTGCGGCGCTCTGCTGGCCTTGGTGCTGGCGCGGGCGGGCTGGGCCGTCACCCTGGTGGAGCAGGCCGCCCCCGGCGCCCCGCGCCCCTATCGCGGCGAGGGCCTGATGCCCAGCGGCATCGCCGCCCTGGAGGCCTTGGGGCTGTGGCCGCTGCCGGCAGCCGTGAGCCATCGCCCGCTGGCGGGCTGGGCGGTGGTGCTGGAGCGCCGGCCGTTCTTCACGGTGGTGGAACCTTTGACGGGCGATCGGGGGTGCTGGCTGGTGGATCAGCCCTCCTTGCTGGCCCATCTGCGGGCGGAGCTGGTGGGCCAGGCGAACGCCCGGATGCTGGAGGGGGTGGCCGTGCGGGGGCTGTTGGAGGCGAAGGAGCTTGTGGGGTGTGCCCCCGGGCCGGAGCGCCGGGTGGTGGGGGTGGCGCTGGCGGATGGCGCGGAGCTGGAGGCCGATCTGGTGGTGGCCTGTGATGGTCGGACCTCGGCCCTGCGGCGCCTGGCGGGGCTGGAGCTGCGGGGGGAGGTGGGCGGAAACCGCGAGCCGGAAGCGGAGTCGGAGCCGATGGCTGAAGGCGAGCGCGAGCCGGTGTTGTGGTTTCGCTTGGCGGGGCCCGCCGTGGCGCCGCTGGAGCTCTGGCTGGCGGGCCGGTTTCTGACGGTGGTGGCGGAGGGCGTGAGCTTTGCCCTGTTCGCGGAGGCGGCGGGCGAGGCGTTGCGGCTGGGCTGGGTGGCGGAGGCTGGAGTTGCCTTGCCGATGGAGGCGGCCGGCTGGCGGGAGTGTTGGGCGGGCGCGTTGCCGCCGGAGGCCGCCGCCTTGATGCGGGGGCTTCCTCTGGAGGCCATCGCCGGTCCCCAGCGGTTTCCCGTGCGGGTGGGATGGGCGCCCGTCTGGCATCGGCCCGGCCTGCTCCTGCTGGGCGACGCCGCCCATCCCATGAGCCCGGTGCGGGCCCAAGGGATCAACATGGCCCTGCGGGACGCGCTGGTGGCCGGGCGGCTGCTGGGGCCCTTGGGGTTCGAGCAGGTCAACGGGGGGGAGGGCGAGCCCGGCCCTGGCCTGTGGGCGGCCTTGGATCGCTGTTTGCTTGGGGTGTCGGCCTCGCGGTTGCCCGAGATCCGGCAACTGCAGGCGTTGCAGGCGCGAGAGGCGGGGCTTGGCGCCCGCTTGCGCCAGCTGGGTGTCCTGCGCCGCACCCTGGCGCTCACCGCCCCCTGGAGTGGTCCGCTGGCCCGCTGGCGCTGGATCCAGCAGCAACACCGTCTGCGCCAGGGGCGCCCCGGGGCGCTGACGCTCCCAGAGTGAAGCTTGCCCTCCTCTTGGAGCCGATGGTGTTGGCACGGTTGGTGGTGGTCCCCTGGGTCGAGCCAAGAAGGCTGGCGATGGTTCTGGCGCTCCTGACCACCCTGGCGAGTCGTCCGTCAGGAGCGGCGCCCGCGCCGAGCTTTCCACCGGACGTGTTTCCCCCGTCCAGCGTGTTTCGCGCGCTGCAGCTCTCCACCTTGGCCTGCGCCCGCGACAACAGCCCCGACAAGTGCGCTGAATCCCGCCGCACGGCCGATGCCCTGCTCGATCACCCGCGCTTGCCGGCCCGCTGCAAGGACGTGCTGTGGAGCATTCGCAACCTGGCGGTGGTCGCCCCCGGCAACACGCGGGAGCGTCGCGATCCGATCGATCGAGCCGCCACGGAGGTCACGATTGTTTGCAGGCAGGTGCTTCGGCCCAAACCCGAAGCCAAGCCTCAAGCACCAAGCGGAGAGGGGGCTGTCAGGCCATGAATGAGCGTGGAGCCCCGAAAATCGTCGGGATATAAGGTGAACTCATGTTTTGGAATAGTAAGCAAAGCGTTTGAGGTTGCTTGGGAGGCATACATTGTTAAGTGGTGAATAGAGGGCAAGGAACTTAATTATTCTAAGCCTTTCTTTGTTCGACTTGCGTTTACTGAAAGTATTCACCACAGAGTAATTCATATTTATTCTGCCGCCAAATTTCTTTGCGGCTTATGCATTTCGCCACAAGACCATCTTTTCTCAGTCTCCACCAGAGCCAGTCATGCCCCTCTTCACAGGCAACGACCTCGACAACATCCTCACCGGTACGGCCGGCGATGACACAATCCAGGGCCTGGGAGGCAACGATCAGCTGAACGGCCAGGGCGGCAACGACAGCATCGAGGGCGGGGACGGCGGCGATGTAATCAATGCTGGCGACGGCAATGACACGGTGTTGGCCGGAGCTGGCAATGACAGCG
>JBJOHA010000025.1:0-20684 GCA_046047935.1 Cyanobacteriota bacterium
AGGGCGCGGAGGTGGGCAAGCTGCGTCCCGTCGTGATCCTTCAGGCCGATCCGATCACCCAGGCCGGCCTGGCCACGGTGATCGTGGTGCCGCTCACCACCCAGGACCGGCCAGGCACCCGTGCGCTGCGGGTACCGATCCGTGCCCGCGACCGCCTGCTCCGCGACTCCTTCGCCATGGCGGACCAGCCCCTCTCCCTGGATCGCTCCCGCCTGGGCGACGGCCCCCTCGCCACCCTCAGCCCGGAGGAACGGACAGAGCTGGAGCGGGCGCTGCTGGGGGCGCTGGGCATTGGTTTCGCCTGAGTGAGCGCATGCCGTGGCTGGCACCAGGCCTTCTCCGAGCTGGACCAGCTGCGCAGGGAGTGGGGTTGTCCCGGTTCAGCGGATGCACTGCTGGATCTCGTGTTGGCTGGCTGAGGAGGAGGCCATGCCTCCTGTTGCCGGGCCATCAACCCGCTCTAGGGTTGGTCATCCAGATGGTCAACGCCCACGGTGCAGGTGACGGTGGCGGAAGCCAAGACCCGGCTCTCCAGCCTGCTGGATGCGGTGGAAGCCGGCGAGGCCGTGGTGATCACCCGCCGCGGCAAACCCATCGCCGCGCTGGTGCCGCGCTGCAGCGTGCGTGATCTGTTGCCCCAGCTCGCCGCCCTGCGAGAAGCGTTGCCAGAGCAGCAGGCCAGCGGCGTGGAGACCATGCGGGTGCTCCGGGACGAGTCTCGCCCCTGATGCTCTACGTCGACACCTGTGTGCTGCTGGCCGTGCTGATGCCAGAAGTGCACCCCTCCATCGCGGCGGCATTTCTGGAGGAGGCCCGTGCACCGCTGGCGATCAGCTCATGGAGCGTCACCGAGCGCCATTCCGCCCTCGGCCTGAAGGTGCGATCCAAGGCCCTGTGCCAGGCCTGCTGATGCTGGAACTGGAGCCACAGGACTTCCGCAATGCCAACGCCTGCCTGCGCGGCTGGAGCACGAGCTTGCGCGCTGCGGATGCCCTGCACCTGGCCATCGCCAGCGGCCGTGGCGCCACCCTCTGCAGCCTGGACGGACCGTTCGTAGCGGCGGCCCAACAGCTGGGCCTGCAGGCTGAACTCCTGGGAGCAGACGGCAAGCCAGTCAGCGATGAAGCGCTGCGCTGCCTGGCCGCCCGCCCATGCCTGGCCCATCCCGGCTTGTAGCGCCGCTCCTGTTCGCGCCGCGGCCGTTGCTGCTGGTTGGGCTTGGGCAGGTGGCGGCGGCCGGCCAGGTTCCACTCGCGCTCATCGGTGGGCAGGAGGCGGCTATGAACCTGGCGCGGGGCCCCATCAACAAACTGTTGGCGGCAAGGGGACACTCCAGGGACGCCGGTCGCATCGGCTTTCGCCGCGCGGCTATATGTTATATTTCGGAATATTGCCATGCAGCCCTTTACATTGTGATGAAAATCGTTCGTTCTGGTTTTGCAGCCGCGTCCATCGCTGCTCTCACCACCCTACTTGCCGCCCCCTCCCATGCCCAGTATCTATTCGGGGATCCCACCGGTTTTAACTCGCAGACCGTAGGCTCCCCGTCCACCTACAACTTTCTCGGCACAGGTGACCTTTCGGTCAATGCTGTCTTCCAAGGTGAAGGGATCACCTTTGGCACCTCAACCCTGAACTTCCAAACGGCAGGCACTGCCAACCCCTCCTGGATGGGTGGCGACCGCCAGATGTTCCAGCTTTCCTATGCTGGATCCAGAACAGGAGGTCCCAAGGAACTGGCGGAGTTGGCATTCACCTTTGCCACACCCCTGAGCACTCAGTCTTACCTACTTCTGACAGATTTCGACTCTTACGAAGGCCTCGCAATTGCCGCCTTCGACACGTCAAACAGCTTGATTCCATTCAATTCATTCATTTTCACCCGCCACGATGGCGAAGATCCCTTGGGCGACACCTTTTCGCAGCCATCCTGGTCGTCAACCAACCCAACCCAGAGCGACCTGTGGGTTGATTTCAACGCCCCTTGGACAGGCGTCAGTGCCATCAGCGGCTACCTCCAAGAAACCGACAATATTTCCGCCGACGATGCAGCGGTTTCCCTCAGTTCTTCCGCTGAAATCAGTCGCATTGTATTCTATTACAACGCTGAAAGTACCGATGGTACCGGTTCAAATAGCATACGTTTCAATTTTGCAACCCCGGTCCCCGGTCCCTTGCCTGTGCTAGGCGCGGGCGCAGCCTTCGGGTTCAGCCGCAAACTCCGCCTTCGCATCAAGAAAACTGAGCGCATGAAGGCGAAGAGCTGACGGTCCCATCCTGCCCTGTGCCGATCCATCAGGATTCCGCCCGCAGGCAGATTTAGCGTGGACGCGCCTTGGGAGCGCCGGTTCCCCGCCTGCAGCGCCTGGCCGGAGCAACCAGATAGGCTATCGCCCAGGCAAGCAAGATGCATTCGCTTTCATCTTGCTTGATCCATACCCCTGAGAACCATCCGGCCGAACAAATTGCATTCGCAACAAGAAATGCTGCAATCCGGGCGTATTTACTAGCGTTCACAACCATTTGCCTCAAACATTGAAAGCGCTAGTGGTTGTCGATGAGCTCTGTCAGGGCAAGCACGATGCTGCCGACAAGCAATCATCCAAAAACCAAAGACAAAACCCAGTCGTCTCTGTCGTGGCTGGCGTCAATACAGCATCAAGATCCATTGGCTGGATTCCCGGCTATCCCGATTTTCGTGACTCCACAATCCAGATCGAAAACGATCCCTCCCGGCTGCATGCTCTTGAGCAGCCCTCGGTGAACGACTTGCTCACAAGCGGCGCATGCCAAGCACACCAGCCAGAAGGGTTTCAGTTGCCACGCCGGGCGCCTGGGCGACGGCCGGACCCATCAGCAACAGGGGGTCGAGGCTGCTGGCCGTGACAGCCACGGTGGTGGGCCAGCGGGTGCGGCCAGAAGGCCGGCAGAGCGTCGAACCGGGCCTGGGAGGGGGACTGCCACTCCAGGCCCTGGAGCTGATGCCCTGACGATCGAGTGGCATCAGAACAACCCCTCGCCGTCGTCGGCAGAGCCAGCGCTCCAACCACCGGCACCAGCGCTGGTGGTGCTGTAGCCCTCGACCTCCTCAAACCCGTCGGTGGGATCGACCTGTTCGTCGGGCACGAACGCGACCATCTGGATGGCACGCGGCTGGAAGGTCATGCCGCAGCCGTTTTCGCCGTCCCAGCCTTAGATGTCGAAGGCCACCACAACCTTGGAGCCGTTGCCGATGGCGGCCCCAGGGCTGCTGTTTGGCATCGACGATCCGGGGCCATCGAAAAGGGAGCCATCGCGCCGCTGGAACTGCGGTACCTTGAAGCGCATCACCGTGATCTCGCTGGACTTCTCCTTGTCGGAGTTCCAGGGGAAGCCTTTCGCAGCGCGGCGTTTGCGGCTGCCGCGCAGAGCAAGGTCTGGGCCGTCTCGTTACCGTTGGCAAGCAGCAAGTCGCAACTCCAGGCCTTGGGTATGCTCTTGTCCGGGTGATGCCCGGGGGTGATTAAGAAGGGCCCAGCCCACTCCGGCGAGGGGCGTGCGGAAGATGTCTTTCGCCATGGGATGAATCGGTGGACATTTGTTGTTGATCGAATGGGGGAAGGGGCGGCAGGCCAAAGCGCTGGCGCAGCAGGTGATGCTGTCAAGCAGCATCCGCTTTTGGTCCGCTGGCGAAACATCCCGATCCGTCATTGTCCCTGCAGATCGTGGCCGCACGACAGCCTCATCCACCATCCCCGACACTGACACGCTGGATCGCGCCAGCGTCGCAGGCAGGACCAGCCGCCGCCCACGGGTGATTGCGACCGAAGCGTCTAACGGTCAAACAGAGACAGAACGTGCTCACAAAACAGCTTCGTGTGCGCGCCAGTCCACCTCCAAATCCAAACGATGCTGGCTGGCAGCCGGTCAGCCGTTTCCTGAGAAGACCCGCTCCCCCGGGAGCCACATCCCCCGGTTGGAAGGCGCTCATGCCGCGTTCTGAGGACGAGGATCGCGGGCGCAGAGGATGGGGGGAGAAGCGGAGCTTCACTGCTCTGGAATTGGGCAAGGGGTTGAGCGATCCCGTTGATTGTTCCGACGCTCGAAAGAGATTGATGGAGTAAGGTAGCGCTCTTGAAACCGATCCAGACCAAGGGGGAGGTGCTGTGTAGAGAACATTCAACATTGACAGGGAAAGACCTCGCGGGTGCGGGAACTGACGACGCGAAGCACGTAGATTGTCACCCAAATTTCAACATCAACCTGCAAGGCGTTCTCAGACCGTCCATCGTGCTCAAAACTGCTTGATGAAGACGATCCTCCTCTTGGGACGATCGACAGGCCAAAGGCACGCAGATGCCATCGACATCCAACACTCCCCCAAACCCCCACACCACCAATGTTTGAAGCTCCGCTCTGATCCACCCTTGCTTTGCTAAATGACCTGAAGTCCAGAGACGATCTCAGCCCCGAACAGGGGATCAAGTTACTAAAAGAATTGGGACTCACCGAGTTCGCCTTCGTCACCAATCTTGTATCCGCGTCCAACGGTGAATACGACTTCCTCAACAAGTTCCTACCGATCGCTACGCCACCCCAAACGCAGGCGTTGTTTGCTGGAACGAGTGGCACTAATTTACTGAAGCAAACTCTACCTTTCGTCAGATATTTTTATCTACAGCTCGCTTGTCGTCCCAACCTGGTTCAACCCGATAATGCTGTCGGCATCAAGTATCTGGACTACGGATGTGGGTGGGGCAGACACCTTCGCCTGATGCCGTACTACTTCTCTCCAACCACCTTTTTGGGCGCTGACCCATGGGAGCGGGCGATTCAAGAATGTGAATCTTCCCGCATCAGAAGTCCTCTCAAGTTGATCAGCAGAACCGCAACAGAGCTGATTGGCATGGAATTCGCGGCAGGATACTCATTTTCCATCTTCACTCATCTCCCCGAAGATCTGATCAAGATCACCTTGCGCAACCTCAGTCTCTCATTTGTTCCAGGTGGCGTGTTTGTCATCACGGTGCGCCCGCCTGAATACTGGCTTGCTGAACGGGACCCCCGAGTGGTCCCTGCTGAATTCATGGAGCGTCACGATTCGCAGGGTTTCTACCACCTTCCAGCCATCGGCGAGTGGGCGAGTTTCTTTGGTCACACTTCGATGACCATGCAATGGCTGAAAAGCAATGCTCCCGAATGGGACATAGCTGACGTCGACCGGTCTTTGGCAGATCCATTACAGATCTATGTCACCCTCGTACGCAAATAAGAGCCTGTTACACAAATAAGAGCCTGTAAGGAACTGGCTCATTCCACACAATTCGGACCAGGGCAAACGCTGATTCGGATTGTGTGGAGCCCCGAACAGCTTGTCCACCAGAGCTCTCAAGCCGAGGGCCAGAGCGCCCCAGAGGAGCAGGCAACCCCCTCAGCAACCCAGGGGGGCGCCAACCCTTCAGGCCAGCACGCCAACGCTCAGCGGGGCTTGATCAGCTGCAAGACCTGAGGACCCAGTCCACCCGCGCGACGCTCGCAATCCAGGGACTGCAGGATCAACCGGGCCGAGGTTGCCAGGTCTCCCATCTCTGCGGCTTGACGGGCTTGTCGATCCAGATCCCCGGCTTGTTGATGCAAATCGTGGCGATCCGAAGGTTCCATCGTCGCAGCGGATGCGCGCATGGAACGCGAGGAGGTTGGAGGGGCTGTAGGGGAACTGAGTGCGGCCATATCAGGGGGAGGACGCCGGGATGATTCCAGCGACCAAGGGGAACAAGGCGACGGCTTTGCTTCCGCCATCCAGTTTGAAACGTTTGCTGATCGTAGAGGCAGGCGCTCAAGTTGCGCCAGAAACCAGCCCCCCCGGAGAAGAACGGTCCGGATTCAGTGATCCTTCTCGGTCGTCCCGCAAAAAATGCTTGTGCCGGGACTCATGTTCCCGGCTCCTCGCGATTGCCACCCAAGCGGTCAATCTCTTCACGCAATTGGCGAGAGCGCTGAGCGTCACCACGAGTGAGGGCGATGGCCAGTGCAAACTCCAGCTTTTCCAATTGATGATCCCCTTCGGCGGGCAGGGGATGGCATGGGGTGGCGCGAGGCAGGCCAGCGGGACCTTGCCGGGAGGCTGGCAGCACCACCGCGCGGGAGGAGGACGAGGAGATCGCCGCAGAGCTGGAGGGAAGGCTGGTGGGAGTGATGCCACCGCTGGCCGATCCACCGGACGCGTGGTGGGGGGAAGGGAAGGACATGATCACTTTCTTCCCATTGTGTCACCACAGTCCAGGGATTGGAGCGGGACCTGGATCGCCCCACCCCGTTCACCATCAGGCCACATCATCCAAGGTGTGCGGATCCTCCGAAGAAGCGTCTTTTGTCATCGGGACGAAGCCACGGGACAGCCCTGCCGAAGCAGAGGGCTGGATCGCCTGCGAGGGATCGGCGGCCAGAAGCTCGCGACAGTCACGCAGCAGCTGGTCGACATGGGCCAGGCTGGTCACCTGTTCTTCAGGCAACTCCTCTTCTGGCGTCGCTGTGAGTTGATCCTCCAGCTGGGTCAGGCGCTGTTCCAGTGAGACGACGCGCTCCGTGAGGGCGTGAATGGTCTGAGCCAAATCTTCTGTGTGGCGGGTGATGCGAAAGGAAACGGATGACGTGGACATGGGTGGGGAAAGGCATGGGCGAATGACAACACAAGAGGCGACCTTCCTCAAGCGGGAACTGCCTTCACAAACCAGACTTGGCGCTTCCGGCCTCGATGCCCGTGACCGTCCCCTGGCCTCTGCTGTTGTATGCCCTGGCAGGCCTTGCCGGCGGCCTCCTCGCCCTGCGCACGGGAATTCCGGCGGCACCGCTGGCTGGAGCCCTTCTCGGGGCGGGGCTGTTGAGCATGAGCGGTCGCCTGGAGTCGGCCCAATGGCCCCCGGGGACCCGCACCCTGCTGGAGATCGCCATCGGCACCGTGATCGGCACGTCCCTCACCAGTGCCACCGTGGCCGAGCTGCGCCACCTCTGGCGACCGGCCCTGCTCATCACCTTGACGCTTGTGCTCACGGGACTTGTGGTGGGCCTGTGGTGCAGCCGCCTCTTGGGGATCGATCCTGTGGTGGCTTTGCTGGGCGCCGCTCCAGGGGGGATCAGCGGCATGAGCCTGGTGGGCGCTGAATTCGGCGTGGGGGCCGCAGTCGCCGCGCTCCATGCCTTGCGTTTGATCACGGTGCTGCTCGTGCTGCCATTGGTGGTCAAACTGGTGGCCCCCGGGGCGGAACAGGGACTTCCCCCGGACGGCTGAGGCTTCACCCTGGACAGATCCCGCAGGGTCGATAGGTTTAGGCCCGTTTTTTGCTCCGCTGCCATGCGCCCCAGGTTGCTGCCGCTCCACCGGCTTGGCCTTTCCCTCCTGGCCTTGCTTGTCGGCGGCGCCCTGGCGGGTGGCCCTGGCGGAAGTGCCGCCAAGGCGCAGACGGAATCCCCTGGCGCCAAGGGCGCGCAGATTTACTGCTACATGCGCGCCAGCGGCAACAGCCACACGGTGAGTTGGGCTGCGGCCTATGCCCTGATCAAACGGCAGAGCGCCAGTCTGTTCAAAACCTCGCCCACCCACGCGGCCGTGATGATCACCGAAGCGGTGGTGCAAAACCCGAACACCTTCCCGAACTGCGGCCGCTACCTCGGCGACCTCTACAGCACGCGAGTGCCGGCCACCAGCGACGGTGCGGCGCCTGCGGAGGATCCCGCAACCAGCGCGCCGATCAGCGGTCAAGCTGGTCGGGACGGCATGACACGCAGTGAGCGTTACGGCAACTGACCCCCGCGACTCGCGACCCCGGCGGCGCTCCACGGGCTGGATTGGCCCGCTGGTGGCCTGCGGTCTGCTCATCGGGTGTGCGGAGGAACCGCTCCCCAAGCCCAAGATCAGTCGCGAGGATTGTCTGCGGGGGCTGGAGATGAAGGATCTCAAAGGCGCCATAGCCCGCTGCGACGCCGTGGTGGCGGCGTTTCCCCGGGATCCCTTCCCGCTGAACGAGCGATTTCTTCTCCACACGCTCAACCAGGACCCCGTGGCCGCCTGCCGCGACATCGTGCGAGCCAATGCCCTGGCCAAGGCTCCCAAGGCGCCAGCCATCGATGCTCTCCTCCGCCAGGACTTGACCTTGCGTCTGGCCACTTGCAAGCCCGCGCCGTCAACGCCTCAAGCCTCGGCCAACCAGTGACGGATCCGTTGCGGCAGCTGCCGTTGGGCCCGAGCCCGGGCCGGGCTGAACACATCAGCGATGCGATCCGCCTTGCTGGCCACCAGCGCATCCACCAGTTGATCCGCTCCACCGTGCTGGATCCAGTGGCTGGTGAGGATGGCTCCCATGCCGATGCGGTGGCAGCGGTCCTCCGCCTGCTCCGCCTCGCCTGGAGTCCAGGGCCGCTCCACAAGCACCACATGGCGAGCCCGGTGCAGAGTGAAGCCCAACCCGCCGGTGCCGTAGGTGGCGATCAGCACGGCATGACGCCCGTCCTGGAAGGCATCCACCAGGCTCTGACGTTGGGCGGGCGGGACAGCGCCCGTGAGCACGACAGGGGCCTGGCGGGCCGCATCCAGGGCTGACCAGAGGGCCCGGGCGGTGGCGACAAAGGCGGTGAACACAACCACTGGCTCGCCACGAGCCAGAAGGTCGGAGAGGAGGGCCAGCACCGGTCCCGCCTTGGCCCGGGAACTGATCTGCCGCAACGCCGTGAAAACGGCCAGGGTCTCGGCGTCGCTGCACACCTCCCCTCGCGCCGCCCGATGGCGGTAGGCGGTGATGGTCTCCTCCAGCTGCCGCCGCACCTCTTCCTCCTCCTCAGGGGGAAGCACCACGGGCAACAGGCGGCGTTGCTTGGGGGGAAGATCCAGGCACTGCTCCTTGCGACGAAGGAGCACCAGGGGCCGCACCAGTCGATGAAGCTCCTCCAGCCGTGAGGCGCCCCGAGCCTCCCAATGACGCGCCCCCCGCCGCTCCCGCCAATGGCCCTGGCAGTAGAGCTCCTCAAAGTGCCGCTGATCCGCCGCCAACGGATGGCCGATGGCCGCCAAGAGGGGGAAGAGCTGAACAGGCCGCCCGTTTTTCATGGGTGTGCCGGTGAGCAGCCAAGCCGCGCGCAAACGAGGATGGCGTGCCAGTCGCAACAAGGCCCGGGTCCGACGGGAGGCGAGGTTCTGGGCGTGGTGGGCCTCATCCGCGAGCAGCACGCAGCCGGCCGGAGGCAGCTCGGATGGCAACGCGGCCCAGGTGTGAAGCGCCACGGTCAGGCCGAGGGCGCAGGCTTCCTGACGCCAGTGGTGATGCAGTCCGCCCGGGGCCACCACCACCACCCGACAATCCGCCAGCCGCACCATGGCCCTGGCTGCGGCCAGGGCGGTGAGGGTCTTGCCCAGGCCCATGGCATCGGCGAGCACCGCCCCCCGGCGGGCGAGCAACCAGCGCGCTCCCGCCCGTTGATGGGCAAACAGGCGACGACCATCCTCCAGCGGTTCCTCCAGGGCTGCGGCAGCCACCAGCTGCCGATGGAGGGGCAGGGGGGGGAGCGGTTGATCCAACCAGTCGCACCACTGCCGCAGCTCTGGCGTCAGGGGAACGCGTCCTTGCAGGGTGCGCCGCAGCGCCCCGGCCGCCTCCAAGGGAAACTGCCAACAGCGCTCACGGGCCTGCCAGCGCCCCATGGGCCGAACGGCTCGGAGTTGGGCGGCAGTGACGGGATCGAAGGGCAGCACCACTTCAATGAGCCCGGATGCTCCCAGACGCATTTGCAGGAGCTCACGCCGCTGGTGGAGCAAAAAAAGGAAGTGCAGTCAGCGACACATTGCCAGAGGAAACACTCCCTGCAAAATTCGACGCAGCTGAGGAAACGGCATGTTGGCCAGGGATGGTGTTTTCCTGGAAGACCTCTGCCCCAAATCCCATGACAGACGCTGGCGACGCTCCCTCCACAGCCTGACGGGTGGCCGCTGTCTGTATTGCGGCAAACCCTCCCAATCCATTGACCACGTCAGACCCCTCAGCCGAGGCGGCCAGAGCGTCACAGAAAACTGCGTGCCTGCCTGCTTGAGCTGCAACGGGACGAAAGGCGACAGCGAAGTCTTGATCTGGTACCGCCGGCAGCGGTTCTACGATCCGCGCCGCGCCATGGCCCTGAAAGCTTGGATGGAAGGGGACCTGCGCCTGGCTCAGCGGTTGCTGGTGTGGACCACGCCTGCGGTGTCGGAGGTCGATCGCCTCGCCTCGGAACCCACACCCGCTCGAGATCCTCACCAAACCCGGCAGGCAACCTCCCCTCTGTGGCGCTGGCAGATGGCCTCCTGATCCTTCGGATCCTCAGGGGCCACCACCATGGCCAGCACCAGCAACACCACGGCCACCCAGAGGGATGCCCCCCGCGCCGAGGTGGCCCGAACAGCGGGAGGCCGCCGTTTCCGCCGCGCGGGGGGAGTCGCCAGGCCTGCGGCGGCGGCCCATCCAGGGGCCTGGAGGACGGGCAGCCCGGCCCCGAGCGGGCGTGGAGCTGGAGCCGAGAGGGTAGACAGGAGACAAGGTTGCACGTTGGCCATGGAGCAGAAGCGGTGACGGAAACGCGGACGTCGAAGGCCCAAACCCGCCAGGATGGCTCGCCGGCGGAGAGGAATCGCGAGGAGCGGGGCCCGGGGGGATCCCGATTGATGTTGAACAGTACAAACGTACTGAGCACCTGGCCAACTGTCAAGCCGCAGGCCCTGGAAGCCATCGGCCGCTTCGTGATCTTCGGCGGGGGCTACACCGGCACGCGCCTGGCGCGTGCCCTCGCGGCTTTTGGCGTTCCGGTGACCCTCACCCACCGCCAGCCCACGCCCCCTGCGGAGGCATCGCAGGCCCACTGGCTTCGGTTCGACAGCTCCTCCGGTGCCCTCCCAGGGGCGAGCGACCTGGCCGGCATGACCCACGCCCTGGTGACGATCCCGCCCAACGACGCGGGGACGGATCCCGTGCTCGGCTCCTTGCTGCCGCTGGTTCGTCAAGCCGCGCCTGCCTGGGTGGGGGTGCTCTCCACCACAGGGGTCTATGGAGACCGCGGCGGGGGCTGGGTGGACGAGGAGAGCGACCCGCGGCCGGCCCCCGGGCGCAGCTTGGCCCGCCTCCGCTGCGAACAGACCTGGCGCGGCAGCGGCCTGCCGCTGCAGATCTTCCGGCTGCCGGCGATCTATGGACCTGGACGGAGTCCCTTCGCCTCTCTCCTGGAAGGCCGGGCACGCTTGATCCACAAGCCAGGCCAGGTGTTTTCCCGCATCCACGTGGATGACATCGTCGGCGCGATCCTGCATGTCCTGTCGCTCCCGGCCTCGGAGCGACCGCTCCTGCTCAACCTGGCGGACGCGGAGCCCTGCCCGTCCAGCGAGACCCTCGGCCATGCCGCCCACCTCCTGGGGCACAAGCTGCCCCCCGTGGAGCGTTTCGCCGATGTGGCCGAGAGCCTCAGTCCCATGGCGCGGAGCTTCTGGCAGGAAAACCGCCGTGCCGATAGCCGCAGGCTGCGGGACCGACTCGGTTATCCCCTGCGCTACCCCAGCTATCGGGAGGGCTATCGCGAGGGCTGCCGGGAGGACTGGCTCGGCAGAGCCAAGACCTGATCAGGCTGGCCGGACCCGGGGAAAGGAAGATCCTGGCGGATCCTCTCCCAATCCACCCGAAGCCATCCTCTCTGCAACCCCATCCCCAGGCCCACGAGCAACACCCCGAGGAGGAACAGACGGATCATGGACACCAGTTCAGAGATCACCCCACGATCCAACCCCAGCGCCCAGCCGATTGTCATCGCCTTGGGGGATCCGGCTGGCATCGGTCCGGAGGTGGTGTTGAAAGCTCTGGCCCGGCCCGAAGCCCGAGGGCGCCTTGTGCGAATCGTCGGTTGCCGGCGTTGGCTGGAGCACACCTACAGCCACCTGCGCGGTCGCTCGACGTCTCCCCTGGCGGATCCCGCCACGCTGGACATGCTGGATTCTCCCCTGGCGGAAGCGGTGGCGACAGGAGTGGGAACGGCCGCCTCCGGAGCGGCCAGTTTCACCTGGCTGACCCAGGCGGTGGAGCTGCTGCGGGGGGGCGCGGCGCAGAGCCTCGTGACGGCACCGATTGCCAAGGCGGCCTGGCATGCCGCTGGCCATTCCCATCCCGGGCAGACGGAACGGCTGGCTGAGCTCTGCGGAGTGAAGCACGCTTCCATGTTGTTCACGGCCAAGCCGGCGCGTGGCCCTTGGCGGTTCAACACCCTCCTCGCCACCACGCACATCCCTTTGGCCCGGGTGGCCGCGCAACTGAACCCCGAACTGGTGAGCCTGCAGCTCGACCGTCTGCTGCTGTTCTGCCAACGCTTCCAGCCCCGGCCGAGGCTGGCCGTCGCCGGTCTCAATCCCCACGCCGGAGAGGGGGGCGCCCTGGGCCAAGAGGAGCAACTTTGGCTGGAGGACTGCCTGAACAGTTGGCGGCAGGCCCATGCAGACATCCGCCTGGAGGGTCCCCTGCCACCGGACACCTGCTGGCTGGAGGCGGCCCGAGCCTGGCACGGAGAAGGAACGGCTGCCGACGGCCATCTGGCGCTGTATCACGATCAGGGGCTGATCCCGGTGAAGGTGTTGGCGTTTGATCGGGCGGTGAACACCACCTTGGGCCTTCCCTTCCTGCGCACTTCTCCTGACCACGGCACAGCCTTCAACATCGCCGGCCTGGGGGTGGCCCGGGAGGCCAGCATGGCCGCTGCTCTGGAAACCGCCTGGGAGCTGGGCTGAGCGCGAGGGGAAACGGGGGAATCCGGAGCTGTGCCGGGGACCGTCTCAAATGGGGCGAATGCGCATGAGCACCTGCCCGAATTCCACCGGCATGCCATTTTCCACAAGGATTTCCACAACCTCCCCGCCCACCTCGGCCTCGAGTTCATTCATGAGCTTCATCGCCTCCAGGATGCAAACGGTCTGACCGGCTCGGATGCGCATGCCGAGATCGACAAAAGGCGGTTCTCCGGGGGCCGGGGCGCTGTAAAAGGTGCCCACCATCGGCGCGGTGATCGCTTGCAGGTCGCTGCGGCTGGCCACTATCGACGGCGGTGGCGGGGCGGCTGGCGCGGCAGGGACGGCGGGGACGGCGAGCGGAGCAGCGGCCAGCGATGCGGCAACCGGAGCGACAACGGGCCCGGCGGCTGCGCTCACAACAGCCGGCAGATTGCGGCGAACCTCCAGACGGAATTCCCCCACTTCAAGACGAAACTCTTGAATGTCACTTTTGCTGAGCTGGTCCAGCAGATCGCGCAGGTGTTGATGATCGAATTCCATGGCGCTCATGACTCCCGTCCGAGATAGGAATCAGAGCGCGTATCCACCTTGATCTTGTCACCGATGGAGATGAAGAGAGGCACCATCACCTGGGCCCCCGTTTCCAGGATGGCGGGCTTGGTGCCGCCCGTGGCCGTGTCCCCCTTGACGCCCGGATCGGTCTGGGTGACTTCCAGAACCACCGAGTTGGGAAGTTCAACCTCCAAGGGCTTGTTGTTGTGGGTGATGACCGTCACCTCCATCCCTTCCTTGAGATATTTGCGCTCGTCGCCAATGTCATCGGCCTTCAGGCGCATTTCCTCATAGCTGGCCATGTCCATGAACACATATTCGTCACCCTCCATGTAGGTGTGCTGCAGGGTGGCCTTCTCCAGAAGGGCCTGGGGAACGGTTTCGCCCGCCCGGAACGTGCGCTCCACCACGCTGCCGGATTGCACCGCCTTCAGCTTGGTGCGAACAAACGCGGATCCCTTGCCAGGCTTGACATGCAAAAACTCAATGACGCGCCAAACCTGCCCGTCGAGCTCAATCGTGGAGCCCGTGCGAAAGTCATTGCTGGAAATCATGGCGCGGCCACGGTTCGGCGGATTGTACGTCTGGCTACTGGCCACCCCTCACCACCTCTCCCGCGCCGGGCTGTCCTCAGGCGCCAAGGCCTGGTCGAGCTGTGCCAAAGTCCAAAAAGTCACACGATCGGCATGGCGCTTGGATCTCCCCGCTGGCCCTTCCGCCGCCTTGCCGCCCGATGGCTGACCAGGGCTCTGGGTGGACTGCTTCAGGGGGCCTTGATGGTGGCGCTCACTTTGCTGCCCCCCAACGCCCCCGCCGCCTGGGCCTACCTGCCCAAGGGCAATGCTGTCACGGATCCCGAGGCCCTGCTGCGCAATGCCCTCCCGATCCAGCAAGGCAATCTGCAAGATTTGCAACACCGGTTGGAAGACACCAGCGACGACCTGCGAGCCAAGCGCTGGAACGCCCTCGCCGCCACCGTGCGCCGTTGCCAGTCGCTGCTCGGCGGGGATCGCGCCACGATCCTCCAAGCCTTCCCACCGGAGCAACGGCCGGTGGCCGAGACTCGGCTGGCCAGCCTTGGCGACCATCTTCAGGAGCTGGCCGCGGCGGCAGAGAGCCAGGATCGGGAGGGATTTCTGGCCTCCCGGCGCCAGGCCTTGAGCGACATTGGCGCCACTGAGGCGCTGTTGGTGGGGGATTTTCCCTTCGCCATCCCCGGCGCCTACGACAACCTTCCCCGGCTCCTGGGCCGCGCCACCGTGGAACTGCGCACCAACAAGGGCACCCTGGTGGCCGTGGCGGATGGGTATAACGCGCCCTTGACAGCCGGGGCCTTTGTGGATCTGGTGAAGCGCGGCTTTTATGACGGGCTGCCCTTCAACCGAGCGGAGGATTTCTATGTGCTGCAGACGGGAGATCCCGAGGGTCCGGCGGAGGGCTTCATCGATCCGGTGAGCAAGCGGGAGCGGCGCGTGCCCTTGGAGATCCGCATTCCCTCCGAGCCGGTGCCGTATTACAACCAAACGTTTGAAGATCTGGGCCTGTTCAAAGCCGAGCCCGTGCTGCCCTTCAACGCCAAGGGCACCTTGGGTTGGGCCCATTCCGATGAGGCTTTGGATGACGGCAGCTCACAATTCTTCCTCTTTCTTTCCGAGCCGGAGCTCACCCCCGCCGGGCTGAACCTCATCGATGGCCGCTATGCCGCGTTCGGTTATGTGGTGGAGGGACTGGAGGTGCTTGATGAACTCAGCGCCGACGACAAAATCGTGAGCGCCAGAGTGATCGAAGGGGCCGACAACCTCCAAGCCCATGGGTGAGGGCCCCACCCTGGCCGAGCTGGGGGAGTGGGAGCTCATCCGGCGACTGGGAGCTTTCGCCCCGCCGGGGCAATTCAACGATGACGCCGCCTTGATCCCGGGCGTGAGACCTGGAGGTGCCGCCGTCGCGGAGGCGGGCGAGCTGGTGATCAACACCGACGTGCTTGTGGAGGGGGTGCATTTCAGCGCGGCCACCACCGGGCCGGGGGATGTGGGCTGGCGGGCGGCGGTGGCCAACCTCTCCGATCTGGCGGCCATGGGCTGCACGGCGGTGGTGGGGATCACGGTGGGGCTGGTGGCGCCGCCCTCCACACCCTGGTCCTGGGTGGAGGGGGTGTATGGCGGGCTCGCCGAGGCTTTGGGCACCTTCGGCGGGGTGCTGCTGGGAGGGGATTGCAGCAGCGGCGCTCAGCGGCTTCTGGCGATCACGGCTCTGGGGCGCTTGGCCGCGCCGGGGGGATTGGCGGCAGGCCCGATCCGCCGCAGCGATGCCCGCGTTGGCGACTGGCTCGTGAGCAGCGGGCCCCACGGGCTGAGCCGGCTTGGGCTGGAGCTGCTGCTGGCCCCCAACGGGACCCTGGCCACCCAGCTTGAGGGGGCCTTGAAGGAGCGGGCGATCCAGGCCCACCGCCGCCCCCGGGCGCGACTGGACACCGTGCGGGCTTTGATCGCCAGTCGCCCAGCCAACGCCCCCTGGCGGGTGGGAGGCTGCGACAGCAGTGATGGGCTGGCGGCAGCGGTGGCGGCAGTGGCGACTGCCAGCGGCTGCGGCGCCCGGCTCCACCGCGATGCCCTGCCCCTCGACCCCGCCATGGCGGCACTGACGGAAGCGGACGCCTGGTGTCTGGAGGGCGGCGAGGATTTCGAGCTGGTGTTGGCTTTGGAGCCCGCCTGGGCGGAAGCGCTGGTGGCCGCCTTCCCGGGCAGTGGCGTGATCGGAGAGCTGGTGGCGGGACCCGGGGGCGAAGTGCGCTGGAGCGCGGCAGGCGGGGGAGGACGGATCGGGGCGGAGGGCTTCCGCCACTTCGGCTGAAAACGCTGTCCGGCCGGGGCACGGGCTGGCGCTGCCCATCAACGGCTTTGCTTTGGGTCTCCTCGCGGAGCCTTCAAGGGACGAAAGAAAAGGATTCACGGCCTTGCCAGGACAATGGAGGCAAACCCCGCCGGCCATCCCCGCGCCTCGCCCATGGCCGCGCTCACCCCGCGCCACCAGTTCAAGGGCCCCTCCATAGACCAGCGAAGAGATCATTGCTGCCATTGGGCGTGACAGCCATCCTCCCGAACGCGACCGGTGACCTCCGGCGGAGCGAGCTATTTCTGCCGAGGCGGAACGCCATCGCCGTGCAGGACTGGCGATCTGCCGACAAGGATGGGCAACTTCCCTCTCTTTGGCTTTGCGCGTTCCGTCACATTCATTTGAAATATCTTCGACGCTTCCCGACTGTTCCTCGTCAGTGAAACTGGCCGGTGACCAAGCGGCTTGATGTGTGGCAAGCCCGGATTGGCTAGAGGAAAGGCTGAAGGCGCTTCAGGGCTGCCGCTCATGGCGGAGACAGGAGGGCTGTCAGCCGTTCGAGGCCTTCGGGGGGATGCTTGCAAGACCGGAGGAGTCGCCACCTTTCATCCAGGGGCAAGCCATCGTTATACGGACGGCAGGCGAGAGCCTCCTGCAAGGCGGATTCGGCCTCTTCCACCCTGCCCAACCCCAAAAGGGCACAGGAGCGGAGTTCCAAACATGCCGAGGCAGGGAGACTGCCACTTCTCTTGGAGCTGTCATAGACCCGCAAGGCCGCCTCAAACGTCTGCCGAGCCGAATCCGTCTGGCCCGCATGCCACGCCAGCACACCAAGGTGGACATTGGCGCCGAGCCCATTTTTGGGCCAAAGACGCTGGCCGATTCGGAAGTGGTGGCTGGCTTGCGGCAGATCCCCTTGGCGCAGAAAGGCACTTCCCAAACTATAATGTCCATAAGCCCGGAAGAACGGCACCAGCAATCCCCGTTTCATCGCGGCAATTTCCTCAGCGGCGTGATCCAGGCGGCAATCCTTAGACGAGAGCTCTGGCAGAGCGGCAAAGTAGTCCAGCAGCAAGCGATGGAAAAACACATACCTTCCGCCAGTCTTTCTCAGAATCAGACGCTCATCGCAAAAATCAAGAAATCTCACCAGGTTCAAAGGCACGAGGTTACTCTTGGCCAGAAGAAGTCGCAGAGAAAGATGGCCCAGGATCGCGCAAGGATCAAAGGCAGCCCAAGCAGAGAACAATCCCAAAAACAATCCCAGGAAACCCCCTGCCACCCCTATCGCGACCGTCGCCGCAAGGGAGCTGCCAAGCAGGGACAACATCCAAAGGGACAAATAAGGGCCCAAGATGATGACAAGGGTACGCGACACCAGGATGCCCGCGCAAGCACCAACGACGGCAAATAGCAGAGAAATCAAGAAGAAGTTTACGGCAATGGTCTTTGCTGATTGATGGATTCCATAATTGGGCCTAGCGCTTGGGGGTAATCACTTTTTTGAACCGACATGCGCGGATCACCCCACCTGACAATGTGTTCATAATCAATAGATATGCCACTCCAAATGCAGCCACCACCAAACCCGTTTCGCTGACGGCGGAAGAGAATACCATCGCCACACCAAGACTCGCCAGGATGCTGACGTCAATGATGCTGAACCAAAGGCCATCTCGAAACGAAGACCACGACCAACCCATGGCCTCAACACTCACAATTGGCGCCACCAACTTCAAGCGCCAATAGAATAAGAAGGGTAACAACAGAATCCCCGTCGCCAAGACCTTAAACCAAGAGAGAAACGTAGACTTCAATATCAGAACACCCGCAAGCAAGACCGGGATTCCCCATACCATAAGCACCACAATCCACTCATGGAGAATGATCTGCCGCCTAGAGGTCAGCCAGGTCTTCTGCAGGTTTTCCAGGGCAAAAACGCTGACATTGTGCTCCCGCATTTTTCTTGCCAGGAACACAAGCCAGCGGATCGTGTCTTGCTCGCCATAGGGCGCTCGGGCTCCCCGACGGCCGAGCATCTGGTGCACGTAGCTGGAAAACAGCCGATGGCGCCAGGTCTCGGCGGAGGCCAGGGTGGTGTCCTGCCCGATGGACTCGTTGTCAAAGGTCTGGGCGATGAGCGAGAGGATCAGGGGGGTTTGGGCCAGCTCCCGCAACACCGGGTCGTGATTCACCAGGGCGCGGGCGGCCGCCAGCCTCGGCCCCTGATTCGCCAGGTGGGTGTCCACCTGCTCGTGGGTGAGCGGTTGGATGACTACCGCGCCGCCCAGCTTGAGTTTGCTGGTGAGCATGGCGTCATCCGCGCTACGGCTGCAGACGGCGAGGGGCACAAAACCTTGCCGTTGCCGATAGGTATTGATGGCGCGCACGCACTCCTGACGATGCTCCGCGCGCACCTCGTCCAGGCCGTCGAGGAGCAAGAGCAACGCGCCGGCTTCGAGCCAATCGGCGCCCACCTGCCGAGGCACCTGGTCTTGCAGCACCAGTTCATCGAGTAGCCACTGGCCAAGCGGTTTTCGCTTGCAGGCCCGGGACGACAGATTCAGCACGATCGGGATCGGCTGGCTCGGATCCCACTGGGCACGGCGGATGAGATCCCGGGCCAGCTCCAACATCAGCATCGTCTTCCCGGCGCAGGGATGGCCCAGGATGAGAAGGCCACCCCCCAGCTGATCAAACACCGCCAGGATCGGCGTGCCGGGCTCCAGGGGGCGAGGCGGCAGGTTCACTTCCCGCACCTCGAGGGTGAAAGGAAGGATCACCGCCTCGGCCGCCGGTTCCAGCTCCAGGGGAATGCGCGCGGCGGGCGGCAGCGCACGCTCCAAGAGCCCCGTGATCCAGATGGCCCGCACCTTCTCCAACATGCGCTCGCGGTTGCGCCGCTCCAGGGCCGTTGCCGCCGAAGCGCCTGCGGAGCCGCTGCCCCGCGCCCCCCCGGCCCTGCCAGGCGCAGAGGACGAGGCCACTCCTGTAGGAGCAACGCACGATGGCACGTGGAGGGGGCGACGGAGGGGGACGGCGACCCTCCTTCAAGTGGAGACCTGCCCTTTCGGCGAACCCGACGAACAGGCCCGCTCTTCGGGGGAAAGAGCCCCCGGCTGGAAGGATCAAAAACTGTCGCGGTGGCGCACGGGACCCGGATAGCGGGCCACGGCCTGGTCGGCGGTGATCAACAACAAGCCTTCCCGCTCGGCCTGGGCCAGGAGGAGGCGATCAAAGGCATCGCGGTGCAGAGGAGGCAGGCGGCCCACCGCCAGGACATGGTCCGCCGTGATCGGGATTTCCAAGACGCCGGCATCCAGGAGGGTGCGGCGAAGGACAGCCGGCTCCACTTAGAAGCCATCCCGCCCCAAGGCCGCCTTGATCACAAGTTTCCAGAGCGAGGCCACACTGAAGCAGAGGGTGTGTTGAGGATCCTCCAGAAGCACTTCGAGAGAGGCGCCCAGACGAGCCGGCTCTCCCATCGCCCGCACGAGGATTTGGGTGTCGACCAGCAGCTTCACCGATCCGCTTCCCCCTCCGTGGCGCCCGCCCGAGCCTCAAACAAGGCGGCGATGTCCCCAGCGGCCAGCTGAACAAAGTCGTCTGGCACGGAGCACTGGCCTGCCAGCAGGCCGAGAAGACGACGTGGCGGCGCCGGATCGTGATCCCCCTCCAGGCGAGTGACCCGCACCAACGGCTTGCCGGCCTTGCAGTTCACGAACCCCTCTCCCGCGACGGCCTCAGCCACCAGCCGCGAGAGATGGGTCTTGGCCTCATGAAGGTTGACCTGGCGCATCGAACTTCGACGAAGCGAACTAAGTTCAACCAGGTCAATAACATTTGATGGCCCTCAGGGGATCAGCGAACATCCCAACCCGAAGCCATCGCAGAGGCGAGGGGCCCGGCAAAGAGAACCTCGATCGTGCTTCGCGGCGAATGCCGCCGCCGCCCGCTTCCGCCAGCGGAGCAATGCGCAGGGGAGAGGTCAGAGGGGGCGCCTGACACAGCCAAGGGGATCAAGGGAATGCGCCCACAGAAGCCAGTCGTTGGACTCCCGCCACCGCCTGTAAACAAGCCCGCGCAACCCAACCCGACACAACCGAGACAACCTGCCCACCCCTGGCGACGACCGGCCTTGACGGAGCGCACGCTCAGACCCCCTTCAGCCCGCTGCCCGCTGCCCGCTGCAGCCACTCCTCCAGGTCCTGAGGCCCCGCAAAGTCGAGCAGAGCGAGGGCCAACGCCTCCAGCTGAGGCAGATCCAGAGCCTCAATCCGGGCCGTGATCGCTGGCGAAAGCGTGCTGCAGCGGCGCTCCAGCAGCTTCAGGGCCAGGGCGCTGGCTTCGGCGCGCCGGCCTTCAGCACGTCCCTCGTCACGTCCCTCGCGGAGTCCTTCGTCACGTCCTTCCATGCGCCCTTCTTCAAGGGTTTCTTGAAAGGCGCGGGTGTGCCGCCAAACGTCCGGGGAGATGCGGAGTGTGGTCATGATTTGTGCACGGGAAAGGCCCGTGAAGCGTTCGCAAAGAATAGGAAGAA
>JBJOHA010000026.1:0-54559 GCA_046047935.1 Cyanobacteriota bacterium
GCAGGGTGAGCTCGGCCTCCAGCTCCTCCAGCGCCACCAGCTCCTGCACCTGACGGCCCAGGGTGATCTCCTGCTCATGGGTCAGCAGCGGCACGCGGCCGATGTCGCGCAGGTAGGAGCGGACGAGGTCCGCATCCATGGCGGGGAGTTCACGCACGGAGGGCGTGGCGAGCGTCACGGAAGAGATCTCCGGGAGTGGCGACTCGAGGGGAGAGACGGCGGCCATGGGCCAGATTCTTAACGTGTGTAAAGCCTAACCTAACGAAGTGTGAATGTCTCTCATCTTTGGGGGATCCGGCCGAGACGCACCCTGATCCAGGCCCAACGCCACCAGCCAAGGGCGACACCCAAGGCATGGCGGGGCAGAGCCTCAGGTCTGGCCGAAGCGCTCGAGCAGCCAGGAGGCCGTCTGCAAGTAGATGAACACTCCCGCCACGTCCGTCGCTGTGGCGATGAAGGGAGCCGACATCAGGGCTGGATCCAGCCCGAAGCGATGGAACAACAGGGGAAGGGCCGAGCCCGCCGTGGCCGCCAGGGTGGTGATCCCCAGCAGGCTGATCCCCGCTGCCCAGGCCACCACCCAGTTGTGGGACACATATCCGGCCCACGGCACCACCACGAACATCATCAACAGCCCCAGCAGGGCACCTGCCACCGCCTCCCGCCCCACAGCGAGGGCGGGCCCCAGCGACTGAATGCGCTGGGTGCTCAAACCCCGGATCACCACTGTGGAGCTTTGGGCCCCAACGTTGCCGCCGGTGCCGATCAAGAGGGGAATGAAAGCCGCCAGCACCACCACCTTCTTGAGCACCTCATCTTCTGAAGCGATCACGGCGGAGGTGCCCGTGTTGGCCAGCAGCAGCACCAAGAGCCACACCACGCGTCGGCGGGCCACCGTGAAGAGGTTGCTCTGAAAGTAATCATCCTCATCACCGGCCTGCAGCGCGCCGGCGGCATAGATGTCGCGGGTGGCCTCCTGCTGGATCACGTCGATCACGTCATCCACCGTGACAATTCCCACCAAGCGCTCCTCCCGGTCCACCACGGGCACGGCCAAAAAGTCATAGCGCTGGATCAGCCGCGCCACCTCCTCCTGATCGGTGTCCGTGGCCACGCGCACCACTTCTCGCGTCATGACCTCCCCCAGGCGCTCCTCCGGTTCCGCCGTCACGAGGTCGCGCAACGAGAGGATGCCTGTGAGGTGGCGAGAGGCATCGGTGACATAGAGGCTGTAAATGGTTTCGGTATCGCGCGCGCGCCGGCGCACGATCTCAAGAGCTTGGCTGGCCTTGTGGAACTCTTTGAGATCGATGAACTGTGTCGTCATCAGGCGACCGGCCGTGCCGGGCTCGTAGCCGAGCATCTGGGCCGTGATGCGGCGCTCCGAAGGGCTCAGCTCCGCCAGCAGGCGCCTCACCACCTTGGCGGGCAGCTCATCAAACAGACGCACCCGGTCATCGGGAGACATCTCCTCCACCAGCTCCAGCACCTCACTGGATCGCAGCCGTTCCAGCAGGCTCTGCTGCACGCTGGGTTCCAGATATTCGTAGACCCCGATCGCCTCGTCTTTGGGCAACAGGCGAAAGGCCAGGGCTTGCAAGGTGGTCGGCAAGGCACCGATGGCCTCTGCGCCATCCACCGGCTGCACGGGCAGGAGCAACACCTTGGCGCCGTCATAATTCCCCGCTTCCAGCAACAGCTGGAGATGCTGGGTCAACACCTCTGAGCTGTCGGACATCTCACCCATGTCCCCGCCAGCCAACCGCAGAAATTGTATGGGTTGAGAGGCGGGGACGATTCAGCCCGGCAGCCAACCGCGGGCGGGCCTCCCTCCAGCTTCGGTGGTCTCCACGCGCAACCAGCGTCGGCCGCCGGGGGCGATCCAGGTCCGCAGCACCCGCAACGGGACACCAGCTTCGAGCGAGCCCAACAAGGGAGCCTGTGTGCGTGGTGCGGCACGGAGTGAACAGGAGGTCGTGTTCAGCAAGGGCTCCAAAGGAGAGTTCCGACGTCGGACCTCCGGCAAACGACGCTCGGCTCCCCCCGCTGGCAACGCCGCTGGAGCAAAGAGAGCGATTCCCAACAGGGCGGCCCAGGTGATCACAGGTGGGCTGGAAGGGGTGGGACGGGCCAAAAGTTTCAGATATCCAATTGGGCAAAATCAAGCTCAACGCTATGGGTTTCGATGAATTCGCGGCGGGGGGCCACCTTGTCACCCATCAAAATTGTAAAAATACGATCCGCCTCGGCTGCGTCCTCAATTTCCACTCGCTTCATCATTCGGGTCGTTGGATCCATCGTTGTTTCCCAAAGTTGCTGGGGCATCATTTCACCCAGACCCTTAAAGCGCTGAATGGTGTAATTGGCCTTTTCCCCATAACCCTCAAGGGTTTTTTTCAAGTCAGATTCATTGTAGCAGTAAGTGTGATTTTTGCCTCTCTCTACCTTATAGAGCGGTGGACACGCGATGTAAATGAAGCCACCCTCAACCAAAGCCCGCTGGTAGCGGTAGAAGAAGGTGAGCAACAAGGTACGAATGTGGGCACCATCCACATCCGCGTCCGTCATGATGACAATGCGGTGATAGCGCAAGCTCTTCTCGTCAAACTCCTCGCCTTTGATACCCAAACCCAACGCAGTGATCAGAGCTTGGATTTCGGTATTTTTATAAATTTTGGCGTCATCGGTTTTCTCGATGTTTAATATCTTTCCGCGAAGCGGCAGAATGGCTTGGAAACGCCTGTCTCGACCTTGCTTTGCCGATCCCCCCGCAGAGTCACCCTCAACAATATAAATTTCAGAGTCTGCGGGATCACGGGAACTGCAGTCGGCCAACTTCCCCGGAAGGGTGGAACTCTCCAAGACTGATTTGCGTCTGACCAATTCGCGAGCGCGCCGTGCCGCCTCAGCGGCATTGAAGGCTTGGATGGCCTTTTCCAGGATCAGATCGATGACCTGGGGGTGGAATTCCAGATATTCACCCAGGGCTTCACCGACCAAGGTGTCAACGATGCCGCGAACTTCGGTGTTGCCAAGCTTGGTTTTAGTTTGTCCTTCAAATTCAGGATCGGGCACCTTGACGGAAAGAACCGCCGTCAGACCTTCACGAATGTTTTCACCCGCCAGATTCTGATCGCTGTCCTTCCTCTTCCCTCGCTTTTTGGCAAAGGCGTTGAGGGTGCGGGTCAGCACCGTCTTCAAGCCCTCGATATGCGTGCCACCGTCCACCGTGCGGATATTATTGGCAAAACCAAATATATTGTCAGAATAAGCATCTACACACCATTGCAGAGCCGCCTCTACCTGGACATCATCTTTTTCAGAGTTGACGTAAATAATATCCGGGTGCAACGGATCCTTCTCGGCATTCATGTAAGCCACATATTCCTTGATTCCACCCTCATAGTGATAAATTTCTTCGTGCCCATCCTCCTTTCCAGCCGAGGCGCGCTCATCGCGGAACACGATGCGCACCCCACCATTGAGATAGGCCAATTCTCGCAAACGAGCCGCAAGTGTTTGATAGTCGAACTCAATGCCGATACTGAAGATTTCCAGGTCGGGCAGAAAACGCACGGACGTGCCCTTGCGTTCCGGATCATCCGCTGGCTTGGCCGAAAGGCTGCCAATGGGCTTGCCCCGCTCAAATCGCTGATGGTGCTCCTTGCCCTGGCGGAAGACCGTGACTTCCACCCATTCACTCAGGGCGTTGACCACGGAGATGCCCACCCCGTGCAAGCCGCCAGACACCTTGTAGCCGCCGGAGCCAAACTTGCCACCCGCATGCAACACCGTGAGCACCGTCTCCAACGCGCTCTTGCCGGTGCGGGGGTGGATGTCCGTGGGGATGCCACGGCCGTTGTCGGTGACGCTGGCGGACCCATCGGCATGAAGCACCACCAGGATCTCGTCACAGTGCCCAGCGAGAGCCTCATCCACCGAATTGTCAACCACCTCATAGACCAGGTGGTGCAGCCCCCGGGGACCGGTGGAGCCGATATACATTCCCGGACGCTTCCGAACCGGTTCCAGACCTTCCAGAACTTGGATCTGCTCGGCGCCGTAGGCGGACTGGACTCGCGTGGAGTCGCTCATGCGTGGGCGGGTCGCGGTTGGATGGGGAGCGGAGCGACAAACGAAAATGTCGCCAAGGAGAGCCGTGCGAGCGCCTGGAGGAAGGCGCGGCTGAAATTCGGCTCGATGCGAAGCCAAATCTATCAGCTGCCTGTCCCGGCGCCAGCCAGCCGCCTCTGCGTGGCCATTTCAGCGGGGGGTGCGATCTCCCCTGGAGCCCGCCGGGGTGGAGGGCCCAGAGTGGTGCCATGTCCTCGCGTCCTCCCTCTGCGTCGCGGGACTCAGCCCGCAGGGCTGATCCCGCAGCCATGCCGGATTCCGACCCCGCCCTGGCGAAACCGGGCAACCCCAAGCCGCCTGGCCTCGTGATCGCCCTGATGGGACCCACCGCCAGTGGCAAGACCGCCTTGGCTCTGGAGCTGGCGGAGTCGCTCGACCTGGCGGTGATCAACGTCGATTCGCGCCAGTGCTACCTCGGCATGGACATCGGCACAGCCAAGCCGACAGCCGAGCAGCGGCAACGGGTGCGCCATGAGCTGCTCGACCTGCGCCCTCCCGACCAACCCTTCACCCTCCAAGCCTTTCTTCCCCTTGCGCGGTCTGCGGTGTCCGCCGAACTCCAGCGCCGGGGTCTGGCCTTGGTGGTCGGGGGCAGCGGCCTGTATCTCAGGGGCTTGCTGCAGGGACTGACGCCTCCCGCCGTCCCGCCCCAAGCCTTCCTGCGCGCCCAGCTCCATGACCTGGGGCAGCCGTTCTGCCATGCCCTCCTTGGGGTCTGCGACCCCGTGGCGGCAGCCCGCATCGCCCCCGCCGACAGCCATCGCACCCAGCGAGCCCTGGAGGTGGTCTATGCCACGGGGGAACCGCCCTCGAACCAGCAGGGGCGCGTGGCGCCACCCTGGCCGGTGCTGGAACTGGCTCTCGACCCCGATGACCTGCCCGACCGGATCCAGCGACGCACGCGAGCGATGTACGCGGAGGGACTGGTGGCTGAAACCGAGGCGCTCATGGCCCGCTACGGGGAAACCTGCCCGCTGCTGGACACGATCGGATACGACGAAGCCCGTGGCCTGCTGCGGGGCCAGTGGCCGGAGGGCCAGGCCATCGCCCGAACGGAGCAGCGCACCCGCCAATACGCCAAGCGCCAGCGCACCTGGTTCCGCCGTCAACACCAGCCCTTGTGGCTGAGGGGTGAGGATCTGATGCAAAAAGCCCTCATGGCCCTGCAGAGGTCGCGGCAAGGCTTAGGGTGAAGTGCAATATGCAATGTTGAATGCCTCCCCGCCCCCGCATAGATCGTCGCGCTCCCGTACGGGAGCTTCCCAACATCAACGAGAGGATCAACTACCCCAACGTGCGGGTCGTTGATGCCGATGGCAGTCAGCTTGGGGTGATCACACGAGAAGCCGCTCTGGCCGTTGCCCGCGAACGGGAGCTCGACCTGGTGCTGGTGAGTGAAAAAGCCGATCCCCCCGTTTGCCGGGTGATGGATTACGGCAAATACAAGTTTGAACAGGAAAAGAAAGCCAAGGAAGCCAAAAAAAAGTCGCACCAGACCGAAGTCAAGGAGGTGAAGATGCGTTACAAGATCGACTCTCACGACTATCAGGTGCGCATCGGACAGGCCAGTCGCTTTCTGAAATCAGGAGACAAGGTGAAGTGCACGGTGATCTTCCGCGGTCGAGAAATCCAGCACACCGCCTTGGCGGAAGCCCTCTTGTTGCGGATGGCCAAGGATTTGGAAGAAAACGCGGAGCTCCAGCAAGCTCCGAAGCGGGAAGGGCGCAACATGATCATGTTTCTCTCCCCGCGACGCCAGGCCGCCAGCAAGACGCCTGCTGAGGCCAAGCCCAAGAAGCCGGTGGGGAGCAAGGCGAATTCCGCGCCCCCCCCCCAGGCCACCGGCGCGGACACCGCAGCTCCGGTCGCTGCTGTTGCCGGCGCCACCGCGACGGTGGGCAACGAAGGCTGATTCACCGTTCCCTCCCGCAACCGGGGGCGAATCCACCATGATCAGCTCCTGGTGGGATCCAGCGGGCTCCCGATCAAGTTGTTGGCAAAAATTCAATGATGACAGGCCAAGCCATACGGGCTTGATCGGGAGAGAAATCAGGGCGAGCCTCGCAAAGAAAGCCATGGCCCGCGTTGAAGCCGCGCCAGGCAATGCGGTCGTCGCCGTTCAGGGACCTGGCACGGTCCACAGCAGCCGTGATCGCCGCCAGGTCCGCAGGGGGCACCAGGGGATCGTCGAGCCCGTAGGTCAAGAGCAACCGTCCTTTCGCTCGGGAGAGCTCGTCCAGGGTGGGTGGTCCTCCGCCAGGACGTCCCTGCGCCACCCCGGCCCCGTAACACACGCAGCTGGCGTCCAGGCCCTCCAGACCGGAAGCCAACAGGGCAACGTGGCCGCCAAAGCAGAACCCGAGGCAACCGAGCGAACGGGCTCCGGGAGGCAAGCGCTGCCGCAGCCAGCGCTGCGCCCGTGCCACATCGAGCAGCAGGGCAGCTGCGGTGGTGCGCTCCTTGTGGGAACGCCCCACCTGAAAAGCTTCCGGGTCGTAGTTCAGGCAAAGCTCCGGGGCGGTGCGGGCGAACAGAGGCACCGCCAACGCCGCGAATCCCAACCCGGCGAGGCGATCGACCACGCCACACACCCAGGGATTCAGCCCGAAGATCTCCGGCAACACCAACATCCCAGCGCGGGGAGAGCCTTCCCGGGGGACGGCCCACCAGCAGCGCAACGGCACTTCGCCGGGCCGCTCTGGCGCGAGAGTCGCCCATGCGCTGCGGATCGGAGCGCCAGGGGGGAGACCAGGAAACGATGGTTCAACACGCTCCGCCATGATCCAGGGGGCAACCGGCACATGGTCCTATGACAGGGGGGGAATTGTCACGGAGGCAAAAGCTCCTTAGGGTGGCCGCGAGAACCAAGGTTTGAGCCGCGTGCGTTTCCACATCCAGCAAGAGAGCGATATTCCCGCCTCAACGCAGCTCTACAACCAGATTTGCTTCGCCATCGCCGCTCGCCACTACCCACCCGGGCATCGCCTGCCGAGCACGCGCCAGCTGGCCATGCAAACAGGTCTACACCGCAACACCATCAGCAAGGTGTATCGGCAACTGGAATCCGACGGTGTCGTCGAGGCCATGGCGGGTTCCGGCATCTACGTGCGCGATCAGCAGAAGCCCCGGGAACTCAAGCCACCGCCGGGATTGCGCACGAAGACCCTTCCAGACATCGACCGGGTGGTGCGGCAGAGCATTGATGGCCTGCTCAATGCAGGCTGCACCCTGCAACAGGCCCGCGATCTGCTCACGCGGGAGGTGGACTGGCGGCTGCGTTGCGGCGCCCGTGTGTTGGTGAGCACTCCAAGGGAAGACATCGGCGCCTCCATGCTGATCGCCGAGGAGCTCAACCCCCATCTGGAGGTGCCCGTGGAGGTGGTGCCGATGGAGGAGCTGGAGGCGGTCCTGGAAAGTTCCAGCAAGGGCACCGTGGTCACCAGCCGGTATTTCCTTCAACCTGTGGAGGAGATTGCCCAGCGGCATGGCGTTCGGGCCGTGCCGGTGGATCTCAATGACTTCCGCCATGAACTGGACCTGCTGAAGGAATTGCGCTCTGGCAGCTGTGTGGGCCTGGTGAGCATCAGCCCCGGGATCCTGCGTGCCGCAGAGGTGATTCTGCATTCGATGCGTGGAAATGAACTGCTGGTGATGACCGCCAATCCCGACACGGGCAGCCGTTTGCTGGCGCTGCTGCGAGCCGCCAGCCATGTGTTGTGCGATCGTCCCAGCCTGCCCTTGGTGGAGCAGACCTTGCGGCAGAACCGGGCCCAGCTGATGCGCCTGCCCGTTGTGCATTGCGCCCAGAGCTATCTGGGCAGCGCCACGATTGACCAATTGCGCAAGGAAATCGGCCTTTTGGCCGTGTGATGGGAACCATCGGCGCCATTTTGAAGGCCATGGCCGCAGATCTGGCCATGATTCGGGAGCGGGATCCCGCTGCACGCAGCACCCTGGAAATCCTGTTGTGCTACCCGGGGTTTCACGCCCTCGTGATCCATCGCTTCAGCCACCGGCTCTGGCGCCTGCGGGTCCCCTTGCTGCCACGCCTGCTCAGCCAGCTGGCGCGTCTGCTGACCGGGGTGGAAATCCATCCAGGGGCCGTGATTGGCCATGGGGTGTTCATTGACCACGGCATGGGGGTGGTCATCGGCGAGACGAGTGTGGTCGGCAACAACTGCCTGCTTTACCAGGGCGTGACCCTCGGGGGCACGGGCAAACAGGAGGGGAAGCGGCACCCCACCCTGCAGGACAACGTTGTGGTGGGAGCCGGGGCCAAGGTGCTGGGGGCGATCACGGTGGGATCCAACACCCGCATCGGCGCAGGCTCGGTGGTGTTGCGAGATGTGGATGCGGACAGCACCGTGGTGGGCATCCCGGGGCGGGTGGTGCACCAATCCGGGGTGCGCATCGATCCTCTCGCCCACTCAGCCCTGCCCGATGCGGAAGCGCGGGTGATCCGCAATCTGATGGAGCGCATCGATGCGCTGGAGTCGGAGGTGAGCCGACTCCAGCACTGTTTGCGAGAGGTGGCCGCCGGCCGGCCCTTGAGGGAGTCCTGCACAGGCTCGGCCCAAAACATTCGCGACCGAGAAATCCTGGAATTTTTGGGGGAATCCATGCAACCCAACGCCCCGCCGCCACGGGAGAGCAACCATGGCGATCGCCTTCCCACCCCCGGAAGCGGGTCACCATGAGGCGTAAGGCTGCTTGATCCCAGGCTGCTGATCCCAGGCTGCTGATCCCAGGCTGCTTCGAGAGAATCTCCGGGCGAGGAAAAGAGGCCAACCGATGGCTTAGACCGTCACCTGCTCGGGCACCTGAGGCTGGAACATGAACATGGAGTAAATGACATTGCGACGCATTTGCGTCATCATTTCCCGGAACATGTCATAGGCCTCGTTTTTATATTCAATGATCGGCTGTTGCTGACCATAAGCCCGCAGATTAATCGTTTCCCGCAGAGCTTCCATCGACTGCAAATGCTCACGCCACAAGGTGTCGATCTGCTGGAGAATGAAGAAACGCTCAGCTTCGCGCATCAAGCCAGGGCGCACGCGATTCACCTGATCTTCTTTGATGTCATAAGCATTGCGCATCTGTTCTTGAAGAAACGCTCTGAGCTCTTCCATCGTCAGACCCTGCAACCGGGAGGGCTCAAGGTCTTGAAGCAGGTAGATGAATTCCTTGACTTTATCCAAGAGGCGTTGCAAATCCCACTCCTCAGGTGGCAGATCAGGATTCACATAAGCTTCAACAATATCATCGATCGTCTTTTCGCCATAACCCAAAACCTGAAGTTTCAATTCCCTCCCTTCCAAGACTCTGCGGCGCTCAGAATAAATAGCTCGGCGCTGATTGTTCATCACTTCATCGTATTCAAAAACATCCTTTCGCTGGTCGTAATAATAGGTTTCAACCTTCTTTTGGGCCCCTTCAAGAGAGCGCGTCAACATACTTGATTCGATCGGCATGTCTTCTTCCACTCGGAAGGCATTCATGAGGCCAGCAAGGCGATCCCCACCGAAGATGCGGAGCAAGTTGTCATCGAGCGAGAGAAAGAAACGGGTGGTGCCCGGGTCACCTTGGCGTCCAGACCTTCCCCGCAACTGATTATCAATTCGCCGCGATTCATGCCTTTCTGTGCCGATGACATGCAAACCACCAGCTTCTCGAACCTGCGTTTCTTCCTGTTTAACCACACCATCGTATTCGTCCTTGACACGAAGAATCAGATCACGCATCGCCTGGATGTGCGGATCAGCGGTCGGCGCCTTCTCCGACGCCAGCGCGATGCGATCCTCCAGCTCCAGCAGGGTGAGGGAACGGTCACCCCACGCCTGCACGAGCTCGCGAGCCAAAGCGACGAGAGCCTGTTCAGCCTCCGGGGAGAGGTCGCATGGGTAGAGCGTGCCGGAGGGACGCCCATCCCTTGAGGGAGCCGAGCCGGAGGGCTGTTCACCCGCAAACCCCGCTCCCTTTGCAGAGGGGCGCGGCAGACTGAGAAATGCCCCGTGGCCATCTTCCGGCCGAACCAGTCGGGGCAGCAACACTTCGCGCACCTTCAAACGCGCCATGTAGTCGCTGTTGCCTCCAAGGATGATGTCGGTGCCACGACCCGCCATGTTGGTGGCGATGGTCACCGCTCCAGCTCGGCCGGCCTGGGCAACAATTTCCGCCTCCCGCTCGACATTCTCAGGCTTGGCATTGAGAAGATTGTGCGGGATGGATAGTTCTTCCAATAAAGTGGATAATAATTCTGATTTCTCCACACTTGTGGTGCCCACCAGCACCGGTCGACCCCTCCCGTGAATCTCTGCTGTTTCATTGGCAACCGCTCTCCACTTGGCCGTTTCAGTTTTGTACACCTGATCCGACCAATCAACACGTGAACTTTTGCGATTGGTTGGGACTGTGGCCACCTCTAACTTGTAAGTTTTTTCAAACTCCAATTCTTCCGTTTTTGCTGTACCCGTCATCCCTGCCAAGCGAGGATAGAGCAAAAAGAAGTTCTGATAGGTGATGCTCGCCAGGGTTTGCGTTTCCGGCTGAATCGGCAGACCTTCTTTAGATTCAATTGCCTGATGCAGGCCATCGCTCCAGCGACGACCCGGCATCACACGCCCAGTAAATTCGTCAACGATAACAACATCATTACCGCGCACAATATAATTCACATCTTTAGCAAATAATTCTTTTGCCTTCAAGGCATTGTTGATAAAATGAGCCCAGGGATCTGCTGAATCGTAAAGATCCTGAACACCGAGAAGATCCGAAGCATGAACATAACCCAAATCGGTGAGCGTAACGTTGCGACGTTTCTCGTCAACTTCGTAATCGCCATCTGGATCGATGCCATCCTTGCCCATTTCCGGGGCGCGGATCAACTGTGCTGCCACCTGAGATGCCAGCCGATACTTTTCCTGGGGACGCTCCACCTGGCCAGAGATGATCAGAGGAGTCCGCGCTTCATCAATGAGGATAGAGTCAACTTCATCAATAATGCAATAATGAAAGTCTCGCTGAACAATGTCAGACAAGTCGGTGGCCATGTTATCCCGAAGATAATCAAAGCCCAGTTCAGAGTTGGTGGCATAGGTGATGTCGCAGGCGTAGTTGCGCTGTCGATCTGAGGGCGACATATCCTGCTGAATCAAGCCAACGCTCAACCCGAGGAAGCGATGGATTTGTCCCATCCACTCCGCGTCTCGTCTGGCGAGGTAATCGTTCACCGTGACGACATGCACCCCCCGACCTGTCAAAGCGTTCAAATAGGCGGGTAGCGTGGCAACCAATGTTTTCCCCTCTCCCGTTCTCATCTCGGCAATCTGTCCATCGTGAAGCACCATGCCACCGATGAGCTGCACATCAAAGTGACGCATGCCGAGGACCCGCTTTCCCGCTTCACGCACAACCGCAAAGGCTTGGGGCAGCAATTCATCCAAAACCGCTTTTTTTCGAGCGATTGGTTCTACTTTATCTAGCTTTTGCCGGAACTCTGCCGTAAGACCGCGCAGCTCATCGTCCGAGAGAGGACTGATGTCCTCCTCCAGAAGGTTGATGTCTGAAACCAGGGGCTGGTAGCGCTTCAGCTTGCGAGCGTTTGGATCACCCAGCAACAGCTTGAGCATGGAGAACAGACTACTTATGAGTCGTCATCGTAACACTTCCGACGTCCGCATTGAGGGCCAGACCCGAGGCGTGACAAGGGGTTTGCCTGTTCTCCGCAGTGGTCTCGGCGTTGGCCTGAGCGTTGGCCTGCGTTGGCCTGAGCGGTGGTCTCAGCCAGGGGTGAAGACCCCCCGCTCCAGTCAGCGAGGACGCGAGGGCTGGTTCCCGGTGGACAGTCTATGGTTCCTGATCGTCATGGCAGTTTGTCTTGATGAACCACGAGCGCCAACCCTCGGAGGCTGGTGGAGGTGGCCGCAAGTCCGTGCGCATCGTTTGCCACGGCCGCACCGCGCCTGCGTTGCGGCTTGGACTGGATCCAGCTTTGCGACCTGTCAAAGCCATGGAGCAGCTGCGGCACCTGTTGAATCGCAACGCGTTCTGGTGCCAGGGTCGATCCCTGGACAATTTGCGACGGATGCTCAACCAGAGTGCGGTGTGTGTCACCGCCTGGAGGGGGCGGCAGTTGATCGGGTTTGGGCGTGCCACCAGTGATGGCATCTTCCGAGGAACCATCTGGGATGTGGTGGTGGATGCCACAACCACAGGTCAGGGCATAGGCAAGACAATTGTGACGACCCTCCTTGCCCATCCAGCCCTCGCCAACTGCGAGCGCGTTTATCTGATGACAACCAACAGCTCAAAGTTCTATCAAAACATTGGCTTTCACCAAGTTTCTACACAAGTTTTGATGGTCAAAGAAAAAAGCGGATGAAGAGATTCGAACTCTCGACCCTCTCCTTGGCAAGGAGATGCTCTACCACTGAGCTACATCCGCACAACATTCACCACTCATCAACAATGACTTAGGATTCGGTCATGCCCCTAGGACAGGGGATGCAATCGTACAACAACTCATGAATGAGATGTTGACAAAACAAGAGTCACCCTGAAATCAGAATGATTCAGGCCTTATCTTGACGAATCCAAAAGTGATCTCAAACCAGTATGCCGAAGCTGCCTGGAATGAGCCGGGACCGATGTCAGAGTTCTCCGGAAGTTTGGAAGCAAGTCCGTAAACTAACTCCAAAATGTGAGTCCGCTGGCACGTTACCGATTTGGTCGGCGTTGTGAAGGGTCGCTTTCACGACCAAGCAAGCATGCACCATCGCCTGTCCTGCCGTCAATCGCCCGGCGTCGCCTCCGTCAAGCATCTCATGTCGGCTGGGGGAAGCTGGGCCATCAGGCTGCCCATCTCCAGGGCCTGCAGGGCATAACTCCAGCCAAGATTGCTCTTGATGCCCGCGCGCTCCAAGGCCTGCTGCAAGGTGTCGGTGGTAAGCACACCGAAGATCACGGGCACACCCGTCTCTCGGGCCACAGCGGCCACCCCCTTGCTGACTTCCGCGACCACCACGTCGAAGTGGGGGGTGTCCCCGCGAATCACCGCCCCGAGGGTGATAACCACCTGGTAGCGCCCACTGGCAGCCATCCGCCGCGCCACCAGAGGGATCTCAAAACTCCCGGGCACCCAGGCCACATCCAGCTGGGGGCTGGCGGGCGTGGTGTCCAGTCCGTGGCGGCCCAAGCAATCCAGGCAGGCGCTGAGCAGCTTGCCCGTGACCAAATCATTGAACCGCGCCACCACCACGGCGATGCGCAGACGGGCGGCGTTCGTGAAGGTGCCTTCGAAATGGGTCAAGGCGATTCAGACCACGAAATAGCTCATGCCCCAGTTCAGCAGAACCAGCCCCACCCAAACCAAGCCACCGATGAGGATCAGCTTGTTGGAGCGCCCCACGTCTTCGCCGCTGGCGTAGAGGACAGGCACCGCCACGATCAACGCAAAGGAGAGCACCACAAGGGCCAGAACGGTGAGCGTGTTGATGATCTGCATGGGGGGAAGGGCGCGCCGGCCGATTCAGGCGTCGGGCGGATTCTCACACGTGCCGGCGCCGATGGGGAGCCGTCCCCCCGGCTTCCTTCACATGTTGTCGAAGCCGGCGGCGCAGAGCCACGCCGCGACAGGTCCCATCGCCAAGACCCCTTAACATCTGCTCCGATACCTTCAGTCTCATGGGCGGGTGAGCAGCCAGCAACTCCTCCTGATGGCGACGGCTGACCTGCAAGGCGATCTCTTTGCCCCCGCGGGCGAGGCTTCCCCCGCGACCCCTCCCCCCACCGACTCCGAACCCGACGCCCCTGGGGACGAGGACCCCTTGGCCGCAGCGGCCGCCCGCCCCCGCCAACGGAAACCCAGAGCCTCCGCCTCCCCTCCGGACGACGGGACCGTGCCTTCAACAGGGCCGGAAACAGCCTCCCCGCCCCTGGAGGATCAGCCCCGCTGGCATCACCACAGCCTGGTCCAGCCGGAGGCCCTGACCCCGATGCTGCGCCACTACGTCAGCCTGAAGGCGGCCCACCCGGACCGGGTGTTGCTCTACCGCCTGGGGGATTTCTTCGAGTGCTTCTTCGAGGACGCCATCACGGTCTCCCGCCTTCTCGATCTGGCTCTCACGGGCAAGGAGGCGGGCAAGACGATCGGCCGGGTGCCGATGGCGGGCATCCCCCACCATGCCGCCGAGCGCTATTGCGGCGAGCTGGTGCAGCGGGGCCTCTGCGTGGCCCTCTGCGATCAGCTGGAAACCACCCCCTCCAACGGTTCGCTGCTGCGTCGCGACATCACGCGCGTCCTCACCCCCGGCACGGTCCTGGGGGAGGGGATGCTGGCGGCGCGGCGCAACAACTGGCTCTGCGCCGTGGTTCTGGAGGGTGCCCGCTGGGGGCTGGCCGTCGCCGATGTGAGCACGGGGGAGTTCCGCGTCAGCGAGCAAGAGGGTCTTGCCGCCCTGCATCAGGAACTGCTGCGCCAGGAGGCGGCCGAGGTGGTCTGGACCGAGCCCCTCGATGGTGAACAGAGCGAAGAGACAGCCCCGTCCTGGTGCCCGACAGGCGTGCGGCACACGCCCCAGCCCCGCTCCCCCTTTGAAGCCCCCCAAGCGAAACGGCGGCTGCAGGAGCGCTACGGACTGGCACGGCTGGAGGGACTCGGCCTGTCGGAAACCCCCCTGGCCCTGCGCGCGGCCGGGGGTCTGCTGGCCTATCTCGACAGCACCCAGCCCGACACGGGCGGCGAGGAAACGGATCGGCTCGCCATCCCCCTCGATCGGCCCAGGCTTTGGCACGCGGGCGACACCCTTGTGCTCGACGCCCAGACCCGCCGCAATCTGGAGCTGACACGCACCCAGATGGGGGGGCGTTTCGAGGGATCCCTGCTCTGGGCCCTGGATCGCACCGTGACCGCCATGGGGGCCCGATGCCTGCGGCGCTGGGTGGAAGCCCCCCTCGTGGAGGCCGCCCCGATCCTTCAACGGCAAGAAGGGGTGAGCGAGCTGGTGGAGCAGCGGGCCCTGCGCCAGGCCCTGCGCCGCCTGCTGCGGCCGATGGCCGACCTGGAGCGGCTGGCAGGGCGTGCGGGGGCCGGCACGGCCTCGGCCCGCGACCTCGTGGCCCTGGCGGATGGCCTGGAGCGCCTGCCCCGCCTGGCGGAGCTGCTCCAGAGCGCCCGCGCCGTCGCGCTGCGAACCTTGGGAACCCCGCAAACCGACCTGGCGACCTTGGCCGCCGCGTTGCGCCACACCCTCGTGGAGGCCCCACCCCTCAGCCTCAGCGACGGCGGCCTGATCCATGACGGCGTGGATGCCGAGCTGGATGGCCTGCGCAACCAGCTCGATGACCAGGAACGCTGGCTGGCGGACCAGGAACGCCAGGAACGCCAGCTCAGTGGCCATGGCAACGTGCGTCTGCAATACCACCGCACCTTTGGCTATTTCCTGGCGGTGAGCCGTGCCAAGGCTGCGGCTGTTCCCGACCACTGGATTCGCCGACAAACCCTCGCCAGTGAGGAGCGCTTTGTCACACCGGCCCTCAAGGAACGGGAGGGGCGCATCCTTCGGCTGCGCACCCGGGCCGCCCAGCGGGAGCTGGAGCTGTTCACGGCCCTGCGGCAGACCGTCGGGCGCCAGGCCGAGCCGATCCGAGCCGCCGCCCGGCAGGTGGCCGCGCTGGATGCCCTGGCCTCTCTGGCGGAGGTGGCCGCCACGGCGGGCTGGTGCCGCCCGGAGATCGTGGACGGTCGAGAACTCACCATCGAGGCCGGGCGCCATCCGGTGGTCGAGCAACTCTTGGTGGACGAGCCGTTCACCCCCAATCCGATCGCCCTCGGCGGAGGGGAGGCCCGGGCCCCCGACCTGCTGGTGCTCACGGGCCCCAACGCCAGTGGCAAAAGCTGCTACCTCCGCCAGACCGGCCTGCTGCAACTGATGGCCCAGGTGGGCGGCTGGGTGCCAGCCCGCTCCGCCCGTCTGGGCCTGGCCGATCGCATCTTCACCCGGGTCGGCGCCGTCGACGACCTGGCCACGGGCCAATCCACCTTCATGGTGGAGATGGCCGAAACGGCGAACATCCTTCACCACGCCACCCCGCGGTCGCTGGTGTTGCTCGATGAGATCGGGCGCGGCACCGCCACGTTCGATGGCCTCGCCATCGCCTGGGCCGTGGCGGAGGCGCTGGCGGGCGATGTGAGGGCGCGCACGGTGTTTGCCACGCACTATCACGAGCTCAACGCCCTGGCGGAGCTGCTGCCCAACGTGGCCAATGCGCAGGTTTTGGTGCAGGAGACCGGAGACGCCCTGCTCTTCCTTCATCAGGTGGTGCCGGGAGGCGCCAGCCGCAGCTACGGCATCGAGGCGGCTCGTTTGGCGGGGGTTCCCCCCTCAGTGGTGCGCCGGGCCAGGCAGGTGTTGGGCCGCATTGAGGCCAACAGCCATGTGGCTGTTGGAGACACCAGAGACTCCCCCTCCCTCTAGGGCCCCGGACCGCGCCAGGCGCCCCGCAAGAGGGCGTTGGCGGCCGCAGCCACCAGGGCGGCGCCTCCTCGACTGCCCTCCAGGCGAATCTGGGGCAAGGCCCGAGAGGCCAACCGCCGCTTGCTCTCCATCACCCCCACAAACCCAACCGGCATGCCGATCACCAGGGCCGGGGGCGGCACGGCGCCTGTGTCGGTGAGCCTCAGCAGACGCTCCAAGGCGGTGGGGGCGCTGCCGATCAGCACCACGGCGCCGGGATGGCGCTCCAAGGCGATGGCCAGCCCTTCCGCCGCGCGCGTGCCCCCGGGCGGGGCCTCCGGCGGGGCCCAATCCAACACCGACCGCACCGGGTTGCCAAAGGTGCGACGCGCCATGGGGCGGACGGCTGCGGCGGCCATGGCGGTGTCCGTGAGGATCGGCGCGCCGCCAGCGAGCGCGCCTGCCCCGAGGGCACAGGCCCCGGGGCTGAAGCGCAGATCAGCGGCCAAGCTGAGGTCGCCGCCGCTGTGCACCAGGCGCTCCAACACGTCGCGTTCCAGACCGGCGAGACCGGTCTCTCCCAGCCAGCCGCGGATGCGGCGCAGGCTTTCCGAGAAGATCGGATGGTCGAAGTCGTTCAAGACAGGCCCTGATGCCGATCCACCTTTACTGGGGCGACGACGAGGCCGCCCGGGGCCGGGCGGTGGAGCGGCTGGTGAAAGACGCCCTCGATCCGAGCTGGGCCGCCATGAATCTGAGTCGGCTCGACGGACAGGACGGCGAGCAGGCCCGTCGCGCCCTGGAGGAGGCCCGCACCCCTCCTCTGGGGGCGGGACAGCGCGTGGTCGTGCTGCAACGCAGCCCCTTCTGCGGCACCTGCCCGCCCCCCTTGGCGGAAGCGCTGGAGGCCTGCCTCCCGGCGATTCCCGAGCACACCCACCTGGTGTTGGTGAGCAGCGGCAAGCCCGATGCTCGGCTGCGCACCACCAAGGCCTTGCGGGCGGTGGCTGAGGAGCAGAGCTTCCCCCTTCCCGCCAGCTGGGACGGGGCGGGTCAGCTGGAGCTGGTGCGGAGCGCGGCGACGGCCTTGGGCCTCACCCTGGAGGATCGGGCCGCCGAGGCTTTGGCCCAGGCCATTGGCAGCGACAGTGCTCGCCTGGCCAGCGAGCTGGAGAAGCTGCGGGTCTACGGCGGGGAGCGGATCACGGCGGACGCGGTCAGCGCCCTGGTGGAAGGTCGCAGCAGCACGGCACTGGCCGTGGGAGAGGCGCTCCTGGCCGGCCGCCCAGCGGAGGCGATCGCCCTGGCGGATGCTTTGTTGGCCGCCGGGGAACCGGCTCTGCGAATCGTCGCCTCTCTCTCCAGCCAAATCCGCGGCTGGTTGTGGGTGGCCTTGCTGGAGGCGCGGGGAGAACAGGATGTGGCCACCATCGCCAAAGCGGCCGGCATTGGCAACCCGAAGCGGGTGTACGTGCTGCGGAAGCAGATCCGCGGCCGCAGTGAGGAACACCTGCTGGGTCTGCTGAGGCAGCTGCTGGAGGCGGAGGCGGCGCTCAAGCGGGGGGGAGACCCCGCCGACACCTTTCGCGAGGCCTGGCTCCTCCCCCCGGGCGCTCCTCGATAAGTTGGCTTGCACCTGCACACTCGCGCGGATGGCCCTCCTCGTCCAGAAATTCGGAGGCACGTCCGTCGCCGATGTGGAACGGATCCAGGCGGTTGCCCGACGCATCGCCGCCTCTCGGGAGGACGGCCACGAACTCGTGGTGGTGGTGTCCGCCATGGGACACACCACCGACACCCTGACGGCCATGGCGCGGGCGATCAACGAGGCTCCCCCTCAGCGGGAGATGGACATGCTGCTGGCCACCGGCGAGCAGGTGTCGATCGCTTTGCTTGCCATGGCCCTGCATCGGCTCGGGGTGCCGGCGGTGTCGCTGACGGGAACCCAGGCGGGAATCATCACGGAATCCGCCCATGGCCGGGCTCGCATCCTGGAGATCCGAGCCGAGCGGATGTGGCGGCGGATCGAAGAGGGCAACGTCGTCATCGTGGCCGGGTTTCAAGGCACCAGCGGCGGCCCGTCGGGCATTCCTGAAATCACAACCTTGGGGCGGGGGGGGTCAGACACCTCCGCCGTGGCCTTGGCCGCCGCCCTCGGAGCCGAAGCCTGCGAGATCTACACCGATGTTCCAGGCGTGCTCACCACCGATCCGCGCAAGGTGCCCGACGCCCAGCTGATGGAGCGGGTGAGCTGCGACGAGATGTTGGAGCTGGCGAGCCTGGGGGCCTCCGTGCTCCATCCCCGCGCCGTGGAGATCGCCCGCAACTACGGCGTCCCCCTGCGGGTGCGCTCCAGCTGGACCGATGATCCAGGCACTGCGCTCACCAGCGGCGCCAGCAGGCCCGTGGGCAGCGATGGGCTGGAGTTGGGCAAGCCCGTGGACGGGGCGGAATTGGAGGGCGATCAAGCCGTGCTCGCCTTGTCGAACGTGCCCGATCAGCCGGGGGTGGCGGCCCGCTTGTTCGAATCCCTGGGCGCTGCCGGGGTGAACGTCGACCTGATCGTCCAGTCCACCCATGAGGGCAACAGCAATGACATTGCCTTCACGGTGGCGGAAACTGAGCGGGAGAGCGCAGGCCAGGTGTGTCGCCAGCTGCTCACAGAGTTGGGCGCCGAGGGCGCGCGACTGACGCTGGAAGGGGGCATGGCGAAGATCAGCATCTCCGGCGCGGGCATCCTGGCCCGCCCCTCGGTGGCGGCGGGGTTCTTCGACACCCTTGCCCGTCTGGGGATCAACCTGCGGCTGATCGCCACCAGCGAGGTCAAGGTGAGCTGCGTGGTGGATGGTCGCCAGGGCAGGAAGGCCCTGCGCGCGGCGGCCATGGCCTTTGAGCTGGGGGACCACCAGCTCCGCGAAGGCCCGCAACCCGTCGATCCAGAGGCGCCCGCGGTGCGGGGGGTGGCTCTGGATCTCAACCAGGCCCTCATCACCGTCAAGGGTGTCCCCGACCTGCCAGGGTCGGCGGCCATCATTTGCAGGGCCCTGGCGGACGCTGGCATCAGCCTGGATGCCATCGTGCAATCGGAGCGCTTGAGAACCGCGCCGACGGGAGCCACGATCGGCAGCCGGGACATCAGCTTCATCCTTCGCCGTGGCGACCGCTCAGCCGCCCGGGGCGCCCTGATGGCGCTGCTGCGGCAGTGGGCCGGGGCCAGCGTCGAGGAGGGTCCGGCCATTGCCCGTGTCAGCGCTGTCGGGGCCGGGATGGCCTGCACCGCTGGAACGGCAGCCCGCATGTTCCGCGCTCTGGCGAACGCCTCCGTCAACATTGAGTTGATTGCCACGAGTGAAATCCGCACAAGCTGCGTGATGGCTGAAGCGGATGGGGTGCGAGCCCTGCGGGCGGTTCATGCCACCTTTGGCCTGGGGGGAGCCACCTGCCATCACGTCGAGGGCACGGAGGCCCCCGCCTGCCCCTGAGGCTCAGGAGATCAATCCTTTCCCACAAGCTTCTGACGCAGGCTTTTGATGCGGTCGCGCAGATTGGCCGCCTCCTCGAAATCCAGATTTTTCGCCGCCAGTTTCATCTTTTCTTCAAGTTGCTGGATCAACTCCGGGAGGGAATCCAGAGGAACGGCGTTCTGCTCGGCCTGTTGTGTGGCTTCGACGAGCTGCTCGTCATTGAGGCGGCGCGACACCTCCAGGAAGGCCAGGATCGCGTTGCCCGCGCGTTTGCCAGCCGGCTGGGGAGTGATGCCGTGCTTGCGGTTGTACGCCTCCTGAATGGCACGCCGCCGAGCGGTCTCGGAGATGGCCTTGTCCATGCTGTCTGTCAGGTTGTCGGCGTAGAGAAGCGCCACCCCTTCCACGTGACGAGCGGCGCGGCCAATGGTTTGAATCAGGGAGCGCTCCGCCCGCAGAAACCCCTCCTTGTCGGCATCGAGGATGGCGACCAGAGACACCTCCGGAAGGTCGAGACCCTCCCGCAAAAGGTTGACGCCCACGAGCACGTCGTACTCACCATTGCGAAGGTCCTGGATGATTTCGATCCGCTCGATGGAATGGATTTCGGAGTGGAGATAGCGCACGCGCACCCCATGATCGGACAAGTAGTCCGTGAGGTCTTCGGCCATCCGCTTGGTGAGCGTGGTCACCAACACGCGCTCCTGCTTGGCCGCTCGCACGCGAATCTCCGCCAGAAGATCGTCGACCTGCCCCTCGGTGGGTCGCACCTCCACCACCGGATCGAGAACGCCGGTGGGACGAATCACCTGCTCAACAATCGCATCATCACTTCGGGTGAGTTCCCAATGGCCGGGAGTGGCGCTGACAAAGATCGTTTGATTCGCCTTTTGCCAGAACTCATCCGCTTTCAACGGGCGATTGTCTGCTGCGCTAGGAAGACGAAAACCATGCTCAATGAGCACCTGCTTGCGACTTTGATCACCGTTGTACATCGCCTGAAGCTGGCTGCAGGTGACATGGCTTTCATCCACCACCAACAACCAATCCTTGGGGAAGTAATCGATCAGGCACTCGGGAGGTGAGCCCGCTGGGCGCCCAGCGAGATGGCGCGCATAGTTCTCCACGCCATTGCAGTAACCAACTTGTTCAAGCATTTCCAAGTCGTAGGCAGTGCGCTGCTCGAGCCTCTGGGCTTCCAGCAAGCGGCCTTGCTCATTGAGGACAGCCAGCCGTTCCGCCAGCTCCAATCGTATGGCTTGGATGGCGGACTGCAGCCGCTCCTTGGGGGTGACGAAGTGCTTGGCGGGATAAATACTGATCGCCTCTAGACTTTGCAAAATCTCTCCGGTGGTGGGATCCACATAGCGGATGGCTTCGACCTGCTCCCCAAACAATTCCACACGCACCAAGCGATCTTCATAAGCGGGACCAATCTCCAGCACATCACCACGAACCCGGAAGCGTCCGCGCGCGATTTCAATATCGTTGCGTGAATACTGATTATTGACCAGCTCCCGCAACGAACCACGCAAGTCAAGGGTGCCACCCACCTCAAACTTCACGGCGGCCTTCAGGTATTCCGAGGGGATGCCCAAGCCATAAATACAACTGATAGAAGCCACAACAATCACATCGCGCCGTTCAAACAAGGAACGGGTGGCGGAGTGGCGCAGCATGTCAATCTCTTCATTGATCGAAGCCGTCTTCGCGATATAGGTGTCCGAAACAGGCACGTAGGCCTCCGGTTGATAATAGTCGTAGTACGAGATGAAATACTCAACAGCATTGCGCGGAAAAAACTCCCGCAACTCATTACAGAGCTGAGCCGCCAAGGTCTTGTTATGCGCCAGGACCAACGTCGGCCGCTCCGTGCGGGCGATGACATTGGCAATGGTGAAGGTTTTGCCGGTGCCCGTGGCGCCGAGCAAAGTCTGATACCGCTGGCCATCGTCCACCCCGCGCACCAAGGCGTCAATGGCGGTGGGCTGATCCCCCTGGGGGGTGTAGGGGGCATGAAGATGAAAAACCATGGCCATATTTTGCCCCCCCTGCCGCAGCACTGCGGCAGGGGGGGCAAAGGGACAGGAGGATTGGGAACCGGCCGCCGCCGAAGACGTCAGACCGGCAGGCCCGTGATGAGAGCCATGGCGCGGGTGAGGGGAACCTCCAGACCAAGCGCCCGAAGAATGAAATAGCTAATCAAGCTATAAGCCAAGGCACCGAGGACAGCACTGAGAAGGCCGTTGCGGAGGCGGAAGCCCTGAATCAACCAAGCCGCCAGTCCAAAAAGAACGATGGCGATCACCCACTCAAAGAGAAAGCTCACCGGAGTGATCAGCCCGCCGAGGGAGGTGATCGCCCAGAAGGGCCCAAGGATCAACTTCAAGGGCCACATCAACAGCGTTCCGAGAAGTCCGATCACCACCGCCGACAACAGAGCCACGGGAAAACTGGCCAGCTCCACCCCCAACGGGAGCTTGGAGACAAGCAGCAGAACCACCGCGCGAACGGGCCACTGCAGAAGCCAGAGAAGAGAACCCGCCATTGGACTCAATTGTTGTTAGCAATACCATAGGCAGCCATGCCAGCCGGAGCAACAGCGGAGCCTGTGGCTTCCCGAAGGGCACGCACCACGGCCACCATGGCCACCTCATCCCGCAGTCGATTCACAGCGGATCCCACCCCAACTCCTGCGGCACCGGCGGCCAGGGCCATGGGCACCGTGACAGCGGACAAGCCGGACGCGCAGAGCACAGGCCGGCACACGTCAGCGGCAGCCAGGGCCCGACAGATGGCATGGGTGGCCGCCAGGGTGGGAGCGGCCTTCTCGACCAACCCCAGCACTCCGGGACTCATGGGTCGCGCACTGGTGCCGCCCTCGGTCTGGATCCAGTCGGCTCCCGCATGGGCCAGGGCGACGGCCAACTGCTCTTGCTGGTCGAGGGGAAGAACGTGGGGAACCGTGACGGAGAGAACAACCTCCGGAAGCAGCTCCCGAGTGCGGTGGGTCAAGCGCAACACATCCTCTGCCTCAAAACGCAACCCTTGAGGATAGAAAGCATCAAAGTTGCCGATCTCCACCATCGTGGCCCCTGCCGCCACGGCGGAGGGGAACAGTTCAGGATCCACGGCGGAGACGCAGAGAGGCATCCCCGGAGCGACCGTCAGAATGGTCTCCACCAGGGTTGGATCACAAGCCAGGTCAAGCAGATCCGCCCCACCGGCCTGCGCCGCGCGGGCGATCCGCGCCACGGCGATCGGATCCCGATTGGTGAGGCCAGCGATCACCTTGAGCAGCCTCTGCTGGCGGATCCCCTCTCGGAGTGAGGCAGGCAGGCTGGAGGGACGCGACATCAGAAACCAACGAAGATGCAAAGGTGATTCTCCCATTCAGCGCCACGCCGAAACCGTCGGACTGGAGCCCCGACCTGGATCGGCTCCACAGACACCTTCTGCGCCACCCCTCCCTGCTCCCCGAAGGAGCGCACCTGCTGCTGGCCGTCTCCGGAGGCCAGGATTCCATGGCCCTCACGAGCCTGATCGGCGATCTGCGGATCCTTCACGGCTGGACCCTCAGCCTTTGGCATGGAGATCACGGCTGGCGCGCCGAGGCGGCGGCCCAGGGGGAGGCCTTGGCGTCCTGGGCCGCAGAGCGCGGGTTCTCCCTACATCGCGAGCAGGCGCGTCCCGTGCCAGGTTCAGAAGCGCAGGCGCGTGAGTGGCGTTACGCGTGTTTGCGGCGACAGGCTGCGGCACTTGGCTGTCAGCATGTGCTCACCGGTCACACCGCCAGCGACCGAGCGGAAACGCTGCTCCTCCATCTCGCCCGGGGAAGCCATCGTCAGGGATTGGCCTCGCTGCGGGCAACCCGTCCCTTGGGGGAGGGCTGTCAGCTAGTGCGCCCTCTGCTCCTGTTCAGCCGCCAGGACACCGCGCGCCTTTGCGAGCAGAGGGGGTTGCCTGTCTGGATCGACGCCAGCAACGCCGATGCACGCTTCAGTCGCAATCGCGTGCGCGCTGAAGTGCTGCCTGTGCTGGAAGCGCTTCACCCCGGCGCAACGCGACGCATCGCCGCGACGGCCGAACGGCTGCAGGAGGAGACCGATGAAGTGGAGGAGTTGCTCCACCTGGCATTGAGACCTCTTGAGGACGCCATGAAGGGGGATGCCGACGGCTTCCACCTGGATCGAGCAGCCTTGATGGCGCTTCACCCGGCCAATCAACGACGCCTTCTGCAAACCTGGCTGCGGCGCCACTGGGGACGGAATCTATCCGCCCACGACTTGGCCCACCTGCTGTCACGTTTGTCCAGAAAACAAGGCCCTGGGAAACAAGACTTAACAATGGGGTGGCAGCTCCACTGGAATGGATGCAGATTGACTCTGATTCCACCCTGTGCATTCCTCAACCGGTCATGGAGAGCTCCCTGAGCCCCAGCGATGCCCTCCGTCGCTACGAGGTGATTGAGAAGGCCTACTGCGAGGGTCGCTGGGCCACGGTCGTGGAGGCAGGAACCGTTCTCTTGAGCGAGCTGCCCGAGAAAAACCATCAGGAGGACATCAAAGGGCTCCGTCACCGCATGCATCTGCTGCTGGCCCACACCCTTCTTCATGGGTATGGCGATCGCGACGCGGCAGAAGATCTGTACCTCTTGGTTCACAACAGCGACGCGGAATCCTCCTTGCGGCAAATGGCCGAGGATGGACTGGATCAGTGTCACAAGCCTTTGTCCTCCACCTTTGTGGCGGAGGACATGGAGGACGATGACGGGCCGATGGAACGTCCAAGCCTCTTCCTTCCAGAAACAGAACCCGAGCCACCGAATGACCTGAGAGGTCCCGGCGAGCCTGCCCCGAACACCCCTCGGATCGCGTTGCACCTGGGATCACCTCCGGTCCAGTCGACCGAATCCGCGAACAACGCCAAAGAGACTCCGCCTCCCGCCCGTCCCGTCCCCAAGGAAGAGACACCCCACCCCGATCTCGGTCTGGCAGCGGATCCCTTCCAGCCCACCAACGTTCAGAACCGAACGGAAACGCTCCACATCTCTGTCCCGGCGATGCCCTGGACCTCGCCAGAGGAAGCGTTGGCCGAGCCACAGGAAGAGGTCGAGCCTCCGGCTCCAACCCGCCCAGAGGAGGACGATCTGGCGACCCATCTCACCCTCCGGCCCCTCATTCCGGAGGTGGTTGAGGAACCTGAGCTGATGGAGGTCCACCAGGCCAACCCGGCGTTGGCCGAGGATGTGGACTTGGCCTACTCCCCCAATATTGAAAGATCCACAGTGTCGGCGCTGCTGAACAACGAGCAGGTGCACCGCAAGGATGAAAATGATGATAACAAGGAGGACCTGCGGTCCTCCTTGTTGCTTTACAAAATAGACTGAGCCGGCTCAGCCTGCCAAGGCTGCCGAGCGACGGCGTCGCGTGCGGCCGTTCGGCGTTTCAGGCTCCTCCTGCGGTTCAGGGGCCTTGGCTGTGTTGAGGACCGGTTCCTGTCGTGGACGGGCCTCGGAGCCACCACCCTCCCGGCTGCGGTCGCGAGATCCTTGGCGCCCCTTGGGCGCGGGTCGGGTATCCGGTTCAGCATCCGCCTGGCCCTTGTACGCGGGGCTACCCGCAGGAGCAGGCTGCACCAAACAAATGGTGAGGGGATCCACCTGCAGCTCGCGCCGCAGACGACGCTGCAAACCCACTTCCACTTCCCGCTGCACACCAACCCAATCCACATCAGGAGCCTTGCCACCACTGTTTCGGCAGAGTTGATTCCAGCGATTTTCCAGCACCCAGCGAATTTCCCGTTCCGCCCAGATGGAAAGTTTGCGGGGATCGGCGGTGGTCACCACGCCACGAAGGTTGACCCTCGGCGGAGCCGCCATGACGCCATCGGTGCTGATGACAGCCAACAACGTGATCACCCCATCTTCCGCCAATTGCTGACGCTCTTTCAAAACCCGCGCATCAACAATTCCGTTGCGGGAAGCATCCAGCAGCTCAATTCCAGCCTTGACGGCTTCACCGCGCCGGAGGGAATCAGGGGTGAGTTCGACGACATCTCCGTTGTCAATGATCAACATGTTGTCTGCAGGCACACCCATGGATTGAGCAGTCTTGGAATGGCAGACGAGCATCCGATGCTCACCATGAACAGGCACGAAAAACTTTGGCCGGGTCAGAGCAAGCATCAATTTCTGATCTTCCTGACTACCGTGTCCAGAGACGTGGATGCCCTCCCCTTTTCCATAGACAACTTTGGCACCCAACATCATCAGGCGATCAATCGTGTTCACCACCGAAATGGTGTTTCCTGGTATGGGGCTAGCGGAAAAGATGATGGTGTCACTGGACTTGACCTGAACTTGGGGGTGCTCCCCGCGGGAGATGCGACTCAGCGCTGCCAATGGCTCACCTTGACTACCCGTCATGAGCAGAACAATTTCTCGATCTGGCAGATCGCGAATTTGCTTGATCGGCACAAACAGCTCATCCGGGCAGCGCATGTAGCCCAGCTCGCGAGCCTTGGCAATCACGTTCAGCATCGAGCGGCCGAGAAGACCAACCTTGCGACCATGCTTCATGGCCAGCTCAAGGACCATAGACACCCGATGCACAGAGCTGGCGAAAGTGGTGACGATCACCCGCCCTTCCGACTTTGCGAAATGGCGATCAAGATTGGGAAACACCGCACGCTCAGGAGGGGTGAATCCGGGAAGTTCAGCGTTGGTGGAGTCACTGAAGAGGCACAGCACACCCTGCTCCCCGTAATGGGCAAGACGCTGGATGTCAAACACTTCTCCATCAACTGGCGTGTGGTCAAACTTGAAATCGCCAGTAAAGACGACAACACCCACAGGGGTTGTGATTGCCAAACTAAAGCTATCAGCGATCGAATGAGTATTACGGATGAATTCCACCTTGAAGTGCTGACCAACCTGCACAACATCGCGCGGGGCAACAGTCTGGAGTGTCGTGCGATCAGTCACACCAGCCTCCTCCATCTTTCCGGTCAACATGGAAAGAGCAAGCCTGGGGCCATAAATCACAGGAATATTGAAATTCTTCAAGTGGTAAGGGATACCGCCGATATGATCTTCATGGCCATGAGTAACAATCATGCCTCGAATGCGCTTGTGATTTTCACGCAGATAACTGGTGTCTGGCAGAACAACATTCACGCCATGCATGCCGTCGCTGGGGAAAGCTAGACCAGCATCCACCAACATCAAATCATCACCATATTCAAACACACATGTGTTTTTGCCAATCTCATGCAATCCTCCGAGAGGGATGACACGCAGGGTTGGCTTCTTGACATCCTTGGAGACTGACTTGGATGGATTGCCGTTTGGACTGTTCATAAAAAAGAAATCCGTTAAAACTTGATTCGATGCAGAGCCTTGGCGTCAGGTGGGACGCAGGGCAGCCATGATGGAGGAAAGACGTTCGCGAACCTGACTATCGGCCGGAAGAAGTGGAAGTCGTGGGGAGCCAACCGGCCAACCTTCCAGCTCAAGCGCCGCTTTCACAGGGATGGGATTGGTTGTGCAAAATAAAGCCTTGAACAAGGGCAGGAGCTGTTGGTGAATCTCTAAAGCCTCTTCGTTTTTTCCAGCAAAAAAAGCTTGCAACATGTTCTGAATCTCGTCTCCAACCAAGTGACTGGCGACGCTGACGACACCCACAGCCCCTACGGCGAGCATGGGCAAAGTGAGGGAGTCATCACCGCTGTAGATCGCCAGCTGATCGCCGCAAAGGGCGCGTAATTGTTGCACCTCATCAGTGGTGCCACTGGCAGCCTTGAAGGCCACAATATTTGGGCAATTCATCAATTGTTGAACCGTTTGCGGTTCGAGGTGGCAGGCGGTGCGTCCTGGAATGTTATAAAGCATGAGCGGGAGTTCTGCGGCCGCTTCCGCGACAGCCCTGAAGTGGGCCTCCAAGCCGGATTGAGGAGGTTTGTTGTAATAGGGCACCACCACCAGCGCTCCATCGGCCCCCAGGGCTGCTGCGGCGCAGGTGGCTTCAACAGCCTCGGCCGTGCAGTTGCTGCCGCTGCCGGCCAGAACCACGGCTCGACCTCCCACAGCGCCCTTCACAGCCGACAGCAGGGCATGCTGCTCATCCCAGCTGAGGGTGGGAGATTCTCCCGTGGTGCCACACACGACCAGCCCGTCGGAACCATGGCGCACAAGGTGGTCGGCGAGTCGCTCCGCCAGAGGCAGATCCAGCGCCCCGTCCGGAGCCAATGGCGTGACCATGGCGGTGAGCACGCGACCGAAGGGAAGGGCGCGCTCCTGAGAGAAAGGCGTCAAGGGCAACCTCCCTCATCGGTCATGAGAAGTTCGGCGATTTGGATCGCATTGAGCGCTGCCCCCTTGCGAATCTGGTCGCCGCAGAGCCACAGCTCGAGGGCGTTGGGATGGCTGCGATCCTGCCTAAGGCGCCCGACGGCCACTGGATCCAGACCCGTGACATCCGTGGGCATGGGGAAACGGTTGGCCGCAGGGTCATCAATGATCGTCACTCCGGGGGCCTCAGCCAGAAGGGCCCTTGCCTCTTCCAGTGGCAAGGGCGACTCAAACTCAATGTTCACAGATTCCGAATGAGCCCGCAGCACCGGCACCCGCACACACGTGGCGCTGAGAAGCAGATCAGGACGACCCATGATCTTGCGGGTTTCGTTCAACATCTTGAGCTCTTCTTCGCAATAACCACTGGGCTCCAATGGTGAATTATGCAAGAAAAGATTGAAAGCCAAGCTATAGGGCAACACAGTGCTCTCAGCGGTCCCGCCGTCCAAGACGACGCGGGTGAGCTGGCGCAGCTCCTCCATGGCACGGGCTCCAGCGCCGCTGGCGGATTGATAGGTGCTCACCACCACACGCCGGATGCGTCGCCGAGCCTCCAAAGGAGCCAGCACCAGACAAAGGAGAATCGTGGTGCAGTTGGGGTTGGCCAGGATGCCCCGATGGGAGAAGGCCGCCTGAGGATTGACCTCCGGGACCACGAGTGGCACGGAGGGATCCAGGCGAAAGGCGCTGGAATTGTCAATCACCACCGCCCCTCTGGCCACGGCCTCCGGGGCCCATTGCCGGGAGACCGATCCGCCTGCGGACGCGAGAACCAAATCCAGCCCCTCAAAGCTGGACGCGTCGACCGCTTGCACCACCAGTGGCTCCTCCCCCCACATCACCTCCTGGCCCGCAGAGCGCGGAGAGGCCAGCAAGCGCAGCTCCCGCACCGGAAAGTGACGCTCCTTGAGGAGATGAAGAATCTCCTGACCCACGGCTCCGGTCGCCCCCAAAAGCCCGATCCGCAGAGGACGCGAGGGAAGACGTCTTCGGTAGGCGTTGTCGGGGTGGGACTCAGGGCCGGGTGTGAAGAGAGTGGTCACCGATGGTGGAGACAGAACGGGAGAGAACGAGCAGGGGGGTGGGGGTGGGGCGAGCTGGGGCGAGCAACAAAAAATTGGCGGGCGTCAGAGGGAATTCCGGAGAGAACCGGGAGGTCACCCGCCGCAATCAGGGATGGACCTGGGCAAACCGCTCGAACAACGGCAACCAAAGGACAGCTGGCCCAAAAGCCGTGGTCAGCTGGGTATATCGACTCGACTGAGCATCCTGCCAAGGATACGCTCTCAGGGTGGCCAGGGCCACTTTCTTAGGATTGGGGATTGCCCGCAGTCCGCCCCATTCATGACCCCAGCAGCCGCCAGCCCCTCCACCGGCCAGGCCTCCGGCCTGAAAGTGAGCAGCCAGTCCCGTCCGGGCTGCCGCTTGGCCCTGGAAGTCACCATCCCTGGAGGACGCTGCCAGGCCAGCTATGACACTGCCGTGGAGAAGTTGAGCCGCAGTGTGAAGTTGCCTGGATTTCGCAAAGGGAAGGTGCCCAGGTCGGTCTTGATTCAACAGCTCGGTGCCGCGCGCATCCGCGCCACTGCCCTGGAAGACCTGGTCGACAGCGTATGGCGGGATGCACTGGAACAGGAAAAGATCTCTCCACTGGGTCGGCCGGAGTTGCAGGAGGGCTTCGATGCCGTGCTCGATCGGTTCGCACCCGGAACCGAGTTGGTGTTGACCCTGGAGATGGACGTGGAACCGACTCCCACGCTGCGCTCCACGAAAGGGTTGAAGGCAGAAGCCGTTCCTGTGGCTTTCGATCCCGCAAAAGTGGAGGACCTGCTGGAACAGTCTCGTCGTCAGCTCGCCACTCTGGTTCCGGTGGAGGGACGATCTGCGGCCATGGGAGACGTCGCGCGGGTTCGTTTCAGCGGGATCTATGCCGACAGCGGTGAACCGATCGAGGGCGGCAGCAGCGAAGGCATGGACGTGGAGTTGGAGGAGAACCGCATGATTCCGGGCTTTGTCGAAGGCATCGTGGGCCTGGAGGTGGGGGCCAGCAGGGAGGTGGCCTGCACCTTTCCCGATTCCTATCCCCAACCGGAGGCGGCGGGGCGCGCGGCCACGTTTGCCATCACCCTGCTCGACCTGAAAACCCGGGAACTGCCCGCCCTGGATGATGCTTTTGCCCAACAGGCCAGCGACAAGGGCACCCTGGCGGAACTGAAGGCTGATCTGGAGGAGCGATTGAAGGCGGATGCGGATCGGCGCCACCGTGCCAATCGGCACGATGCCCTTTTGGAGGCGCTGGTGGCGGAGCTGGAGGTTGAGCTGCCGGAAACCTTGGTGCGGCAAGAAATGGCGCAGCTTGTGGAGCAAACGGCACGTCAAGTCGCCCAGCAAGGCGTGGATGTGAAGAAGGTGTTCACCAATGATGTGGTGCGCAGCCTCATGGACACCTCTCGGCCCGAGGCGGAAAAGCGCCTGCGCCGCAGTCTGGCCCTCAGCGCCTTGGCTGAAGCGGAGAACATCCAGGTCTCAGAGGCCGAAATCTCCACCCGGGCGACGGAACTGCGGCAAGAGCTGGGCCAGCGATCCGACATTGACGAAGCGCGCCTGCGACAAGTTGTCAACGATGAACTTCTCCAGGAGAAGCTTCTGACCTGGCTGGAGGACAACGCCACAATCACCGAGACCTCCCCGGTGGCCGAGGGGGACGACAGCGGCAGCGAAGCGCAGACTGCTGAGAACGACGTTGCAGAAGCAGCCAAGCCCCCAACTGCCCCGAAAGCGGAGTCGAGCAAGTCAAAAGGGAAGGCCAATGGCGGAAAGGAAGGCAGCTGAGCAGGCGGACCGTTGACAAGCGGCGGCAACCCTCCGCACCCCATAGATTGAAGAGCCCTGTTCCTTAACAGAACCCGCGTGTGACCTTGGCCCATCCCGACTCCGTCCTCACCCTTGCGGGGCCCAGCGGGGCTCTTCCCCATCCCGTGCACAGCCGCTGGCAAGGTCCCCTGCCTTGGGCGTCCCTGCCCCCTCCCGCCCCCGGGGCCTCCCCTGGGGTGCTGCCAACGGTTGTTGAGCAGTCAGGCCGCGGTGAGCGGTCCTTTGATATTTATTCACGTCTTTTGCGCGAGCGCATCATTTTTCTCGGCACCGGCATAGACGACTCGTTAGCCGACTCTCTTGTGGCGCAACTTCTTTTTCTTGAAGCCGAGGATCCAGAGAAAGACATTCAGATCTACATCAACTCTCCGGGGGGCTCCGTGACAGCGGGCCTGGCGATCTACGACACCATGCAGCAAGTCAGCCCAGACATCGTGACAATTTGTTACGGGCTGGCGGCCAGCATGGGGGCTTTTCTCCTGTCTGGAGGCACCAAAGGAAAACGCCTGGCCCTGCCGAACGCGCGAATCATGATCCACCAGCCCCTGGGAGGAGCTCAGGGACAGGCGGTTGACATCGAAATTCAAGCGAAGGAAATCCTTTACCTCAAAGACACCCTCAACACCCTCTTGGCCGAGCACACGGGCCAACCCCTGGACAAGATTGCTGAAGACACAGATCGTGACTATTTCCTTTCGCCGCCGGAAGCGGTTCAATATGGCTTAATCGACAGGGTCGTGGAGGGAACTTCCTTGCCCACCCCGGTTTGATCCTTAAGGCCCGCCAACCAGTGGGCACCTGAAGGCATCCTGTAAGCGGGGCCGCCCCGTACGCTCCCCCACCCGACCACGTCAATGGCCAAATTCGACGCGCACCTCAAGTGTTCCTTTTGCGGGAAATCCCAGGATCAGGTCCGCAAACTGATCGCTGGTCCGGGTGTCTACATCTGCGACGAGTGCATCGATCTCTGCAATGAGATTCTCGATGAAGAGTTGGTCGAGGGTCAAGGCCATGCCCATGGGGCGCGTCCCGCCAACGAGGCCAATCGAAAGACAGCCCAGCGGAAAACACCGAAGCCAGCTCCCACTCTGGCCTCCATTCCAAAGCCTCAACAGATCAAAACCTTCCTCGACCAACAGGTGGTGGGACAGGACGAGGCCAAAAAAGTTCTGGCCGTAGCGGTTTACAACCACTACAAGCGCCTCGCCTGGCAGGGGGACGGGAACGGGGAAACCGATCGGAGTGCGACGCGACTGCATAAATCCAACATTCTTCTGATTGGCCCCACAGGATGTGGCAAGACCCTCCTTGCCCAATCCCTCGCGGAGCTTCTGGATGTGCCCTTTGCCGTGGCCGATGCCACAACCCTGACGGAGGCGGGCTACGTCGGCGAGGATGTGGAAAACATCTTGCTGCGGTTGCTCCAAAAAGCCGATCTTGATGTGGATCAAGCCCAGCGAGGAATCGTTTACATCGACGAAATCGACAAAATTGCTCGCAAGAGTGAAAACCCCTCCATCACTCGCGATGTCTCTGGCGAGGGAGTGCAACAGGCGTTATTGAAAATGCTGGAAGGCACTGTGGCCAACGTGCCGCCACAGGGCGGTCGCAAGCATCCCTATCAAGACTGTATTCAGATTGACACCAGCCAGATTCTCTTCATTTGCGGCGGAGCTTTTGTCGGACTGGAAGATGTGGTGCAGAAGCGCATGGGTCGCAATGCCATCGGCTTTCTGCCTGCGGATGGTCAGAACCGTCCCAAGACAGGAAAAGACCGTCACGCGGCTGAGGCTTTGCGCCACCTTGAACCCGACGATCTTGTCCGCTACGGCTTGATCCCCGAATTCATTGGTCGTTTGCCTGTGACGGCAGTGCTTGAGCCCCTCGATGCTTCGGCACTGGAAGCGATTCTCACGGAACCCCGCGATGCCCTGGTGAAGCAATTCCAGACTCTCCTGAGCATGGATAATGTGCGATTGGACTTCGAGCCTGGAGCCGTCGAAGCCATAGCCGCCGAAGCCCATCGCCGCAAAACCGGGGCGCGTGCCTTGCGGGGCATTGTCGAGGAATTGATGCTCGAAGTCATGTATGACTTGCCCTCCAGGCGTGATGTGAAAACCTTCACCGTCACGCGAGACCTGGTGGAGCAACGCAGCCGCTCCAATGTGCTTCCCATCCCAAGTGCCAATGGGAGAACAGAGCATCGTGACCACGGCAAGCAAGCCAGCGCCTGAACGGCAATCCCCACCTGTGACCTGGTCTGTGATGGGAGAGAGGGGGCGAAGCTGGGAGGAGCTTCCAATCTCTGCACTTGGCCGCCGCTGACCATCTGCAAGTTCCTCGCCAACACGGGCTGTTCAACCACCACGGCATCGACCTGGGGGATGGCACCGTGGCCCACTACCTCGAGGGGCGTGAGATCCTGCGCAGTCCAAAGGAGGAATTCAGTCGAGGCCTGGCGATGAGCATTGTGGACTATCCGACTGGAACGTGTTCTGCCCCCGGGTTGACGATGCGACGGGCAATGGGCCGACTTGGCGAACAGAATTACAATCTACTTTTCAACAATTGCGAACACTTTGCCCACTGGTGCAAGACTGGGCGCCACCGCAGCAACCAGGTGGAAGATTGGCTGCACACGGGCAGCCTGGGCGCCTTGGCCATCGGTCAATTCATTCCAGCCGCTGTGTTGACTGGGGCCCGAATCCTCTTGCGCCACGGCATCACTGTCGAGCCTGGCCACCTGCGGCAAGGCCGCGAGCTGGCGCTGAACACCTTGAAGCAGCTCGATGGCCTCCGCGCACTCCTCAAGGAACGCCTTGAGGAGGAACTCAGCAAAGCAGCCCATCGTTGGGGTGGCGAGGATCCCCCACCCGACCAGTTTGTGCAGCTGCGCTTGGCTGCCCAAAACCTCGCGGATCAGCTCAGTGAAGTGGAAGAGCTGGAAGCACGGTTGGAGGAAAGACTGGCAAGAATTGAGGGATGAAGGGTGGGGGACGAAAGAGGGCTTCGAGACAGAAGAGAAGGTCGGGCGCAACGAGAGGAGTGGAAACATTTCAGAGAATCGCGAGATTGAGCTTCGGAACTCTGTGTGGGAAACAATCATGCATTGTATCTGAGTTCCATGATCCACACAATCAATGGACAGCATGGTCGCAGGCTGTAGATGCTTCCTTTTTGTATTGACATAAAAAGCAGATTCCAAGAACTGGCGACGAGAAAGATGCAGAGTTGCAAGCAAGATGAGGCCTGGTGTGTGACGGGCTACCTGACCGACGAGATTCACTCCAATGGTGGATCACACCCGTGAATCAATCAGAAAAGACCGGATTTGCCATGCATCCCACCAACCTCAACGGCAATGATTTCGAGCCAGAGAAGATCTGGCGGAAATCGAATCTCTCCAACTTCTTATTCATGGAAAAATGATTGGCCACCCAACACATCCTTGCCGAAGACGCCAGGAAGGGCAAAGCGCGCCTGATCAGTGTCCCGAATGAACTGTCTCTTGCCAGGTGGCAACACGCTGTTCAACAGGGGGGGGCTCAGCCGCGCTGGAGGGGGAGCTGCGGGGCTCTTGGGGGGCTCTGCTTGGGAGATGTCCGTGCTTCGCCAGGTCAGCGCAGCGCCTCGTTGAAGCGAATGGGGGGCGATTGTGAATGGGAAGCACCTTGCGACAGGTGGCCTTGATTGGGATCCGATCAAGGCTGAGGCCCATGGTGGCAGAGACAGAGACAGAGACAGAGACAAAGACGATCCAATCAGTCAACGAGGCGGGCAACTCTCTGCGCGAACCAAAAGAGCACTGGATTCGTCCCGTCGATTGAGGCATCGTCGATTGAGGCATCGACATCCTTGACAGAATGCTGGGTTTTGGAGTGCCTATCTAATGCTTCATTGATAGGATTATTTGAGCCGGCCATCGACCAACACAGCAAAGCTCTTGACACAAGGGTGACAACAACAGGGCTTCACAGCACCAGCAACACTTTTTATGACAGCGGTTTACCAGCCCCTCCACCACAAATATCGGCCCCAGCGCCTCTCAGAATTGGTGGGGCAAGAGGCCATCGCCGCAACGCTGGGAAATGCTCTGCGCATCGGCCGAATCGCGCCGGCCTACCTGTTCAGCGGGCCTCGTGGCACTGGCAAGACATCCAGTGCCCGCATCCTGGCCCGATCCCTCAACTGCGTGAGTAGCCAAGGGCCCACACCCGAGCCTTGCGGCACCTGCCAGCTCTGCACCGCGATCACGGCTGGTAATGCACTCGATGTGATTGAAATCGATGCCGCCTCCAACACCGGCGTCGACAACATCCGTGAACTGATCGAGCGTTCCCGATTTGCTCCGGTGCAAGCCCGCTGGAAGGTTTACGTGATCGATGAGTGTCACATGCTCTCGACAGCCGCCTTCAACGCGCTGCTCAAAACCTTGGAAGAACCGCCACCCCAAGTGGTGTTCATCCTCGCCACCACCGATCCCCAGCGGGTGCTGCCGACCATCTTGTCTCGTTGCCAGCGCTTCGACTTCCGCCGGATTCCGTTGGAGGCGCTGGAGCGACACCTGTCCTGGATCGCTCAACAGGAGGCCATCGGCATCACCCCCGAGGCCCTGCGCCTGGTGGCTCAGCGGGCCCAGGGTGGCCTGAGGGACGCTGAGAGCCTTCTCGATCAGCTCAGCCTGCTGCCGCCGCCCATTGAGGCAGAGGCGGTCTGGGACCTGATCGGCGCCGTTCCGGAAGAGGAACTGTTGACTCTGGCGCAAGCCATGGCGTCGGCAGATCCTCTACACGTGGTGGAGACGTCTCGGAAACTGCTGGAGCGCGGACGGGACCCCAGCGCCGTCCTTCAGGGGCTGGTCGGTCTGTTGCGGGATGTGCTGCTGGCCAGCGTGGCTCCAGAACGGCTGGAGCTCACCGGTGTCTCTCCATCCCTGCGAAGCCGACTGCCCCCCGTGGGCCAGAGCATCGGCAGAGATCGGCTGCTTCGATGGCATGCCGCGCTCAAGGGCAGCGAACAGCAGCTGCGCCACAGCATGCAACCCAGGCTGTGGCTCGAGGTCATCCTGATCGGATTGCTGGCGGAGACGACGGAACCGATCCCAACCGGGACCAGCGCGCCCGTCCGCAGCGCCATGGCCACCCCGGCCCCTCCCGCTTCACCGGCCATGGTCTCTGTTGTGGCCTCTGAGCCGGTCTCCCAGAAGGTCCCTGAAACCCGTGGATCGGGCGGGGAGGAGGCACTGGACCAGCTCTGGCAGCGCATCTTGGCAGGGCTTCAGCTGCCCTCGACACGGATGCTGCTGACGCAGCAGGCCCGCCTCAAACGGTTGGACGAACGACGCGCGGTGGTGGGAGTGACCGCGAATTGGATCGGCATGGTGCAAAGCCGTAAAGCCTTGCTGGAAAAAGCGATGGAGGCCGCCCTGGGCAGCCCCCGTCAGATCGATCTCGAACCCAGCGAGCCCAACACGCCTGCCGTTACCCCCGTGGCCTCAGAACCCGTGGCCTCAGAACCTGCGCTCCCCAAGCCTGCGCACCCTGAATCTGCGCTCCCCGAACCTTCGACCCCCAAACCGGCAGCCGCCGTTTCCGCTCCGCCGCCATCACCAAAAACCCAGCCGAAACCAACGCCCACACCCCCTGACCTGCCGCTTGCGGCCGAGGAGCCCACCCCGGCTCAGCCGGCCAAGCGCCAGGGGACGGACAAGCCGGAACCTCAGGCGGAGGAGCGGCTCCTGGAGGAGTCGACGACCCTGTTGGCTGATTTCTTCCATGGCCAGGTGATCACATTGGACGCACAGGAAGAGACATAAGACATAACGAAAGTCATGATCACATGCCAATCCAGCGCAATCCAGATCCCAGCGCTGCTCACAAACCAACAGCAGCGGTTCAGATTCTTGTCATCGGCTCCGTTGTGCCAACAAGGTTGATAGACACTCAGCGTTGGCAACGAACACCCGCGATGGCAATAAGCCAATCGCCAAACCCTGGGTTAGGCGGGAGCAGATCCCCTCAAGCCGGGCCGATCGTCAATTCTGGGCTGGGAAGAGTTGTCGCCTGCGGAATGATCAAGGAACGTGCGGGCTGACGATCAAGACCAGGCAAGAAGGATGCAGGTCTCGTCATCGAAGCCAGAGTTGTCATGGATCCGCTGGAGAGACAAGAGCCAGGCGTAGCACAAGGGCCAGGCGCAGCGGAAACGACCGCTCGACACTGGGGCTCAACAGCGAGGACTCAGACAATATCGACAGATCTCCATCGCCCCCCGTCCAACAGGCGCCTCCACGGCGCGTGGCGGCCGCGACCGATCGCAACGCGGATGGAGAAGGAAGCCCGCAAAGCCCCAGCGATGGCGGAGAAGCGCTTCTGGCAGAAACCTTCCTTGCGCCTGCACGGGAAGCGAGCCCTGGAGAAGGATCGGCCTCCTGGCGCTCAAGCTTCCGGAGAGACGATGACCTCATCCTCCAGGTCCAGGTCAAGGGTCTGATCAGAGGAGTCGCTGGCGGCAACACCTGCATGCATGGTTTTTTGCCAAATCAGCCGCTTCGGCAATACCGCCATTGTCAGCATCACCCAGGGAATGACAACAAACCAATGCAGGAGATAAACAACGGCCAGGGACACGTTGAAAGGTGTCGGAGGCGGTAGAGGAGGCCCCTCGCCACCGCGCCTGCAGCCCGCGGTGAGGGAGACACCTGAGAGGGTCAGCATGATCAGCGGAAAGGGCCACATCCCGGGAAGGGTTTTGGTGAGCAGCGCCGCTAGAAGGTCGGCGACAACCATCACCGGGAGCAGATACTGAAGGATGAAGAACGATCCCAGGTCCCAACGCTGAGACTCGCTCAAGCGGCCGGACAACAGCTGATCGCCATAATCAAGAAACCGCTGGAATCCGCCTTCCGCCCAGCGCTTGCGTTGGCGCCAGAGAGCCGGCAGCGTGGTCACCGCCTCCTCGCTGACAGGAGGATCCCAGAGCACGCCAATCGGCAAACCCGCCAACAGGAAGCGGAAGCTGAGATCAAGATCGTCTGTGATCGTGGCCTCGTTGAATCCACCCGCAGTTTTCACAGCGTCCCGACGCAACAGCTGGCCATTGCCTCGCAGCTCGGCCACCCCGCCCCGAGCCAGCCTCGCCTCCTGGATGTAGGCGTCGAAAGCCATTTCCATCGCCTGGGCGCGAGTGAGCCAGTTTTGTTCAGCATTCACTTCCGCCTTGCGCAACTGCACCGCCCCCCAGCCACCGCTCTCGGCGAAGGGAATCACCCGTTCCAGGAAATCGGCGGGCAGGTCCGCGTCCGCGTCCAGAACCAGCATCCAACGCCCCTGCAACTGACCGAGCACGGCATTGAGCGCACCCGACTTGCCACCTCCCGAATCGCGCGAGCGCCGCAGCACCCGAAGCTGCGAATGTCGGGCTTGAAGGTCCGCCAGGCGTTGGGGCGTGCGGTCCTCGCTCCCGTCATCCACGACCCAAAGGCGCAGCTGGTCAGCGGGCCAGCGCAGCCGCAAGACACGCTCCACCAGGGAGCCGATGACCACCTCCTCATCCCGGGCCGCCACCACCACATCCACCATGGGAGCGAAGGCCGGATCGGGGGGCTGGGATGAGGGGATCGTCGCCGAGGACGCGGTCGCAGGACGAAAGAAGATCACGCGGCCTACATGACCGGCCAGCAGGGCGGCAAGGGTGAAGCCTGGCAGCAGGCGAGCTGCGGGATTCAACCAATGCGGCAAGGATCCCGCGACGAGACAGCAGCCAAGAATCAGAGCGGCCTTGGCGCGGCGATTGTGTGCGCTATCGCCGCCCATGCACTTCCAGACGCTGGGGGCAGCTTAGGGGGCGGGAACCCATTCGATGCGGGCGCAGCGGCCTCTCCAGGGGCGGCCAGCTCTCAATCCGGCTCCTGGAGCACGGCGCCAAGGCTCTCCAGGGGCTTCAAGTCAGCCCCAGGGTAGTAGTGCTTGAGGATGCGTTCCGTGGTCCAGCCGCGCCGCGCGAGATCGATCGCGCCGGCCTGAGAGAGGCCGACCCCATGGCCGAACCCCCCGCCACGCACCAGCCAAGCCCCCGAGCCGGACGGGGAGAGCGTGAAGAGCGTGCTCGGCAGCTCCCGCAGGGTGCGGCGGATCCCATCGAGGCGCAGCACAACGGTTCTGTTCTTGTCACCAACGATCTCCAGGGCTGTGGCCCGCCCGCTGGCGCCCCGCTCCAGCACCTTCATGCCGCTGGGACGGCCCACCGCCAGCCCCCTGGCGGCGAGGGCGGCGTCCAGGCGCGCGGCCGTGAGGGTCCGCTGCCAGCGGAAGAGGGGATGATCGACTCCATGGGCGCCCTGGCCCTGGCGCAACAACACCGCCAAGCCTGCGGGGGTGACCGGGAGGGGGGTGCGTCCCACGAAGGCGGGATCCCCATCGACAAATGGTTGCAAATAGGGCACGGCCTCCACAGCCCAGGCTTCTTCCAGGCCAGCCGCAACGCCGCCATTGCTGGCGTGGTAGACGGCATGGATGGGCTGGTCGGCCGCAGCCAGCACCTGGCCGCGGCTGGAGACGATGGCCTGGCGCACGGAAGGACTGGCCTGGGTTGGGTCGCTGTAGACCTGGCACTGGGTGTCGGCGCAAAGGTGATAGCCATCCGCCCGGAAGCGATCGCGATTGCGCACCGCCCAGGTGCGGGCCAGCACAGCCTGCGCCGCCAGGGCTGCGGCAGGAGAAGCGGCACCGATCTCATGGGGCACGACGCCCTCCAGGTAACGCTCCAAGGGCGCTTCCTCCACAAGACTCCAACCGCCATGCGCATCGGGGAGAAGGCGGAAGGGCCCGCTGTGGACCCCCTTCCCCCAACGCAATCCCCCGGGAGCGCGCAGGCGGATGGGCCCCCGCCAAACCAAAGGGCCCTGCGGCCCCTCCGACTCCAGAACCAGTCGTCGATCCTCTCGACGCTCCACCAGCCGGGCGGTTCGACCCGGCGGATCCGGGGCGTCCGCAGGTGCCCAGACCTCCCAATCGACGGGACGGGCGATCACCGGCCGAACGCCGAGGGTCGCCCAAGGGCGGGCCGCCGCTTCGGCGCTTTCGTGACTGGCGAAGGGGCCCAACACGCGGCGACGCACCTGGAAGGGGCGGGGCAGGGGCTCCCACCGCCAGCGAAGGGTGACGACCGGCGCCGTCAAACGCTGACCGGTTTGATCCTCCAACGTGAGCGTCCCGCGAGCGGCGCGCAAGGCCGGGGCACTCCCGGCGGAGGGGCCCAGCCTGGCCGCCAACGCCACCCAGATCACGGGCTGTTCCGCGCGCAAGGGAGGAGGCGGAGCGACGGGCCACTGCAAGGAAGCCTGGTCTGCGGCCCGGCAGCCACTCGGGAAGAGAAGCAAAGCGCCCAGAAGCCAAGGCTGCGTCCACCGCAGGGGGAAACCAGGGGCGGCGGCGCGATGGCGGCGGCGAACGCGGTGAGCCATGGGCAGGGGACTTGGTAAGAGGGGAAGTCGCGTCGTACTCTGCTCGTTTGTGCGCGTTGGGCTGAGATGCCGAAACTGAAAACCCGTAAAGCGGCCGCCAAGCGGTTTCGGGCCACCGGCAGCGGCAAATTCGTGCGTCGCCGGGCCTTCCACAATCACCTTCTGGATCACAAGAGCCCCAAGCGCAAGCGCTATCTGGGCACCATGGCCGTGGTGGATGAGCGTGACAGTGACAACGTCGCCCTGATGCTTCCCTACGCCTGACCCCCCGGGGCAGCCCCGCCCCCCCTTTCTGCTCCCGCCACTTCATCACCTTCCCTGAGCCATGACCCGCGTCAAGAGAGGCAACGTCGCCCGCAAACGCCGCAACAAGATTCTTCGTCTGGCCCGGGGGTTCCGCGCCGGCAGCGGCAGCCTCTTCCGTACAGCGAACCAGCGGGTGATGAAAGCCCTCTGCAATGCCTACCGGGATCGGCGCCGTCGCAAGCGCGATTTCCGCCGTCTCTGGATTGCTCGCATCAATGCTGCGGCCCGACAAAACCAAACCACCTACAGCCGCCTGATCGGCGGCATGAAAAAGGCAGACATCCGCCTCAATCGCAAGATGCTGGCGCAGCTGGCCATCGCGGATCCCTCCGCGTTCAGCACCGTTGTCACCACGGCCCTCCCCTGAGGGAGGCCCAGCCCCATGGCCGACGTTCTGCCCGATGCCTATCTGCTTGGCCTGATCGGGCTCCTGGCCATTGCCGCCGTGGTGGTGGCGCGGCAGATCCTCAAGGTGCGTCGCGAGGAGGTGATCCTCTCCCGCCTGGGAGGAACAAAAACAGCAGAGGGCAGCACCCTGGACGCCGCCAGCCTCTACGAGCTGGCCTCCGTTCAGCTGCGCAAGCGCCTCTATGGCCAAGCCACCGACACCTTGAAAACCGCCCTCAAGCAATCCCAATCCGAGAGCTGCCCGCCTGAGGCCACAGCTCTGATGGAAAACGCGCTGGGCTTTGCCTTGGCGGCCCAAGGCAAGCTTCCCGCAGCGATCCGCCACTATCGAGCCGCCTTGAAGGCTCAGAGCGATTATCCGGTCGCTCTCAACAACCTGGCCTTCGCATTGGAAAAACAAGGGAAGGAAGAGGAGGCGCGTCAGAGTTACAACCAAGCCCTTGCTCTGGAACCAGGGAACAAGACAGCCCTCAAACGTCTTCGGTCCTTGGACCGACGGGCCGGTGTCTCCACTCCACCGGCGGCTTGAACGGCCAGCTCACCAAAGGCCTCGAATGACGCCTCCGCTGGCGGATGTCGGAGCGGGCGCGGGTCCGGGTTTCAACTGAAGGCGCCCCCCTGGAGTGGTTAATCGATCGGGGAGCCAGCCACTCAACGACAGGCCCTGCATGCCTTGAAACTCACCTCCAGGCTCCAGCAGGGTGGACAAGCCGTTGCCAAGGACGAGCAGATCCAGCTGATTGGATTTGGCATTGATGTTGCCCTGCACCGCACTGGTCTGGCCAGCCAGGCTGAGTTCACCACGCAGATCGACCATCTGGCCGAGAGGTATCACCTGCCGCAGTTGAAGAACAGCGGGAACGGAGGCGCCTCCACCGAAGGGGCGGTAGGAGCCACGCCAGGTGCGGGGAATGCGGTTGGCGATGAGCTGGGCCCGCCCCACCGGGTCATAGGACTCCACGCCGCGGGGGGCCCCCAGCTCGGGGGCGTCGGACGGCGGGGTGAAGGGAACGAACGACTGCCCATTGGAGGCAGGGGTGGGAGTGGCCGCCAGAAGGAAGGAAGCCAGGGCCATCGGCAGAGGCATCACGCTTGAGCGGCTGCCGACGCACACTAGAGGGATGTGAAGGGAAAAACCTCCCCCCATGTGCCCCTTGCCATCCCCATCCGCCCCGGCGGAGATCCGGCCCGGCCCTTCCGCGGACGCCACCGGGGATGACCTGGTGATCGGCGGCCGGCGGTTTGCCAGCCGGCTGATGACCGGCACCGGCAAATACCCCTCCCTGGAGCTGATGCGGGCCTGCCTGGAGGCCAGTGACTGCGCCATCGTCACCGTGGCCGTGCGTCGGGTACAGAGCCAAGCCGAGGGCCACCGCGGCCTGCTGGAGGCCATTGACTGGCAACGGATCTGGATGCTCCCCAACACCGCCGGCTGCGCCACCGCCGAGGAAGCCATCCGGGTGGCTCGCCTGGGACGGGAGCTGGCCAAGCTGGCCGGGCAGGAAGACAACACCTTTGTGAAACTCGAGGTGATCCCCGATTCGCGCCATCTGCTTCCCGACCCCTTCGGCACCCTCGCGGCGGCCGAGCAGCTGGTGCGGGAGGGCTTCACCGTCTTGCCTTACATCAATGCTGATCCCCTGCTGGCGAAGCGCCTGGAAGAGGCGGGCTGCGCCACCGTGATGCCCCTGGGCTCTCCGATCGGCTCGGCCCAGGGCATACGCAATGCCGCCAATATCGGCCTGATCCTTGAGAACGCTCGGGTGCCTGTGGTGGTGGACGCCGGCATCGGCGTGCCCAGCGAGGCCGCGCAGGCGATGGAAATGGGCGCGGACGCCGTGTTGATCAACAGCGCCATCGCCCTGGCGGGGGATGCTGCGGCCATGGCCCGAGCCATGGCGCTGGCCACGCAGGCCGGACGCCTGGCTCATTTGGCGGGCCGTTTGCCCATGCGCGCCGGTGCGGCGGCAAGCTCCCCTCTCCAGGGCCGCGTGGGCACCTGAGACGACGCCTCTGTGACGAACCATGCCGAGTCTGTGAAGACCTGGCGTCCCGTCCCGCGACCACCCATAGGGTTGACCCAACTTGACAAGAAGACGATGCAGGTCACTCAGGAGGACGGCGGCAAGCTCAACGCGTTTGCCACTGAGCCGCGGATGGTCGTGATGGAGGCCGGGGAACGCCGCCTCGGCAACCGCTCCCTTTGGATCGGAGGGCTGGTTCTGGTGGCGGTGCTCCTGGCTGTGGCGAGCCGCATCAGCTGAGCCGTGGTGGCTCGGCCTGAGGCCTGTAGTAGCTTGCATCGTCAGGCACCGCGCATTCAGGAGTCTCGGCGTGAAGGTCCTTGTTCTGGGGGGCGACGGTTTCTGCGGCTGGCCCTGTGCTACGAATTTGGCTGACGTTGGCCACGAAGTGGTCATCGTGGACAACCTCAGTCGGCGAAAGATCGACATTGATCTCGGGGTGGAGTCACTGACCCCGATCGCCACCGTCCGCGATCGCCTCAGGGCCTGGGAACAGGTGGGAGGAAAGCCCATCCGGTTTGCACACCTCGACATCGCCAGGGATTACGAGCGCTTACTGGAGCTCCTGCGCCAAGAGCGTCCCGACGCCGTGGTGCACTTCGCCGAGCAGCGCGCGGCGCCCTATTCCATGAAGTCGAGCAGCACAAAGCGCTATACCGTTGATAACAACGTCAATGGCACCCATAATCTGCTGGCAGCAATTGTAGAGAGTGGACAAGATATTCATATCGTGCACCTGGGAACAATGGGGGTCTACGGATACGGCTCCCATCGCGGCGCGACCATTCCAGAGGGGTATTTGACCGTCGAAGTGCCCCAGCCGGATGGCAGTCGTTTTACAGAAAAAATTCTGCATCCCGCCAATCCAGGCAGCGTCTACCACATGACGAAAACCCTGGATCAATTGCTCTTTTTCTACTACAATAAAAATGATCATGTTCGGATCACAGATTTGCACCAGGGCATTGTTTGGGGCACCAATACGGCATTGACCGAAAAAGATCCGCGCCTCACCAATCGCTTTGATTACGATGGTGATTACGGAACGGTGTTGAATCGCTTCCTGATGCAGGCGGCCATTGGCTACCCTCTCACCGTGCATGGCACAGGGGGCCAAACGCGGGCCTTCATTCACATCCGCGATTCCGTTCGTTGCGTGCAACTGGCCCTGGAGAATCCACCCTGCAGTGGCGAGAGGGTGAAGATTTTCAACCAGATGACAGAAAGCCATCGCGTGGCCGACTTGGCGGAAAAGGTGGCCGCCCTCACTGGAGCTCAGATCAACTATCTCTCCAATCCGCGCAACGAGGCGGTTGAAAACGATCTGATCGTTGATAATCGCTGTTTCATTGAGTTGGGCCTCAAACCGACCACCCTCGATGACGGACTGCTGACGGAGGTGGTGGATGTGGCGCGCCGCTGGGCCGACCGTTGCGATCGCTCCCGCATTCCCTGCCTCTCGGCCTGGACTCGACGCCAGGCCGCCGCCCTCGCTTCGCCAGGTTGAACGGTTGCTCTGTGCGGATCGCTTTTTTCACAGAAACCTTCTTGCCCAAGGTTGACGGCATCGTCACCCGTCTCACGAAGACGGTGGAGCACCTGGTGGCGGCGGGGGATGAGGTGTTGATCTTCTGCCCGGAAGGGGCTCCAGAGACCTTTCTCGGCGCACGGGTGGTGGGCGTTCCGGCCCTTCCCCTTCCCCTTTACCCGGAACTCAAGCTCGCCCTCCCGCGCCCTGCGGTCTCCGAGGCCCTCGATCGTTTCCGCCCCGACTTGGTGCACGTGGTGAATCCCGCCGTGCTGGGCTTGGGAGGCATCTGGCTGGCGCGCACCCGCGGTCTCCCCCTGGTGGCCAGCTACCACACGCATTTACCGAAGTATCTCGAGCATTACGGCATGGGGATGCTGGAGCCGCTGCTCTGGGAACTTCTCAAGACCGCCCACAACCAGGCCCAGCTCAACCTCTGCACCTCCACCGCGATGGTGAACGAGCTGGCCGCCAAGGGAATCCAGCACACGGCCCTCTGGCAACGTGGCGTGGACACCGACCTCTTCCGGCCTTCCCTGCGCTCCAACGCCATGCGAGCCCGGCTTCACGGGGATTACGGTGACACGGGCAACCTGCTCCTTTACATCGGCCGACTCTCCGCCGAGAAACAGATCGAGCGCATCCGGCCCGTGCTGACCGCCCTGCCTCAAACCCGGCTGGCCCTGGTGGGCGATGGTCCCCACCGCAACCAGCTGGAGCGGTTCTTTGAGGGCACGGCCACCACTTTTGTGGGCTACTTGGCCGGAGAGGATCTCGCCTCCGCCTATGCCAGCGGAGACGCCTTCCTCTTCCCCTCCTCCACGGAAACCCTTGGGTTGGTGCTTCTGGAAGCCATGGCTGCGGGCTGCCCGGTCGTGGGGGCCAATCGTGGCGGCATCCCCGACATTGTGAGCCATGGCGAGAATGGCTGCCTCTACGACCCGGATGATCCTTCCTCTCTGATCACTGCGGTGAACAATCTTTTGGGTGACGAAGCAGCGCGTCGCACCCTGCGGACCCTGGCACGGGAGGAGGCCGAGCGATGGAACTGGGCCAGCGCCACCGAACAGCTGCGGAGTTACTACGCCTCTGTTCTGACACCGCATGCTGTGGCCCCGGTGGCGTGAGGGCGAGGTGGGGCCGTCAGCGGCCGGCGGTTGGCCCTGGCGGGGGCAGCCGAGGCTGGTCGCGAAACCAGGTGGTCATCAGCGCCTTCACCATCGGCACCGCCACGGTGCCGCCATAGCCACCACTGTTCTCCCCGAAGGCGATGATCACCAGCTCGGGCCGATCGGTGGGGGCATAGCCCCCGAACCAAGCGTGATCAGGCCGTGGAGGATCCTCCGCCGTGCCGGTCTTTCCCGCAACAGCGGGGAGGGTGGGGTCATTGAGAGGCCGCGCCGTGCCCTCCGTCACCACCTGCCGCAGACCCAGGCGGAGGGTGCGCAGGGTTTCGGGACGCAGACCAATCCAGCGACGGGACGTGGGCTGCTCCACCAGATGGGGGGTGACCAACCAACCGCCGTTGGCCACAGCGGCATAGAGGCGCGCCATCTGCAGGGGTGTGACGGAGACGGCCCCTTGGCCAATCGCGGAAGTGATCGTGTCAACCGCCGTCCAGGGTTCGCCAAGCACCCGCTTTTTCCAGGGGGGATCCCCAAGCAATCCGGGGGTCTCCTCCTCCCGGATCTCCACTCCGGTGAGACTGCCGTAGCCCAGACGCCTGGCCGCCTTGAACAGCTGCTCCGGCCCCACGGCCAGTCCCACCTGGTAAAAAAAGCTGTTGCTGCTCACCGCCAGCGCGGTGGGGAAGCCGATGCTGCCGAAAGCCCCGTGATCGGCGTAGCACTGACCCCGATGGCAGAAGCTGCCCATGGTGGGCACCGTGGAAGACTCTTGGAAGGCGCCTGATTCCAGCGCGGCGATGGTCGTGATGATCTTGAACGTGCTGGCGGGGGGGAAGCCCTGAAAGGCTCGATTGAGCATGGGAGCGTCAGGGCGGTTGAGATCACTCCATTGGCGCTGGGTGGGGCCATCCGCGAAGACATTGGGATCGAAGTTGGGGCGACTCGCCAAGGCGCGAATGGCCCCCGTGCGGGGATCCATGGCCACGATCGCTCCCTTCCTCACGGTGTCAAGAGCCCGCTCCGCTGCCTGTTGCAAGGGCAGATCCAGGGTGAGCCGAAGATCCTTGCCCGGTCGAGCGGGCTTGTCGCCCAGCACGCGCTGCACCTGGCCAGCGGCGTTCACCTCCAGTTGTTGCCCCCCCCATTCCCCGCGCAGGGTGGTTTCATAAGCCCGTTCCATTCCGCTGCGGCCGATGCGGTCATTGATGCGGTAGCCCTGCGGCTGCAGCCGCTTGTATTCCTCCTCGGTGATGCTGCTGGTGGTGCCGAGCACATGGGCCGCGAGGGAGCCATGCGGATAGTGCCGCAGCACATTCACCGACACTTCAGCTCCATAGAGCTGGCCGGCTTGCTCGCGGAACCGGAGCACCTGGGTGGTGGAGAGGGGAGCGGCGAGCTCAATCTGAAAGTCATCGGTCCGCAAGCCGGCGGCGTAGCGGCTCTGCAGGGCATGGGCGGGGATGTCCAGCAGACGGGCCAGCCGATCCCGCAGTCCGACCCAGCGGCCATCCTTCACCAGGCGCGGCTGCACCGTGAGCCTGTAGGTGAGGCGATTGGTGGCGAGCACCCGGCCATGGCGATCCAACAAACGTCCGCGGATCGGGTCGCGCGGGATCAAGCGAATCCGATTTTCATCGGCCATCACCCGGTACTCAGCACCATGGAGCAACTGCAGCCAGGCCAGACGGATCACGATGGCCCCTCCGCACAACAGGGCAAAGGCCATGAGCCAGGCCGCCTGTTGGGCCAGGCCGGTGCGGCGGGCGCGACCCGGGAAGGCGAGCGGGGCCATGGCCTGGGCTAGGGCCTCTCCAGAAGCCGTTCGAGTCGCTCCAGGCGGGCGTTGATGCGGCTGAGGGCAGCCTGAAGCTCCTCGGGATCGTCCGCCTCGCCCCCTTCGGCCGCCGCGCCAGCTCCAGGGGCGGCGGCGGGGTCTGGAGGCACGTCGCGAACCTCCACCTTCAGGACAGGATTGCCCAAGCCAGGCTGCAGCCGATCGAGTGTGTCGCGCACGGTGCGCGCCGCAGGCTCTCCCTCCTCACGCAGGCTGCCGAGCGGATCGGCGCTGCGGCCATCAAACGCGGCGAGAACCTCCTTCGGGCCACCCTTGCGCACCCGCTCGGCAACCGCCAAACCCAGTGGCAGCATGTCCTGCATGAGGGTGAGGCGCAAAGCGTCAAAGGGGTCGGCGGCCATCAGCGACGAGGTTGGGAGGAATGATTGCAGTCTGGCGCGATCCTCACCAGGCAGGGAAGGCCTCAGGGGGTGGGTGCCTCCAATGCCGCAGGCGGGGCCATGGTGGGCGCGCAGAATCGATGGCTTCCCAACCACCAGCCCCCGCCAACCGCAAGCACCAGCAAACCCGTGAGCGGGAGCAGGGCGGCCCGGGTGGAGGGAAGGGCGAGCCATTCCAGCCAGCCCCGGAGCCAGCGCTCCCGGTCAAAGCGGCGGCGATCGCGGGACAACAGCTGCTCCCGGCGGTGCAGGGCACGCTCCACCCAGCGCTCGAAGGCCCTCTTCTTGGTGACGGCCATCTTGCGCTCCACCTCCAGGAGCTGGCCGGGAGTGAGATCAGGGTTGAAGGTGGTGATCAGCTCCAGGCTCTTGATGAACATCTCCACGGCGCCTTCCCGCACCTGGAGCTCTTCCGGGTCGAGGCTGTCCCAGTCGAGCTCGGGATAGAAGCGCCGCCTGTTGGCCTGGATCTGTTCCTCCGGGAGTTGGCCGGGTTCCCGCAACCAGCGATCGGTGTTGGCGTCAAAGCGCCGCCAGTAGAGGAAGGGGTTGAGATAGATGGTCTTCCCCTGAAATTGAATCGTGTCGCGCTGAAGACGACGCTGGAGCTGGTGGGGATCCTGTGCGCCAGCAACAAGGGGAGTCACGGTGCTGCGGGCCTGAACGAGAGAGCCGATGGTATCGAGAGCGGGGGGAGCTGACCAGTCCCGCCCCGGGCCTCATTCCCACTCGATCGTTCCGGGGGGCTTGCTGGTGATGTCCAGCACCACGCGATTCACCCCCTGGACCTCGTTGACGATCCGGTTGGACATCCGCTCCAGCAGGTCGTAGGGCAGGCGCGACCAATCGGCTGTCATGCCATCTTCCGAGGAGACAAAGCGCAACACCACAGGGAAGGCGTAGGTGCGCTTGTCGCCCATCACGCCGACGCTGCGCACGGGGAGGAGCACGGCGAAAGCTTGCCAGATGGTGTCGTAAAGGCCCGCGTCGCGCACCTCTTCCCGCACGATCAAATCAGCGTCGCGCAAGATGTTGAGCTTCTCCGCCGTCACCTCCCCGAGGATGCGGATGGCCAGCCCCGGGCCAGGGAAGGGATGGCGGCCCACAATCTCCTGAGGCAGTCCCAGATTGCGACCCACTTTTCGCACCTCATCCTTGAAGAGGCGCCGCAGGGGTTCCACCAGCTTGAACTGCAAATCCTTGGGCAAGCCGCCCACGTTGTGATGGCTCTTGATTTTCACGGCCACCCGCTCCCCCGTCTTGGGGTCGATGTTGGTGCCAGCGGATTCGATCACATCGGGATAGAGCGTGCCCTGGGCCAGGTAGTCGAAGGGACCGAGCCGTTTGCTTTCCTCTTCAAAAACCCGGATGAATTCAGCTCCAATGATCTTGCGCTTCTGCTCGGGATCAGTGATGCCAGCGAGACGAGAAATGAACCGCTCGCGGGCATTGATGTATTCAACTTGGATATGAAAACGACGGTCAAAGAAATCGACCAGAAACTCCGGCTCACCCTTCCGCATGAAGCCCTGGTCGATGAACATGCAGGTGAGTTGATCGCCAATCGCCCTGTGCAGCAGAAAGGCCAGGGTCGAGGAATCCACGCCCCCGGAGAGGGCGAGGAGCACGCGCTTCTCACCCACCCGGGCGCGCACGTCGGCAATCGCCTCATCGATGAACGCATCGGTGGTCCAGTCCGGGGCGCATCCGCAAATGTGATAAACGAAGTTGCGAATCAGGGCCATGCCAGCGGTGGAGTGCACCACCTCCGGGTGGAATTGCACCCCGTAGAGCCGGCGGCCGTGGTGGGCCACCGCCGCATCCGGCGTGTTTTCGGTGTGGCCCAACCGCACGAAACCTTCGGGGAGGCGCTCCACCGAATCACCATGGCTCATCCACATCGTGGAGCCGTTTTCCACGTTGGTGAGCAGATCGGTGGGATCATCGACGTGCAAGGGCGCCTTGCCGTATTCCGCCCGGCCGGCGGCCACCACTCGGCCCCCCAGCTGTTGCACCATCAGCTGCATGCCGTAGCACACCCCCAGCACAGGCACGCCCAGCTCCCAGATGGCGGGATCGCAATCCGGCGCGCCCTCCTCGTACACCGAGCTGGGGCCTCCCCCGAGAATGATGCCCCGGGGACCGAGGCGGAGCAGCTCCTCGGCGGTGGTGGAGCAGGGGAGCACGAGGGAGTAGACCTCGGTCTCGCGCACGCGCCGCGCGATCAATTCGGAGTATTGGGAACCGAAATCCAAGATCACGATGCCCGGCTGGCGACTGCCGCTGAGGGCTTCCGCCAGAGGACCCATGGCCACCGCCTCCCGGACCGGGTCGGGAGAGGCGATGGCGGGGGAGGGAAGAGAGCACATGGAAGGAGATGCGCGCCAGGCCAGGCTCCTGGGCCTGAGCGGACCGCAACACAACCCTAGGCGCCCCCCCGCGCCGCGCCGCGAAAAGCGCGCAGCAGCTCCTCCCCCAGGGGACCCGTCGCGCACAGACGCCGACGACGATCGAACAGCGCCGCCCCCACCTGCGGGCCGCTGGCGGCATGGCTGCGCAAATACGTCGCGGTGCGCCGCTCAATGGTGGCGGCCAGGCGCGCGCGCACCCGGGCGGCCAGGGCGGGATCCAACGCCTGCAGCCCGATGAATGCCGCCTCCACGGTGGGAGCGTCATGGAGGGACGCCAATGGATCCCCCGTGAGGCCCTCCAAGGCGGCCAAGGCGGTGAGCACCTCCGCGCGCCCATCCGCCAGGTGGTGATGGGTGTGAAAGATTCCCCCCGCCAGCTTGATCAGCTTGCCCTGGTAGCCGAAGAGCAACAGGCGCCGCACCCCCCCTTGGCCGGCCGCCACCAGCACTGGCCCGAGCCAGTTTCCCGCCTTCAGAAGCAGGTCGGCGGGCAACCCCAGCCGGGGGGCCAGGTCAAGCCCGTTCTCCCCGATCACCAGGATCAGGTCACCGCGGAACGCGGGCGCGTCCAGGCGGGACGCCAGGGCGTCGAGGGTGCGATCCAGCTGGAGCGGACCAGCGCTGGCCTGGGCTTCGGCCCGCGTGCCGATCAAGGCCAGACCTTCCACAACGCCGAAGGCGGCATTGCTGGTGCGCTCCGCCAGCTGACGACCCTCCGGCAGCACCACCCGCAGCCGCAGCCGGGTCCCCGGGGGCACCAGGGAGCGAAGGTTGGACGTCAAAAGGGATCGGGCGTAATCGGAGACGCAGATCGCCTGGCTGTTCGCATGCACCCCCACCCCCGCGCCTGCCTCCAGGAGGAGCCAGGGGTCCTCCCCAGCCATGGCGCCAGGGTCCGCCAGCGGGGGTGAGGGCGCCTCCTCCCAGCGCGTGAGGGCCCACACCCTCAGGCCACGGGTGAGATCCAACCCGTCTCCGGGATCGCACACGGCTTCCGCCAGGGCCCAGCCCTCGTCTAGAGGCGCGGAGGGCCCCACGGGCAGGGAAACGGGGGCGCCCCCGTTTCCCTGAAGCAGATCGAGGGACCAAGTGGAACGGGCCTCCTCGCCTCGCAACACAGCCACAGACGCCCGGGCGGCCGCAGCCACCCACACCGGCAGGGTGTAGCCACGGGTTGCATCGGGGAGCATCGGTGAAAACAGGCGAGGCCGTTTTTTATGTTGGGGGATTGCCCCGCGGCACCGATCGCCCTCCCGCCCCATGCAGGACAAGCTCACTCTCATGATTCCCGGCCCGACTCCCGTGCCGGAAACAGTTCTGCAGGCTCTCGGGCGCCATCCGATCGGCCACCGCAGCGCCGACTTTCAGAAGATCGTCAAGCGCACCACGGAGCAGCTGCAGTGGTTGCACCAGACCAAAAATGACGTGCTGGTGATCACCGGCAGCGGCACGGCCGCCATGGAGGCCGGAATCATCAACACCCTCAGCAAGGGCGATCGGGTGCTTTGCGGCAACAACGGCAAATTCGGCGAGCGCTGGGTGAAGGTGGCCAGGGCCTACGGGCTTCAGGTGGAGGAGATCGCGGCGCCCTGGGGCCACCCCCTGGATCCCGAGGCCTTTCGGACCGCCCTTGAGGCCGATGGGGAGAAGGCGATCAAGGCGGTGATCCTCACCCACTCGGAAACGTCCACCGGGGTGATCAACGATCTGCAGACCATCGCCCGCCACGCCACAAGCCACGGCACCGCCCTGACGATCGCCGATTGCGTCACCAGTCTCGGGGCGACGGACGTGCCGATGGAGGCCTGGGGCATCGATGTGATCGGCTCCGGTTCACAGAAGGGCTACATGATGCCCCCGGGCCTGAGTTTCGTGGCGATGAGCGAGCAGGCCTGGTCCGCCTATGAACGCTCTGACCTGCCGAAGTTTTATTTGGATCTGGGCAAATATCGCAAGGCCGCCAAAGGCGACAGCAACCCCTTCACCCCGGCCATCAATTTGTATTTCGCCCTGGAGGCGGCCTTGCAGATGATGCAGAAGGAGGGATTGCCGGCGATCTTCGCCCGCCACGCCCGACATCAGAGGGCCACCGCCGCCGCGATGGCGGCGATCGGCCTGCCCCTCTATGCCGCCGAGGGCCACGGCAGCCCCGCCATCACCGCCGTGGCTCCGGAGGGGCTGGATGCGGAGGTGCTGCGCAAAGAGGTGAAAAATCGCTTCGACATCCTCTTGGCTGGAGGACAGGACCACCTCAAGGGCCATGTGTTCCGCATCGGCCACCTGGGCTTCGTCTGCGATCGCGACATCCTCGCGGCCGTCGCCGCGATTGAAGCCACGTTGCAGGCCATGGGCCAGGCCAAGGCACCAGCGGGGGCCGGAGTGGCGGCGGCTGCGGCGGCACTGGCCACTTGAAAGGAGATGCCCGCTCGGGATCGATTGTGAGAGGGAGAGAACAGAACGGCGTCAACTGGTCCGTCCCCTGTGGCGCCGTCGTCCCCCCTGCCTAATGTGCTTTTGACTACCAAAAACCGATGCAACCAACCCGTCCCCTCTTGGCTGTGGCAGCGACCTTGGTGGCCCTGACCATGGCGGGCTGTCAGCGGAATCTGAACGAGCAGAAGGCGAAAACAGAAAAGCAGATCTGTGTGCACCTGGCTGAGGTGGGCCAAGCGCTGCAAGGGGTGTCTGCTCTCACGCCCACGTCCACGGTTGGACAGGCCCGAGCTGCGGATCAAGCCCTGGCCACCGCGCTCAACAAGCTGGAAACCTCCCAGGAACAGTTGGAGAATTTGCGGTTGAAAGCCTTCAAGACTCAGTTGCGCAGCTTCCGGAATGAGGTGCAACGGGTGTCACAAAACAAGGGCATCACCCTGGAGATGGCGGCCAACCTGTTGAAGGCCAAGGCCGCGCCGGTGATCGCCGCCCGTCAGGCCCTCACGGCGGAAGTGGATTGCGTGGAAACTCCCGCCGCCGCACCTGCAAAACCCTGATCCCACGACCAGCGCCCGTCCCGACGACGGTCTCAGTGGGGCTGCCGCCTCCTTTCCAGCAGCAGCCCTGCTAAGTTCAAGATTCAAGGTTGTTCTCGCCAAGATCACAACGGAGAAGTCTATGCAGAGCGTCACATTCGCAGCGCCAGCACTCGGAACGTCTGCCATGAGCAGACAAGATCAAATTGACTTGATTGTCAACCAAGCCACAGCGTCCATTGTGTGCGCGTATCTCGAACACATGAACACCGCCATCAACAAGGGCTTGACATCAAGCACCCAGGGAACGGCATTCATCACCGCGACTGAGCTTGGCTCCCTGATCAATACAGTTCAAACAGCCCTGCGCACCGTTCCATGACCGGGGCACTGCCCTCCTAATCCAGAGATCACAAACCTCTTGAAACAACCCTGATGAGCCCTTGCTGACGCCTACAAGCCTTATTGAATCTAAACTTTGCGGGTGTAATTCAGTGGTAGAATGTCAGCTTCCCAAGCTGAACGTCGCCGGTTCGAGTCCGGTCACCCGCTTCCAGTCAAGGCCTTGAAAATCTCCCGAGAAGCCAGTCAGGCATTGGCTTTAGGGATTCCAGCGGCTGACCGCACCTGACAGGCCGTGCCAGGCTGTAGGGCCAAACATCTCACCAAACGTCTCACATGGCGCCAACCCGTGACTGGGAGGGGACGATCCGAACCGTGGTGTCTCACGCCCTGTCTCAGCGGGGCTGCCGAAGAGGTTGGACCGTTCTGAATCATCGGGGGAACGTCCGGTTGAACATCGCCGCAG
>JBJOHA010000027.1:0-8012 GCA_046047935.1 Cyanobacteriota bacterium
TGGCGTGGCCACTGGCACGGAGACCGGCATGCGTGCGGGCACGGGCGCAGGCGATGGCGCGGGCGATGGCGGCTGGGCGGCAAACGGACTCGGACCCAGGGGCGGCTTGACATAGCGCGGCACCTCATGGAGCTCATGCAGCAGCTCCAGCAGGCGCTCGTCAAAGCAGCCATCGTCGCGAAAATCCAGCCACAGGCGCTGGCCCAGGAAGGCGGGGATCAAGGCATCGCCGGCATTCTCACGCACGATCGGCACAAATTTGATCGTTTCCGTGGCGCGAGCCATCTGGCCGGTGACGATCATCCCCTCATACCCCGCGCCGCCCTTCCGCTCCTCCGCCTTGGCCACGTAGTTGGCCGTGCACACCATCAGCACCCGATCGGCCTCCACGATCCCCGCCTCCATGAAGCGCACCACATCCGCCCCGGCCCGCAAATCCCATTGGTCCAGCCGCACATCGACGCCATTGGCGCGCAGCCGCTCCGCCAACCGCCGCACCCAATCCCGGTGGTCCGCTGAGTCGTGGGAATAGGAGAGGAACACCCGTGGATTCATAACGCGCCAAGACAATCCCCAGCCTTGAACCCTGATCCGCTCAAGGGCGAAGCCAGCAGCCATGGCAAGCGTTTGGCCAAATGTTGCCCTGTCCCTTCAGGGAGGCGCTCAGCGTAAGCCAAGGCCTGCGGCAAGACCACCAATCGCACTCAAGGAGGCCAGGGTCGCGGCGATTCCAGCTTTTCGATCGTCCGCAGTTGGCGCATGAAAATAAGCGATCAATCCACCCAGGGCAACAATCACGATCAAAAGAAGAAAAGTCGTCATGATTGACTTCTTTTGTGCCCGTGAAAAATCATTCTGTTTCCTTGCTTGTAAGCCCCTTGATAAAGATCAGAGAGCACGTTCTCCAACACTGGAGCTTGCTTGTCTTGATGTTCAGAGGCCATCTTCAAGACTCTCTATCTTTTCTTTGATTCGATCAGTAATACTCACAAGGTGGCAATAAAGTTGTCGCAATTGCGCCGTATCACCTGTTTTGGCCTGGCGAAGAATCTCTTCAAGAGAATCGATAAAATTAAGCTCGGCCGTTGAACCGCCACGAAAAATGTCCATGCCCTCATACGTGAAAATTTCCTCGAGATATAAAATTGTGATTTCTTCTTCTTCGCCATTCTCTGAGCAACCCTCGAAAGGGGATGGCATGGTCGAAGGCGGCAGATCTAAGGCCTGAGTCTAATCAGATGGTCGACAGCGACCGTATTGCCTTTGTTAAGTTTCGCAAACGCAATGCACTGTCCTTTGGCGTCCGCACGAAGTGCCAGAGCGTAGAGACCCAGAGCCCTGCGCACCACATCCGCCCTGTGGATGCCCTCTTTTTCGGCCATGGTGTCCAAACCGTGCAGGAGTTGTTGGCTCATGCGCATCTCAAACCGCTGATAGCCGGGCTGACTCTGTTGGGGGGAGCCGACTGGAGAAGAGCCCTCCCCGACCGTTCCGGGATCCGCAGGGTCGGAGGCGTCGGCTGTGGACCGCAACTTGATCAGTTCCACCACCTCAGGGCCAGACCCGGCCAGCACACGCGCGAAGCCGATCAGCTGGCCTTTGTCTTCGGCTTGGAGGGCCAGGGCATAGAGGCCAAGCGCCCTGCGCACCACATCAGCCCTGGTCAGGCCCTCCTTGTCCGCCATGATGCCAAGACCTTGCATGAGCGGCTTGCTCATGCGCATTTCAAAGCGCTGGTCAGCAACCTGAACCTCGCCGTCCTGAAGCGAGACGAGCGGATGCAGAAGAAGGGAATCAGCCACGAAAAATCACCTGTTCCAAGACGCGCCGGATGGCTGCCGGTCCGTCAGCGTGACGTGCGTGAAGCGTACACGCGCCCGGCGCGCCTGTCGATGCTGGCTGTGTGGTCGGTCGAACGCGGGCCAACTGAATTTGCGCTTTGTGTCACCCCGCCTCCCGGTCCCTGACGGGCGGAGATCCCCTGCCCATGCTGGGGAGGTGTTGGCCCCGCCCCGGCATGTCTGAACCCCTGTCCCCGCCCTCGACGGCACGCCGTTCCCGCCGTCACCCCCGCCCTGACGCTCCAAGCCCGCAGACCGCCGCTCTCGGCGCCCTGCTGGGCGGCGCCGCCCTGGCGGTGGCCCTGCAGGGGGGGCCGGCCCGCTCCGAGGTGCTCTATTCCTTGGAGACCAAATGCACGCTGCGCGGCGGTGCTCCGGTGCCCTGCAGGGTGGAGGCCGTCGATGAGGCGGGAGCCACCCTTTACCGCCACACCATCGGCTCCACCACCCTCACCCTGCGCATCAGCGACCAACCGTCCAGCCTCACCCTTTGGAACGCGGCAACCAAGAGCTGGGCGCCCTTGCGCAATGCCGCCGTGCGCTTCTCCACCAACACCCTTTGCCTCAACGACGAGGAGTTGTGCGTGGTCAACCCCAATTACCTCAACGCCCTGCTGCAGGAGCGCCCGGATTTTCGCGGGCGCGATCTCGTGCGGGCGCATTTTGCCGCCAACGGGCGGGTGGACATCCTTTGCTACGACACCGGCTGCGATCTGATCAGCGCGCGGCGGGAGGGCAACTGATGGGTCGGCCGTTTCTCCCGGTCTTGAGCCTGGCGACCGCCGCCTTGGTGGCCTGCCCCGCAACTCCCCTCCTGGCGGCGAGCATCATGGCGCCTGCCACGGCCCCTGACGCGGCCAAGGCCGCTGGCCTGTCCCCCGCCGCCACGCCAAACCCCGACACGCGGCTGGCCCGTGGCGGGGGGGGCGGGCGAGGAGGGGGCGGGGGTCGTGCGGGGGGTGGCCGGGGGGGCGGTGGTGGCTCGGCCCGCACCGGTTTCAGCGGGGGCGGCAATTTCACACGGGGCAACAACCGCCCCAGCGGTGGCTTCAGCAGCGGCGACCGTCTCAACCGCATGGGCAATCCCTCCATCAGTCGCCCCGCCACGCGACCCGCAGCCAGCTTTGATCGCCCCGGGGGTGGCCTTCAGCGTCCCTCGGGCGACAGGCAGCGACCGGTCGGTGGTCTGCAACGGCCCGAGGGCGGCAGGCCAGCGGCGGATCGCCCGGCCAACCTCGGGGATCGAACGCTCAACCGCCCGGGCGATCGCTCCTTCAACCGAGAGGGCGACCGCAACCTCAACCTGGATCGCGGAGAGCGCAACCTCAACCTGGATCGGGGAGATCGCAACCTCAACCTGGATCGGGGCAATCGCTCCATCTCCGTCGATCGCGACTGGAACCGGGAGGTGAACATCGGCGACATCAACCTCCATCCGGGCTGGGCGCGGCCGGGTTGGGGGGTGGCCCGCCCCTGGAACTGGGGCTGGTATGGCGGCTGGAGCAATCCCCCCTGGGGGTGGTGGGGGGCCAGGGCCGCCGCCTGGGGGATCGGCACCCTCGCGACGGCGGCCGTCGTCAACGCTGCCGTCAATGACGCCGTAGCCAACGATGTCACGTACATCGTGGTGCCCAACAGCAGCTATCAGTTGCAGTTCGGCACGGTGCAGCCCTATGGAAACGCCTCGGTGAGCTTCGTGGTGACCGCTGATGGCACCAGCTGGCAGCTCTCCGCCGACTGCAACGCCGGCACCCTCAATGGTCGAGAGCCCAACTCCTCCCAGGAGGCGGAGTTGCTCAATGCCGCCTGCCAGGTGGCCTACGGGCAGGCCAGCTGACCCGCCGTGAACGCCGAGACGGGACGTCCCCCGATGAATGTCACCAACGAACTGGCCAAGGAGCGCAACCGGGAGGCGGCGGAACGCACCCTGATGGCCTGGATCCGCACGTCCCTCTCGCTGATCAGCTTCGGCTTCGGTGTCGACAAGATCGTCGGGGCCATCAACCGCAGCCGCTGGGGCGCCTCCGCCCGGGCCGACCTCTCGGTGCGGCTGATGGCCATCGCCTTCATCCTCACCGGGATCGGCGCCCTGGCTGCCGCCACCGTGCAGCACAAACGCATCCTGCGGCGCCTGCGACACGATGACTTCTCGTATCACGAACACACCTCCCTCGGCATCGCCACCGCTGTGGCCCTCATGGCCATCGGCAGCCTCTGCCTCGTCATCCTCATCCGGGGGGCAAGGGGTTGAGGGAATCCGCGTTGGTCGTCCTGCAGGACCTGCTTGAACCGCTCGGCACGGCCACCCGCCTCCTGCTGGAAGCCCTCTCCGTGCTCACGGTGCTCTACGGCCTGCTGGCCCTGAGCCGCCAGGCCCTGTCTCGCGGGAGGCGGGGGCGCCGCCTGCCCCAGCGCCCCTCCAACCTGGCGCGCCTCACCTTTGGCAGCTGGCTGGCCCTCGCCCTGGAGTTTCAACTCGGCGCGGACATCGTCGCCACCACCATCAGCCCCAGCGAGGCCAACCTCATCCAGCTGGGGGTTGTCGCCGTGATCCGCACGGGGCTCAATGTCTTTCTCGCGAGGGAGATCGAGGCGGAGCAGCGCTGGGAAGAGGAGACCTCCCGGCGCGCCATCGCCAGAGACGGCTCCCCTGCCGCCAGCTCCTCTGCCTCCAGCTTCCCGGCCTCCAGCTCCCCTCCGCCGCGATGACCATCGCCGATCTGCTCCTTCTGCTCATCAAGATCAGCCTGATCAGCTTGATGATCGCCCTGGGTCTGCAATTGCGCCCCCAGCGGCTGGCTTCCCATCACCAACGGCCCTGGCTGCTGCTGCGGGTGGTGTTGGGATCCTGCGTGCTCGTGCCCCTGGTGGCGCTGATCCTGCTGAAACTGCCCTGGAGCCAGCAGGCCTTGTCGCCGGGGGCGCGGCTGGGGATCGCGTTGATGGCCCTCAGCCCAAGCGCCCCGCTCACCCTGCGCAAAGCGGGCGCCCAAGGGGGCGATGCCGACTTGGCCGCCACCCTGCAGGTGGCCGCCGCCCTGACCGCCGTCGTGTCGATCCCCCTGCTCGGCGATGGCTTCCGGGCGGCGTTCCACCTGCGGGGCTGGGACCTCCGGCCCGGACCCGTGGCCCTGCAGGTGGGGCTCGTGCAGGTGCTGCCTCTGAGCGCGGGCCTGCTGCTGGCGCGCTGGCAACCGGAGCTGGGAGCGCGCTGGGCCATCCGCATGCAAAAGGTCGCCTGGCTGACCAACCTGATCGTGGGGGGCTTCATCCTGGTGCTGGTGCTGCCCCAGCTCAGCGCCTTTCTGCGGCTGAATCCCCTGGCGATCCCCGCCATGCTGCTGATGACGGCCGCCGCCCTGGGCATCGGCTACGGATTGGGGGGAGGGGGACGAAACGGCCGGCTGACGACGGCCTTGGTGACCTCCATGCGCAACCCGGGGCTGGCCCTGCTGTTTGCCGTCAGTCACGGCGAGGGCATTGCCGGGTTGAAGTTGGCGATCGTCACCTATCTCCTGGTGACCATCCTCGCCTCCATCCCGTTCCTTGGTTGGGCGAAGGCTTCAGCCCCCTCTTGACCCTTGCCCCCGGCCAAGCGACCTGCCCGGGCTTTCGTCCGGCTGCTGGGCCTACGGCCGGGGAGGCGACATCAGCGCCGGGCATCCCTGACGGGAATCACTGCCGGGAATCACTGACAGGAATCACTGACGGGTCTGGCGCAGCACGAGATCGAGAAGTTGCAACACGGCCGCTGCTGCGGCCGCCACATAGGTGAGCGCGGCGGCATCCAACACCTGCTTCACCCCATCCGCCTCGGCGCGGGTGGACACGATCCCCGTGCTCGCCAGAACAGCCTTGGCCCGGTTGGAGGCGTTGAACTCCGTGGGCAGGGTGATCAGCTGAAACACGACCACCGTGGCGAACAGGCCGATGCCAAACCACAGCAACAGAGGCGCAATCGCCAGTTGCCGCAGAAGAATCCCCGCCAGGAAGGGGAAAAACCAAAGCGTGCTGCCCACATTGCACAACGGCACGAGGGCGGATCGCCAAACCAATGGCGCATAGCCGACCTTGTCCTGGATGGCGTGACCGGCTTCATGGGCCGCCACCGCAATCGCGGAGATCGATTGGCCGTCGTACACATGGGGCGACAAGCGCAAGGCCTTGGCGAGCGGGTCGTAATGGTCGCTGAGAAAGCCTTGATGACGCTCGATTTTCACCCCATGCACCCCCGCGCTGCGCATCACGGCCGCCGCGGCCTCGGCACCGCTCAAGCCAGAGCGCACGCCCACCTCGGCAAAGCGATGGAAAGTCGACCGGACGCGCCATTGGGCCCAGAGGCTGAAGCCGAGGGCGGGGAGGGTGAGCAGCAGAGATTGCGTATCAAAAAACATGGCAGAACAGCTGGAACGGCCAAGCAAGAATGTTTGTCAAGATTATGAAGAATCCCTCCGAGTTGCGACTCCGATCCCAGCCGGTCGCGGGTCGGATCACCGGCGCCGCGCTGTCAGGCGGCCCGCCAAGAATCCCAACAAGCCACCGACAACAAGGCCGGCCAAGCCACCCTGAACCCGCAACAGCTGCCGCCAGAGAAACGGATCCACCTGCCAGACGATTCCAGGCAACAGGGCCAGACCCGCCACAACGATCGCGCCCAGGAGAACCGCCAACAGGGCCGGCAGGGAGAACAGCCGCCCCAGGCCGGACAGGGGGCGGCGGGAGGGAGAGGAGGGGCGATCCACCATCGCAAAACGGAGCTGAGGGCACCCCCCATGGTGCCCTCAGGACGCCAGGAGCGCCTCCACAAACTCATAGCTGTTGAAGGGGCGCAGATCGCGAAGGCCCTCCCCGGCGCCGATGAAGCGGATCGGCAAGCCCACCTCGTGGCAGATCGCCAGGGCCACCCCGCCGCGAGAGCTGCCATCCAACTTGGTGATCACCACGCCCGTGAGGCCTGCGGCCTTGGCAAAGGCCATCGCCTGCCGCAAACCGTTCTGCCCCTGGCTCGCATCCAGCACCAGCAGCGATTCCACCGCCGCCTCCGGCGCCAGCTTGTCGACGATGCGGCGCACCTTGCTGAGCTCATCCATGAGGTTTTTCTTGGTCTGCAACCGACCCGCCGTATCGACCAGCACCAGCTCCGTTCCCCTGGCCTTCGCCGCCCCGATGGCGTCGTAGACCACCGCCGCCGGATCCGCGTTGGTGCTGGGATTGGAGATCACAGGCACATCGCTGCGCTGGCCCCAGATGCGCACCTGCTCGACAGCGGCGGCGCGGAAGGTGTCCGCCGCGGCGATCAGGCAGCTGTAGCCGCTGCGCACCGCCAGATTGGCGAGCTTCCCCAGGGTGGTGGTCTTCCCCACCCCGTTCACGCCCACCAGCAACCAGATGTTCAGCCGATCGCGCTGGGGGGCCAGGAGCTCCTGGCCACTGGCCTGGATCGGCCGCTCCAACAGATCCCGCAACTGCTCTTTCAGGAAACGAAGCCCTTCGCTGGCCTCCACCACCTCCTGATTCAGACGGCTGCGCAGCGTCTCAATCACCAGGTCAGTGGCCTGCACCCCCACGTCCGCGCGCAAGAGGGAGGATTCGAGGTCGTCGAGCACCTCGGGCGTCAGCGGGTCATCCCCGAGCTTGTCCAGCAGCTGGCTGACCAAGCCCCGGCGGGTCTTCTCCAGTCCCCGCCGCAGCCGCGACAACCAGTCGATCTCTTCCAGGGACACCTGATCCGGACGGCGACCCTGGGCCGCCAGCACCTCCGCCGACCAGGTGAAGGCCTCATCGAAATCGCCAAGGCTGGGCTCGTTCCCCTCCGCGCTGTCAGCCCGGGGAGCCCCGACCGGGGGGTTCTCTGCGGCAACAGGCCCGGCGGGAGCCTCCGAGGCCAGGAGCTCCCTCTGCCGCCGCTGCCGCTCGGCCGCCGCACGCTCCAGCAACGACTGGGGAGGAGCGGAGATGTCCTCCATCGCGGGGGCAGGCTCTGCGACGGGCTCCGCCGCCAGAGGTTCTGCCACGGGGGCGACGGCGGGCGGCGCGGTGTCCGGGACGACCGCCGCCACCGGGTTCACCGCCTGGCGGGAGGCCTGTTGTTCCGCCTTGAGACGGGCGTAGGCCTCCCGTGCCCAAGCCAGGGCGTCGTCATCGATGCCAGGCACGGACGGCGCTGGCTGG
>JBJOHA010000028.1:0-4107 GCA_046047935.1 Cyanobacteriota bacterium
AAGTGTTAAGTATGCCATTGGGAGACCACTCTCTACAGGCGTCAGTAGTGTTCCTGGCCCTTTACCAATTTTCGGCGCTGCCGCCGCGTTTTCGTGGAGTCGCCGTATTCGTCGTCGCCTCAGCCAATGAGTCGCTAACGCGTAGGAGTTAGCTACCTCCACGACTTCTCGAACCTCGCAGGATTAGTGGCGGTATAGCGCACGGTGTGCTGAATGCTTCGGTGCCCGAGATAGTCCTGAATGAGGCGGGTGTCTGCGCCCTGGTCGGCGAGAGCAAAGCCGCAGGCATGGCGCAGCATGTGGGGATGGACGGCCACCGGCAGCTTGGCCTTCTCGCCGTATTAGCGCAGGGCCAGGTTGACGGTTGAGCGGTGCAGGGGCTTGCGCTGCTCACTGAGGAAGAACGACCGCCCTGGGGCTTTCATGCGGGAGCGCTCCACCAGCCAGGCCTTGATGGCACGGATCTCATCGCCCCGCAGCGGGTGGGTGGTGGAGAGCCCCCCCTTGAGGCGAGCGACGTGCAGGATGCGGCTCTCGATGTCCACCTGCTCCAGCACCAGACCGCAGGCCTCGGAGACCCGGAGCCCATGACGAAACATTAAGAGCACTAGACACCGGTCGCGGATTTCGTTCTGGCTCCCTTTAACCGCCTCCAAGAGCCGCTCAAATTCCCTGCCGGAGAGGTGTTTTCGGTCATTCATCGGATTCAGGCTCTGAGAACGCGACCTCGATGTCGCGGGCCCCATGCAGCACCCGCACGATCTGAACCCCGCCGGGAATAGCGAGATAGAAGATGACGTAGCGGCCTACCGGGAAACTGCGCAACCCGTCGGCCAACTCCTCCCGCCGCCGCCCCAGGCCGCTTTGAGCTGCCAGCAGCTGGAACTTCTGATCCAGCAGGTCAATGAATGCATCGGCCTGATCGTCGCTGTCATCGGCGATGAACTCCCAGATTTCAGAGAGATCAGCTTTGGCACGGGGCTGGAGAACAATCACCGCCACGGTTTATGCGCCCCGGGCGGCGGTATCGCGCGAGGCCTTGTGCTTGCGCCCGGCCTGCTTGATCTCGTCGGCACTCCATGGGGTGGACTCCCCACTGGCTAGACCGTCCTGGATATCTGCGCGGAGAGCTTCCAGCTTCACGGCTCTGAGCTGGTCTTGCTGCTCCATGAGGCGGAGTGCTTCGCGGACGACTTCACTGGCGGAGGTGTAGAGACCCGAGGCGACCTTGGCTTGTACCATCGCTTCGAGCTGGGGGGAGAGATTGACATTCATTGTCATGGCGACCTCCGCTGAGACTGTCCAAGCCTTCAACCTGCCAGAATTGGCAAGAGTTGTCAATCTTTGACAAGTCCAGCGGCTTTCTGGTCCGTTCACCGTTTTGTCGAGAGTTCGCCCCCATCAACGGCCCCAAACCCCTTGCAAACCGGGGGGTGCCTTTGGAGACTATCGACAAAATACACCAATTTGTCGAGAGTTCATGTAGTAGCGCGAAATTTCTACGCTTTGCCCTGCTGGTAATTGGCGTAAGCATCAATAAGGCCACGGATTATGCGTTGATAAGGCATCCGTTCTTGCTTGGCCTTCTGCTTGAAGTATTTCAAACTGCTTTGGGTAAGTTCAAGTGTTACTTTTGTAGTCGTTTCCTGAAGCACGAGTTTCGACGGCGGCGGCAGAAAGTCAGGTATCCTTTCGCCCATTTGCAGTTTCTCATCAGTGTATTTTGTTTTCCTGCTCATAGCGTTTTTTCCCCTGACGCCAATACCCCGCACTATAAATTCTAATGCGCTTACGGCGGAAACTGAAGCGCACGATTAAAACAATCCCATCCACAAGGCCGAGGCAGAAAAAGCGCTTCTCCCCCCTTTCATGAGCTAAATCGCGAATAATGACAAGATGCGGATCAGAGAAAGCAAGCTGGGCTCTTTCGAAGGAAACCCCGTGCCTTTTCTGATTCAGGCGATTTTTATCCTCATCCCAAGCATCGAAGTCCGACACAGCATAGCTATATTACCATATTCTCGTATGGTTATCTATGGCGTTCCTGATGCACCTGTCAATCCAAACGGGACATTTACACCCGCAGCAAACTGACCATCCGTGACCTCAACAATGAAATACAGTTCGTTCATTCCATCCACCGCCACCATTTCCAGCTTCGGACTGTGCTGCTGCCGCTCCAGCAGCTCCAGCTTCATCCGCACCCGGCTCTGATTGAGCATCGTCACCTCGCCGCCGGTGACCTTCACCAGAGCACCGGTCGAGGCCAGCCGAACAAGAGCCCCGTGGTCGTCTCCGGCAATGGTCACCACGCCGATCACCTCGCACCCCTTCGGCAGCAGCCGCGTGAATTTCCGCCAGTCCCCGTCCATGTCGATGTGAAGTGTCGGCGGGATGGGGGCAGGGGCCACCACACGGCGACGTTTCCGAATTCTCAGAGCTTTCATCGTTTCAGTCTCCCAAACTTCAACAAACGCGTAAAGTCTCGTTTCGCAGCCTTGGCCTCTCCGGCTGTGGCTGCCTCCGCTTCCCGTTCTTTGGCCTTCTCCTGCGCCGGGACAGCACCAGCCAGGGGCAGACCTGCCTACTCCGCCGCCCGCCGGTAGTCCTCCTCCAGCCGCCAGCTGGCCTGGGCCAGCAGCCGCTCCATCTGCCGCAGCCAGCGCACCGTGGCCTGCTCCGCCGCTGTTGTCCACCTCGCCATGGCGCTGCGTCCTCTTGTAGGGAGCCCGGTTCCGCCGGTCAGGCCCCCGTCATCGCTCTCGGTCGTGATCCTCGTCGTCACGCTCTCGGTAGAGCTCCGCCCGCTCCCGCGCAGCTTTCTCATTGCGGCGTCGCAGCTCCTCGAACTGCTCGGCAAAACTCTGGCCCTGCTTCTCCTCCACCTTCGCTTTCGCAGACGGGTCTTCCGTCGCCTCGACGCCACTGGTGGTGCGCAGCTTCTCCTGCTTCTCCAGCCAGGGCGGCCTTTCCACCTGTCAGGCGACAGCGAAAACTGAGCCAGAGGCGACACGAAAACTGAGCCACATGGAGGCCGAGCGATTGACGCCAGCCACCTCATTCCTCTCCCCCGCCAGCCAGGCCCTCTGCAAGGAACATAACGTCGCCTTTATCGATCAGCAGGGCAATGCCCGCCTGGTCTTTGATGGCGTGTTCATTGAGAGGGTGGCAGCAGGGAAGCCTGCCTCGGTACGCCGAGATCTCAAGAGCCTGTTCACCCCCAAGGCCGCCCAGGTGTTGCGCTTCTTGCTCAGAGATCCTTGGCGCCCATGGCGGGTCACAGAACTTGCGGAAAAGGCGGAAGTGAGCCTCGGACAAGTGAGTAACGTTCGAAGGGCTCTCCTCGATCGGGAATGGGCCACCGTGACGGAGGAAGGCCTGGCCCTCAAGGACCCCGATGCCTTGCTTGATGCATGGAGCGAGGCCTATGCAGGTTTGGGTGGCAAGAAGAACAGCTACTACACCACGCTGCACGGAAAAGGACTGGAGGATGCCTTCCTGGAGTTGTTCCGTGATCAGCGGGATCGGCCTGGGGTGTTGCTGGCGTCCTTCACCGCCGCTCAATGGTTGGCGACCTACGGGCGTAGTGCCACCCACAACCTCCTCAGTCAGCCTGCGGAGCTGGAGCACTTGCATCAAACCTTGGCACTGCAGCCAGCTGTCAATGGCGCCAATGTTGTCGTCACCATGCCGGCTCATGAAGGTGTATTCCTCGATGCTGTGCACCCGTCCCCTGGCATCGTCTGCACAAGCCCTGTACAAACGTTCCTTGATCTTTCCGCGGCAGGGGAACGCGGCAAGGAAGCCGCTGAGCATCTGCGCAGCAAACTTCTGAGGTGGACACGATGAGCCCCCTGGAACCTCAGTCAGCTGCTGACTACGACGACAGGAGTACAGAAGCTGTTAAATCAGTACTGCTGGAGATAGGTCAGATTCTGGGCAGCTACAAAGGCAAATTCGTGGTCGTGGGAGGCTTGATTCCCTGGCTACTCCAGAACGATGAGGAGATGCCTCATGTGGGCAGCCTCGACATCGACCTTGGCCTTGATCCTTCAGCACTTGCCGATGGCGAGTATGCGAGTCTGATCACATTGCTGAAAGGTCAAG
>JBJOHA010000029.1:0-27473 GCA_046047935.1 Cyanobacteriota bacterium
GGACCGGGCTGTCCATGTCCCCGGCTGTCCATGGCCCCGGGAGGGGGGCGAAACCGTCGGGATGCCCCACCTCGTCCTCCATGCTTTGCGGTGCGGAGATCCGAAATGGTTGCGTGGAATACCGTTGGGAGAGTCCAAACGAAAGCGACCAAGAACTCAGTCGTCAGCTGAAAACCGATCCAGCTGCAGCCCCGGCACACAACGCACCCGCCAATGCTGATAAGTTGGGAACACTTGCAAAAGGCACCGCCCCATGTTCGAGCGGTTTACTGAAAAAGCCATCAAGGTCATCATGTTGGCCCAGGAGGAAGCCAGGCGCCTCGGACACAATTTCGTGGGCACAGAGCAAATTCTTCTGGGACTGATCGGCGAGGGAACGGGTGTAGCGGCCAAGGTGCTCAAGTCCATGGGTGTCAATTTGAAAGATGCCCGCGTGGAAGTGGAGAAAATCATTGGCCGTGGCTCGGGTTTTGTGGCGGTGGAAATTCCCTTCACCCCACGCGCCAAACGGGTGCTTGAACTCTCCCTCGAAGAAGCTCGTCAATTAGGCCATAATTACATTGGTACGGAGCACCTTTTACTTGGCCTGATTCGTGAAGGCGAGGGTGTTGCTGCGCGCGTTCTTGAAAATCTTGGCGTCGATCTGGCGAAAGTTCGCACCCAAGTGATCCGCATGCTGGGCGAAACGGCGGAAGTGGCTGCTGGAGGTGGTGGAAAAGGCGCCACCAAAACGCCCACGCTCGATGAGTTCGGCAGCAACCTGACCCAGTTGGCCGCTGAATCCAAACTCGATCCTGTTGTGGGTCGACAAAACGAAATTGATCGTGTCATTCAGATTCTGGGCCGGCGCACTAAAAACAATCCTGTTCTGATCGGCGAGCCTGGCGTGGGCAAAACCGCGATCGCCGAAGGGCTGGCCCAACGCATCACCTCTGGAGAGGTGCCCGATATTTTGGAAGACAAGCGGGTGCTCACCCTCGACATTGGTCTCCTTGTGGCGGGTACCAAATACCGCGGTGAGTTCGAAGAGCGACTCAAAAAAATCATGGAGGAGATCCGCTCAGCGGGCAATGTGATCCTTGTCATTGACGAGGTGCACACGCTCATCGGGGCTGGAGCTGCGGAGGGCGCCATCGACGCCGCCAACATTCTCAAGCCAGCCCTGGCTCGCGGTGAGCTGCAGTGCATCGGGGCCACCACGCTGGATGAATACAGAAAGCACATCGAGCGCGATGCCGCTCTGGAGCGTCGCTTCCAGCCGGTCATGGTCGGTGAGCCTTCCGTGGCCGACACCATTGAAATTCTGCGGGGCCTGCGCGAGCGCTACGAACAGCATCATCGTTTGAAGATCACCGATGAGGCGCTGGTTGCGGCAGCCACCCTGGGTGATCGCTACATCTCTGATCGCTTCCTGCCAGACAAAGCCATTGATCTGGTCGATGAAGCCGGCAGTCGCGTGCGCTTGCTCAATTCCAAGTTGCCTCCAGCCGCCAAAGACGTTGACAAGCAGCTGAGAGACGTTCAAAAACAAAAGGAAGATGCCGTGCGCTCGCAAGATTTCGCCAAAGCGGGAGAATTGCGCGATCGCGAGGTGGAGCTGCGGCAGCAGATCCGCACCATTCTTCAGTCACGGCGAGACGAAGAAGACGTGGACGCTGGCAGCGCGGCTGCCGCCCCAGTCTTCGGTGAAGCAGGGGAGATCACGTCTGCAGATGCCCTCTCCCCGCTGGTGACAGAGGAGGACATTGCCCAGATCGTCGCCTCTTGGACAGGAGTGCCGGTTCAGAAACTCACCGAGAGCGAATCCGTGAAGCTTCTGAACATGGAGGAAACGCTTCACCAGCGATTGATTGGCCAAGACGAAGCGGTGAAGGCGGTCTCTCGCGCCATCCGCCGGGCCAGGGTCGGTTTGAAGAATCCGAACCGACCGATCGCCAGCTTCATCTTCTCCGGTCCGACCGGGGTTGGAAAAACCGAGTTGACCAAAGCCCTCGCCGCTTATTTCTTCGGCAGCGAAGACGCCATGATTCGTCTCGACATGTCGGAATTCATGGAGCGCCACACCGTCAGCAAGCTGATCGGTTCGCCTCCGGGTTATGTCGGCTTCAATGAGGGTGGTCAGCTCACCGAAGCGGTTCGACGTCGTCCCTACACCGTGGTGTTGCTCGATGAAATCGAGAAGGCTCACCCCGATGTCTTCAACTTGCTGTTGCAACTGCTGGAAGACGGTCGCTTGACCGACTCCAAAGGTCGCACTGTTGATTTCAAGAACACCCTGGTGATCATGACCTCCAACATTGGATCCAAGGTCATCGAGAAAGGGGGCGGTGGTCTCGGCTTTGAATTTGGTGGTGGGGATGCTGAAGAAAATCAATACAACCGCATTCGCTCTTTGGTGAATGAGGAGTTGAAGCAGTACTTCCGGCCAGAGTTCCTCAACCGTTTGGATGAAATCATCGTCTTCCGTCAACTGACACGCGATGAGGTCAAGCTCATCGCTGACATCATGCTGACCGAGGTCTTTGGCCGCATGCGGGAAAAAGGCATCCATCTCTCTGTCACGGAAGCGTTCAAAGAACGACTGGTGGAAGAGGGCTACAACCCAAGCTATGGCGCGCGTCCGCTGCGGCGTGCCGTCATGCGTCTCCTCGAAGATTCGTTGGCGGAGGAATTCCTCTCCGGCCGCCTTGGCGAGGGCGATCAAGCCCTTGTCGATGTCAATGACCAAAAACAGGTCGTGATCCGCAAGCAGGATGCGGCGCCCCTCCTCCCTGAGCTGGCTGGCGTCTCCTCTTGAGGCCACAGCTTCTCAGCCCTCCAGGTGGGATTGACCCCACCTGGTTTTTTCATGGCCCCCGAGGCCATGTTTTTCACAGCGCCTCAAGAGCGCGTGTTCCTACGCTGAAACCTTCGCTGCTTGCAGGCTCGTCATGCCCTCGGCTGTGATCACCCACGCCATTGCCCCCCGACTGGTGCTGCGCGGTTCCGAGGTTTGGCCCGCTGCCCTGGAGGCCATCCACGCGCTCGGCCGCAGACCCCTGCTGCTGGGCCGCAGCAGCGCCACCAGGGGGTTGCGTCGCGACCTGCAAACCCGTCTGGAAGGAGTGCAACTGGCGGTTCAGCCCGCCGAACTCCATCACGACTGCTGCGAAGCGGATTTGGGACGCCTGGGCGAGGAAGCCCGGCAGGGTGCTGGCGATCCCGCCAGCGGCCCCTGCGACCTGATCATCGCCATGGGCGGCGGGAAGGTGCTTGACGCGGGAAAGCTTCTGGCCCATCGGCTGCAGCTCCCCTGCGTCACCATTCCCACCAGTGCGGCGACCTGCGCGGGCTGGACCAATCTCAGCAATCTCTACACCCCCTCAGGCGCTTTTCTGGGGGATGTCACCCTGGCGCGCTGCCCGGATGTGTTGGTGTTTGACCACGAGCTTGTGCGGCAGGCCCCAACCCGCACCCTCGTCAGCGGCATCGCCGACGCGATGGCGAAGTGGTACGAAGCATCCGTGAGCAGCGCGCAGAGCGGCGACGGTCTGGTGCAGCAAGCCGTGCAGCAGGCCAGGCTGCTGCGCGACCAGATGCTGCTCAATGGCCAGGACGCCGTGGCTGACCCCACCTCCGACGCCTGGGTTCGCGTGGCGGAAGGGGCAGCCTTGACAGCTGGCCTCATCGGTGGGCTGGGTGGCGCCCGTTGCCGCACCGTGGCCGCCCACGCCGTGCACAACGGCCTCACCCAGCTGCCAACCACCCACGCACACCTCCATGGCGAAAAAGTGGGATTCGGCATCCTTGTGCAGTTGCGCCTGGAAGAGGTGTTGGGTGGCAATCGGCTGGCTGGACAGGCCCGCCAGCAGCTGCTGGCCTTCTTCCGCTCCCTCGACCTGCCGTGCGACCTGGAGGATCTGGGGCTGCTGGACACCAGCGTGCAAGACCTTCTCAACGTTTGCCTCCATGCCTGCCGTGAGGGATCCGATCTCCATCACCTGCCCTTTGCGGTCGATCCCCACAGCCTTCTCGCCGCTCTGGTCAACACGACCAGCCAACCCGTGGCGTTGGGATGAGCGTCGCCACCACTGCGGAAGCGCTGGTCCGCCAGGCGGCCACCTCGCTCCAGGATCCCCAGGGGCGCTTGCTGGCCCAGCACATGCGCTGGTGGGACCTGCCCGGACTGGAGCCCCATGCCCGGGACGCCTGGCCCGTGGTGGTCATCGGTCAGGGGCCGCCGTTGCTGCTGCTGCATGGCTTTGACAGCTCCTTTCTGGAATTTCGTCGGCTGGCGCCGCTGCTCGCCTCGGATCACACGCTGGTGATCCCCGATCTCCATGGCTTCGGCTTCACGCCGCGCCCGAAGCTGGCCACTTACGGCCCCGACCGGGTTCTCGCCCATCTCGAAGCCCTGCTGGCGGTGCTGCCCGCCCACCTTTCCCTCCCGGACTCCCCTCGGGCCAGCGCCCCCACCGTCGGTGTGATCGGCGCCTCCATGGGTGGAGCCGTGGCGCTCTCCCTGGCACGGCGCTGCCCCGAGAGGATCCAGCGCCTGCTGCTGCTCGATCCCGCCGGCCTCACCGGCGCGGCCCGACCGCTTCCGGCCGCCCTGGCCGCTCTCGGGGTTCGCTTCCTCGCCCTGCCCTGGGTGCGCAGGGGCTTGACGCGCAGTGCCTTCGCCGATCCCAAGGGCCAGGTGGGCCCTCCTGAGCACGAAATCGCCTCCCTTCACCTGCACGCTCCCGGTTGGGCGGACTCCCTGGCCCGCTTTGCCTGCTCCGGGGGCTTTGCCGGCTGTGGCATCCCTCTGCCCCCGCTCCCCGTCACGGTCCTTTGGGGGGAGCAGGATCGGGTTCTCGGGGCAGCGGATCGACGCGCCGCCGAGGCCCTCTTCGGCGAGGCTCTGCTTCCCGTGCCCAATTGCGGTCACCTGCCCCATCTCGACCAGCCCAAACTGGTGCGAGACCACTGGTGCCAGCGCCATGCCCCGTCCCTCCCCTTCTCCCCCGCGACCCGACCGTGAATCCTCCTGCCAGGCGGTGCGCCGCCTGGATCAGACCCGTCGCGGTTGGTCCGTGATCCGCTCCCGCGCCCTGGCCCTCCTTCTGGCCCTGGCCTGCTGGCTCAGCGCCCCCGTTCCCATGGCGCGCGCGGCCTTGCTCCATCTGGAGGGTCCGGTGCCGGCCGATCTGGGGGTGGGGGCCAACGGGCTGGCGCCGTGCCCCTCTCCCGCCCATTGCGCCAGGGCCGATTGGCCGGTGGAGGATCCGCGGGGCGCCCTGGCGGCGCTGCTTCCCAGCGTGCTCGCCCTGGAGGGGGTGCAGGTGGTGGACACCCGCGAGGACTACCTCCACGCCACGCTGACCAGCCGGCTTTTCGGCTTCGTGGACGACCTGGAAGTGTTCGCCGATGTGCCGGGCCAGCAACTGCAGGCCCGTTCCCAGAGCCGCCTGGGCGACTCCGATCTCGGGGTGAACGGCCGAAGGCTGGAGCGGCTGCATCGCGCGCTGCTGGACACCGCCGCCACCGCGCGGACCGCGCGGTGATGAGAGTCCACGCCGACCGTTCCCTTGCCCAACAGCTCCATGGTTGATGCCGACCCCGCGCCCCAAAAGCCGCCATCCCTGGAGGACGGCGGCGAAGACGTCCCCTCAAGGGGGCCTCTGCTGGCCTTGGTGGCCCGGGGACTGGAACTCTGGTTGCGCCAGCAGTGCGCGTCCGTGGGCGACCTGGAGATCGAGCTCGATGGCTCCATGGGGGAATTGCTCCGCGGCCGTCTGCGGGGCGTGCGGCTGCAGGCGCGGCAGGTGGTGTTTCAAAACCTCTGCTTGGAGGCGGTGGAGCTGCGCAGCGAGGCCATTCAGGTGCGAACCCGTGGGCTGCTGCGGGGTCAGAGCCTGCGCCTCGACCATCCTTTCCGCGTGCGCGGATCCGTGCGGTTCACCGGCGAGGGGCTCAGCCGCTCCTTGACGACACCGGCCTGGAGGGAGCTCGGGGATCACCTCGGCGAGCAGCTGCTGGGCGTGTCGCCCTTGGAGGGGGTCTCCCTGCGAGACGAACTCTTGATCCTTCAGGCCCGGGCTCCCCATGGCCTCACCGAGGTGGAAACGCGGATGGTGCTCACCCCGGACGGCCTGGGGGTCCATCCGCTCGATGGCCGTCCCGTGCTCCCCTTGGCGATGGACACCGCCATCACGCTGGAGCGAGCGGAAGTGCGCGGGGGGCGGATGGAGCTGGCGGGAGAAGCGCTGGTGCAACCGTGAGGTCAGAGCCGCTGCAGCAGCGGCAGCACGAGGGTGACGAGGGAATACACCACCGCCGGCACGAACAAGAAGCTGTCGATTCGATCGAGCACGCCTCCGTGTCCCGGGATGGCATCCCCTGAATCCTTCAACCCCGCATCGCGTTTCATCATCGACTCGGTGAGATCGCCGACGACGGCGAACACGGCCACCACAACCCCCAGCAAAGCCCCCAGCAGCCAGCCCATCCGCCAGCCCAGCAGAAGGCCCCCCGCAGCCCCCACCAGGGCGGCGCATCCCATTCCCCCCAGGGCGCCCTCGATGGTCTTGCCCGGGGAGATCGGGGAGAGCGGGCGCCGACCCATGCGGCGGCCGATCCCGTAGGACCCGATGTCGGTGGCGACGATCAGCGTCGCGGCCAGCAGGGTGAGGGCCAATCCAGAGGTCCAGGGCCAACCCAGTCCGGCGATGGGGCCTGTCAGTCGCGGGGCGAGGGCCGGGTCGGTGATGGCCCGCAGTTTGATCCAGTGGCTGGGAAGAAATCCCAGATAGAAGAGCCCGAAAATGGAGGCCGCGATGTCGGCGATGGTGCCGGTGATCGGTTGCAGGAGCAACCAGCCGCAGATCACCGCTCCAGAGGCGGGGAGCACCGCCGCCGCCACGTCCCCCACCGGATCGCCCGCAGGCCAGTGGCTGGAGGTGGCCACCATGGTGGAGGCCAGCAGGAGCTGAACGGCCACGAGGGTGGTGCGCACGGCGGGGCGCATCCCCTTGAAGCGAGCCATGCGGAAGTACTCCAGCAGACCCAGCTGCACGATCACCCCCACCGCGAGGGTGAACCACCAGCCCCCCAACACGATGATCAGCGCGCCCAGTCCCCCGGCGGCCCAACCGCTGGCCAGACGGGCGAGGGAGGTGCGCGAGCGGGGGGGGGAGATCTCGCTCATCGCTCAGCGGCGATCACGAACAACGGTTCGGCCGCCGCCAGTTTGGCCTGGGCTCCCCGGCGCTGCATGCGGTGCACCGTGGCCTGGATGACCTGCACATCCCGAGCCTCCAGGCGCTCCAGCCGCTCCATGGCATCCACCAGCCCTTCCAGGCTCATGGTGCTGATCACCAGGCGACCCCGCTCCGCCAGGGCGTCCCAAACAGCGGTCAGGGTGTCCCCCAGGGAGCGCGCCACCTCCAGCAGCACCCGATCGGGATGGGGGGGCAGGAGGGCCAGATCATCAGGGGCTTTCCCGGAATGAATGTGGAGATTGCCGATGCCGAAGCGACGACGGTTGCGTTCCAGCAGATCGATCGCATCGGGATCCCTCTCCAGGGTGTGGACCACCCCTTGGGGCATCAGGCGGGCGATTTCCAGGGCGAGAGCGCCGGTTCCCCCTCCCACATCCCACACCAGCGAATCGGGGCTGGGGCGGAGATGCGCCAACAGGATCACCCGCAGCTCCATCGGCGTGGGACTGAAGCCAGGCGCATCCTGAAACAATCCGTCAGGCAGACCGGGGGTGACGAAATCCCAGTGAAAGGCGCTTGGCTGGCTCACGGGCAGGGGACACCGTCAGGCCCGGAACGTTCGGCCACGACCTCCACCGTATCAGTGATCTGTCCGGGCCACAGACGGTGCTGTTCCAGAAGCCAGCGGGCTCGCGCCCCATCGATCCGCTCCCCGGGCACGAGCAAAGGGATTCCCGGCGGATAGGGAACCAGCGGTTCGGCGGCGATCCGGCCGCTCGCCTCCGCCAAGGGAACGGCTTCGCTCGGCGCTCGCCAGGCCAGGCCGATGGCGAGGTCCAGCCGACCCACACGCGGCACCGGGGGAGCGGTTTGCGGCGGCAGCGGAGCTCCCCCCAAAGCCTCTCGCAGCTTCTCCAACAGCACGGGCAAGCGCCGCTCCAACCGGGGAGGAGGGGCCAAACCCAGACAGAAGAGCAGTACGGCGGGTTCAGGCAACTCCGCCACCACCCCCCGTTCGAGCAACCAAGCGTCCGCTCGCAGGCCGTTGACCCCGAAGGCTCCGCAGTGGATCGCCAGGCGCAGAGGATCGGGCGTGGCCAGCGGGGGGAATCCGCGCCGCGACAAGGCCAGGGCCAGCCGCTGGGCACGGGCCTCCGCCCGGCGCCGCAGGGCCAGGCCTGCGGGGGAACGCATCTGCTCCAACGCCGCCGCCGTCGCGGTGAGCAACAAGGCGCTGGGGCTGGAGGTCTGCAGCCAGAGAAGGCTGCGGGCCAGGGCCTCCCCCCCGATTCGCTCTCCCTGGAGGAGAAGGGCGGCACCCTGGGCCAGCCCGCCGCCCGCTTTCTGGGGCGAGAGCACCACGAGATCGGCTCCCGCCGCCACCGCCTCGCCGCAGCCATGGGCCTGGTCAACGAGAACGGGCAGGGCCCGGTCATGGGCCAGGGCCACCAAGGAGGCCAGATCGGCCCGCAGCCCGTGATAAGTGGGATCCACGAGGACCAGAGCCGAGACCGGGCCAGCCGCCAAGGCCTCCTCCAGCACAGATTCGAGATGGGAGGCCGTCGCTGGCTGCCAAAGCCCCGTGGACGTCTCGAAGGGGAGGGAATAGAGCAGGGGCTCGATCCCGCCCAGCAAGCAGCCGTGCAGGAGGCTGCGATGAAGATTGCGGGGGAGGAGCACCCGGCCGCCAGGGGGAACCATCGCCAGCAGGGCGGCCTGCAGCAAGCCCGAGGCGCCATTGACGCCAAACCAGCAGGACCGAACGCCCAGCAGCTCCGCGCAGCGCCGCTGCGCCTCAGCCACAGCGCCCTCCGGGAGCAGAGGGCCGCCCCACTCCGGAAGTTCCGGGCGGTCCCAGACCCCGGGTGGTTGGCGCAAGAGCCAGCGCAAGGGACCGGGCAAGGCCCGACCCTGCCCATGGGCTGGCAGATGGCAAGGAAGGGAAGCGCGCGCCCGCAAAGCGGAAAGGAGGGGAGCGGTGGGCCCGACGCCCGCGGCGGATGGACCCATGGCGGGGAGAGGAACTTTCTAAAGTCTGCCCAGTTGATGGCGGATCCCTGACTCTTTCCCTCCCTGTTCCCAGCGATCCCGATCTTCTCTACGAGCCCGATCGCCACCTCCGCTGGCTGCTGCTGCGGCCATGGATCTTGATCAGCCGCCTCCTGGTGGTGCTGCTCACCCTGGGCCGGCTGGCGATTGAGATTGTGGCGCAGGGCAACAGCAGCAATGCGAAGGTGCAGCAGCGCCTGGCGCGACGCATCCTCACCAGCCTGACAAATCTTGGTCCCTGCTTCATCAAGGTTGGCCAGGCCCTTTCCACACGGCCCGACCTGGTGCGACGCGATTGGCTGGAGGAACTCTCCAAATTGCAAGATGATCTGCCCCCGTTCCCTTGTGCGATAGCCAGAGAAACCATCTCCCGGGAATTGGGTGTTCAACTCAGCGATGTCTTTGCTGAATTCCCGAATTACCCCATTGCCGCCGCCAGCCTCGGACAGGTTTATCGCGCACGTTTGAAGGATGGACGTTGGGTGGCCGTCAAGGTGCAACGGCCCAACCTGCCGTTGATCTTACGTAGAGACCTGGCCATCATTCGCTCTTTGGCCATTCTTTGCGCCCCCTTCCTGCCCCTGAATCTCGGCTTTGGCCTGGGAACCATCATCGATGAATTTGGACGCAGTCTGTTTGATGAGATCGATTATCGTAAAGAAGCATCGAATGCCGAATATTTTGCTCAGCTCTTTGCCGATCATCCAGAAGTCACCGTTCCTGAAGTTGAACGAGATTTGTCTAGTCGAAGAGTTTTGACGACAACCTGGATCAATGGGGTGAAGATGGTCAATCGACGCGAGATTGAAGCCCATCACCTCGACCCTGCCGCCCTGATCCGCACGGGAGTGATCGCTGGGTTGAGGCAATTGCTGGAATTTGGTTACTTCCATGCTGATCCTCATCCCGGCAATCTGTTTGCCCTCCCTGGCATCACCCATGGCTTGGGCCACATGGCCTATGTGGATTTCGGCATGATGGATGCCCTGAGTGAATCTGATCGCCTGACGCTCACCGGTGCGGTGGTTCACCTGATCAATCGCGACTTCCCGGCGCTGGCAAAAGATTTTCAAGCCCTTGGTTTTCTTCATCCACAGGCCGACCTCGAACCGATTGTTCCTGCGCTGGAAAGCGTTTTGGGCCAAGCGATCGACAAGAATGTAGGCAGTTTCAATTTCAAGTCAATCACGGATCGATTTTCCGAATTGATGTATGACTATCCTTTTCGCGTGCCTGCACGCTTCGCCCTGATCATCCGCGCCGTGGTCAGCCAGGAAGGCTTGGCCCTGCGCCTGGATCCAGATTTTCGCATCCTGCAAGTGGCCTATCCCTACGTTGCACGGCGTTTGTTGGCAGGCGACACCGCAGAGATGCGGGAAAAACTGCTGGAAGTCATCTTTGATGAGAATGGCAGGCTGCGCGTCGAACGTTTGAGCAACCTCCTGGGCGTGGTGGAAACCGACCTCCCTGGCGGTCAGGATCTGCTGCCTGTGGCTCGGGATGGTTTGCGGCTTCTCTTTGGCCCTGATGGCAGCGTCCTTCGTCAGCGATTCCTCCTCAGTCTGGTCGCTGAAAATCGACTGCACACCGATGATGTCAATGCCTTGATCCAGGTGATTGGCCAGCATTTTTCCTTGAGCAAGCTCGCCAGCGGCATGCTCAGGAGAATGAATCCTCTGGCGGCTTGAAAGGCCTCTGATCCAGCAATTTCTCAACACAACTCAATTCAGCTCAACTCAGCTCATTCAGATCAGCTCAGCTCATTCAGATCAGCTCAGCTCAAGCAGGTCTATCACCAGGGCTTCTATTCTCATGGCCCTTGACTGAGATTGTCTGGCAGAATGGGTGATATCCCTGCAGGCTTTTTGAAGACACCCGATGGGTCCTGTCTGCCAGCAAGCGCCTGCTGTCAAGATTCACAGGAAGGAGCAGTTGGATCGGTTTGCTTCCTCCTCTGCCGGCCCGTTCTTCCTTCCTCCACCCCCTGGTGTGCCTGGTGTCGTGTGCTGCCGTTGGGGTTGCGCCCTCTGGTCACCGCGCGGGCGTCCTGCGGTGGAGCAGGCTGCGGCTGCGGCTGCCCTGAATTCGAGTCAGGGGACCTGAAATTCGGCTGGGGGGACCTAAGGTTCGGCCTGCTTGGTTTCCTGATCGTGCTCCTTCCGCTCCAGCTCGCTCTGATCATGGCGTCCGTGGAGGCGTTGGAGGAGATCGACATCCTGCTGCTTCCTTATGCCACATTGACCCAGCCGCCTTATCTCCTGGCCGGCGTGGGCCTGGCCATCGGCATCCTGTGCGGGCTCACCTTCAGCAAACTGGTGCAGCTGCGGCTGGAGGATTGGAAACAGGACCGCCTTCCTCTTCTGCCTCTGGCCCGCCTTCAAACTGTTCTGCCGTGGGTTGGTCTGCTGCTGGGGATCACCCTGTTCATCGGCGGCAGCCTGCAGGTGTTTGGCTTTGCGCCGGGGGCGGCGATCCTGGTGGCCTTCCTGCTCTCCCTGGCCACGGGAGGAGCTCTGTGGGTGCAGTTGGTCCGCCTGATGCGTCAAGTGCAATCCGGCAATTTCAAGGCTGTTGATTTTGATAATTTTGACGAATTCTTCGGTTGATTCCCTGGGGCGTGTTCGGCCATCAAGATGGCCTGATGCCCGGCTGGGCACCTTCGGCGGAAGCCGCCCAGCATCATCACGCTCCTCTCCATGCCCGCCGATCAAGGCGAGAGCGAGAGGCTGGGGGGCACTTGTTTGTTGGTCGATTGGATGGGTTGCGGCACGGTGCCCGCTCCGGGAAGAGGACGATCACCAATGACGACGTTGACGAATTCAGTTTCGACGAGATAGTGATTGCCAAGATAATTGAGTTGGAGACGTCGCGGAATCTCGATCTGCTCCAACCTGCTACCTTCTTGAACGGCAGGGGGAGTGGTGTTGACATCAAACGGCTTCTGTTCAGCGATTCGCCAGCGGGTATCCAACAAGAGGTTGCCATCTTGAATCGCTAAGCGGCCGGGATTGATGTTATACAAAAACTCCCGATAGGGAGTGATTTGGATGTTCCGAATCGCACCATCGCGGACATTCACATCGGATCGCTCAGGTAACTGACGAAAATAGATGAAACTAATATCCTCTTCTTTGATCACAACATCTTGGCCCTTGCTATCCAGGAAAACAAATTGTTTGGCGCTTGGATTGTAAGACTTTATCGCTGTCAGCCCGTTAAAGTTGGTGCCAAATGGATTCTGCACACGCAAGGAATACCACCCGATTTGCAAGGCGCGATTCAAATTCAAGTTGAGAGGAGCGGCGCTCGCCGCAGCCGTGGCGTTCGCTGCAGCCAACCCCAGCGAGAGCAGCGCAACCCCGCAGCGTGCCTGCGCCCCGAGCTTCACCGCCTCCCTGCCCCGGCCCGGGGGAGTGAGGGGAGGACGGCTGGTCTCAGCCCGCAGCTGCGGGACAGGGCAAAGACGGAACGTCTCCCGGAACGCAAGCGCCAGGCGCAAACCACGGCACCGGATGGATCGAGAGACAAGGGACGCGACAAACAACGGATCGCCAGAGGATGTCGAGGCAAACATTAAGGGGGAGCACCCTGGTTTGGCCGCAGCAATTGGATTCGATACAGCACATCCTCCAGGGCATCCGCGGCGGAGATGGCCGCAAAGCGCTGCGGGGTGGGATCCTGGCAACACGAGGCCAATGGACAAAGGATGGTGCTGGGCCGGGGATGACAGAACTGCACGACGCTGAACCGCTCGGCCTGCCCCCCTGCCGGCGCGCTGACCCGGTGCCACCCGCTCGGGAGTCGCCCGTTGCTCAGTCGCTCCAACATCAGGCCCGTATTGATGATGAGTCGCTTGTCCGCAGGCACGACCGCCTGCCACTCGCCGTCCACGCACACCTCCAAACCAGGTCCGGTGGCGCGGGGCAAGACGGTGATGAGGTTGATGTCCGCATGGGCCGCAGCCCAGGGATGGCCAACGGGGGGGGCCTCCACCAGGGGGGGGTAGCGAAGGGCGCGCGTCAGGGTGGGCGCCTCGTGCACCATCTCCTCAAAGAAGGCTTCATCCGCCCCCAAGGCGACAGCGATCAGACGAAGGAAGCGCCGTTGAAAGTCGGCCATGGCGTCGTGGAAGCGCCGCAGCACGGCCGTGATCCCGGGCACCACCTCCTCCGGCAAGACCGCTTCCGGATAGGCGAGGGGGTAGCGACGGCGGAGGGGATGGTCGACCGGCAAGGGAGTCGACCAGTTGAGCATCTCCTTCCAGTCGGCCTTCTCTTCCCCGGCGGCGGTTTCCACCAACGATCCGGTGTAACCGGTCTGGCCATGGGCCTCCGGCCGGTGGTAGCGCTGCTTGAGCGCCAGAGGGGAATGAAAAAAGTCGGCCAGCATCCCATAGGCCGCATCCAAAAGGTCGGAGGGAAGATCGTGGCTGCTGAACACAAACCCTGTTCGCAAGCTCTGGAGCAGCCCGGCCCGTGCCGCTCGACGCGTGGCCTCCCCACCCCGCTCGTAGGCGAGCAGGTCGACGTCCAAGATGGGCGCGGCCATGGGTCATTGGTCTCCCTGTTGGACGAGAATCGCATTTCGAAGGTCCGAACCATGGCCCCTCGCTGGCTTCCCTTGCTGCTCGCCCTGGCCCTCCCCCCTCTGCTTTCGGCATGCGGACCACGGGTTCCCCCCAGCGTCGACCCGGTGACGGGGAAGGGGCGGGTCGACCCGGATCGCATGGCAGCGGAGCGACAACGGCTGGCGGAAACCCGGGCTGGCGTGGAGCGGCAGCGGGCGGAAGAGCGGTGCCTGCGGGAGCGACCGGCTCTGGAAACCCGCATGGCGGCCCTGCGCCGGGCAGAGGCGCGTCTAGCGAGGGTGAAGGCCGAAACCTATGTTTCCCTACCGCCCCCGCCGCCTTGGGATGAGGCCGCCGAATCCCGGTTCCGCCAGGAGGATCGAGACGCGGACTGGCTGCGGCATCAACAAGCCCAAGAGAGCTGGCGGCGGGAGGACGAGGGGCGGCGTGTGCGGTGGTGGGCCGACCACCAGGCAAGGCTCGGGGAGGCCCAGGCGGAACTCAACGCGGAGGCCCGAGCGCTGCGTGAACGGCGAGCGGATCTGTTCACCGGCGTCGACAGCATTGAATTCAACCCGGTGGTGGAAGCGCAGATCCGGCAGTGCCGCAACCTGGCCGCTCGGCCGATGGGGAAAACCACACCCCCCTGAACGACTCCCAAGCTTCAAAACCTGTTACAGTCTCTTCACATTCGGACACAATCCAATGACCACTTCCGAACCTCGCTTTGGTTTTGTCGCTTTTGCCGAAACCTGGAATGGCCGTCTCGCCATGCTCGGTTTCGTCATCGGTCTCGCCACCGAGCTCCTCACCGGCCAGGGCATCCTCTCCCAAGTCGGTCTGGGCTGAAGCACCAATTTTTCATCGGAGCCGGCCTGCGGGCCGGCTTTTTTGCGGGCAGCAAATCGCTGTGGACATTCCCCTGAGGAGCGGCGGCTTTCCCATCGGAGCGCGACAAAAAGGAAGCCCCGCCGAATGCCGCGAATTCGGCGGGGCTTCTTCTTCGCAAAGCGGGATCAGGCGCGCTTGAATCCCAGCAATTCCGCGCCATAGCGCTCACTCATCTCCGCCTGGAGCTGCCAGGCGGCCAGCAAGGTTTTGGCCACACGACGCAGCTCATCGACGTCACTGCAAGCGTCAATGGCGCGGGAATGCAATTCCGTTGAAAATTGTCTGGACAGCGAGGGAGCCATGTGGCAACAGGAAAGTTAGAAAACTTTAAGAACTTTCCGGGGGGATGGCGTGCGGTTGGCCGAACCCCGCCAGCCGGGCCAGGCGCCGATCCAGCAACATCAGTCCGAGCACGGTGGTGAGCACCACCATCACAACCACCGCGGAAAATTCCCTGGCGCTGATCAGGCCTGTCTCCCGCGCCGTTGTGGCAAACACCAGCCCTGGCAGCCCCCGGGGCAGCAGGCCGAACACAACCGCCTGGCGGTCGATGCCTGCGGCCGCGTCCCGGGGCCAAACGCCCAAGCCACAGGCGGCCTTGCTGAACAGGGCAAGCACCGTCAGGGACGCCGCCAGGCTCCAGGCCTGAGGGTCTTGGAGGGCCGCCACGGGCAAGCGCAGGCCGACGCTGATGAAGTACAGCGGCAAGAACACCTCGGTGATCAGCGCCAAGGCGCGCTCCGTGCCGGCCTCCGCCGCAAGGCTTCGGTTGGCATCCGAGCCTGGGCCGCGCAGGCGCGACAGCAGCACCCCCGCCCACAGGGCTCCCAGCAGGGAGGTCAAGCCGCTGATCTGCCCCACCCAGGCGCAGCTGATCAGGAGAATCAACAGAGCCAGTGGACTCTGGGGCCGTTCGGGGCGATGCCGTGCCCAGGCGCCCACCCCCCACCAACTCAGCGCGGCGGCGGCCAGACCCAGGGGAACGCCGAGCCAGGCCAGACCCGGGGGAACGCCGAGCCAGGCCAGACCCGGGGGAATGCCGAGCCAGCCCGGGCCCCCCGACGGTGAAACGGCGCTTCCCGTCAAGGTGGCCAGGGTGAGCAGGGCGATCGCCGGCAAGTCGTCGAGCACGCTCACCCCGACGAGCAGGCGCCCGGAGGGGGTGGCGAGAGCCCGGCGCTGGGCGAGCACACGCAAGGTCACCCCGGTGCCCGTGGCACTCAGCGCCGCCAGGGTGAGAAGCGTGGCGCCGGGGCTCAGGCCGTGACCGATGCGCAGGGGCCACCAAGCCACCAGGGGGGTCAAGGCGCTGAGGACCACCGTGCGGAGAATGGCTCCCCGGCGAGAGGCCAGCAGGTCGCCTCGCACTTCCACACCCACCTGGAAGAAGAGGGTGAGCACCCCCAGCTCGGTGAGGCCGCTGAGGGGAGCGATCGCCTCGAAGGGCAGCACCGTGTTGCCCAGCAGCACGCCCACCAGCAGCTCGAGCACAATCGCGGGCACGGACCAGCGGGCGAGTCGATTCGCGCTCATCCGGGCGATCAGCACCCCGGCGAGGAGCATGAGAAGGGTGGAGAGAAGGGAGGAGCCCACCAGGGTCCAAGCCCCTCACACACGCCATGGATCAGGAAGGGCGCCAACGGAGCCCGGAGGCGGGTTGAGGTCGTCCAGGTTCAGCTCATCGAGAAGATCCTCCAGGTCGTTCGCCGCCCGGACCGTGAGGTCGTAGCGCATCTCGGAGGTCGCCCCGGTGCCGCGGAAACGGCCGGCCACTGGAGCCGCCAAACGATGATCCGGCGTGGCGGCCAAGGCCACATGGCCGTCGGCCACAGCCAAGCCGAGGCTGGGGTCATAGCCCCGCCACCCCGCCCCCGGCAGGTAGACCTCCGCCCAGGCATGCAGCTCGTGCTCGCTCACCTCGGGGGGATGGTGCATGGAGTAGCCGCTCACAAACCGGGCGGCCAACCCGAGGGAGCGGCAAGCCGCCACAAAGAGCATGGCCGTGTCACGACAGGCGCCGCGGCGCTCCCGGAGGGTCTCCGCCGGGGAGAAAGGATCCCCCTCGAAACGGCCGACGTGGGTGAAGCCGTGATGAATGTGGTCGGCCAGGTGCATCAAAAAGGCTGGAGTGTCGCCCTTCACCTCCTCCGCCAGATCTCGGGCCCAGGCCGCCACGGAGGAATCGATGGCCTCACAGGCCAGGCACGGGGCGAGGGAACAGGCCAGATCCGGGCTGTAGGAGGCGGGCAGGGTGCCCACGGCCGGATCCGTGACGATCCAGTCGAAGGGGTTGTCGCGCAGGGTTTGCACCAGGGCCTGCATCGCGATCGTCAGATCCCGCTGCGTGTTTTGAAACCAGCCAACCGTGGCGTGGGTGCCATCCGGCTCCAGAACCTGGCTCAGCCCGGCCGGGGTGGGAAGGATGTCCAGTCGGTGGCGCAACAGGCGTTGTGCGGCATCGTGCCGCGGCGTGAGCCGCAACGTGGTGGGCTCCACAAACACCGGACGCCCGTAGGTGTAAGTGAGCGTGTGACGGATGTGAAAAAGCATGAAAACCGCTGGAGCGCCACGACGCCGTCACCCTCAGCTTGCCATCACCACGGCACCGGCCCGCGTCCCGCCCCCACGTTGCAGCCCACCTGCGATCCCAGCAGGACGCCCAGGGGCACGGCCCAGCTGCGGCCCTCCTTGCGCGATCCGGCGTAGCCCACCCCGCCACCCAGCAGCCCCCCCACGAGGCGGCCGACATTGCAGCGTTGCGCCAACTGCGCCTCCGTCGGCCCCCAGTTGGAGGGGTCGTTGTCGTACACCGTGTTCGACCCCGGAGCGACGGCGGTCCAGGGAGCCGAGGAGGTGAGCGGCGGCGGGGGTGGGGGAGTGGCGGGGCGCCAGAGGGGCCGTGCGGAGGACGCAAGGGCCGAGAGCGAGAGGGAAGCGCCGATCAAGGCGCAACCAGCGCCATGGAGGAGGGCGAGAGAAACACGAGCGGCCATCAGCGCGCTTGCGAAGATGCAGTCATTCCAGCGCTTCTGGCTGCGGAACGGATGACCAGGGCGTGACCGGCAGACGGGAAGATGTGACTGGATGTGACCGGATTTGACCAAGGGAGGAGGGGGGAGAGCTCGCGAGCGCGTCAGCGTTTCCTCACCAGCGCAGCGAGGGGCTTTCCCCTCGCGCGGACCTTGTCAAGCTGAGAGCCGCCGGGGAGTCTCCGATGAGCTGGAGCGAGTTGCAACGACTCGTGGAGGAGGCGGAGATGGATGAAAGCCTGAGCCGCGGGCTGCGCCGCTGTCGCAGTCGCGACGAATTGTTGCTGGCTTGCCAACGGCTGGGCTATCAGATCCAATCCCTCGACTTGCGCCACGCCCGTGCGCTGGAGCGCGGGGAGAGTGGCGGATTCATTCCGGCAGATCGACAGATCGGGTTGAGGCGCCCCCAAGCAGGCGGTTGAGGTTGACGCCCGCCTCGTAGGCGGCGGCGTGCAATTGACCCTGCTGGCTCGGGCTGAGCCCGTCCCAGAAGGCATGGAAGAGATCGATCGAGGCCTTGCCAAGCCCCACCGCACCCATGACAGTCAAGGGCATGGCGAGCCAGGGGAACACCAGCACGATGAGGCTGAGCCCCAATCCCACCGCCGTGCCTTCTTTCATCGCCTCCCAGACCGTGGCGAGAATCAAACGCGCCTGAGCCGAGCGGGTCAGGACGCCGCGACGCACCAAGCCTTCGCTGCGCAAGCCGCTCAACAGGGCTTGATACACCCCGTACACCACCATGCCGGCAAGGGTGGCCTCCGTGACCAGCTGCCGAGTGGAGAGTACGGAACGGGGCGCGCCGAGCCGCAGGGTGGCCAGGCCAGCAAGGGGAGCGGCTTCCAATCCCGCCCGGGGGATTTGAAAGGGATCACGTTCACGGGTCATGGCAGGAACCGGCCGCAAAAAGACTGATGCCTCATCCATCCTGGCTCCGCTCCGGACCCACGACCGGTACGGTCATCGCACCACGAGAACCGGCACGGAGGATTGCAGCAGCACCCGTTGCGTCTCGCTGCCCAGAAGCAATCCCGAGAGTCCCTTGCGGCCATGGGAGGCCATGACGATGAGATCACAGCCATGGCGGAGGGCGGCGTCCACGATCGCCCGATGGGGAAGATCGTGCTTGAGAAGCTCGGTTTGGATCTCGACGCCCTGAGCGGCGGCAGCGGCGCGGGCCTCCTCCAGGATGCGGCTCGACTCCTGCTCCGCGATGGTGGTGAGGCTTTCGATGGTGGCCGGATCAAGCATGTCGCCCATGCCGAGGATGGACACGGGCAGGGGAGCTTGCACATGCAAGACCGTCAATCGGGCGCCCAGGGCTTTGGCAAGGACCAGAGCCTGACCCAGGGCCGCGTCCGAACGAGGGGTGCCGTCGCTGGGCACGAGCAAATGCTGATAGGGCATGGCGAAGGGAACGACTGTTCCAACTTTGCTCACCGCGAGCGACGCGACAGCCCCGGGACATGACTGCAAGATGTAACGACCACTGGCCCTTCGATCTGCCGTTGCTTCATTGAGCGCAGATCCATCGCCAGCGGCATGCGGCCATGAACGACGACGTCCTGGCTATCCACGGGGGCAGGCTGCGCGGGGAATGGCGCCACCGGGGCTGCATTGTGGGACTGGACTCCGGGAAGTGCCCGGGCTGGCGGATCTATGCCGTGCGTCACGCCAGCGGTCTGCCGATGGGAGAAGCCCGGAGCCTGGGAGAAGCGCGGCAGCTGATTGATCAGGACATTGTGCTGGTGCGACAACGCCTAGCGGCCTGCGGTTGACGAGATCGCTTCGTGGGCTGAGGCCTCGCGAACCAGTCGGCGGCGGGAGAGGAGCAGATCCACCAGCTCGCCACGCAACTGGGAGAGCTCACGCCAGCAACAGTGGAACGAGGCGCGATGTTGCAGTTGGGGATCCACGGAACCCAAATCCTGCAACATCAATTCAATCGCATCCATCTGCCGCTGCGTGAACGGGGTGGCGAAGGGCTGGGGGGGAGAAGAGGACAAGGTCTGACAAAGAGAGGGATGGCTGATCAACCTACGGAGAAGGATGAGGCCTGGAAGAGAAGAGACAAACTTCCATGAGAAACGCAAACTTGGTTGACATGATTTGGTCACTTTGACTACGCATTCCCCATCCCCCTTCCTGGCGTCGTCAGCATGGCTTGACGATGCGCGGCGGCGGGCCCGCGCCGTGCCCTGGATCGAAGGAGGGGATCTTGGCGGCGGCTCAACCGCCGAAGGAGGGGCGTGACAGGGCGTTGCGCTCTCCTTTCGTCACCAAACCTTGCTGGCCGAGACCCAGCATCGCCAGTGCAGCCAAGACGGGCTAGAGAGGAAGGAGGCCTCCGGCTGTCATTCCTGGAGCCGTCACCCGTCATGGCCAAGGCACACCGGCATCTCCGTTGGCAGCATGGCGTTCTGCTCACCACCCTTCTGAGCCTCCTCGCCGCTGGTCTGGCCGGCCCCACCCTCGCCGTGGGAACCCGCCGCTTGCAGAGTGCCGCCAGCCGTCTGGCGGCCTCGCCTCCTGCCACGGCTCCAGCGGGCCAAAGCCTGTCGGAGCAAGCCCGCGAGCAGGAGGAACGGGCCGGCGCGCTCTACAACGCGGGGCGATACGACGAGGCCCTTGCCGCCCAGCGCCAGGCCGTTGCCAGCCACCGACGCCTGGCGGCCATGGATCCCACGCAGCGCTTGAGGCTGGCGGCATCACTGCACAACCTGGGCGTGGTACTGATTCGCCTGGGGGACAAAACCGGGGCGATCGCGCCAACAGCCGAAGCGTTGGCGCTCTACCGCGAGGATCCTTCCGCCCGGGGAGGCGCGGCCGCCTTGGGGCTGGAGCGCCCTCTGCGCAACCTGGTGTTGCTGCACTACGAGGCGAACCGTCCCTTGGAGGCCCTGCCCCTGGTGGAGGAGCTGATGCGGCTTCAAGAGAGCGCGGCGGCGGCGGATCCACGCGCCCGGTCCGCGAAGATGGATGTTCTCAACCTGCGGGCCAGCCTGCTGGTCGCCCTGAACCGCTCGGCGGATGCTCTGCGGGATCTGGAGAGCGCCGTTGCCCTGGCCCGGAGCGAAGCGAGCCGCTCCCCGGAGGATCCGGTTCTGCGGCACGGCTTGGCGGGCTCCCTGCTCAATCTGAGCCAGGTGGCCGACCTGCTGAATCAGACCGACAAGGCGGTTGCTCCGGCGCAGGAGGCGGAAGCGGTGTTGCGACAGTTGGCGCGCGAGCATCCGGCGATTGGCGGCGACTGGGCCAAGGCGCTCAGCCGCCTGGGCCAGGCCTACGCGCGGCAGGGTGACCTGGCCCGTGCCCGGATCCCCTTGGAGCAAGCGGTGGCCCTCTTGCGCGCCTTTGACCCTGCGGGCCCCTCCCGGTCTCTGGCCGTGGAAGTGGGGGGCTACCGCGATGATTTGGCCCAGACCCTGGAAACCCTGGCGGCGGTGCAGCTGCGCTTGCAACGGCCACGGGAAGCCAAGGCAACCGGAGAGGAGGCCTTGCGGCTTTACAGCGAGCTGGCCGAGGTGGATCCCCGTTATCGACAGGATGTGGATCGCACCCGCGCCTGGCTCACCACCTGGCCCGCCCTCACTCCCGCCCAGCGTTGACCTCAGCCTCCATGCTTCACGCCCTTGCGTTTGTTTTGAGCACAGATGCGGCTGTGCTGCGGGAGGCCAAGGATTGGCCCACCCTGCTCGCGGCCCAGCGTCTGGGTCTGCGCAGCGGGACCCAGCTGCGCCTGTTTCGCCTGCCGGAGGCGGCCGAGCCCACTCCTGTGGCGTCCGGCCTGCTGAGCGTGTCCGGGGAATGCCCGTCGCTGGACGGCGGCAGTGCCCAACTCCTCTGCGATGCCCTGGTTCCCCTGTTGGAGCCCCGACGCCTGTGGCTGGGGGTGTACGAGGTGAGCGGTCAAGCTGAGGAGCCCTTTGCTCCTGAGGCACGGCTGGGACTGCGGGTGGAGACGGTGAGGTGTCTGGACTGCTTTGCGCTGCAGGAGGCCGCGAATGAAACCTGCTGGTTCTATCCCACCGACAACGGTCGTTACCTGGCGTGGGAAAACCGCCGCCAGATTGAAACCATGCCCGGGCACCTACCCGATCGGCCGCCCCAGCCCGAACCGTTTCCCTACGACCACGGTGACGTGCATCTGCTGTGGTCGCTGATGGCGGACGATCTCGCCCTCACCTGCGTGGGGCTCACCTGGCGCCGGCAACGGATCGCTTGGCCCTTGGTGTCGGAGCAGCGGGAGACGCTGGCCACCTGGACGGAATTCCAGATGGATGCGATGGCGGAAACCAGCTACCAGGAGCTCAACAGCACGACGCTCTTCTCTGCGGCGGAAGCGGATGATGACAGGGAGGAGAGCCCTTGAAGACCAGGACGCTTGAGGATCCGGACGCTTGAGGGACGCGTTCCGAGCCCGTTGGATTCAAGCCCGCAGGAGCAAGGCCAGCACCTGTTGATCGGTCAACTGTTCGAACTCCCCGTACCACAGGCCAACGGCGCGCAGATCGTCCACCACCGCCAGGGCCTCCAGCCGATCCACCAGGGGGTTCAGCTCCCCCATCACCTCCCGATCCACCACCGGCACGGCGAGGGTGAGGGAAGCGGGGTCGCAGCGGCGCAAGGAGAGAAGGGCGGCGCGCACGGTCATACCGGTGGCGATGCCGTCATCCACCACCACCAGATGGCGCCCCCGCAGGGTCTGGGGCTCGGGATCGCCGAAGAGGTCCCGCCGACGGGCCAATTCCCGCTCTTCCAGCCCGAGCCAGCCGTGACGCCGGGCTTGGGCCTCCCGATCCCGGGCTCCTTGCGACGCTCCGTTCCTCCAAACGACGACACCGCCGGCGGCGATCGCCCCGATGGCCACCTCAGGCGAGGCCGGATCCGCCACTTTGCGCACGGACCAGCAGGCCAGGGGCCAGCCCAGAGCGTCCGCCATGGCCGCAGCCACTGGAACGCCTCCCCTCGGCAGGGCCAGAAGCAGGGTCTGCTCGCGGGGTTTGTCCCAGTGCTGGAACCGCAGGGCCAGGGCCTTGCCGGCGTCCTCGCGATGGCGCCAAAGGGGAGGAGCGGTGTTCATGGTCCCCAGAGGAGAACCGAGCCGTCCAGCCTGCGCCGACCTCGGTGAAAGGCGAGCTGTTGCAGCACCTTTGCAGCGGTGGGGAGGGGGTGGGGCCATGGTGGCGCAGACGTGAACCGGCGAAGGCAGGGCGCCATGGCTGGTCAGTGGGAGTGGTCCGCTGGCGCGGCGTTGGGAACAATCCAGAGAAAGAGAAGCCACCAGCTGAGGATGGCCAGCGCTGGCGGGGCCACTAGCCAGAGGGGCAGGGAGAAGCGGAGGTAGAGCAAGGCATCGAGGGCCAGAGCCAGAACGCCCGTGAGCACGATGGTCCACGGCTGACACCACCAGGGTTTGTGTTGCCAGAACCCCTCGGGCCGGGCAGCCATGGCGAGGTCGTCAGGACGGGGGGTGGCCACGCGTCGAATTACTTCGTGGACAAGGCGGCGGGCAGATTGGCGCTGCCGGGTTGGTAAGGCTGAGCCACTTGCGAGTTTTTCTTCAATTGCTGAATCAGCGTGTTCTCCGCAGCACGGTATTGACCATCCTTGCGGGTGCCGAGATCTTCTAATTTGAGGGTCTTGAGTTCCTTTTCCGTGAGCTTCACAGACACGTCGGGATCAATGCCGTGCTTGTGGATGTCGCGGTTGCTGGGGGTGAGGTATTTGGCGATGGTCACCGTCATGCCGGAGCCATCCGAGAGGCCTCGCACGGATTGCACCAAACCCTTGCCGAAGGTTTTCTGACCCACCAGGACGGCCCGCTTGTTGTCCTGAAGCGCCCCGGAGAGGATTTCACTGGCGCTGGCAGAACCCTCATTCACCAACACCACGAGAGGCTTGTTGGTGAGCGCTCGGCCCGTGGCCCGCTTGACATCCTGGATGCCATCGCGAGTTTTGGTGGAGACGATGATGCCCTCGTTGAGCAGCTGGCGGGCGATGTCAATGCTGGCCACCAGCAGACCGCCAGGGTTGCTGCGGAGATCGAGCACATACCCCTGCACACCCTTGGCTTCCAAATCCTTCAACGCCGCACGCATGTCCTTGGCGGCATTGGCGTTGAATTGTTTGAGCTGGATGTAGCCAACCTTCACACCATCCGGTGTGGTGTTCACCTGATGTTCGACGGCATGGAGTTCAATGACTTCCCGCATCAGGGGAACATCCACGAGCGAACCCTTGCGCCGCAGGGTGAGCTTGACCGTGGTGCCCGCTTTGCCACGGATGAGCTTCACAGCCTCCTCCGTGCTCATCCCCTTGGTGCTCTTGCCATCGATCGAAACGATGATGTCCTTCGGCTGCACGCCGGCCCGGGAGGCCGGAGATCCGTCGATGGGAGAGACGACGACCAGTTCCTTGGTTTGTTTGTCAAGGCTCAGCTGGATGCCCACCCCGGAGAGCTCTCCGGAGGTGTCGATCTGCATCTCCTTGAACTCCCTCGGATCCAGGAAGCGGGTGTAGGGGTCATCCAGGGTGCCGAGCATGCCCCGGATGGCCTCGTAGGCTTGCTTGGGATTGCCGTAGCTGCGGGCGAGGAGCTCACGGCGGAGGGTGCGCCAACGATCCGGGGTGTATTTGCCGGTGGTGTCCAGGTAGTCGCGGAAGACAATCTGCCAGGCTTGATCCATCACCTCCTTGGGACTGTCCGCGATGGTGAGGTTGGGGGTGGGTGCCATGACCATCTCCCTGGCCAGCACTGCCGTGGTGGCACAGGCACCGAGGCCAACAAGCACCACAAAGGTGGTGCGACTACTCAGCATCCGGATTGCCCTCAAGGGAAACACTTACTCTTCTCAAGGTAGCGCCGAAACGTCCCAAACGATCAAGGTTCAAGGGTCAAGCCAGCGGCCATCCTCCTTGATCAGGGCGATCAGGGCCTCCACGCCTTGCTCTTCCGGCACACGGCGGATTTCCTCCCGTCCTCGATAGAGGGAAATCGTGCCCGGGGTCTTGCCCACGTAGCCGTAATCGGCATCGGCCATCTCCCCGGGACCATTGACGATGCATCCCATCACGGCAATGTCAAGACCCGTGAGGTGGGCAGTGGCGCCGCGCACCTTCTGCAGAACCTCTTCAAGGTTGAAGAGGGTGCGGCCGCAGCTGGGGCAGGCCACGTATTCCACCATGGTCTTGCGCAGCCCCAGGGCCTGCAGGATCGAGTAGCAGACCGGGATCTCCTTCTCCGGCGCCTCGGTGAGGGACACCCGAATGGTGTCACCGATGCCCTCGGCCAACAGGGGGGCGATGCCGGCGGTGCTCTTGATGCGTCCGTAATCCCCATCGCCCGCCTCGGTCACCCCGAGGTGAAGGGGGTAGGGGAAACCCTCGGCGTCCATGCGGGCAGCCATCAGCCGGTAGGCGGCCATCATCACCGGCGCCCGCGAGGCCTTCATGGACACGACGATGTTGTGAAAGTCGAGCCGGTCGCAGATGCGGATGAATTCCATGGCGCTCTCCACCATCCCCAGGGGGGTGTCGCCGTAGGTGAAGAGCATGCGTTCCGCCAGGGAGCCGTGGTTGACGCCGATCCGCAGGGCTTTGTCTTGGGCCTTCAGCAGGCTCACCAGGGGCTCGAAGGTGACCTGGATCCTCTCGCCGATGGCGGCGACCTCCTCCGGGCTGAAGTCGGTGCGGTTGGGATCGGGCTTGTCGAACACGAACAGCCCCGGGTTGATGCGCACCTTGTCCACGTGCTGGGCCACCTCCAGGGCGATCTTCAAGCCGTTGTGGTGCACGTCCGCCACCAGGGGCACGGGCTGGTAGGTGTCTTCCAGGCGCTGACGGATCTCCTTGACGGCCTTGGCGTGGGCCAGGGAGGGCACGGTGAGCCGCACGATCTCGCAGCCCGCCTCATGGAGGCGGCGGATGCCGGCGGTGGCTCCCTCCACATCCAGGGTGTCCTCGTTGATCATCGACTGCACCACCACCGGGTGGTTGCTGCCGATCCAGATGTCGCCGACGCGCACGCTGCGGGTGGGGCGGCGGTGGATGACGGTGTCGAAGCGGGGGTCGAGCGCCGCACGGGCCTCGGACCCTGCGCTGGCGACCGGGGCGGCGCCGCCCGGGCTCGCGGCTGATCCCGCGAACCCCACCGGCTGGGTAGCCCCTGGATGCGTTCCCTCCGGACGGTCCGGCCCGGCGGTGGCGGGGTGGGAGGGAGCGGCGGTCATCGCGGGGGGCGGGAGCGTGGGCAAAGCCTGTCACAGCGCTGGAGGAACTGGCGAGAGGCGGGGCAGGCTCAACAAAACCATGGGCCGCAAAAACCCGTGCTGCACGGATCCCGTGTAATCTGATGCCATGGCCAACCTCACCCTGTCCATTGACGATGCCCTTCTGCGGAGGGCCCGAGAAGCGGCTCTGCGGGAGAACACCTCGGTGAACGCCCTGGTGCGCGATTTTCTGGGGCGCTACGTGGATGCGCGCGGCCGCCGGTTGGCGGCCCTGGCTCAGTTCGAGGGGGTGGCCGAGGGCAGCTCCAGCGCCAGCAGCGCTCCCTGGACCCGGGAATCGCTGCACGAACGCCGCTGATGGGGAGGGCCGCCGATGCGCGTTTTCATCGACACCAATCTCTGGGCCTATCGGCTCGACCGGCGGGAACCAGCCAAAGCCGCGCGGCTGAAGCCGTGGCTGGCGGAGATGAGCGCCGATCATGACATTGTCATCAGCACGCAGGTGTTGATCGAGCTGAGGGCGGTGGCCAGCCGCAAGTTGCAGCCACCGCTTTCCGCAGCTGAGATCGCCACCGTGCTCGAAGCGCTGGCGGAATTCGAGGTGGTGAACGCCGACGCCAACCTGGTGCTCGACGCCCATCTGCTGGCGGAGCGTGAGCAGCTCAACTGGTTTGACGCGCTGATTGCCGAAGCGGCGATCCGCAGCCGTTGCACCGTGTTGTTTTCCGAGGATTTCAGCCACGGGCGCCGGATCGCCGGCATGGAGGTGGTGAATCCTCTCCGGGGCTGATGGACGCCGCAGCCACAGCCCGCCGGTCGCACCGTTGGGACTGAGGTGTTGTACGGGTTAATGGACAAAGCGATGCAGGTCGTCCGTTTCTCCGAGGAACGCGAGACCTTCAAGGCGGTGCTGGATCACTTCTGATTCACGCGGATCCGATCGATGCCGGCAGCTGATCGGCTGGCCTGCACTCCCGGCAGCTGCGACGCATCCACCAGTGCATCGAGGCCTGCCTGAGAGACCCCTTTGTCGGGAGCGGCCAGCCGGAGCGGTCGCGCGAAAACCTCTCGGGATGCTGATCAGGCCGCATCGATGACGAGCATCGGCAGGTGGTTCGCGTGGAATCGAGCGTGCGAGTGGTCCTCGCCTGCCGCCACCACTACCGCTGAGAGCCAGCTCTATCCCTGCCCGATCCTGGGTGCGCGACAGGACGACATCGGGGTCCACAGTCGCCTGCGGAGAGTCTTGGGCGAAGCCGCCGGGGGTGGGGGGCTCCGCGTTCGCGGCGGCGAGCAGCGGCAAACAGCGGCGAGAAGCCTGTTGTCCAGCCGCTTGGGCTCTTGTTGATGACGGGCCAGGGCGAGAAGAGACAGGCCAGCGACTTGTGGGAGCCAACCTGAGGGATGGGCCTTTGGCTGGGCCCTCAGTACGGAGCGAGCGAGGCCTGAAACATCAGCTCCATGGATGAGCGCGCTGGAAAGTGGAACAATCGCCCGACACCAGATCCCAACCGCAACCTGA
>JBJOHA010000030.1:0-4186 GCA_046047935.1 Cyanobacteriota bacterium
CACGTTCGAGGCTGGCCAGAGGCTGCGTCAGGTGCTCGGGGACCGGCGCCTGGCCCAGGTGTTGCAACGGGCCGAGGCGGGCTGGTTTTCGCCCCGCTCCAGGAACTATTGGCAACAGAAACTCGGCCTGGCCCACACCGGGGCCGTTCCACCGTTGCCTCGGCGCCACTTCGGGGATGGTGATGGGAGCCATCACGCTGCCGATTGAGCTTCCTTCGCCCGCGCCTCGACGTCCTGCCTGAGCGGCAGCAGCGGCTCTGGCCCTCGCTGGCGGGCCTGGCCAGAGCTGGATTTGTGCTCTATGGCGGGACCGCCATCGCCTTTCGCTACGGCCATCGGGTGTCGGTGGATTTTGATTTCTTCTCAGACAGGCCCCTGGATCGTCAGAGCCTCAGCCGAGCGCTTCCCTGGCTGGTCACGCCCCGCTCCAGGCCTGCCACTCACGCCCGGCCCAACGCCACCAAGCCGAGCAACCATGCGAAGAAGCCAGGAATCGCGACAAGGAGAGCAGGTGTGCAAGTGTCGTCCGATTCTATTCAGGGTGAAGAACATCTTTCTCAACGGCCAGACGTTGCAGGAGACCAGAAGCACAGCAACTTCTCCAGATTCAACTCAGCCCTCACAACTCCACCCCCGCAGACAGGCCTGCCCAAGGCCCTCCGGCAGAGCCCTCCTTCATGGATCAATGCCACCCCGGGCAGCGCAACTCTGGGTCTTCAACGGCATCTGATCGAAGCGTCCTTTAGGGTTGGCAAAATGCCGTCGTTTCCTCCCCGATGACCGCCACCGCAGCGCTTCGGCCCCTGCCGTGCCGGAAGGGCGTGTGGATCGGGCTGCGGGAGTCGCTGGCCTATCTGCGCGATCCGGACGGGTTCATCGCTGAGCGAGCGGCGGAATTCGGCCCGGTTTTTGGCACCACGCTGTTCTTCCGTCCGACGGCTGTGGTCGGCAGCCCTGCGGCGGTGGAAGAGTTCATGGCCCGCGAGCGCGCGATTGCCGAGAGCTCCCTGCCGGCTCCCTTCCAGGCGCTCCACACCTCCTACGGAGCCCTCAATCAGAGCGGTGATCGCCACCGCGCCACGCGTGTCGGTTACCAACCACTGTTCACGAGTCGCGCGTTTGAGGGCTACCTGCCGGTCATGAACCGGAGCATCACGGCGTTCACCGACCAGATCGCGCGGGAGGGTCACACCTTCATCGCCCGCGACGGCAAGATCCATGGCCTCAACCTGTTCGCCGAACTGTTTGCCGGTGAGGCGCTCAGCCCCGAGGAACGCGAGGCCTTCATCACCTACAACGACGCCTTGCTGAGCCTCAGCCAGTGGCTGCCCTCGTTTCGTCGTGGACAGGAGGCCCTGAAGCTCCTGCAGGAGCAGATGCGGCGGCGGCTGGAGCGGTTCCGGCGGGGTGAGCTGTCTTCCCCATGCTTCACAGTGTTTTCTTCCAACCGCGACGAGCAAGATCTGCCCTGGAGCGAGGAACGCATCGCCACCGCCACGGTCCTGATGATCTGGGGGGCCTACATCGAGGTGGCTTCGTTGATGGCCCACTCCCTCATTCTGAGCGAAGGCAAGCCAGACGTGCGGGAGCGGATCCTGGCCGAAGCAACCCAGCGGAGACTGGCCGACCGCTCCGCCAGCGGCACCCTGGCGCAGTGGGACCTGCCCTACACGGCGGGGGTGGTGCGGGAGTCGCTGCGCCTGCTCCCGCCAGCGGGGGGTGGCTTTCGTTTGGCCTCGGAGGATGTGGCGATCGCCGGCTTCTGGATCCCGGCCGGCACGGTGATCACCGCTGATCCCCGCATCAGCAACCGGATGCCGGCGCTCTACCCGGAACCGGAGGTCTTCCAGCCCGAGCGCTGGATCAAGCCCAACGGCCACACAAGCCGCTGTCCTTTTGCGGGCAGTGCCGCCCTGCTGCCGAAGGGAGCCTGGTTCCCCGGGGGCATCGGGGTGCACGGCTGTCCGGGCATCCCGCTGGCGGAACTGTGCGGCCGGATGTTCCTCGTTCGTTGGATGCAGGTGATCCAATCCTGGGGAAAAGCTGAGGGCAGCCCGAGCGCCATTCCCTTCACCCTGGTGCCGATCAAAATCCCGACGGATGCCTTTCAGCTGCGGGTGGAGGCGATAGAGCGCTGAGAGACGCTCTTGCCGATCCTGAGCGATCCCGAGTGATGCGACGCCTTCAACACACAGCCTTCAAGGCTGGCCCGCCTTCAAGGCTGGCCCGCCTTCAGGGCTGGCCCGCCTCCAGCTCCCGCAGCCGCCGCTCCAGGCGCTCGATGCGGGCCAGATAAGCCAGGGCCAGGGCCATGCCGGGGGTGTTGAGGCCGAAGTCGTCCCGGAGGCGGGCGGCGCGGCGGGCCTGAATCACGGTGTGGGTCACGAAGGTGAGCCGGGCGCCGCCGCTGCCGCCCCGACACTCCAGGGCGCCCAGCTCCACCAGCTCCAGCACCTCCTCCTCTTCCAGTCCGGAGCATTCGATCAATTCCTCCAGCTCCAGGGGGTCGTCCCAGCTGGAGGGTTGCAATGGGGCATCAGCCATGGGTGGCGTCTCCTTGGAGATGGGCGCGAGGGTCAAACGTGGAGAGGGCGGCGAGGTCGCGGTAGAGCTCTTTTTCCTTCTCGCTCAACACCGTGGGGGTGACGATCTGGAGCACGCCATAGAGGTCGCCGGCGCCCTCCGTGCGGCGAGGCAGGCCCTTCCCGGCAAGGCGCAGCTTCTGGCCGCTCCGGGCACCGGCGGGGATGGTCACCGTCAGCGGACCCTCCAGGCTCGGCAGCGCGACCCGGGCGCCGAGCACCGCCTCCCAGGGGGCGATGGGCACCTCCAGAACGAGGTCGTGGCCCGCCACCTGGAACAGGGGATGACGCTCCAAGCGGATGTCGAGATAGAGATCGCCCGATTTGCCCTCGCCCATCCCCGGCCCCCCCTTGCCCGGCACCCGCAGGCGCTCGCCGTCGCTCACCCCCTTGGGCACGCGGATGCGGGCGGTGTGGCTCGCCCGCCGCATCCTCCCGTCGGGTCCGATCTCCGGCACGGTGAACTCCACGGCGATGTCCTTCCCCCGGGCCGCGTCCTCCAGGGTGAGGCTGGTGACGATTTCGTAGTCCTGGCCGCGCCGTGACGGCGTGCCCTGTCCGGCGGTGGCCTGGCGCCGGGCGGCGCGATGGAAGCCGATCTGCCGCAACAGCTCGGCCAGGTCGATGTCCTCCGCGTCCTCCGCCACCCCCTCCTGCCAGAAGCGGGTGTCCCACTCCGCGCTGGGCTGAAACTCCTCTCCGGGCCGGTGTCGTCCCAGCTGGTCGTAGGCCTCCCGTTTCTCGGGATCCGAAAGGGTCTGATACGCCTCACTCACCTCCTTGAACCGCTCCTCCGCGTCGTCTTCTTTGGAGACGTCCGGGTGATAGCGGCGAGCCAAACGGCGATAGGCCTTGCGAATCTCCTCGGCGGAGGCTGTGGGTTCGACGCCGAGGATGGCGTAGTAGTCGCGGTATTTCACAGAACAGCGCGCCTCCGGCGCGTGGACATCCGTCGAGGCGGCGACAGCATCAGGGCGGGGGGAGCCATCACGAGAGCGGAGCAGAGGTCCATCCTGAAGCAGGACGCGCTTCGTCACGCATGGACGGCCCATTGCCCGGTTCGATGCGCGGCACCAGATCGATGCGCGGCACCGGGCGGCTCCCTCAACGCTCCACAATCACCATCTGTTCCTCCATCAGCTCCTCCACCAGCTCCTCCAACACCCTCCGCTCCAGCTCCAGCTCTCGGGGAGAGGCATGGCTCGCGGCCCACAGATCGGCGGCGGTGAGCGGGAAGCCGGCGATGCGGGCGATGGCGGCCACCGTGGCGGCATCGGGAGCACTGGCCAAGGCCAGCTGCAGATCGGTGTCGACCTCCACAGCCCGCAGGAACAGGGCGAGGGGATCGACGCCGAGACTGGAGGGATCAGGTTCGGCTTGCACCTCCTCGAAGGCGGCGCCACTGGCCAGCCAGAGGGCGAGCTCCTCGACGGGGTGGCCGGCCTGTCGGGCGATGGCAGCCACGGCGGCGGCGTCGGGGGCGGCGGCGAGAGCCTGGCGCAGATCGGCATCCGTTGCGGCCCGGGCGAGAAGCGCCTGGATCGCCTCTTCCGCCAGAGCTTGTTGAGCGGGAGGCGCGGCGCCGAAGAATGGGGCCTCAGCCT
>JBJOHA010000031.1:0-36874 GCA_046047935.1 Cyanobacteriota bacterium
TGGTCGATCACTGAGGGGATCGCGGCCCTGGCTCACGACATCAAGGGGCTGCTCAGGCTGCTGGGGTGGCGAGAGCCCGCGACGGCAGCGAGCTCCTCAGCATGACTTCTAATAGTCCCTGCCTTTACTAGCAGCGTCATACAGTCCGCTGCATTGGGTTGTTAGCCCTAAGCACATTGTCGATAAATTCTGCCTTCGCATCACGATATAGCTTGATGGACCTACCTTGAAATCGACGCTTTAACTCATCGTAAGAGTGCCTTAGTTGAATATCGCCCTCCAGAAGCCGCCGCCATGTATGAAAATGATCGAATTCGGAACCAATAGCAACTAACTGCAAGCCCAGCTCGGGGTCTGACATCCTATCTTGAAAAGATGAAAAGACTCTATTTCTTGTTGATCCATAGTTTCGCTCAAAAAGCGCTGCAAGACAATGTTCTGCCTCATCAAAGTCCTCAGGTGGCACCCGTACAACAATGTCAAGATCACCCTTGGTCAGGCTTCCTGGAATTGCTGTGCTCCCGATATGCTGAAAATCAGCAGAAGGCAAAACACCCTTAAGCCTCTCAACAGTTGCATTAAACAAGTTGTCAGCTTTTGTGAAAATGCATGGTGTATTTGAAAAATAAACGACGTCAGTCACTTTGGCCTTATCTAGCTGAGAGCTGAATCGACTTTAGTCAAAGCCGAGTACTTATCCAATGCATTCCTGGAAAGATTAATGAGCAACTCTTTTCCATGTTCAGAGACTAGCAAAGTATTTTTACGAAGGTCGTCTAGACAGATAATGAGTGGATACACAAAGGTAATTGCTTTTTCTGGCTTTTCGATTGCTAGATAGTATTCAATCAGTGTCTGAGACACAAATGCTGAGTGATATGACTTATCATACCCACGTTTCACCTGGCGAATTGCACTGAGAGCCAAAGCATCTGGCTGTTGAAGCCTAGAACTACCGACTGAGAATATTGAATGAACAAGATCTTCCAGGAAAAGAGCATTATGGACTAATTCATGAATCAGATTCTCAAGCCATTCATCGTCACTCCACTCAGTAGTGGGTGATAACCAGATTAGACCAATTCGGCTTGAAACTGTTCCTCCACTGTAGCCATCTCGCTTCGCGAAGATGACATAGCGAATCAGGGTAGAAAATGATTCATACAGCTCCGGAAAAAGTGAGATGAATCGATCTGCTGATGCTTCGTATCTGGAATGAAACAAAGCTTGTTCATTCACACTGAAAGCATGATTGACAGGGATTTGCACATCTCCCATCAAGCTTTTTAAAGCAGGTGTAAATTCATGAGAGGCCTGGGCACTTTGGCAAAACCAAACAACTTCTGGATGACCCTGTTCTCTCTGATTAGAAGGTAAATCTTGGTGCTGGAGGAATCTTAAGGAACTCCATGCGCATGAGCCATTGCTTCTGTGGCCATTATCTGCCGCGAATCGATTTACTGCATCAAGATTAGAGGCAACCCTCTCTGGGTAGAGAAAAGTACTAGAGAAACAAGCACCCTTGGCCAAGCCTCTTGGCACCGAAGAGTACGTAAGCACTAATCTTCTCCTTTCTCAATTGCGATGAATGCTTGAAGATTCCGGGCAGCAAGATCAGCACTTCTCCGTACAATATCAGATGCCTCTGCGAGCGTCTCATCGGCAATCTTCATTACAAACCTAGCTTGAGCATCGGCAATTCTCATCACGAACCTCGCGCCAACATCCGAGTGTAGCTCAAGATACTTCTTGATGTTAGTATTTGCTAGATCAGATGCGAAGGCTGCTGCCTGTCCTGCACTGATTAACTCTGCTCGCTTTTGTTCATCTGCCACTTTGACTGCTCCGTTTGATTTTGCTAAGGGAAGCTTCACAGCCCGGCTTAGTGTTGGCAACGCCTGCGAAACAGATCTTTAAGCAGCGTGTACCGGAGGAGCCAAGGCTAACGCTGCCCTTGAGTGGCAGGCAGGGTGGTTTGGGCGGCGAAGCTGAGAGCTGATGGTGGCCTGTCCACTCGAAGGGCTTGTTGGGCTGTAACGGCTGCCATAGAATCTTTGGAAGTTTGCTCATGAGGCTTTAAGTCTGATGCCAGAGCAGCAGCAACAAGCCTTTGACCTGCTCATGCTGCGCAGAAAGTGTGAGGCTGTCTTGTATAGCATTGAGATGGCGATTGGTGAGCAGATATTAAAGCGAGTGACAGATGTCGAGGAACTGCCGAGCTCAATATGTGAGCCCATTATACAGAGAATGCTGGCAACAGGAGATGAATCGGCATCAGTTAAAAGAATAATCGAGGAAACATACTTTCAAGAAGTCTGTGATATGCTTCCCGTTATCCTAGAAGGCAGCCTAGCTATTGACGCAAAGCAGCTAAAGAACCTCGTTGAATTACTGGGTATTCCAAGCGTACGAAATGCGGTTAGTCACCCAAATAGACCGTTTCATGAGTCATACTGGTATTCTGTGGCAGCTTTAGCATCATCGCCTGCCGCACAACGGCTTGGACTTGAAGCTGCGCGAAATGCACTTCTCGATGCAGAAGCAGGAAGACTATACTCTCCGCCTGAAAAGTGGATCAATAGAAAGCCATGGCGAATCCCTGGCAACCTTCCTAATGAAAACGAGTTTGATTTTGGTGGAACTGGCCTTATCGGCCGAGAAAAGATCTCAGAAGAGATAAAGATCTTCTTGAAAAGAAAGCGAAATAATCTCGTCTCCATAGTCGCACCTGGAGGAACCGGAAAAACGGCGCTTGCACTTAGCATTCTTAATGAAGTAACCCAAACCCCAGAATATTTAGATGCTTTTACAGATGTTTTATTCTTTAGTGCAAAGGAAGAGGCGCTAAGCACGTCTGGAATTACACAGATATCAACTCCGTCTTCTTCTTTGGAGGCCATAAAGAGTGCAATTAACGAATATCTTTGTTCTGCTGCAAAGCAGCATGAGACAAGCGATGACCTTAGATTTCTCATTTGCATTGATAATCTAGAGACATTGATTCGCGATAAGCCTGACGAGTTTGAGCAGTTCTATGAAGACGTAATCCATGACAATTGGCTGCTGCTTGTGACTAGCAGGGTCGCCGTCAATAACTCAAAGGGATTTGCCTTGTCAGATCTTGACAAAAAAGCTGCTAGTCACCTTGCACGAAGGTACTCGTCTCTGTTGGGCTTAAAGTTAAGATCGCAGGATGACATTGACTCCATTGTCAATATTGGCAAGCATAATCCTCTGTCCATTAAGCTAACTATTGAGCATTTGGCTATATCTCCATCCAGTATTGCCGAGGCTGCAGCTTTGGCTAGAGATGCCACAACTGACTTTGCATTCAGAAATCTCATCTCTTCCCTTTCAGTAAATAGCAAACGACTACTAGAATGTATATTTGCCGCCGGCCTCCCTGTTTCAAGGAACGAAGCTTGCCATCTCCTTGATATGACGATGGAGGATGTATCAGAAGCGGTCATGGAACTTAGGCGAACATCTCTTGTTAGTTTCTTTCATCAGCGAGATACAGAAAATATTGAGATTCAGCCTGCAGCTCGAGACTTTATGGTGAGTAGTCCTGTAGATCTTGAAGCTCGCAGGCTTGTTGAGAAACGTAAGGCAAAGGGGCGTGTTCAGCAAGAGCATTATACCTCAGAGAGCTCTTCCCCTCTTCACCCTGAGTATATACCAAGTGAACTTGATGCTGTGCACGCGGCTAGAGTCTGTGAGCTAATGGATTACCTAAGATCTCGAGACCGGCAGCAGTGGGATATTGCACGCAAGAAGGCGGAAGCATTCTGTGACGTTGGGAATCTTTCTATCTACAAAAGGATTGAAGGAATCGCAAGGTATCGACTTAAGGACCTTCCTGGTTCAATTGAATGCCTGACGAAGGCGTTTGAAGCCGGTGATAAGGCCTCTGGTCTTCGACTATCTTATCTTTTCAGAACATCATCTGATTTTGACAATGCCGTGCAGGTCGCCGAACGGATATGGAATGAGATGGACGAGGCCGAGTTTCTCTCTGATCCGTTAACTGCCAAGCAACTTGCCCTAAACTACTTCGTTCCCCTTGTCTACAAGGGAGAATACCAAGCCGTCCTTGACCGCACTGAGCATCATCTAAAATCTGATGGCATAGGTTCTGTAATTGGCTCTATACGTGCCCAAGCACACAGAGAACGTGCTCAGGCCGCAATACGGGAAACTGCAATTGGAGATTCTTTATGGATGGAGGATATGATTAAAGCAATGGTCATGCTCAATACTGTTTTTGCGAGGTTCGGATATAGAGGCGAAGCGTCAGAGGAAGCCTGGAAGCTCGTTACGTCATTGTCAGGTCTAATCGCTGGCTCATCGTCTGTTGAGGCGGTGCAGAAAGTCGGCTTTGAACTTGTTGACTTTTGTGTAAGTCATCTTCGATACATCAAGGCTAACTGTCGTAAGGCCAGCTCAGAGAGATGTCTTGGCATAGCCAACAACTTAAAAGATTACCGCACAGATTCAAATGCGGAATCTCTCGCAAAAATGATTGAGTACTGGAACACGATTGCTGATTTGGCTGTCGAGGCAGTGGGAGCTGAATCGCCCAATACACTCGTTGTTTCAGTTAGCAAAATACCACGCAATAAGCTTGATGGCTCCCGACATGCGCCATATTTGTTCGCGGTTGACCAGCAAAGAAATCGCTACTATATCAACCAAGGAGTCATGGAGTTTGGTGATCTCTTGTGGGACGAAATAGACGTTGGCGATCTCCTGGAAATTCAGGTAGATGTCTCTGTTCGATCAGATACTGTAGAACAGCAGACCCAAAAATCAATTCAGGCGATATCCGCGAAGTACCGAGGCTAAGTATGTGAAGTGCTCCGGCCAAGTCTTGGAGTCAGCCCAACGCTGCCATCACCTGGCCGCAATGCACTATGCGTCAAGAACACAGCCTTGAGGTGGCGGCTCAGGTGCATGGCAATGTTAGCCCTCGGTACCGAACTGCAGGAACAGGCATCTCATCCCAAGTCCTGCCTTCTAACTTTCTTCCTGTTGACTTCTTCCTGACACCACCCCATTGCTTGAAGAAGAAAGGCACTTGAGAAAATTCACACTGAGTTTTGATTTCTGCTACCCACTCTTCTTTCATAGTCCTAGCTTTAGGGCCCGATTCTCCACCGACAATCACCCAATCAATACCATTGAGGCATAGCGAAGGAATAGGGCCAAGTAGAGGTTCGATCGACAGGAATCTGACTGCTGCAGGTGTTCGACGAAGATGGTCAATCCTCCAAGTTACCTCCTCAGACTCTACCGACACTCCCATCCAAAGATTTAGAGGCCAAGAGAGTTCATGAGACAGCTCTACCAAGCGATCCGATCTCTTCGTGAGGAGCTGATATGTGTGACGAGGTGTTGAGCTGATAACATCAAACACATCTTTGATAAAGCTCAATGGGACATCTTTGTGAAAAAGATCACCCATAGAGTTAACAAAGATTAAACGCGGCTTGCGCCATCGCCTAGGCACATCCAGCATCCGAGGATGGCAGGTCAACGAAAAACCGTTCCGATAATTCTCTTGACCCATCGCCTGAAGCCTTTTGGCCATCCTCTCGGCATAACAATTGAGACAGCCAGCGGAAACCTTTGTGCAACCTGTCACTGGGTTCCATGTGGCCTGAGTCCATTCAATGGATGTTGTGGTCATGATTGAGAAGATGACAGCTGATCAATTAAGTGGTTGCAGATCCTTAGCGCTTGTCTTTTTGCATTAGGGTTGGAGACGCCCATGACTAGAGCAAACAAGGGGAATCCTCGGCTATTCTTTAGAACTGCTGTATTTGAAACCGCCGAAAAGACAGTGACCAGCCTTGTTCGAACATATTGTATAATCTGATGTGTCGATGCTTCCTTGATCTTGTCCGATTCCCCAAAGATTGTAAGTTGCTCTCGAGGATAGAATTCGTCGTACCAGCTGTCTGTTCCAAACAAGAGATTTAGCTTGGCTTTCCAGGACTCGTCGATCTCGCCTGTATTGGTCATCATTCTGATAACACCGACAAGGGGGAATAAGTACCATACATCGCATGCCTTCGTAGAAGCAAGCTTGACAATTGTCTCCCACCGGACTTCAAGACCAAATGGATCGAGAAATATCAATCCTCTTGTTTTGCTCCAATCAGTTTGATCAATGTAGGCACTAATTGCCTCATTCGCGTCTGAGCGTAGAACTGTAACCCGTTCTAACATGGATGGATAATGCGTATTGATATTGCTGATAAGCTGTTGACTTGCACTACGGCTTGCTTCAATAAATAAAAATCTGTCAAATCCCCTTGAAGCATTTGAAGAAACCTTCAGCGCCCTAAGTGCTGATCCCTCCAAAAAGCTTGCTGTCGCAAGCAAGCTTTCATCTTCCGAATTGGCAACGTGGATTGGAAGCTGTTGTTTCCCTCGACCAGCAAAGGCGTCAACATAGTGCAATGTTGCCCAAGATTGCCACTGCATTACTTTTAGGTAAGAAGCAGTATATGCTTCGACGCATTTCAGCTTCTGCTCGCTCCATGAGCCCCCAAAAGAAGACATAGATTCAATCTCTAGTATGCCTATACTAACGCGACTTTGCATTTCGTCAATGCCCCTCCGTAGGGCTAACATTCTATTTGGGCGGATCCGCCTAAGTCGCACCGAGCCCGCCGGCTGTCCGCCTAAGACACAGCGCTCGCCCGGCAGCCAGGCACCAAAATCACTGCGCCACAATGGATCTCACGGCTCAGGGGCGAATGCTGCTGCATCTTAGGCGGATCCGCATAAGATGTGTTCAGTGCGTTACAAAAGTGCCGGGAGCCGCTGAGACGGCAATGGGGAGTTGTTTTGCAAGATTGGCTCTCTTGACCTAGCGAGCTATACAGTTAGCGCCTTTACCATTATTCAACTCTCGGGACAATAGCCCGATCAATAAAGGCATTTTTGCTCATCTGCGATCCTTCAAGCTCTGATTGAGCAGATCTTCCCAAGTTGCCCCCAGGGCCTTCGGCTGTCCGCCTAAGCCACGGGGCTACGGGACAAGGTGCAGACCATCGTTGCGGATCCACTGAGACAGTGTGAGCTGGATTACAAGTTGTCAGCAGGGCTGCTGATGCCGAACGGGCCACGGTTCAGCACATGGGTATAGATCATGGTGGTTCGGATGTCGTTATGGCCAAGCAGTTCCTGAATCGTGCGGATGTCATGGCCACGTTCGAGTAAGTGGGTGGCAAAGGAATGGCGGAAGCTGTGTGAAGTGGCGGGCTTACTGATCTTTGCCTCGATCACGGCGCGACGAATCGCTTTTTGCACCAGGCTCGGATCGAGATGATGCCGACCCTGCTCTCCTGTTTGCTCATTGCGCCAGCGCTGGTGCTGGGGGAACACCCACTGCCAGTTCCACTGCTTGTCCGCGTTCCGGTATTTACGGCGGAGCGCCCCGGGGAGTTGCACACTGCCGTACCCCTCAGCAAGGTCTTTCTCGTGCAGGCTTTTCACCTTCCGTAGCTGCACTCGCAACCGCTCTCCCACCCCCAAAGGAAGCATCGTCCGCCGATCCTTGTTGCCCTTTCCGTCGCGTACCGTCAATTCTCGGCGCTCAAAATCCAGATCCTTTACTCGCAGCCGCAGCGCTTCCATCAATCGCAGTCCACTTCCAAACAACACTTCGCTCACCAACGCCTCCACGCCGTCCATCCGTTCCAGCACCGCCCGCACCTCCCCCGGGGTCAACACCACGGGCAGTCGTCGCTTCTGCCTGGCTCGCACCACCCCCTCCAGATCCAGATCCCGCTCCAGCAGCACCCGATACAGAAACAACAGCGCCGATCAGGCCTGGTTCTGGGTGGAGGCGCACACCTGACCCTCCACCGCCAGATGGGTGAGAAAGGCGTTCACCTCCACGCTGCCCATCTCCTGCGGATGGCGCAGCAGATGAAACCGCAGAAACCGCCGCAGCCACTGCTCGTCGGTGTCAACCGTGCGGCGGGCGGGAGCTGCGGGGCGGGGGACAGGATGGGGGTTGAGGTGTGGCCATGTCCATTCCTCTCGGATCTTTCCCTGAAGCATTCCCAGCCGCAGCTGCGGCGCCATGCTGAGAGCAGCCATCAGCCCCTGCCTGGGAGGGGCACCCATCATCCATGGAACAACCCTTTGCCCACACCCTGAGTTTTGACGACCTTGAGGTGCTCGTGCTGGTGGAAGACGGCGGCGCCTCGCCCCGCGAGGTGGCGGACGCCCTCGGCATGGACCTGGAGGAGTCGAAAGACCTGTTTTACGACCTGGTGCGGCGCGGTCTGCTCGCTTGCCAGAACGAATCCACCACCTTCTTCCTCACCCCCCTGGCCCGCAGCCTGCGGAACGATGAAGCGTTCCGCGCCGCAGCCTTCGCGGCGGCTCTCACTGGGTCGGGGATCAGCGACGATTTGTGAAACCGGCAAGCCCCCTTGCTGATATCCACTTCAAGGCGTTCACCAGGCGCGAGGGCCTCGGCAAGACCTTCGGAGCACCGACAAGCAGCCGGGCCTGGCGGGCAGGCGGTGAGCCCACAGCTCCCCTGGACAGCGCCAACCGATAATCCCTCCCAGGACATCCCTCCCAGAGGCACATCGCACAGTGTTGCCAAGCGATCCCCGGCACCCGGCCGATGGCCCTCCCGAAGGACCTCCCTCCCCCTGCGGCATCGCCGCCCTGCTGGCCGCCCTGGAGGAGATCAGCCGCAGCCGGCCGGATCGGGTGTTGCGGCTGCGGGGGGAATTGACCGTCGACGGGGAGGGCCTGCCCATCGCCAGCGCGCCCCCGAAGGCCTCCGGGAGGGAACCCCATGAGGGCGAGACAGAGCGCGAACCCTTCGAGCTGCTGCTCTTTCGCGGCTTCTCCAGCAGCGTCACCCACGCCACGGCCTTCGACCCCGATCGCCCCGCCCTGCCGGAGGGGGCCGTGATCACGTCGGCGGAACTGCTTGCCGGCCCCCTCGATCCCCTCCAGGAGAAGCGATTGGCAGGTCCGCAACCGGTGGAGGCGTTTCTCAACCCCGCCGCCTGGTGAAGCCGAGGCCATCAGCTCGATGCGGACGTGTGGAACCGCAGCGCCAGCCGCCAGAACGCGCGGCTGAAAGCGAAGCACGCCGCCGCCATGCCCACCCCCGCCAGCAGCCAGGTCCAGGAGGGGCGCCCCAGGATCGCCTCGGCGGGCACGGTGGTGAGAAAGGCCACAGGAATCACCACCGTGAACACCACGCGCAAGGTTTGCGGGAACGCCGTGATCGGATAGCGACCTGCGGTGAGGGTGGCGCGCAGCACTTCCGTGGCGTTCCAGGTCTTCACGAACCAGATGCTGGTGGTGGCCAGCACAAACCAAAGGCTGTAGAGGATCGTGAGGCTGGCGAGCAGCAACACCGCCGTCGCCCCCACCATGGTGAAAGTGGGGCGAGCCCCGGCCGCCCGCGCCGCCCAGGCGATCAGCGCCAACCCGGCGCCGATCTCCGGCAAGCCCCCCAGGGCGAAGGTGCGCGTCGACAGCCAGAACTGGCTGTCGATCGGCTTGAGCAGCACAAAATCCAAGGTGCCCTCCTGCACCTGGGTGACGATGCGGCTGAGATTGGGCCGCAGCAGGGTGCTCGACACGCCATCCAGCAGGGTGTAAATCCCCAACACCACCAGGGCTTCAGGCCAGGTCCAGCCGCCCAGGCTCCGCCCCCCCTGAAAGAACAACCCCATCACGAACAAGCTGCCCGCCAGATTGCCGCCCATCGCCAGCAGGTCGAACCAGAGATTCGCCTGGTATTCCGTCTGACTGGCCAGGGCGGTGCCCCAGAAGCGCCGCAGTGTTTTGAGATAGCGCCCCATCAGGCCCCCATCGCCGCATAGCGGCGCACCCCCGCCCGCCACAGCAGCAGGGTGAGGGGAAGCAGCAGGGCCAGCCAGGCGCCGAGGGCGGCCAGCCCCCCCGCCACGTTCACCTCCGCCCCCGCCAGCAGACGGGCCGGAAAGTGAATGATCCAGGGGAACGGCGTCCACAAGGCCGCCTGGCGCACAGCCGGGGGGAACACCTCCAGGGGGGCCATCAATCCGGAAAGAAACAGCATCGCCAAGGTGTGCAGACGCTCCAGGGCGCTGGCGCGCTCGCTCCAGAAACAGAGCACCGCCATCAGGCTCTGCACCAGGAAGTTCACCGCGAAGGCCAGGAGCGTGGCCAACACCACCAGCGCCAGCCGCCCCGGCGAGGGCAGCCAGGCCGCCCACGGCACCAGCAGCAGAAAGAGGCCGGCCAACCCCGCCACAAACGGCAGGCGGGTGGCCTGCTCCGCCAGATGGGAACTGAGATAGCGCCAGAGGGGGTGCAGGGGCTGCAACAACATGGGAGACAAGCGCCCCTGCAGGGCGTCCTCCTCGAAGGCGAACACCACCCAGGCGACGGTGAACTGACGCACGATGAACGCGCTGATGAAATAGCGGGCCAGCTCCACCCGGCTCAGCCCCCCGGGAGCTGCGGCGCCGAGGGCCCCGGCCCCATCGGCCTGGTGGATCCAAAGGGCCATCATCAGCAGGGGCACCAGCCCGGAGAGGGCCCACAGGGCGATCTCCGCCCGATACTCCAGCATGTGGGCGTATTGGGTGGTGAGCAGCACCCGCGCCAGCCGAACCAGGCGCCTCATGCCACCAGCCCCTGGCGAAACACCTGGCCGATCAGATCCTCAATCGGAGGATCGCGCACCTCCAGATCCTCCACCGCCAGCTCGGCCAGGAGGCGCGCCACCTGGCGGGTGAGCTCCCCGCGAGGGATCAGCAGCCGCACCTGGCGGCCCTGCAGCTGCTGCACCTCTCCGTACACCGCCAGCACATCGGCCGCCACCGGGTCGCGCAACTCCAGCCGCACCTCCCGACAGGGCGCCAGCCGGCTGGCCAACGCCTCCAGGCTGCCGTCATGGAAGAGCCGGCCCTCGTGGATCAGCAGCACCCGCGGGCACAGGGCCGTGATGTCGGCCATGTAATGGCTGGTGAGCAGCAGGGTGGCGCCATGGCGGCGGTTGTAGGCCTCCAAAAACTCCCGCACCCGCGCCTGGGCATTCACATCCAACCCCAAGGTGGGCTCATCGAGGAACAACACCCGCGGGCGATGCAGCAAAGCCGCCATCAATTCAGCCTTCATCCGCTCCCCGAGGGAGAGCTTGCGCACCGGGCGGGTGAGTTCCGGCCCCAGCTCCAGCATCTCCCCCAGCTCCGCGATGCGGCGTTTCGCCTCCCGGTCGTCGATGCCGTACACGGCGGCGTTGAGCAAAAGGCTGTCGAGGGGGGGGAGATCCCAAAGCAGCTGCTGTTTCTGCCCCATCACCAGGGTGATCGCCTCCAGGAAGCGCCGCTGCCGGCGACGGGGTTCGAAGCCGGCCACCTCCGCCAGGCCGCCACTGGGATGGATCAGGCCGCTGAGCATCTTCAAGGTGGTGGTCTTTCCGGCGCCGTTGGGGCCGAGGAAACCCACCCGCTCGCCGGGCTCGATCGTGAAGCTCACCTCCCGCACCGCCTCCACCGTGCGCCAGCGCCGCTGGACGAAATGGCGCAGCGTTCCCCCCAGGCCGGGCTGCTTGTCGGCCACCTGGAAGCGCTTGCTCAGGTTGTGGACCCGCACGATCGCCATGGCGCTCAAGCCGCCGGCGGCGAAGGAGGAACCGAGGAGGGAGCCCGGGTGGAAGGGGGAGCCTGGGTGGAAGGGGGAGCCTGGGGCGCGAGCAGGGCCAAGAGGTCGGAGCCGTAGCGCTCCAGTTTGGCCCGGCCCACGCCGCTCACCGTCGCGAGCGCCTCGCGGTCGGCGGACTGAAGGCAGGCCAGCTCCAGCAGCGTGCGGTCGTGGAACACCACATAGGGGGGAACGCCCTGCTGCCGCGCCTGCTCCAGCCGCCAGCGCTTCAGCGCCGCAAACCGGGCGGCCTCCTCCTCGGAGAGGTCGGCGACGCCAGGGCCCGCTCCCGACCCGCCCCCGGGCGTCCCGCCAGCGCTGGCGGAGGCGACCGCCGGGCGCCGGTCCCGGCCGGGCGGCGGCAGGGGCAGGCTCAGGGACACCTCCCCCCGCAGAAGCGGGCGCACCAGCTCCCGGGGGCCAAACCGCAAGCCGCCGCGCGCCTCCGCATCGCTCACCAGAAACCCCTGGCTCACCAGCTGGCGAAACAGGCTCCGCCATTGGCCCCGATCCAGCTCCTTCCCCACGCCATGCACGCTGAGCCGGTCGTGGCCCAGCTCCCGAATCCGGGCCGTGTCGGCCCCCAGGAGCACCTCCACCAGATGGGCCGCCCCGAAGCGGTGGCCCGTGCGATGCACCGCCGACAGCGCTTTGCGGGCCGGCTCCGTCACATCCACCCCCGGTCGGGGATCCAGGCAGCCATCGCAGTTGCCACAGGCGGTGGGCAGGGTCTCGCCAAGGTGGGCGAGCAGCAGTTGACGGCGGCAGGTGGCCGCTTCCGCGAACTGGATCAGGGCTTCGAGCTTGCCCCGCTCCACCCGCTTCTGCTCCTCGCTCGCGCTCGACTCCTCAATCCACTGCCGCAGCTGCACGCCATCGCCGCCGCCATGGATCATCCAGGCCACGGCCGGCAAGCCGTCCCGTCCCGCCCGGCCCGTCTCCTGGTAGTAGGCCTCCAGGCTCTTGGGCAGATCGATGTGGGCGACAAAGCGCACATCGGGCCGGTTGATGCCCATGCCAAAGGCGATCGTGGCCACCACCACCACCGGACCGCCCCCCCGGAAGCGCCGCAACACCTTTGAGCGCCGTTCCGGCTCCAGGCCAGCGTGGTAGGCCAGGGCATCGATGCCCTCCCCTTGGAGGAGCGCCGCCACCTGCTCCACCCGCTTGCGCGAGCGGGCGTAGACGATCCCCGCTTCCTGGCGATGCTCCGCGAGGAAAGCCAGCAGCTGACGGCGCGGCTCCTCCTTTGGCCGAACCCAGTAGCGGATGTTCGCGCGGTTGAAGCTGGCCACGAAAGTGGCCTCCGGGGGGAGGCGCAGGTGGCGCGCGATGTCGTCCCGGGTGCGCGGATCGGCGGTTGCGGTGAGGGCCAGCCGGGGAACGGCGGGAAAGCGCTCGACGAGCTGGCTCAGCTGCCGGTAGTCCGGGCGAAAATCGTGGCCCCACTGCGACAGGCAGTGGGCTTCATCGATGGCGAACAGGGCCAGGAGCTGTCCCTCCAGCACCCGTGCGCCATCGCCGCTGAACAGCCGCTCCGGCGAGATGTACAGCAACTTCAATTCCTTCCGCCCGAGGGCGGCCCAGGTGGCGGAGGCCTCCTCGGGGGGGAGGGCGGAATGCAGCGCCGCAGCCGCCACGCCCAGCTGCCGCAGCCCCTCCACCTGGTCGTCCATCAGGGCGATCAGAGGGGTGATCACCACCGTGAGCCCCTCCAGGCAGAGGGCGGGCACCTGCCAGCAGAGCGACTTGCCGCCGCCAGTGGGCATCAGCACCAGGGCGGAACCCCCTGCCAACACCCGCTCCACCACCGCCTCCTGCGGCCCTCGGAACGCCCCGTAGCCGAACACCTCGCGCAACACCTGGCGCGGCTCGGCGATGGGGCCCGGGGCGGAATCCGCAGTCACGAGTGGGGCGGCCCCGTCAGAGCGCCGCGGCGGGCTGTTCCGGGGTGGAGCGCTCCAGAACGTCGACGCAGCGTCCGCAAAGGGTGGGATGGGTCGGGTGGGCGCCGATGTCGTCGCAGTAGTGCCAGCAGCGCTCGCACTTCTGGCCGGAAGCGCGGGCGATGCGCACCGTCAACCCGTCGTCGCCGATTTCCGCGAGCACCTCCCGGGGGGGATCGCCGTCCAGGCTCAGAGCGGACACCTGCAGCCAGTCGCTCAGGTTGTCGACCGTCGCCCTCGGGTCGTCCGCCGGCGCCGACGCCCCGGGGCTCAGACCGAGGGCCTCCACAGCGGTCCGCAAGGGGTGATCCGCAGCGAAGGAGAGGTGGACCCGGGCTTCGAGGGAGGCGCCGATTCCCTTGCCAAGGGCCTGGCCCGCGCCACCCTGCCGCTGTCGGCACTCCTCCAGCCCGCGATTGACCAGGGGGCGGAGGCCAAGCAGCAGCTCCTTCACCCGGGTGTGCTGGTCGAACGTGTAGGCGCCATCCCATTTCCACTCCTCGGGCACCGTGGGCCAGCCCCGCTCAAACACCGAGCGCTCCTGCACGGGATAGGGCAGGTTCTGCCAGATGTCTTCCGCCATGTGGCACAACACCGGCGCGATCAGGCCCGCCAATCGCTCCACCAGCAAATGCAGGACGGTTTGGCAGCTGCGGCGCCGGAAGTCATTGGCGCCGCTGACATAGAGACGATCCTTGGCGATGTCGAGGTAGACGTTGGAGAGATCAACGACGCAGAAGTTTTGGAGGGCTTGATAGAAGCGGTAAAATTCAAAAGTCTCGAAGTGGCCGCTCACCTCATCGATCAGCGCGGCGGCGCGCGCCAGCATCCAACGATCCAGCAGAGGCAGTGCGGCGATGGGCACAGCGTCGCGGCCGGGATCGAAGTCGTGCAGGTTGCCCAGCAGATAGCGGGCGGTGTTGCGCACTTTCCGGTAGACATCCGCCAGTTGCTTCACGATTCCCGGACCGATGGCCACATCGGCGGAGTAATCCACCGAGCTCACCCAGAGCCGCAGCACATCCGCTCCGTAGGCCGGCTCTTGCTTCTCGTTCCTTCCCCCCTCCACCAGAACCGCCGGATCCACCACATTGCCCAGCGACTTGCTCATCTTTCGCCCCTTTTCATCGAGAACAAAGCCATGGGTGAGCACGGTCTTGTAGGGCGCATGGCCGTTGACGGCCACGGAGGTGAGCAGGCTGCTCTGGAACCAGCCGCGATGCTGATCAGACCCCTCCAGATAGAGATCCGCCGGATAGTTGAAACCAGCGGAGGCCGTTGCCGTTGTCGTTGTCGTTGCCGTCGCCGTCGAGGACTCCGTCGCCGTCGCGCTCTCCTCGCCCTCCCCTGCGCCTGAGCGCAGCCCCCCCAGCACCCCCGCCCAAGAGGAGCCGGAATCAAACCACACATCCATCGTGTCCGTGCCCTTGCGCCACTGGTCCGCCTCCGAAGCCCGGGAGGGCGGCAGCAGCTCAGCCTCCGCGCGCTCCCACCACACATCGGATCCGTGGGCGGCGATCAACGCCTCGATGTGGTCCAGGCTGTCCTTGTCGAGCAGCACCTCGCCGCTGACACGGTGATAGAAGACGGGGATCGGCACCCCCCAGTGGCGCTGGCGGGAGATGCACCAATCGCCCCGTTCCCGCACCATCGCCTCGATCCGGTTGCGGCCGCTCTCCGGCAGCCAGCGCACGGCGGCGATGGCCTCCAGGGCCTGCTGGCGGAAGCCCTCCACGGAGGCGAACCATTGCTCCGTGGCCCGGAAGATCACGGGCTTCTTCGTGCGCCAGTCGTAGGGGTAGCGGTGGGCATAGGCCCGCTCCGCCAGCAGGGTGCCGGAATCCCGCAGGGCCTGAAGGATCGCCGGGTTGGCATCCTTGAGCACGTTGAGCCCGGCGAACGGGCCCGCCTCATCGGTGAGGGTGCCCCCCTCGTCCACCGGGCAGAGCACGCCGAGGCCATGGGCGCGGCCCGTGTGGAAGTCGTCCACCCCATGGCCGGGAGCGGTGTGCACCAACCCCGTTCCGGATTCCGTGGTGACGTAATCCCCCCCCACCACCACGGGGCTGGTGCGATCCAGCAGGGGATGGCGGTAGAGCATCCCCGCCAGTTCACTGCCCTTCACCGTCACCAGAGCCTCCAGCGGGCGCTCCAGGGTCTCGCTGAGCCGCTCCACCAGGGCGGCGGCGACCACCAGGTAACGCGGCGCCTCCACTCCGCCATCCCGACAGATCGCGTAGTCGAGCGCGCCGTTCACCGCAACCGCCAGGTTGGCCGGCAGGGTCCAGGGGGTGGTGGTCCAGATGGCCACAAAGAGCTGCTCCCGGTGATCGCGGTCCGTCGGCCCCTCGATGCCCGCCAACCGAAGAGGGGTTTGCAGGCTGGGGGGCACCTCCACCACCGGGAAGGCCACGTAAGCGCTGGCGGAGGTGTGCCCCTCGGGGTATTCCAGCTCCGCCTCCGCCAGAGCCGTGCGGGAGCTGGGGCTCCAGTGCACGGGTTTGAGGCCGCGATAGATGTGTCCCGCCAGGGCCATGCGGCCAAAAACCGCGATTTGGGCCGCCTCGTAGGCCCTGTCCAGGGTGAGGTAGGGCCGCTCCCAGTCGCCCCAGATCCCCCAGCGCTCGAACCCGCGCCGCTGGATCTCCACCTGCTCCAGGGCATAGGCGCGGGCGCGGCGGCGCAGATCGAGGGGGGTGAGGGACTGGCGCTCTTGGGGACTCAGGGTCTGCAACACCTTCAACTCAATGGGCAGGCCATGGCAGTCCCACCCCGGCCGGAACCGGGCCCGCCGCCCCTGGAGCAGGGCGTGCTTGTTGATGATGTCCTTGAGAATCTTGTTGAGGGCGTGGCCCACGTGCAGGGCGCCGTTGGCGTAGGGCGGGCCGTCGTGCAAGGTGAAGGGGTCGCCGCCGGCCCCGGGCGGGACGTCCTGGCTGAGGCGCGCGTAGAGGCGCTGCTCCGCCCAGAAGGCTTGCAGCTCCGGCTCTCGCGTTCTGGCATTGGCCCGCATCGCAAAGGGCGTGTCCAGCAGGTTGAGCGTGTCCTTGTAGGACGAGGCAGCGGAAGCCGGTGGGGTGGACACGACGCCTCAGGTGGCAGGAGGGGATTATCCCGCCCCGCCGCCCTCCTCCATCCCGCGCTCCTTCTCCTCCACCTCCTTCTCCTCCTCTTCCCGTTGCCCCTCAATCTTCCTCTCCTCAACCTTCCTCTCCTCAACCTTCCTCTCCCCCTCTTCCCGCGTCTTCTCCACCTCGCCGTCCCTCCCCACAGCCATGGGATGGTCATCCCATGACGTCGGGCGCTCCCCAGCTGGCGGCTCGCCGACCCCGGGGGCTGGTTCCTCGTGGACGAGAGACTCGGTGGGAGACGCTTGAAGCAACGCGTCGATCTCCATGAAATCGCGCACCTCGATCACCGCTGGCCCTTCCGGATCGACGGCGATGGTCGGGGCGGACTCGGGACGGACCCAGCGCTTGCCGCTGGTCTGGCGTTGTCCCGGTTGCGGCCAGCGGGCCAGCAGGGCCGAGGCTTGCTGGCCAACGGGCCGCAGGAGTTCAACAAACGCGACCCGAGCCTGGCTGAGGCTGGAGAGCCAACGCTCCCGGGTTCCCAGACGCCCCCGCTCCTCCGGCGTGAGTTGATGCCAACGGCCTCGCCCCACCTCCACCGTCAACCGGCTCACCAGCAGACCGCCGCTGATGACCGCCAGCATGGGCGAACCACTGAGGCGCTCCGCGCTCGTCACGAGGACCAGGGCCAGCAGCAGCACCAGGGCCCCCCAAGCGGAATCCCCGGGCCGGCTCAACTCTGTGGCCAGGAGGGGGAGCAGGAGGAGGGCCAAGCCAAACAGCAGGGCCCCCAGGCCCGCAAGGGTGGCAACCATCACCGGCCATGGATCAAGAGATCCTCATTGTGCTGGGCGGAAGGAGAACTGACCTCACCGGAGCAGGAAGCCTTTCACGTTAAGTAATTTACGTCGATCCAGTGGGCTGCCGCTCTGGCAATCTTCTCCTGGAGTTTCAAGCCCATCTGGCGGAATTGGTAGACGCGCTGGATTTAGGTTCCAGTGACTTCGGTCGTGGGGGTTCAAGTCCCCCGGTGGGCATTCAGACGCGCCAGGCGATTTTTCCCTAAAGTTGTTTAAAACCCCTGCACTCCCCTTGATCTCGCAGGATGATCTCGCTGGCTTGGATCTATTCCTCTGGCATGGAAGCGGGCCAAAAGCCGCCACCACGCTGGGATGCAACCAGAGCACGATCTCCCGTCGCGTTCAGCGCTGCTCGGAGGTTTTTGGCCTGCGCTTGAAGCGGCGCCAGGGAGAGTGGTCCCTGTTGAGCGGCCAGCCGCTCCTCCTGCAGATGGAGCGCGACATTCATCAAGTGGCCCGCCTGCTTGGACAGGCCCCCTTGCGCTTGGAGGGATTTCCAGCTGGAGCGGCCCCCCTGGTCAAGCCGCCACCGCCCGGCTGGTGCGTCGGCCCCCTGGACACGGTGGGCACCCTCGCCCCCCTCGCCCTCCTTCGCGATCGCATCATCGACGCCTGGCTCACGGATGCCGCCGAGGATCTTCCTCCCTCGCTGGATTTCCCCACCATGGTCTGGCCACTGGCCCGCCAGCCCGTGACGGTCCTGGCCCACCCCGACCACCCCCTCGCGGGAGAAAATCATCTGACCCTGAACGATCTGCAGCGGTTTCCCACCCTGACGATCCCGGAGAAGGGCTACCCCCGCAGCCATGCCATCTGCGCCGACATGGGTCTCGGCACGGTGGACCCCACCAAGGGTCGCTACGACCCAGACGATTGGGAGGGGCAAACCGCTGACCAGGCCACCCTCGCCTTCTCCACCCCACTCAACACGCGAGCCTGCCCCTCCCTGGTCCCCTTGGACACAGGTCCCTTGTTCACCAACCGTCTGGCCCTAGTGTGTCGCGCTGATGTCGGCGAGCACGCCCGCCTTCAAGACCTTCATTGCCTGCTCATGCTTCGGCTGCAACACCTCAAAAGCCGCCATCCCGAGCTGGACACCCTGAAGCTGCAGGCATGAGCAGTCCCCCACCGCTGCCCCGCCTGCCCCTTGGCCATCTCCAGGCGGGGCTGGAGCGCGATCCCGATGCGCTCGCGGAACGACTCGGCCGGGCTGTGCCCCTGCGGGATCTCGCGCCGCTGGAGGGCGACCGCCCCTTTGCCCACCGCTCCTGCTCGGTGCGGATCGACCCGCTGGAGATCACCGCCGCGTCCCATACCCCACTGCATGGCGCCAACCATGCGCAGCGCAAGATGGTGTTCACCCTTCCGTTCCAAGGGGAAAAGCGGTTCCTGATCAACGGCCGTCCCTACCATGCCCGCGCTGGCCACAATGCCTTGCTCTTGCCGGGGGAGGCCTACACCCTGGAAACCAGTCTTTGCAGCGGGGTGGTCTTCAGCGTGTGCCCGGAAGCCGTGGCCACGGTGGCTGCCGCGATGGCCGGCCCGGCGACGAGCCTGCGCCTTCTCCCCGTCCAACAGCCTGTGGAGCTGCTGGAGCGCCATCCGCCTCAGGGCAACCTCTTGAGCCTGTTGCGGCGCACTCTCGGGCTGATCGACCTGATCGACAGCCCCTCCTCCCACCTTCCCGCGAGACTGGGCCTCGGCGACAAGATTCTGCGCCTGCTTGCCCTGCTGCTCCATCCCCAGCTCCTGGAGAGAGATCCAGCGGATGAGGAGCCCCTCGATCCGCGCGAGGCCTCCGCCTTCGCCGACCTGATCTCAGCCTTGCAGGCCAACCTTCCAGGGAAGTGGTCCCTCACCCTCATGGAACAGCGGTCCGGACTGAGCCGTGGCCGACTCCAGCGGCATTTCGAGACCACCTTCGGCTGTTCTCCCCTCGAATGGCTGCGTGTGCAGCGCCTTTGTTGGGCCCGGCGGCGCCTGGAGAGCGAGGACGACCTCTCCCTGCTCCCGTTGGCCCGGGACTGCGGCTTCGCCAACCTGGAGGAGTTTCGCGCCGCCTTCGCCTCCCGCTTCCAACTGCAGCCCGAGTGGCTGCGGGGAAACGCCTGAGGGCTCTCTCTCGCTCTCCAACACACTTGTTTATGGTGTGAGCCGTTCCGCGGTGTCCCCCCTGCTCCAGGTGACTCCCCCCATGCCGCCCTGCCCGACGGAATCCCTGGCATCCTCCGCAAGCAGGCCGCACATCGCCACGGTGCCTGTTGGCACACGCACGGTTCCCAAGGAATTTCTCGATCCCCCCTCCGCCCTCAATCCAACGGTGGGGCTTTTTCTGGGGGGCTATGGCCTCGCGGCCCTCTCCATCTGGGGCTGGTTCGTGGCCGGGTGGCCATTGCCCGTTTTGCTGATCCTTGGGTTTCTGGCGCTCCATCTGGAAGGCACCGTGATCCACGACGCCTGCCACAATGCGGCGCATCCCAACCGCTTCTGGAACGCGGTGATGGGCCATGGCGCGGCGCTGCTGCTGGGATTCAGCTTTCCGGTCTTCACTCGGGTGCATTTGCAGCATCACGCCCACGTCAATGATCCCGAACATGATCCCGATCACATCGTCAGCACGTTTGGTCCTCTTTGGCTGATCGCACCGCGTTTTTTCTACCACGAGATTTTCTTTTTCCAGCGCGCGCTCTGGCGGGGGAATGAGCTCTTCGCCTGGGGGTTGGAACGGGCCACATTCGCCCTGATCATTCTTGCGGCAATCCGCTTCGACTTTCTTCCATTCATTTTTAACTGCTGGTTTGCCCCAGCCCTGATGGTGGGTGTCACCTTGGGACTGTTTTTCGACTATCTCCCCCACCGCCCCTTTCAATCCCGCAGCCGCTGGCACAACGCGCGTGTCTATCCCAGTCGGTTGATGAACTGGTTGATCATGGGGCAGAACTACCATCTTGTTCATCATCTCTGGCCCTCCATTCCTTGGTTTGAATACCGGCCCGCCTACCTGGCCACCCGCCATCTCCTCGATGCCAAGGGATCGCCTCAGCGCCTTGGTCTGTTTGAAAGCCGTGCGGATGCTCTCAACTTTCTCTACGACATTCTTTTGGGTGTGCGCAGCCACAAGCGTCGCCGCAGCCGTCTGCGGCCGCTCGCGGCCCTGATGCCCACCCGCCATTCCCGCCGGCGGATCCTGGCCCTGCTGCACCGCACTGCGGTCTCCCCCTTGCGGCCCGGCGATCGCCCTTGCCAGGCCTTGTCCAGGGACCTGGCCCAACCTGCGGAGTTCCGAGGGTCGTGACCCGGGTGGTTCAGCCTGGCTCGTTGAGAATCCTGGGCACCCGGTAAAACTCACCCTCCCGTTGGGGGGCAAGGTTGAGAAGCTCGTCACGGATCTCAGTGGCCTCCTCCACGTCCGGCCGGGTGACATTCACCACCTCCACCGCGCGGGTGGTGGGGGGCACCCCGGTGGTATCCACCTGTTGCAGATGGCCCACATAATCAAGGATCCGCTCCAGTTGGGCCGTGTAGAGGGCGATCTCGCCCTCAGGCAACTCCAGGCGGGCCAGTTCGGCCACCTTGCGCACATCGGCGGCGGTGATTCGCTCCATGGCCAGGCCTCAGGAAAGGAAGGTGCGCAGATCCTCGCTCAGAGCCGTGGCCGCCAGCTCGAGAAAACGCTCCCCATGCTCCGCCTGCGCCAGAAACGGATCCGATCCCATGCGCCCATCGGGGTGGCGCAGGCGGAAATCCTCCGGGCCGTGAATCGGTCCTGCGGGGGCGGGGTCCGGCAGGGGGCGCTGCTTGTCCCGCAGCGCCGGCTCCAGGCACAGGGTCAGGGCAATCTCACTGGGGGTGGCGTGGTGCCCCTCCCGATCCCCGTAGAGCCGGTGGGCCTCCCGCATCACCGGACCCGCCAGGAACCAGTTCGCCAGCTGACAACGCAGCTTGGAAGCCACGGGCAGACCCCGTGCGGCGGCAGTGCTGTAGGCCTGGGCGAAGGCGCCACGGGCGGTGGCGATGTTGCCCCCATGGCCATTGATCACGAAGATCCGTTCAAAGCCATGGCGGGCCAGGGACAGCACCACATCGTGGAGCACGGCCAGGAGCGTGGTGGGCTGGAGGCTCACGGTGCCAGGAAAGCCGAGATGATGTTCCGCCATGCCATAGGCCTGGGCGGGGGCGACGAGCACGCCGGTGCGCCGGCCAACTTCCAGGGCAACGGCTTCAGCGGTGAGCGCATCGGTGCCGATCGCGCCGGTGGGGCCGTGCTGTTCGGTGGAGCCCAGGGGGAGGATGATTCCTTTGCACGTGCTCAGATACGCCTCCACTTCAGGCCAGCTGCGCAACTGAAGACGGATCGCCGCGGGGTCCGCCGGTTTGTCGTTGGAAAGGGATGTCATCACGGACACGGAAAGGGAGGGGGAGCTGCCTAAGATCCCAGCAGTCGCTGCAGCGGCATGTTGCACCGCAAGCTTGCTCAATACTGTGTCGAACAGCGGCCGGTCTGGGTGTTTCTGAAAGATCAGCAATGCTGGCTGGAGGAAGCCACCGTGGTGGAGGTGGATGTCGACCTGGTCACCTTCCGCTACGAAGAGGAGGATGACGAGGCCGAGGAGCGGATGAGCTGGGAAGTTTGTGTCCGACTGGACTCCATCGGCGCCGTGAGCACCAGGCTGGCCTCCGTGAGCCGGGGAACCGCGATGGAGGATCTGGCCACCACCGGCGATTGCCCGGAAGCGGAACGCCTGGGGCTGCCTTGACCGCCCCGGCGGATCGCCTGCTCAACAAGCGACAGGCCAATCAATGGGCGGTGCCGTTGCCGTCGTAATCGTCACTGTCATAAAAGCCCCCCTTGGTGCCGAAGAAGAGGGTGCTCAGGCAGAACAAGCCGCTGCCGACCAGCAAGACGGATGCCAGGGTGAAGCCGTCATTCATGGCGGGCGCATCGAGGGACACCCGATCATTGTGGAGGAGTCGGCCCATGGCCGGCGTCAGCTGTGCCGCTTGCCACACGCGTCGTTTCACCCCGCTTGGTCCATGGAGTCCCCCCCCCCTGGCGTCCTCACCCATCTCGACAGCCGAGGCGAAGCCCGCATGGTGGATGTGGGCGACCGCCCCGCCACGTTCCGCGCCGCCACGGCGGAAGGGTTCCTCTCCATGGCACCGGCAACGCTGGCCCTTGTGTTGGAGGGTCAAGCGCCCAAAGGGGATGTGCTGGCGGTGGCGCGCGTGGCGGCGATCCAGGGAGCCAAGCGCACCGCTGACTTGATCCCTCTCTGCCATCCGTTGCCCCTGGCGGGGGTGGCCGTGGAGATCGAGCCTGCCATGGATGGCTCCGGCCTGGTCCTGCGGGCGCGGGTGCGCACCACGGCCGCCACCGGTGTGGAGATGGAGGCCCTCACGGCTGTGCAGGTGGGCCTGCTGACCCTGTACGACATGCTCAAAGCTGCCGATCCAGCGATGACCATTGGACCGGTGCGGCTCCTTGAGAAAGAGGGCGGCCGCCATGGACCCTGGCGCCACCCCGCCGCGCCCATGGCCGCGGACGCGACCCGCCGTTCTCAGGGCACAACAGACCTGTAGCGAGGCAGACCTTCGCCGCGAGCCAGCGGCCTCGCTGGCCCCCCGCTGCTCCCGACCCGGGGGGCCAGCGGGAAGGGAAAACTGTCCAGGCAGCGGTGCAGCCAAGACTCTTCATAATGAAAGGCCGACGGATGACAATCCAAAGCGCAACCAATATCCGTCTGACACTGAGGATTCTCGCGACCCGTTCCCTGGAAGTAGTCAGCATATTTAAAGAACGGCTCTCGATTTCCCTCCAACCTCAAAGGAACGACAGGAACGCCCAGGGCATCGGCGAGAATAATTCCATGCAAGGAGGAAGAGATGACGCGCTCCGATTGCGCAATCTTCGCCGCCACACGCAAGGGATGCTCCAAAGGATTCACCAGTTCCAGGGAAACACCAGCCTGCTTGAGCCATGCCGCAACCCCTGCAAAATCACAATGATGGGGGATCAGTAAGGTGCGTCCCTTCTGACGAGAGAGATCACGTAAACCCGGGTAAAGAAGGGTGATGAGGATGGCTGGATCGAAGAACAAGGGTTGACTGCCTTCCGGCAGAACGCCCGCCTTGATCAGCTCCTGGAGTGTCAAAGGCCCTCTCACTGCAGGGCAAGTCGCAATGCGACAACCAGGAATTTGATCTTCCCGATGGGCACCAGACCCCCAGATCACATCCTGGTCCTGAAGAGACCAAAGGATGCTGCCGATGGCGAGCAGCTTGCCCTGCTCCTGCTGACCCGCGAGGCGGACGCGCGAGCGAGACAGGGCGGAAACAATGACAAGCGACAAAGAGTCTCCGAAATTATGCCGATGGCGACATAGCTGCTTAAATCTTTTTACTTTCCACACCAGACGCCGGAGGGGATTCGCGGAGGCGGTTCGCGTCGTGGGAGGAAAACCATATGCAAATAGTTTAACCTCTGCCACGACAGACTTGACTAAAGGTGTGATTCTATCTGCCATTTCTTGCACAGGCGGCTGCTGCCATCCCCGGCAAGAATGCAAATATTTTTATTCCCAACGCCGCAGCGCCAGGCAGGATGTCCGCAGCCAACCGCTCCTGAAGCCCATGGCCGAACCCTTCCCCCGCGAAGGCCTGCCTCTGGAGGAGGCGCGGGCACGGGTGCTGGACGCCTTGAAACCCATGGAAGGCCGCGAACGGCTGCCTCTTTCAGCCTGCCTGGGCCGCGTGAGCGCGGAAAGCTGTCGAGCACGAGAGGCGGTGCCCGGATTTCGCGCCGCGATCCTGGATGGTTACGCCATCCCGGAAACCTCCGCTCCCCCTCCGACAGCCCTCTGGCGCGTGGTGGGACGCTCCGCCCCCGGCGCCCCCTTTTTTGGCACGCTCGAGAGCGGACAAGCCATCCGCATCCTCACCGGTGCGCCCCTGCCTGATTCTGCGGGCCGGGTCTTGCCCCAGGAAGTGGTGGCCCGCGAGGGCGACAGCCTGCGCCTGCGCGATGAAGCCGGGCCCAACCCCTGGATCCGAGGGGCGGAGGAGGAAGCCGCCCCCGGGCAGGAGCTTCTGGCCAGCGGGAGTCGTCTGGGACCAGCGGATCTGGCCAGGCTGGCCAGTTGCGGCGTGGCCTCCCTGGCGGTCCGGCCCAAACCCCGGCTGGGTCTGTTGATCAGCGGCGATGAGCTGGTGCCAGCAGGCGAGCCCCGAAGGCCAGGCGCGATCTGGGAGAGCAACGGCACCCTTCTGGAAACGCTGCTGGCCCGGCTGGGACAAGCGGTGACGGAGCGGCGGGTGGTGCCCGATCAGCCCGAGGCGTTGGGTCAAGCCCTGGAAAGCCTGGCCGAGCGCTGCGATGTGGTGGTGAGCACCGGAGGCGTCTCCGCCGGCGATGCCGACTGGATTCGATGGTTGCTGGCAGAGCGGGGGGAGGTGGGCTTCTGGAAGCTGTTCCTCAAGCCCGGCAGGCCCTTTGCCTTTGGCCAACTGGCGGGCCGGCCCTTTTTCGGTCTGCCGGGCAACCCGGTGGCGGCCGCCATCACAGCCCTGCAGTTGCTCTGGCCTGCCCTGCAGGCCCTGGAGGGCGCGGACCCCCAACCCCTGCCGCGCCTGCGGGTGCGCCTTGCCGCCCCTCTCAAGCGAGGGGCGGGACGCCCTGAACTCGCCCGCGCCCGCTTGCTGGTGGACCCTTGCGGAGCGCTGCTGGCGCAGGTGGAGGGAAGCCAAGCCTCCTCCCGCATCGGCTCCCTGCAGGGGGCGGATCTGCTGGTGGAGATCCCGGCGGAGCGGGGCAACCTCGAGGCCGGCGAGGAGCTGTGGGCGCAGCTGCTGCGCCTCCCCATCTTCTGATGGCGACTCCACCACGGATCCCGACTCCGCCAGGTCCTGCCTCCGCCAGGCTTCTGGATGCGCCACGACGGACGCGAGGCCCTTGACCCGAAACGCGTCAGGCGATTGGCTCCCCGAGCGGGGTGTTGGCGGTGACCCAGGTGCCATGACCCGCGCACCACTCCCGTTTCCAGAACGGCGCCTCGTGTTTCAGGGCCTCCAACAGCTCCTGGCAGCAGCGTTGGGCCGGGCCTCGCCGGTCGGCCATCACCGCCGCCACGACAATCGCTTCCCCCGGGATCACATGCCCGACGCGATGGCCCACGCCGACGGCCCGGGCGCCGTGGCGGCGAGCACATGCGGCGGCCACGCGGTGCAGCTCCGCCTCCGTCATCCCCGGATAGTGCTCCAATTCCAGGCTGTCGAGAGGCAAACCCGCCTCCGAAAGGCCCCGCGCCCGGCCTATGAACACGCTCATCGCCGCCAAGGGCCCGCCCGGCTCCAGGGCCTGCTGACGCTGCCAGGAGTCCAGAAGCTCCCCGGGCGCCAGGGTCTCAGGATGCAAACTCACTTGGATGAGGGCTGGGGTGTGCTGCGGCATGGCGTCTCAGCCTCCGGTGATCGGGGGCAGGAAGGCCAGTTCATCACCAGGGTGGAGCGGGGTGTCGGGGGTGGCGAAAGACTGGTTGACCGCCACGCGCAGGCCCGGGGGAAGGTCGTGGGGCGTGGAGGCCAGAGCAAGTTGTTGAAAGAGCGCGCGAGGGGTGCAGGGAACCTGGCGGAAATCGGCTGGCAGGGACACCTCGCGGTCGCTCCAGCCAGCCCGCTCGCGCAAGGAGGCGAACAACCGCACGCGCACCGTCGGAGGGCCTGATGGGCTGGGCCGAGGGGACGCGGGAGCACGGGGGGAGGGGGTCACGGGAGGCTGTGAAGATCAGCGCCAGGCTGGACTGGCCGTCGGGGAGGGCAGCAAGCCACGCCGCTCAAGGGGTGCCAGGGTGGTGAAACGCAAACCATGATCCGTCTGTTCGAGAGTGCCATTGCCACGCAACTTGTTGATCAAGGTGGAGGCGGTTCCCCGGGAGAGTCCGGAGATCACGGCGATCTCCTGTTGCGGAAGGGCAGGAATCGGCTGGAGCGGGTCGTCCTCGGGTCCGTTGAGCCGGGCAAGCGCGGACAAGGTGGCCAGGAGCCTGGTGGAGGCATCCTCATTCATCAATGTCAGTCGCTCCCCCAGGGAGCACAATCGGTGGGCTTGAAGGCAGGCGATCAACCGGAGAAAATCAGGGCTGCCGTCGATGGCGTCCTGGAGAGCGCGGTGCCGCAACCTCAAGAACGTTGTTGGAGTCAGAGCGACGACGTCCACCGTCCGCGTGGAGAGCGTGGTGAAAACGGCAAGATCACCGACGAGGGACCCGGGCCCCATCAAAGAAATGACGGTTTCCTCACCTTGTTGGCTAAGACTGCGCGTCTTGGCGATGCCCGAATGGATCAGATAGACGTCTTGCCCCCAATCCGTGGCAAACATTAGTTGGTGATTAGCAGGCACCGAGACAACGCGATGGCCTTGGAGCAGCTGATCGCTCAGCTCAGGAGATAGGGCATCAAAGATCCGAAACCCACTGGCCATGGGCGGGTCGGGCGAAATGGACGAACCAATATAAAGCTACGCAACGTTGTGGTGTGACTATCAGCCCATGGTTGCACCCATGAAGACACGGGCAGAGAGCGCTAACCAGGCTGCACAAGGCGACGCGAGGGTGAGGCGGGTCTGGAGGAAGGCAGGGCAACGTGCAGGAATGGGAGGCGTGCATGCCACAGAACGTCAAGCTCACCGCCTGTGTCTCAAGCCTTTGTCTGTCGATTGAACGGCTGAAACGGGCGAGGGCCTGAACAAGCCCGCTGAGCATCCTCAGCCAGCCAGGGACAGCTCCCGCATCACAGCGGAGGCCTCACGCTGGTCAGGGCAGGGGATCCAGGACAGCCTGGCGTGAATGTCGGCGAAGAGAGCCTGCGCCTCAGCGCTGTCTCCCTGTCGTTGGAGGAGGCGAACCAAGGGGAAGACCGCTCGCATGGCCGGCAGCCATGCGCCCTGGACACGGGCGAGATTGATAGCCTCTCGATAGCATTGCATGGCGGTGATGCAGATAGTCTGTGACGACAATGCGGAGTGAAGATCTCCCTTCAGCCTCAAAGTATCCGACAGAAAGAAACGCTCCTGGGTGAGCGAGGCAATTCCTTCCGCCTCTCCAAGCACCACAAGAGCCTCCCGGGGGCGACCAAAACGCCAGAGAAGCTCCGCATAGAGATTGAGAAACCATGGCACTCCGATCAATGCTCCGCTGCCGCGATACGCCGTGATAAAGGCATACAATTCATCCATCGATGTTTCATCAGAGTGCAAATGGCCCCGAGTCCAGCATGTTAAAATACGTCCCAGCAAAGACCAATAAGCGAAGCCATTATCATCGGCAAAAGCGATATTGATCTGGTTCTGCTCATCTGCTTGCTCGTAGTCGTACAAACAAAACAACACGTGACCCAACATGCCACGGGATTGCGCAATCGCCACAGGAATTGCGCTGGACAGCGCCACGTGAAGCCCCCGGTTTGCATAATCTTTAGCCAAGTCAAGACGGCCCGAATAAAGTGCATTAAGGGCATAGTAGGAATAACAGATTCCTGGTGAATAGCCTGAATATTGGATGGTCGTTGCATCCGTCGGGCGCTCAGAGATGGCCAAGCCCTTGCTGTAGGACTTGGCGCCTCGCTCAAGCTCTCCACGATAGGAACAAGCTAAACCGCTCAGGATGAGATGCTCCAGGGCAAATGCAGGATCACCGTTGGCGTGGACTTGAAGGCGATTTGCAATCTTTGCCGCCTCCAAGTAATTGGCTTTCACAATATTAAAAATACCATAACCACGTAAAGCCGAAAGCAAGCTGTCAGAAGCCTGTGCCTTTTCACTATAGTCTACAGCCTTTTCATAGGCGGTTTTCACCTCGTCAGCCGCATAACCAAGCGTGACCTGCAGCGAAACCCCGAGTGACAACCAGAGCTGGGCAAGTTGCAAGGATCGTCCTTGGAGCGTGTCGCATTTGTCCAAGCGCTGCAATCCAAGTTTGAGATAGTTCTGGGCTTCCACATGGGCTGATCGCTGGATGGCAGATTCACCCGCCAGACGAAGATACTCCACCGCTTTACCATCATTACTGGAGAGTAGATAGTGATGGGCAAGCTCAGGGAGGAGCTCATGACCGGCTTCTCCATATTCAGATTCCAGTACTGCGGCAATGCGCTCATGCAAAAGGGCCCGTTTGTCATTGAGAAGGGAAGAGTAGGCAACCTCCTGAATCAGAACATGACCAAATTGAACATAGGTCTCATCATCCTGTTCTGGACTGACGAGAAAACCAAGGGCCTGGAGTGTCGACAACAGATCCAACACGCTGGAGACCTCTTCCGCCAGCAAGTTGGTCAAAAGCAAAATGCGACAACGCACACCAACGACTGCCAAAATTTGTAGGGTATGTTTTTCCTTCGCTGTCAGACGGTCGATTCGATCAGCAATAGCCATCTTGATAGTTGATGGCATGGCAACCAGATCACTGAGAGAAGCCTGTCGTCCAAGGGGGAGCGACTGTTCAGACTGCTGAAGCGAGCGAATGATTTCTTCGATAAAAAAGGGATTTCCTTGTGTTTTATTCTGAATATCCCGCACCAGAACATCACTGATTGATTCACAATTGAAAAGACTCTGAATCAATTGATGAGAAGCAGGGTTGTCAAGATTGCGCAAATGGACAATGGTGGCAGCATCGGCATGCCAAGCGGGGGTGAGCCCCTCTGGACGAGTTGTGCATAACAAGAAGATTGGGTGCTCCGCTGAGAAGGATAAGAGCGCATCTATGACAAAGGATGACTGCTGATCCAGCCAGTGGAGGTCCTCCACCATCAGGACAAGCGGATGTCTCTCCGCCTCGAGGGCAAGAAGCCGGAGGATGAGCGTGAGGTATTTTCGCTTGCGCACCGTCGGATCTGTGTTGGCAGGCAGAAGCAACTCGGAATCCAGATCCAAGAATTGAAAAAGGATCGGCAAGTCGTCCAAGAAAGGAGTATCCAGAGAGGAGATTTTCGTCTCAATCACCCGCTTCGCCTCTTGAGCCGAAAGTCCGGGTGCGACACCTAGCAGACTCCTCACCCATTGGATGACGGAATACCAAGGTGAGGACTGCGTATGAGAAAGACAGAACGCATCATGGATGGGAAACTTATCTCCCAGGGTTTGCGTGGCTTCGTAAAGCAAGCGTGATTTTCCTCCTCCGGCTTCAGAGACAAGAATCATGGCTGTGCCTTGACCACTCTCAAAGCGCTTCACAGCCTTGTCCAGAAGTTGAAGCTCCTTCTCCCGCCCGACAAAAGGACTGAGGCCTCTCTTCATGGACACTTGCCAACGGCGAAAGACTGTTGTTGGCTTCAAAACCTCATAGGCATTGACTTGTCCTGAGATTCCCTTGAGGTTGAGGGGATGCACAGGAGAAAAGCTGAAATAGTCTCTTACCAACTCATAAGTGTGTTCTCCAATGAGAACACCGCCTGGTACAGCAGCCTCCTGAAGACGTGATGCCTGGTTGACGGTATGGCCGATCGGAAGATGTCGCATCTCATAACCGACTTGCAAGACACGCCAAATCACGTCACCTGTATCAATGCCAATGCGCAGTTGAACATTGGCAAGCAATGGCTCAGATTCTTGGATTCGAGCCATGGTGCTTTGGATTTCCAAGGCCGCATTCACGGCAGCTCGCGGGTGACCATCCAAAGACCGCGGCGCGCCAAAAAGAGCAAACACTCCATCTCCGACCGTATCTATCACCGAACCTTCATGCCGCCTGATCAGAGAGCTGATATGCAAGATAACCGTATCAAGAATGCGTCGCCCCTCCTCAAGCTCGCGCTCCTTGAGAAAGGCGACCGAACCTTTGATGTCCGCAAACAAAGCAGTGACAAATTTCCGCTCCTCTTGGAGGCCAAAGAGAGCTTGATCACCACCCTTGTCGTTCAGGAACCCTCCACAGTGTTCACAGACGGCCTGGTTGGGGGAACGGGATGCCACACCACAGGCGGGACACAGGCGCGTGCGCAGAGCCGCTCCGCACTGAAAACAGAAGTTGTGGCCAACTGGATTGACCGTCCCGCAAATGTCACACAGCACAACAGAAGAGGCCATTGCAGGCGTTGAGGGCTTGACACGAACAGCAATCAACCCCCTGAATTTCAGGGCCAGACCGGGAGTCAAACACGCAAACTTTACCAAAGTCCAGTGGTAGCATGAGCGCTCATAAGCAGTATTACCTATGAGCACCTCCATCGAAGACGTGCTGAAAAGCTATCAGTCGTTATGGAGACAATGGTTCACGCTGTCCCAGACCTTGGCAGCCCCTCATGCTGCAGACTCCGGAACCCAGGCGGGCGAATCCCTGGCTGATGCGAGCGCCATCTCCCGGGCGATGCTGCAAGCCCTTTCGGCAGCGACGTCCAGTTCCTTGAGTTACAGCTGTGCAGTGCAGTCCGTTCTATACAAGTATCAGGCCTCGCTCTTGGCCCTGAGTCAAAGGGGAGCTGAGGCAGGGCATCAGCGCGCTTTGCTTCTGGATGAGATCAGAGGATTCCTCAGGGAGATTGGAGAAACAGCCAGTCGAGAGGGAAGAAGTTTTCAGCATCAGTTGGCCTTGATCACAGAACAACTCTCTCAGGCGGAGGCCGAAAATCTGCGACAACAACATAACATCAACACCCCTTCCGCATAATGACACCGGCATTTGTTGACAATTTGAACTTCCGCGAGGAAGTCGGCCTGGTTGAGCGACAGATTACAGAGTGGGTCGAGAGTTGTGACAAGGAAATGATTCCTGAGCTGCGCTGGCAATTCATGTCCGGTTCCAAGTACTTCCGTCCACTAACCATCTTTTCAACTTATCGCTCGCTGGTTCCAGGACTGCCCATACCCGACGGGTTGATTCGCTGTGCGGTAGTCATCGAACTGTTCCATAACATGACCCTGGTCATCGATGACATCCTGGATAAATCAAACGAAAGACGTGGACGGGAGACATTGCATTATAAATTTGGTGAATTGGATGCCCTCATGGCCTCGGGCTACATGGTGGCAGAAGGATATAGGCTCCTGGGAACGGATACTCAGGCCATTCAACTCTTTTCGGAGTTAATGAAAAGACTTGGTGTCGCCGAATGCTTGCAATGGCGATTGAGGAGACAGGTTTTAGGAGTGGAGGATTGGCGCTATATCGCAGCTGAAGATACGGGTTCGATGTTTGAGATTTGTTCGTGTTTAGCAGATCGCAGTGGACGCTTGCGGACGTTCGGTGGCTTACTGGGTGTTCTCTATCACGGCTGCGACGATGTCGGAGATGTGCGGGGCAGTGCCGAGCTTGGTGGTGGTGGAGTCGAAGATTTGCGGGATGGCATTCTCACCCTGCCTGCAGCTCTGGCCATACGCGATCCAGTCATTGGCAAACTCTTCAGCAAGGAGGATCCCTCTCTTGCTGATCTCCAGCAACTCTCCAAAGCCTTTCAAGAGCAATTGCCTGAGGCGGAAAAGATCTTGGATCAAATCGTCATCGAAGCCAAAAAAGAAGCCATGCTCTTTGCCAATGATCCTGAACCCCTCCATGCCTTGATTGAGGAAACAAGACAACTCAGCGGCGGATCAAAAACGACCGGATCAGCTCCGTCGAACTGATCATGTTCTGCGTGGTCAGCGAGGTCATTGTGTTCCATGCATCTTGATAAGCACCCAGAACCATCGAGGCTTGACGAGGCCAATAGTTGAGCCATTGCGTCACGAGGTCCGGCTGAATGGATGCTGGATCGGTGTGGCTGCGACTGACGGCTTGCAGACAGCCATTGAGATCGGAACAACTCTTGGCCAATACCGCGTAAGGCATCAGGAGCAATTTGGAGGTGGTCAGCCAGGCTTGCGGAAAAGAATCAGGTCGTTGCAGGCGCAGAGGCATTGCGCTGGCGGTGGGATGGCTGTCAGAGTTGCCTGCCAGCAGCTCTGCCGCGCGAATCCCACTTTCCACAGCGGCTTCCACCGTAGACATAACCACATCTTGACTGCAGAAATCACCCGCAAAGGCAAGATTCTCAACAACAGGTCGTGAATGAACCGGGTCAAGATAAATAGGCTTCACGGGATTGCGCGCACTTTCAACATCATTGAGAAAAAGACGATGATTATTGTTTGAACGGAAGAAACACCATTCAATATCATCGTCTTCAAAAGCAAGATAGCGTTGTGCTTCTTCGAGCAGCAAATCAATCGTTTTCTCTTGCAAGGACTCTGATTCCACCAACCTTTCGGGAGCGCTGACTTCGGGCTGATCGAGTTTTGTAGGTGGTGTCCGAAAGAAGGGAAGCTCACCATAATCGGAAGCGGCCAAGGCGATGATCATGCCGATGGAGGTGCTGGATGAAAAGAGGTGGGGATTCGCCAGGCGAAACTCACGCGTGATCTCCACCAAGGTCAGCGCATAGTTGGAATCAGTCAGTCCGATGTAACAGTCTGGTGGTATCAAGGCATTGATGTCTGCTCCCTGGCGAAAAGCGACATAGAGAACGGGAATGGGTTCGGCGCTGAATGTTTTGGTCGTGGCCAATTCAGGAATGGCATCAACAATGGCAGGTCGAAGTGAGGTGCTGGCAGCTAACGAGGAGCGCTCAAGCACTGTGACACCCTCAGATTCCCGGTCCATCGCATTATCCAGAGAAGAATCATCCAGAGAAGAAAGAGTGGCCGTGGGCTCCTCCGATTGTTGAGCCCGGATTGACTCCATCAGAAATTGTGTAATGATGCCAAATGTATTCGAAGCAAGGGTCACCTTCGTTTCCGAATTCAAGCCTCGAACGTCGTGGATGGCAGGAATGGGTGTTTGCACAAGCGCCGAAAGTGTCTCAGGGGGCACAGCAAAGACATACGCAGATGCTGAAGCGCCCGATCGCTGCTCAGGTACAACGTTGATCGTCCGCTGATCGCTGTAGTTGTCAATGACAAGCAGTTGCTCCACACGATTCTTCTGCGAGTTGAGTGAAACGGCAACGACAGGACTGTCAAAGTGAAAGCGAACGTGGAGCCTGGTTTGCAAATGATGGACCAAGGGCTGAATGATGCTGGTGTACGCATCGCCAGAGTTCAACACCCAAGCGGTGGGGGTCGGCCGCCTGAGTTGATAGCCAAAGAATCGTTGACACGCCAAGACGGAAGACTCATCAGCGTCTAAGGACCAAATATAGAGAATAATCATCTGATAGAAGTTGGTGACATATTTTGAGCGGTAGAAGCGGGTATTCAGGAAATCATTCAATGTGGCGACATTGACATCATCTTTATCGTTGAAGTCATCCGCCAACAAACCCAAGGCGGCATAGGCTGCCAAGAACATATCCGGAGGTGGGATGATTCCCGAGGAAAAATTCGAGAGGATGCTGAGCAACGAACCATTATTGCGCAGCGTCTTGTATCCAGGCTGACGTCGTTGGAAAGGGTCAGCGGGCTTGGCCAGAAATTTAAAGTCAGACATGCTGCGCCAGGTCTCGCGATCACCCTTGCCTTTACCAATGGCCTCCATCAGTTGCCAGAAGTTGACATACCAATCACCAAACATATGGGGATACACCTCAAAAACATCCGACACCTGCTGGGCACGGCGCCTGCGGGGATGGGAGAGGGTGGCGCCAAGATTGCCGCCAGCCGTGCTCTCCTTCTCATAGACCGTGACCTGGAAGCCCCGTTGGGCCAGGGCAAAAGCAGCGGACAGACCAGCGATGCCCGCACCGACCACAACAGCAGACGGCCTGGGAGAGAGCCGCGTGGGAGAGGAGGGCATGGCGAGCAATCTGGGGGGACGAGAAGGTAGAGAAAGCTTCGCATGATCATTCGGCAACCGTGGGCGGCCAAGCATTCATGGCCACCCACGGACGAATGAATCGCGTGGCGAGGAGGGGAGGGGAGAATGGAGGCGCCTGCTCTGATGAACACGTGTCCCTGGCCATTGCCCTGCTCACGGTGTCTGATACGCGCACCCTGGCGGATGATCACTCCGGCGAGGCCCTGCGGAGCCGACTGGAAGCGGCGGGTCACCAGCTCCTGGAGCGGGTCATCGTGCCGGATGATCGCTATCGCATCCGGGCGGAGCTGAGCCGCTGGATCGCCGATCCAGCGGTGCAGGTGGTGATCAGCAGCGGCGGCACTGGGCTGGCCGGACGCGATGGCACACCGGAAGCGGTGGCCCCCCTGCTGGACAAGGTGATCGACGGCTTCGGGGAATTGTTTCGCGTGTTGTCGTTCGAGACGATCGGCACCAGCACCCTGCAAAGCCGCTGTTTGGCCGGGGTGGCGAACGGCACGCTGGTGTTTGTGCTGCCGGGCTCGCGCGATGCGGTGGAAACCGCCTGGGATCGGTTGATCCGCGCCCAGCTGGACGCCGACACCCGCCCGTGCAACCTGGTGCAGCTGCTGCCTCGGCTGCGGGAATCGCCGGCTCAGCCAGGGCGTGATGGTTGACGGGAAAGGGGAGCGGGACTGGCCACGGCTTCGATCCAGTCCGCCGCTGTGGCGACCCCGCCAGCCGCCTGGTCCTCCGCCTGCAGCGCCCTCGCCCTGGCGCGATAGGCGGGATTGGCCAGCATCTCCGCCACAAGGGACCTGAGCGCGGCGACGCTCAGTTGGCGCAGCGGCAACACCCGACCCGCGCCACTGCGAGCCACGCGGGCCGCGATCCCCGGCTGCTCGTTGGTGATCGGGATGGCGAGCAGGGGCACCCCGGAGCCCAGGGCGGTGAGCGTGGTGTTCAAGCCGGCATGGGTGATCACCAGCGTGGAACGCTCGATCAGCTGTTGATGGGGCGCATAGGCCACCACGAGGGGATCGCCAGGCAGCGTCGGGGGCGTGATGGCAGGGTTGCCCATGGAAATCACCAGTTGCACATCCAGCGGCGCGCAGGCCGCAGCGATCTGAGCAAAGATCTCCGGACGTCCGTTTTGAAGGGTGCCCAGGGAGGCGTAGACCAAGGGGCGACCATCGAGCCGCTCCCAGGGGAACGGCGCCGCATCCCGCAAGAGGGGCTCTTGGCCGGAAGGATCGGCCAGGCGTCCGACGTAGTGAAAATGGGGGGACAAGCGCTCCCGAGGGAAATCCAGGGACGCGGGCATCTGAGCCAGCTGCAGCAAGGGGGAGTGGATCTCCTCGCGCCTTCGATGACGGGGCAGCCCCAACTGGTGGCGTTGCTGTTGAAGGTCTCGCCAGAGGGGAGCGGTGAGGCGATCGAGGAGAGCGTGGCCCAGGCGGTTGCGCCAGCGGGTCCAAGGAGCCGGACCGGGCTGCCAATCGGTGAAGAAAGGCGGCACCGCCGGTTCGCGATTGATGGGCAGGGCGTTGGCGATCGTGACGAAGGGCAGGCTGAGCGACGCGGCCACCGCGCCCGCCGCCGCTGACACCTGGTCCACCAGAAGCACCTGGAGTCCTGCGGCCATCACCGCTGCGGGCAATTCCGCGAACAGCATGGCCTGTTCACGACGGTAGTAATCGATCGAAAACCGCAGGCCGGCGCCACCGCTGAGGCGCCCGAGCTCGGCATAGGCCTGATCCACCGCCCCCGGCGGGAAAGCCTCCGCGCCGATCGTCACCACCTCCAACGGCAATCCGGCCAATTTGCGCGCGCCATCCGCCACGGTGAACACCACCACCGCATGGCCACGTCGCCTCAACTCCAAACCCAGGGCCACCATCGGATTGAGATGGCCGATGGCGGGGGGGCAGACGATGCCGAAGCGACAGGTCATGCGGGGGAAGACGACAACAGCAGCGGGATGAAAGTTGGGACGGCGTGGGCTCGGGTCCATCCGCTGGGGAATCTAAGGGAGGCGGAGCCGGGCGAGGCAAGCAACGGGCTGCAGGGGGATGGCGCGAGCACCAAGAGTTGGTTGGGATCGATCTGCTCGCTCCGAACATCCGTCACCCCTGCTCTCCAGGCGGGAATCCTCCTGGTGCGCCGGGGCTCACCATGCCATGCCATGCGATGCGATGCGATGCCATGCCTCACAGGTTTTGATCAAGAATGGTCATGACCCGAACGAAGCTGGGCAGGAGGTCGCGCAACACAGCTGGATTTAATTTGGCCAGTATTGGATAGGAATGCTTGCCTTTTCGATAGGCATTCAAGCAGCTTTGGGTGGCGTTCTGCAGCGCCCTTCCACAGCCATTCTTTGACCCCGCCACCACGCCGCAGGACGTCGCGGTAGTCGCGCGGGGCGGCCCGCATCAACGACATGGCCTCAATGAAATTGGATTTACCGGATCCGTTGGGGCCAATCAATACATTCAATGGGAACAGCTCCAGACACTCTCCCTCAGGGCCGAAGGAGAGAATGTTGTCCAGCTGCATCCGCT
>JBJOHA010000032.1:0-44626 GCA_046047935.1 Cyanobacteriota bacterium
CGCGGCAGCCCGTGAGCCTGGAGACCAAGGTGGGGGATGGGGAGGACACGGAATTGCTGGATCTGCTGGCCGGTGATGGCGTCCTGCCGGAAGAGATCGTCGATGGCGAATGCCTGAAGGGGGATCTGCGCGCGCTGGTGGACCAGCTGCCGGAGCTGCAGGGGCGGGTGTTGCGCATGCGCTACGGCATGGAGGGCGAGGAACCGATGAGCCTCACCTCCATCGCCCGGGAGCTGGGCATGAGCCGCGACAAGACCCGCAACCTTGAGCGCCGGGCCCTGGAGGGCATTCGCAACCGCTCGCGCGACTTGCGCCACTACCTGGTGGCCTGAGGCGTCGAGCTTCCGCCAACCTTTCAATCGATCCCTTCCACCCGTTCGGCCTCCGCCCGCAGCCGCGCCAGGCGATCGAGCAGCGACTCATTGCTCATGCGATTGGTGAGCCGCTCGGCCAGCAGGGGGAACGCCAAGGGGGAGGGCCGGGGAGTGCGCGCCACGCGCAGTTCGCAGGCCTGCAGCCGCCGCAGGGTGCTGGCCAGCCGCTGCACCTCCAGCTGCTCCCTCAGCACCTCCTGATGGGCCTGGCGCAGGAGCAGATTGTCGGGATCGTGGCGCTGAAACACATCGAAGAGCAGGGCGGCGCTGATCTGGAGCTGGCCGGCGCTCTTGCTGGCCCACGGCGTGCCGTTCTGCACAAGACCGCTCACCTGAGCGATGGAGCGAAAACGGCGGCGGCCCATCTCGGACAGGTTGATGGCCCGCTCCAGATCCGCCTCCAGCGCGTCTGCGGAGAGAAGAGCCTCCGCCAGAGTTTCCATGAGCTCGGCGAACGGATAGCCGCGCGGCGCCAGGAGTTCAAATCCGTAATCGTTCACCGCCACGGTGAGGGTGCCAGGGTGCTGGCGCGCCATGCGCCAGGCCCAAAGAAAACCGAGCCCCTCATGCACAAAGCGCCCCTCAAAGGGATAGCCATACAGATGGCTGCCCTCGCGGGTGCGGCACACCTCCACCAGAAACTCACCGGTCCCCGGAATCACAGACACCTCCGCCTGGCGTCGCAGCAGGGGCCGCAGCGCCCTCAGCTCCGGGGTGTCCAGCAGCGTGTCGCTGTCTGCCTCCTCCAGGGCCCGACGGCAGCGATCCACCTCCAGTCGCAGATGGTGACTCAGCAGATCGGAGAGGGCCATCTGCCCTCCGGCCCAGGCGGGCACCGCAGTGGTTTTCTTCGCCGTCGCCCGCACCTCCGCCGTCATCTCCCGCAGCCGCAGGAGTTCCAGCTGGCGACCGGCAAAGAAGAACACATCGCCAGGCTTCAAGCGACCGATGAAGGCTTCCTCCACATGGCCGATCACCGCGCCGCGCGCGAAGCGCACCGTCACGCTCCGATCGGCGGTGATCGTGCCGATGTTCAGCCTGTGCTGCCGAGCGATGGCCGGATCACAGACGCGGAAGCGCCCCTCGGGGGTGGCCCCCTCGCGCACGAGCTTGCGATAGCGGGGATAGGCCGCCAGGCAGCGACCGCCATGCTCCAGGAAGTCAAGACACCACTGCCAGTCCGCGTCGGACAGCTGGCGAAAACTCCAGGCGTCGCGAATGCTCTCCAGCTCCTCCACGGGAGAGAATCCCGGCCCGCAAGCCAGCGTCACCAGATGCTGCAGCAGGACATCCAGGGGGGCCTCGGGGGCCGTCCTGTGCTCCACCACGCCCTCCTCCAGTCCCCGCCGCATGGCGCTCACCTCAAGCAGTTCCAGGGCATTGGTGGGCATGAACAGCACCTGGCTGGTGCGGCCGGGGGCATGGGCGGAGCGGCCCGCCCGCTGCAGCAGACGGGCCAGATGCTTGGCGGAGCCGATCTGCACCACCCGCTCCACCGGCTGAAAATCCACGCCCAGATCCAGGGAGCTCGTGCAGACCACCCAGCGGATCTCCCCCGCCTTCACCCCCGCTTCCACCGCCTCTCGCGCCGCCCGGTCGAGGGAGCTGTGGTGCAGCGCCAATGCCGCCTCCATCTCGGGGCAGGCATAACGCAGGCATTGATGCCAGCGTTCCGCCTGGTTGCGGGTGTTGGTGAACAACAGGGTGGAGGTGGTGGGCTCCAGGGCGCCGACGAGCACCTCATGCATGCGCAAGCCGAGATGTCCCGCCCAGGGAAAGCCATCGATCGAATCGGGCAGCAGGCTGCGAATCGCCGTGGCGCGGCGAACGGGCGCCGTGAGGATCTCTGGAGAGCGCCGCACGCCCACCGCCGCCCGGGCCGCCTCCTCGAGATTGCCGATGGTGGCGCTGATCGCCCAACGCCTGAGGCTGGGCTGGCGACGACTGAGCCAGCTCAAGCAGAGCTCGGTCTGGCTTCCCCGCTTGCTTCCAAGCAGATCGTGCCACTCGTCGATCACCACACCCCGCAGCGCCGCGAAGAAGCCCTCGGCCTCGGGGGAGGCCAGCAGCAGGGAGAGGGATTCCGGGGTGGTGATCAGGATCGGTGGCGGATGCTTGCGCTGGCGCGCGCGCTCCGCGCTGGAGGTGTCGCCGTTGCGCAAGCCCACCCGCAGGGGCCAGCCCATGGCGGCGATCGGCTCCTCGATGGCCAACCGCAAATCGCGGCTGAGCGCCCGCAGGGGGGTGATCACAAGAAGCCGGAGCCCGGTGGGCGCGTGGCCGGTCGCTCGGGCCTCGGCAAGCAACTCAGCGATGGGGCCCATCACGGCGGCATAGGTTTTGCCGGACCCCGTGGGCACTTGCAACAGACCGCTGCGCCCCTGCAGCCAAGCTTCCCAGCACTGGCGTTGAAAGGGCTGGGGGCGCCAGCCCTGGCGCGCGAACCAGGCGTCGATCGGGGCCAGGATCTCCGCCAGCGGATCAGCGGCGCGGGATCGGGCGCCCGACGGGGTGCTGGACGGGGTGCTGGACGGGGCGCTGGACGGGGTGCGATCGGGGCCAAGGGCGTGGCGGGCGACCATGGCGCGGGCAGCGAAGAGCCGGGGGCTCACCTTATCGATCGGGGATGGAGTCGGGCCGATCGGGGGTGGAGTCGGGCCGATCGGGGGTGGAGAGCGCTGGCGGGGCCATCAAGGAGAGGGCTTGGACCAGGCTGTCGGCGTCCCTGGGCCCCTTGTCGGATCGCCAGCGGTTGATGCGGGGAAACCGCACGGCCAGGCCACTGCGATGGCGAGAGGAGGGCTGGATTCCTTCAAAGGCCAACTCGAAGACCAATTCCGGCGCCACCGCCCGCACCGGGCCAAACCGTTGCAAGGTGTGGCGGCGAATCCACCGATCGAGGCGGAGGATCTCCTGGTCGTCCAGTCCGGAATAGGCCTTGGCGAAGGTCACCAGCTGCGGGGCGGAGTTGCGGTCCCCCTCGTCTTGGACCCCCTCCTCGCTCCCTCCTTCTCCCTCTCCCTGGCTTCGCCCTTCTCCAACTGCCTGGCTTTCTCCAACTGCCTGGCTTCCTCCTTCTCTGATTCCCTCCTTCGCGCTCTCGCTTCTCTGCAGGATCGCGCTGGCTCCCGCGCCGTTCTCCTCGCTCGCGCTCTCGTCCTCTGCCCAGGGCCGGTCCCAAAGGGCGAAGGTGTAGTCGGTGAGGAGGTTGGCGCGGCGACCGCTGCCCGGCTGCGCATAGACGAGCACCGCATCCAGGAGAAAGGGGTCGAGCTTGTGCTTCCACCAATGGCCCCGCTGCCGGCCGCTGAGGTAGGGAGACGCGCGCCGCTTGAGCATCACCCCTTCCGCACCCTCCTGGCGGGCCCGCTCCCGGTGATCGTCCAGCGCCGGCCAGTGCTCCAGCGGCAGCAGGGGGGCGAGGCGAAACGGATCGGGAAGGCCCTGGCGATGCAGATCCTCAAGCTGCTGGCGGCGCTCCTGGAGCGGCCGGGCGCGCAGGTCGACGGCTCCGCGTTCCAACAGGTCGTAGATCACAAAGCAAGCGGGGCACTGCTGCAGCCGTTGCCGCCCGGGCGCCAGGCGACCCAAGCGGCGCTGCAGCTCCGCAAACGGGCGGGGCACGGCGTCTTCCGCCCCCCAGACCACCACTTCGCCATCGAGCACCACGCTCTCCGGGAGGGCGGCGGCCGCGGCGGTGAGCTCTGGAAAGCTGGCGTTGAGGAGATCCTCGCCGCGACTCCAAAGAAAGACCTCCCCCTGGCGGTGGATCATCTGACAGCGGATGCCGTCATACTTCCACTCCACCTGCCAGTCGCTCGGGGGAGTGGCCCGCACCACAGAGGGATCCAGGGGGGAGGCGAGAAAGAAGGGATAGGGGCGGCTGGGGGGAATGGTGCCCGTCTCCTCGGGCGCCAGGAGGGCCTCCCAGGCCCTGGCGCCTGGCACGAAGCCCCCCATCAGACGGTGCTTCATGGCAGCCTCCTCCAGGCCGCTGAGCCGAGCCAGGGCACGAATCACCAGCCCCTGGCTGACGCCAACCCGCCATCCGCCGGTGAGCAGCTTGTTGACGACGAGCAGCTGCTCACTGGGAAGGGAGCGCCAGCAGGCCCGCACCGCCTCGGCCTGGACCTCCCCCTGAAGGCTGGCCAGAGCCGGCAGCCGCCGCTCCATCCACGCGCTCAAGGAGTTCTCCGTGTCGGTGGAGGCGTCTTCAGGCCCGTCAGAGCGGGGGGGGTCCGAGCCGGAGGGCCAGAGAAGAGTGATGGTTTCCGCCGAATCGCCCACCTGGCGGTAGCAGGCATCGAACAACCATGCTGGCCAGGGCGCCGACTCCTGGCCAATCTCCCGAAGACGGCGTCCCGTGATCAGGCGACGCCGCTGACCGCCGAGGAGGACATGGAGGGCCCAGGCCGCCTCCTCGGCCGGAGCCCTGGAAAAGAACGCCACCATGGCCCTGACCTTGGCCTCCGTGGCGGTGGAGGCATCAAGAAGCCAGAAGAGGTGGCAGAACTCCTCCATCTCCGAGGGGCCTCAACCCGAAAGCGAGTCCGAGCCCTTGCCCTGGCTCATTCGGCGTCAGGGATGGTGGTGATGCCCCGTTGCTCTTTGAGAAGGCGCGGATTATGGGTCTTGATCAGGCGCCGCAGGGGAGTGGGCTGTCCAGATTTGGCGAAACCCATGCCGGCAAAACCGATGGCATAGGCCAAGGAGACCAGGCCGTCGCGGATGAGCGGTCCAATCGTGTTTTGCAGGGCGGAGTTTTGATTTTCCTTCAGCTGATTCTCCAGCCGCTTCACCGAGGGCCTCAACCGGTTCAACAGCCCCGTCTTGATGGTTTGCAGATCAGCCCCGAGGGGACGATTGGCCAACTGCTCGCCACCGGGGATGGAGCGGATGGCCTCCCGCAGCTCCGGTTCCGTCGTGGACTTCTGAATCTGATTGGCGGCATCCGCCAGGCGCTTCAGCTGGCCTTGGCTTTGTTGCACCTGGCTGCGGATGATCCCGACAGTTCCATAGGACTGCAGGGGGATCAACAACAAGAAGCCGATGGCGGCGACGGTGGCCAAGCGGCGGATCAGCCGCAACTGGTCAGTGGAGGGCATCACATCTCCATCCAACAAGTTGGCGAACAGGATCAAGGCCGTGGCGATCAAGGGCAGGCTGGCTGTCCCGCGAATGGTGGCGCTCACGCGCACCATCCATTGAGGCTGAAGCAGCGCGATCGGGAACAAAGACGTGATGACCTGGGCCAGAAAAACAATGAACAGGGCATAAGCAATCCACTGAAGGCTGTCAGCCAGCTGGCTGGACCCCACTTTCTTACTCACGAAAGGCTCCTTTCTTCAACACCATTTTGGCGGGCCGGTGCGGTTTTGTCTCGCCTTGCGGGGCAGTTTTTTCGTTGCGCCATGCCGGGGGACCACGAAAAACCGATTCGCCTTGCCAGGGAAAGGGGCGAGACTCTTGATAGACCAACAATCAGACTTCAAACGGCGACAGACTGATTCAAAAGGGCATCGTCCGATTGGAAATCAGGAGCTGGCGCGGTGGCTTGCGCATAGTCCATCTGATAACTGTCCCGGAGGCTGGCGAGCAGATCAAAGCGGGGCAGCCAGGCCAATTCCCGTTGCAATCGGTGGGTGTCCGTCAGGAAATGGGAGAGCCTCAGGGGAAAAGCCTTCCGCGCTTTGGGCTCCAAACCGGCGGGGTCGAAGCCCCGGATCTCCACCCGCTCCGGATCCTTGCCGCAGGCCACCGCCGCTGTCCGCACCAATCCCCGCAGCGTCACGCCCTGTCGCCCCGAACAATTGTAAATCCGGTTGCAGGAGCTCTCCACCTCGAGGCAGCGGGTCATGGCCTCGGCCAAATCGCGCACATCCCCCAACTGGGTGATCCACTGGCCATCCCCCGGGAGCGGAACGGGACGGTCATGCAGCAGGCGGTCAAAGAACCAGCGCTCGATCGGGTTGTAATTGCCAGGCCCGATGATGTAGGTGGGACGGAAGCTGGTGAAGGGAATGCCCTCCGATTGCAGCCAGGCTTCGGTTTCGGCCTTGCCGGCGTGGCGGCTGGCCGGATCGATGGGCGCGTCTTCTTCGAGGGGCCAGAGGACACTGTCGGCGTAGACCCCGGCCGAACTCACGTACACCAACCGATGGCGGGGTGCCCCCGTGTGCGCCACCACCCGTCGGGTGTCCTCCAGGGTGCGGCCGGAGCTGTCGATGATCACATCAAAATCTTCGCCGTTCAGCGCGGCCAGGTCGCTGTCGACCGTGCGATCCCCCCGCAGGTGCCGCACGCCGGCGGGCACGGGCTGACGGCCGCGCGTGAACACGGTGATGGCGTGCCCCTCCGCCAGCAAGCGGGCCACCACCGGCCGTCCCACAAACCGCGTTCCCCCCATGACCAGCACCTTCATGGCCACCGCCGTTTCGATAGGTGGCCCATTCAAGCGGCTGAAGGCCACGCCATGGCAGCCTTTGCGGGAAACCCTCGTCCCTTGTGATGGTTGTCTTCCACCGCCACCCCCGGCGCACCGCGTCCGTGACCGGCCTCGCCGTCCCCGCCGTTCTGCTGGCCGGGCTGCTCGCAGCCCCGACGCCCGCCCGTGCCCAGGCGGTGCGCACCCCCGCCCCCGGGGTGCTCTGTGATGCCAAGGGACTGCGCGGGAGCGGGGTCTGCTACGACAGCAACGGCGTCTCCCTCCCTCTCACCAGGCGCTATCTCGGGTCCCAAGCTGAGACCCGGCTCCGCGCCTACCTGGCCAACAACCCGGCCCCTCGGGAGTTCCGCCTGAGCAATGGCACGGTGTGCAGCGTGCCGGAGCGCACCTGTTGGGAGGATGGCTGGAGCCGCCGCAATGTGGCCCAGAAGCTGAGCCGTGAGCTGTTCACCGCGTCGACTGGCGGTGACGCGACCGCCACCACCACGCCCGCGTCCACCCGGGAGACCGGCCTTTGCAGCCTGAGCCGGGCGGGACGCGCCATCTTTGACGGGCCTTGCGATCTGCGCCAGGTGAACCGGGGTGATGGGATGACGCGGTATCGGGTTCGCCTCAACAACGGCACGACCTATGTGTTCACCAACCGCAACGGCGCGGTCTCCATCGCCGATGACTTCGGTTCCACCTGGCCCGTGACCCACGTCAATCATGGTGTCACCGGTATTTTCCGCTGGGCGGACATGAGCCTGGTCGCCACGCAAAGCCTAGATCGCGGCGCCAGCGCCACCTCAACCTCCAGCTCCAGCGGTCAGGAGGATGTGGGCCGCGCCCTTGGCTCCCTGCTCAACACGCTGTTTCGCTGAAGCGGGCAGACCGGCGTCCCTGAAGCGGACCCTCCGGGACTGGGGATGGGGATGGGGATCTCAGTCCTCGCCGCCCTCCCTGATGTCGCCGCCTTCACCGCCTTCACCGCCCTCGTCGCCTTCCCCTCCTTCCCCGCCTTCGGACTCCCCGGGGCTGCCCTGGGCGGGGTTGCCGGGCGAGGTGAGCGGCTGGCGCTCCTCCTCCCCCCCCTGTTCGCCGGCTTCGGGCGTCTGGCCGCAAGCCACCGTGCCGCCTGCCAGGACCAGGGTGCTCAGGAAGAGAGCGATACTGTGACGCTTCACGGAAGCTGGGCAAGTGAGATCGGTCTGGATCGTGCCAGAGCGCATCGCCAGACAGCCATCGATTGGTCACGAGCGTCGGTGCCATTCGTCACGGCGCCTCCCGCCACACGCGCCATGCAGTTCCTGATCGAGCCCCTGTTGCCTGCCGAACGGATCGAAGCGATGGTTCGGCAGCTGCGGTGCCAGCCAGAGGCGTGGCGACCGGGCGCGGAGACAGCCGGCTGGCATGCGCGCGCGGTGAAGAGCAACCAACAGCTGGATCACGACAGCGCCCTGCAGCAGCACCTCGCCAGCAGCGTGCGGGACGCCCTTCAAGCGCATCCTCTGGTTCAGGCGGCGGCGTTCCCGCGGCGAATCCATGGACTGGTGTTCAGCCGCTGCGGGGTGGGGCAAGGCTATGGCCGCCACGTGGACAACGCCTGGATGGCTGGCGGGCGCAGCGATCTGTCCTTCACCCTGTGGTTGAGCGAGCCCGAGGCCTATCAAGGAGGCGCGCTGGTGTTGGAGTCCCCCTCCGGGGAGGAGTCGTTCCGATTGCCGGCGGGCCATGCTCTCGTCTATCCCAGCACCCGACTGCATCGCGTGGACCCAGTCAGCCAGGGGGAGCGGCTGGTGGCCGCAGGCTGGATCGAGAGCCGAATTCGTCAGGCGGATCAGCGCGAACTTCTATTTGAGTTGGATACGGCGCGGCGCGGTTTGTTTGCCCGTAGCGGCAACGATGAACTCTTTGATCTGATCAGCCGCAGTTACAGCAATTTGCTGCGTCTCTGGGAGTGCTGAGTCCCGGAGCGCGTGGGCCGTTCACTGGAGCCCGCAGACCACGCCTAAGGTCTGGTGCCGCGTTGGTGAGGCAGCGGAATGAGCGACCAGCCCCAGAGAGACCCGGCTCAGAGTGAATCATCCCCGGACGGGCATCCCCTGAGCGAGCAGTTCGCGCTGGACGCCCGCTGTGATCCGCCCTTCCTTGTGCTCACCCTGGCCGCCGGGGCCATCGCCACCCTGGGTCTTTTGGCGAACAGCAGTGCCGTGGTGATCGGCGCGATGCTGGTCGCCCCCTGGATGCTGCCGCTGCGAGCGGCGGCGTTCGGGATCCTCCAGGGGCGCTTGCTGCTCGTGGGTCGAGCCCTGCTCACCCTGCTGATCGGCATCGCCCTCACCGTGGGGTTGTCGGTGCTGCTGGGCCTGGGGGTGGGCCTGCCGATTCTGGGATCGGAGGTGGCGGCGCGCACGCAGCCGAATCTCCTCGATCTCGGCGTGGCGCTGGTGGCAGGCGCCATCGCCGCCTATGCCTCGGTGAGCAGCAAGGCGATCAGCTCGCTGGCGGGCACCGCGATCGCCGTGGCCCTGGTGCCACCGGTCTGCGCTTTCGGGCTGCTGCTGGCGCAGGCGCAAGGGCGGGAGGCCCTCGGAGCGGCTCTGCTGTTTGCCGCCAACCTGCTCGGGATCCTCAGCGGAGCCCTGGTCACTTTGGCGGTCAGTCAACCGGAGCTGCGGGTGAATCTTTGGCGCAGCCGCCTGGGCCTGGTGAACCTGCTGCTCACGGCGCTGCTGCTGGTTCCCCTGTCAGGCAGCTTCGTCTCGTTGATGGCCCAATCGCGGCAGTCAGCGGCCCTGGTTGAGATCCAGCAAGCGATCACGGCCTCCTTGAAAAACAACACGCTCACCCTGGGGAAGGATTCCGAACTGATCAATGTGCGGATTGACTGGAGCCAGAACCCCCCCTTGATTCGCGCCGCCGTGCGCGTCACCAATCCCCGCCTGCCCACAGCGCGGCAGGTGGCGGATGTGCAAGCAGTGATCAACGCGCAGCAACCCCTGCGCTACCGCCTGATCGTGCAGCGGGTCTCCGTCGATGTCATCGGCCCTGAGACCGAGCCCAACCCCGCAGAGGTGATCCCGCGGGATCCGGTCGCCGCCGAAGGACTCGGCAACGCGCTTGCCGCTCCGGAACCCGAGGCCAGCGCCTGAGGTCCCTCCGCTGGCTGCATGGCGGCATGGCGGCATGGCGGGGCGGCATGGCGGGGCGGAGGGGCGGAGGGGCGCGGGGCGAAGGGCTGCTGGGAACCCCTCGGAACCGCCCGCGAGCCGCCATGATGCGGCGATACCGTCAGATTCGTGACGAGCGGCCCCATGGCAACCCCCGCGACGGCCTTGGCCTCCCCCCTGACGACCAGCTTCGACGCGTTTGCCCGGCAAGCGGACTACTCCTTGCTGGACACTCTGAACGCCGACCCGGAGGCCACCAGCGATGGCCACGATCACCGGCCCCGGCAGGTGTTCTCCGGTCATTACGTGCCGGTGACGCCCACGCCGATTCCCGCGCCGGAGTATGTCGCCCACAGCCGCGCGCTCTTCAAGGACTTGGGATTGAGCGATGCGCTGGTCGCTGACGCGTCCTTTCGCCGCCTGTTCTCCGGAGACATCGGCGTGGCGCGGGAGCCGATGCGCCCCTATGGCTGGGCGACCGGTTACGCCCTGTCGATCTACGGCACGGAATACATCCAGCAATGTCCGTTCGGCACAGGCAATGGCTATGGCGATGGGCGCGCCATCTCCGTGTTTGAAGGCGTGTTCCAGGGGAAGCGCTGGGAGATGCAACTCAAGGGAGGTGGCCCCACGCCTTACTGCCGAGGTGCCGACGGCCGCGCCGTGCTCCGCTCCAGCGTGCGCGAGTTTCTGGCACAGGAGTTCATGCATGCCCTGGGGGTTCCCACCTCACGCTCGTTGACGTTGTATGCGTCGCGAGCCGAAACCGTGCGGAGGCCCTGGTATGCCGCGAACTCCCGCTCCTTCGAACCCGACATCCTCCTCGACAATCCCGTCGCGATCACGACGCGGGTGGCCCCATCGTTTCTGCGGGTGGGCCAGCTGGAACTGTTCGCCCGTCGCGCCCGCGTCCACGCGCACCCGGGCGCCATGGACGAGCTGCGCAGCCTCACGGCGCACCTGATCGCGCGGAACTACCGACCCGCGATCGACCCCGATCAACCGTTCAGCGAGCAGGTGGTGGCGCTGGCGGGCTTGTTTCGCGATCGACTCACCGCCTTGGTGGCCCACTGGATCCGCGTGGGCTACTGCCAGGGAAATTTCAACAGCGACAACTGCGCCGCGGGCGGCTACACCCTCGACTACGGGCCCTTCGGCTTCTGCGAGGTGTTTGATCCGCGCTTTCAGCCCTGGACGGGCGGCGGCGAACACTTCTCCTTCCTCAACCAACCACTGGCTGCGGAAGCCAATTTTCAGATGTTCTGGGCGGCCATCCGCCCGCTGGTCGCCGACCACAAGGAGGCCCTGACCCGACTGGATCAGATCCGGGAGGGCTTCGGGGCGGCGATGGAGCAAGAGCTCGAGGCCATGTGGGCCAGCAAGCTCGGCCTGCCTCGCGCGGACAGCGCGCTGGTGGACGAGCTGCTGGCGCTGATGGCTCTCACCCCGGTGGATTACACCCGCTTCTTCCGCCGGTTGTCTCACCAACCAGCGCACCTGTCCGTCTTGAAGGAGAGCTTCTACGGGCCCAGCACGGAGGAGCTGGAAGGGCGTTGGCAGCGCTGGCTGCAACGCTGGCAGGCGCGCATCAGCGAAGGCGGAGACGCCAACGGGTCCGCCGAAGCCATGCGACGCGTCAACCCCAGCGTCACCTGGCGCGAATGGTTGATCGTGCCGGCGTATCAACAGGCCGAGCAAGGGGACACCCGGCGGCTCCAGGAGCTGCAAGACGTGTTCAGCCATCCCTATGACGAACTCTCGCCGGAGGAGAAGGCGACATTCGACCGCCTCCGCCCCCGAGAGGTCTTCCACCTCGGTGGCGTCTCCCACTACAGCTGCTCCTCGTGACACCGGCGCCCAGCGCGCTGGCCATCCAGGGATCAGGCGGCGACCAACCCAGGGGCGGAGAGCAGCGGCGGGGGGGGCTTGGCATGCCGCCCGGGGCCGTTCATGCTCACAATGGAGGAACGGTTCCAGCGGGTCATGCCCTGGAGGCAACGAGGAAAGTCCGGTGGGGAGCAGGCTTCGCCTGAGCCGAGTCCGGCACTGTCCCGCAGCTGTGAGGGGGGCCCCGGTCTCCTGAGTCAGAACGCTCGCCGTGCCCAACCTCTTCCACACCGGCGCGGACCGGCTTTCACAATGACCCCATCTTTGTCTCACCGGTCGCTGGCCCTGACGGGCGGTGCGGCGGCCATGGCTCTGCTGCTGGCTCCACCGGTTCAAGCCCATGGCATCGCCCAAGGCGGCCTCGCCGCAGGCTTTCTGCACCCGATCAGCGGCGCCGATCACCTCCTGCTGCTGGTCGGCGTCGGTGCCGCCGCCTCCTGCATCTCCTCCCGCCTTCTGCTCTGGGCCCTGGCTGGTGCCATCGGCGGCGGCGTCTTCGGAGCGATGGGGGGCGCGTTGCCAGCCCAGGAGCTCCTCGCCGCTCTGGCGATCATGGCGGTGGCGGCGCTTGTGCTGCTCAGCCTGCGCTGCGAGCGTCGTCCTCAGTTGGGCGCCTGCGCCGCCCTGGTGGGGGCTGCTGTGGCTGTTCACGCCATGCTTCACGGCCTGGAGGCCCCGAGCGATGGCTCCGCCGCGCTCTGGTGGCTGGGGGCATTGAGCGGCTCTGTGCTGGTGGGGGGCGGCAGCTTTCTGCTGCTTCGCCGTCTGCCGCTGGCCTGGACCCGAGGGTTGGCCATCCTGCTCGCCATCGGCGGTGGGCTGGCGGCGCTCGGCCCCGCCGGGTTGCTGCCGCGTTGAGCCCGAGGCGCGGAACGCTCTCCCCCCGAGGATCTGAAGGGCGTCGGGGATGGCGATGGCGGGGGTGAGGATTCGGGTCCGTTGGTGCGGCAGCCTGGCTGGGCTGACTGGGCTGGCGGGGCTGGTGGGGGTGGTGGGGCTGGGGCTCCTGCCAAGCCGCCCCTCTCCGGTCGCGGCTCAACCCCTCCAGGAGGGGCGGCCGCTGTTGATCAGCGCCGCCAGCAGCCTGTCGGATGTGCTGAAGCAACAGGCCCCTGCGTTCGCCCGCGCGCGACGCGTTCCCCCCCCTCTGTTCAACCTGGCCGCCTCCGGCACCCTGCAACGCCAGATCGAGCAAGGCGCGCCCGTGGATGTCGTTCTCCTCGCCGGCGACAAGCCAATGGAAGCGCTGGAGCGGGCGGGGCTGCTGCGGAAAGGAACCCGTCGCGACCTGATCGGCAACCGGCTGGTGTTGGTTGCGCCCATCCGCTGGCGGGGCCGTCTCGGGTTCCGTGATCTCACCAGCCCTCGCATCCGCCGCATCGCCATTGGTGACAACGCTGTGCCGGCAGGGGACTACGCCCGCCAGGTCCTGCGGCATCACCAACTCGACAAGGCCTTGCGAGCCAAATTGGTTCCCCTCAGTTCCGCGCGCGCCGTTGCGGTGGCGGTGGCCACTGGCAACGCCGATGCGGGCTTCGTCTACCGCAGCGATGCGATTGGCATGACCAGCCTGCGGATCACCGCCCTGGCACCCGCCTCCAGCCACAAGCCGATCCTCTACAGCGGCGCCGTGCTTCAACGCAGTCGGCAGCCCCGACACGCCAGGGCCTATCTGCAGACCTTGACCAGCCCCGCAGCCCGCAGCGCGTTTCTTCGCGCCGGCTTTTCGCCGCTGCCCGCGGGCCACTGATCCCCAGCCATGGACACCGCCAGCTGGTCGCCTCTGCTGCTCTCGCTGCGAGCCGCTGGCCTGGCGCTGCTGCTCCTGAGCCCGCCGGCGATCGGCGCCGCGCTGCTGGTGCGGAGCTGGCACGGGCCACGCAGGGCCCTGGCCGATCTCCTGCTGCTCTCGCCGCTGGTGTTGCCGCCCACGGTGCTGGGATTTCTGCTGCTGCAACTTCTGGGGCCTGACGGCGCCGTGGGAAAGCCGTTGCAAGCAGCGGGCATCAGCGTGGTGTTCCACTGGAGCGCCACGGTGATCAGCGCCGCAGTGGTGGCCTTTCCCTTGATGTACCGCAGCACCCTGGCCTCCTTGGAACAGCTCGATCCGGCCTTCGAGGCCGTGGCGCTCAGCCTGGGTTGCCCGCCGCTGCAGGCGTTTCGCCGCGTGACGCTGCCCCTGATCCTCCCTGGCCTGCTGGCCGGCCTGAGCCTCAGCCTGGCCCGTGCCCTCGGCGAATTCGGCACGACGATGATGCTGGCGGGCAACATCCCTGGCCGCACCCAGACGCTGCCACTGGCGATCTACAGCGCGGTGGAGAGCGGGTCACTGGCCGAGGCCTGGCGGCTCACAGCCATCGTTCTTCTGCTGAATGGGGGGTGCTTGGCCTTGGTGGAAGGCCTCACCCGGCGCCAACCGCCCCCCCTTGGCCCAAGGGACCCGCGCGACGCTGATCCGCAGGAATCCCGGGTGGCCGTGTCCGCGAGCCCGCCAAAGCGACCACCAGCCTTGGCCGCGCTGGAGGTGACCCTCCAGCTGCAGCGCGGCGGCTTCAGCCTGGATCTTCATTGGAGCAGTCAGGTCTCGCGGTTGGCGGTGCTGGGGCCTTCCGGTGCGGGGAAAAGCTTGCTGCTGCGTTGCATCGCCGGGTTGGAGCGGCCACAACACGGCCGCATGCAACTTGGATCGCGGCTGCTGTGCGACACGGACGCGGGAGTCTGGGTGGCGCCGCAACACCGGCGCATCGCCATGGTGTTTCAGCAGCCTGCCCTCTTTCCCCACCTCACGGTGGCCGCCAATGTGGCGTTTGGCCTCAGCCATCTCAGCAGCGCGCAGCGACGTTCCCGGGTGGCAGAGCTGCTGACGGCGGTGGGGCTGGAGGAGCAGGCCCGTCTGTTTCCGAATCAGCTGTCGGGGGGGCAAGGTCAACGGGTGGCCCTGGCACGGGCCCTGGCGATCGAACCTGACCTGCTCTTGCTCGATGAGCCCCTCAATGCCCAGGACAGCTTCCGCAGGCGCCGCCTCCAGCACTGGATCGAGGACGTGCAGCGCCGCACGGGCACGCCCATTCTGCTCGTGACCCATGACAGCGATGAAGCCCGTCGCCTCAGCGATGAACTGCTGATCCTTGAGGGAGGACGCCTGCTCCATCAGGGACCGACGGATCGGCTGTTGGCTCAACCCGGGCTGCTGGCCGTGGCCCAGCTGACGGGCTGCGACAACCTCAGCCCGATTCACTGGCTCGACGCGAATCGCCTCCACGCCGTCGCCTGGGACCTGGTGATCGACGGAGCGCGGGACGCGGCCCGGGGACCGGTGGACTGGATCGGCCTGCGCGCCCATCACCTGCGACTCCGCCCCGCTGGCGCCACGCCGGCCTGCTCCCGGCGCATCGTGCGTCGCTGCCAACTGATCCAGGTGAGCCAGGGCGCCCAGCAGGTGAGTGTCTATGTCCAGATCGGAGCGGGGACCATCGCCCTTGAAGTGGAATTGCGGTCCTGGGAATGGCGCGAGCTTCAGAGCCAGCAGGAGGCTCTGGAGCTGGTGATTCCCAGGGAGGAGATTCTCTGGCTGCGGGGCTGAACCCGGGGCGATGATCCTCCAGCCGCCAAGGGTGCGAGCCGGAAAGCCCCCTGCGGCTGGGGGGACCAGCCCGCCGTCAGCCGCCATTTCCGGACTCTGGCGGAGGATTTCGCCCTGGCGCGCGGTCGCCACCAACTTCGGGGCTGCCGCCATGGCAGCGCCTGTTGCGATTGGGGTGCCGCGCCCCAAGCTTGGCCGCTGGCGTGGCGCGGATCGGCAGCGGCCCGCTGCATCACTCCCTGCTGGGGAGCTGTCCCTGGCTGCTGCCCACCCCCCCGCGGTTCTGAGCGGGGGCCAACTGGCTGGAGCTGATGCGCCAGAACGTGCTCGATGGTGCACTGCTCTCAGGCCTGGAACTGCAAGCGGCGGACGAGGTGAACCGCCGAGAGCTGGAGCTGTTGTCCTTGGGGGGATCTGCCCCTGGCCCAGGCCGTCTGCCCACAAGCCTCCTTGCCGCGTGGCACGGTGCCGGAGGTGCTGGCACCGGATCGAGGCGTGGTGCCCGGCTTGCGGCAACTCCCTCGCTCTTGTGGTGGCCGATCAAGAGACCATCCCCTGGGCCACCCTCCGCCGCAGGACCTTGCCGTCGCGGCCGCCCAGCCCGTTTTCGCTGGTGGTGCAAGTCGACTGGCGGGAGCAGCCTCTGCTGCGCCACACGGCACGGGAGCTGGGCTGGACGGACGATCCGCCACCGCAGGAGATCTGATCCCACGCGTTCCTTTGTTGGCTGGAGGGTTGGATTCCCCTCGGGGACGCTGGATCGACGTCTTCCATCCCAACCAGGCCGTTCGCAACATCCCGGAAACTCAGGTGCTGCAGGCCACTGTGTCCAACACTGCGGGGTGCCCTGGTGGAGGTCAAGCTCCATCGCCTTGATCAGGGTGAGCGCGACCTGTTGGAGCATCTGGATTCAACGGCACGCATGGGCCGAGATCAACCGCCAGAGCGATGTGTTGACGATCCCGCATCCCGTGATGGGACCGGCAACGCGCAAGACCGGCGCGTTGCCATCGTCCGACGTCAACAGACCAGAAACCGACATCGAGGATGGCGACGACACAGATAGAGAAATGCAGCATGTGGCGCCTGGATGGAGCCGTGCCGCAGCAATGACTCAAGCCACTTTAGGTGGCATCATCGCGTGCAACGAGACCAAGATCCCCCGCGACGTTTCCGCATGCCAACGCTCCTCAGCCATGTGCCTCAGCAGTGAGGACAGCCCCTTCACTCCACATTGGGTCAGAGGATTGACCGTCCACGTCGTCATCAAGATGGCCTGCGCGGACGGCATGAGCCTCAACGCTGAGCGCATCGAGGCCGTCATCAACAAGAACGACCCTGATGATGGGATTGCCAGCGAGTGCTATTTTCTGGACGTGGCTTGCAACCCCACCCGTGATCACCTGCACGTCACGAGCGGCGCATGAACTTGTTTGAAGTTTGCTGAAGACATACTGAGATCAATCAGCTGAATAGCCGCTAGACAATTTCATCAACCCATGGACGGACGCTTCCTCATTCACGCTGTAAATAGTTGAAGGTGTTCCTAGCAAGACTCGGAAAACCTTCGCAAGAGCGCAGGACGAGTTGATATAGATCTTTACCATTGATTCATGAGATAGCCTCATCTATGGCAGCAGATCGGGCTTAACCATGACAAAGACTCGCACCAGCCTAGGCGTCACGAGCAGCAGCGGTGCCGATGCCCCTGGCCCCATATCCAGCAGCACAATCAGCATTGGTGGTGAGAGTTTTTCTGTTGATCCAAGGAGCGGATCTCTCAACTATTGCTATACATTCTTTTCTGGTAATGTTAATTATGGTCAAACACCCTTTACCCTTGCTCTGCAGTATCAACAGAACGCGGCTGCATCTTATGTCGGCGCCTTCACAGACAGCGACAACCATGCCCATCCCTATGGGGCAAGCGGCTATCTACCAACACCTGAGCCCAAGGCAACGGAAGATGGCTCCTCACAACTGGACGATGCTGGTGGTGTGTGGGACCTTAACCTGCCTCTGATCACGATCAGTACCAGCAAGGTTTCGAAATTTTATGGAAAGAATCAGATCGCAGCCACCGTTTCTCTTGGTGACATCTCGTACCAGTACTTGTTCACCATGCCGAATGCAGACCAAAGCAATTACCTTGAGGCTTACACTACAGCATTGCTATCGGCAACAAGTGATGCCGATGGCAATTGCATACCCCCATTGTATAGCGTTGATGGACGCATGCTGACGTTTCTCAACGAAGCCGAAAGAAATCAGATTCTGGTGCAAGACAAATATGGCACACGCTATCTCTTCACCACAGCAGTGCTGTTTGGATACAAGGGGATAGATATCTATGACCCCACCTACAACAGCTCAAACAATGCCAACGCTGACCAGTTATTGGTTTACCGAATAACAAATATCTTTTATGCCAATGGTCAGACGTTAAACTTTTCCTATTCAGATTTATCGTGGACTGCACCACAACAACACACGATCAAAATCAGTGATTCAATCGGTAATAGCATTGCTAGCGTGAATTGGTCTGGAAATACTGGTCTCATCTCCCTATCGAACCAACAAGGTGATCTCGTCAGCACACATCAACTAACGATCAACACAGGCGATTGTCGCATTCAGTCTGTCACGGAATTGCAAACAGGACGGTCGATAAGCTACATGTATCTTGTCAATCAGGCAGTTCCTTATGCGTGGCAGAATCAAACATCACTTGCCGAGATTATCAACCAATATACCAAGTATCGGACAACGATTAGCTATCAACAATTCAACACCAACCATGGTTATGATGCTGGCTGTAACCAGTTTTCTCTAGCCGAGATTGCTGTTGCAGTGGTGCAGAACTATGACGATCAGGACAATACGATTAGTTGTGCTGAATATGATTTTGGGTTTAGCGGTGACGCAATCCCCAATTTTGTCCTACCGCAGAAACCTGGGAAAAAGAGTTTTGCCTCTGGCCTTAATCATTGGTTAGACAATATCTTTTACGATAATCTTGATTCGGATGGCTGCTCAAGTTCTGACCGAGTTAATGCAGCATCGCAGACCTATCAGACAACCATCTCTACCCTCTACCCTGATACCAGCCGCAACCGGCAGCAAGTGTTCATATATGACGCCCTCGGTCGGTCGTTAACGGAAAGCATCAATGCCATTGGCGGACCAAGCAATGGTCACAACCTGAGCAGCACAAGCTATGTCTACACGGAGACACCAGCTGCATTAAGTACTTCATCTTTTGTGAGCTTACCCTATTCCTATGGATCGCCAACAGTTGTTAGTTCTACGATAAATTGTGCCACACTCAACGGCATCGCTCTGAACAGCGACGCTCCACAAACGCTCATCCTCACTCAGTCCTATGTCTATGACGAATGGGGCAATCCAACGAAAGAAGTCTCCCCATTAGGGCAGGTCACGGAATACGCATACTGGCCAGCAGAAGAGACATTTCCTGCAAACGAAAGGCTAATACAAATGGTGAAGACATATAGCATTGGTGACAACGGCGCCTCCTATGTTCAAGAGAATCAAAACTTTCAGACATTTCATATCCCTCCCACTGATGGTGGTTTCTTTATGCCACAGATCTGTTTGCCGATAAGCAATCAAGAGTTCCATTATGACGCTGCTTCGGAAATCGAGTACGCGTACCGCACGGATTTAATGGGTGGCTACATTGGTGGCAATAATTACTCTGAGCAAGACGCTGTAGCATTAAATGGAATGCTCACACAGAGATGTCAACAAGATAATACAGGCATCTCTGATGTCGTCTCCACAAGTATCACTTACACCCCGAGCATTTCCAACTTCAATGGCCAAAAGGTACTGTGTCTTTCCTCCAGCATGAGTGGCACAACATCTGCTGGTGAGATCAGCACACAGGATCGTGGGGGTGGGCTGATCAACTTCATGGGCTATCCGCTGCAGCAAAGCAATGTCCTTGGTCAGATCACCAGTCAGAGCTATGACAACCTAGGACGGCTGGTCTCTGTTTCCGTTCTAGCGGGCACAGAACTAGCTCAAGTAACAACCTTCGAATTTGATCTATCACAAGATCTTGAGCTTGACTCCTCAGCTCTCTTTAGTCGCCGTAAGACCGATGCCTATGGAAATGTCTACGTGCAACTCTTTGATGCTCGCCAGCGCCATATTGCAACCTATCAAACATTGGCTGGCTGTCAACAAGTTCAGATTGCCGCATACTCTTATGACAATGGCAACAACCTGATTCAGGAAGTAAGGATAGGGAATGCTTACAAACAAATAAACGACTATTACTATAGTCCAGGAACTGGACTTCTTGTCGCGACAGTTCCCAATGAGGGTCTTGCCCAAGGCAAGATATTTGATGCTCTCAATGGAACAAGCTTTATCTTTAGTTACGAACCAGCCGCTAGTTCGCCAACAACGATTGAGAAGATATATGGCTCTGTCAAAGTGAGTAAGGTGAACAATACCAGCCAACTGCTACTGGCCGACGGGCTCATTGATGCGGATGCGGCGACGAACGCACTGGCCGGTTTTGATCTGGTCGCTTTATCCCTCAATGGAACGGCAATGCTCTCTCTGGTGACGATGCCAGGTAATCCATGGGTTCCATCAACCATGGCTCCTGCCCCCCTGCAGTCGCTCTATCAAACCATTGCCGTTCTCCCGCAGGCAATCATACCTACTGGAAGTGAGTGCTTCTTAATGGAATACAACACATATACATACGACGCATGGAATCGGCGAACACAGTTCACGCGGCAAACCTTCGTGAATTCTTGGCAGGAAACGTCCGCCTGCCCAACCTATTCCGAGACCGTCACGCGACAGACGTACGACACTCCTCAACGCTCAATCACCTACACTTATCCCCAAGGACAACAAGTCTATCAAACCTATAACTTAACGAACGGATTGCAAGCAGCCACCCTCATGGTCGCGGGAATCAGCACGGAGTTAGGTCGTTTTAGCCATGATGGTCTTGGGCGGGTGGTGACGTACATTGATAGCTTGAATGGATCAGAGTACACGGCAACATACACATCGACAGGCCTTCTCAACAGTCGGACCGATGCGTATGGAAATTCCACCGTCTACTCCTATGATCCCGTCACACTCAAACTCATTCAATCTAGTCTCACACCTGCGGCAGGAGGAACCACCATTGCCGTGATTCGTCAGTACGACTCCCATCTCAATCTCATCTCCGCTAGTGACAAACAAGGAAATCAATATCAATGGAACTTCGCAGAAAGCGGCTGGCTCCAGTCCCAATCCCTTACCCTTGCTGACGTAAACCCAGATGAGCCATTCCAAACCACCTATAGCTACGATAACTATGGTGATCTCGTGCACGTCGCGGATCCCTTTCTACCCTATCCAGATCAAACAGATAACAACTGTTTGATGGTACGAAACAACCTCAGCAATCACGGATTCAATATTACTCGAGATGGGTTTGGTCGAGTCAATCAATTGATGACTGCTACCTTCCATGGTGTGAATCGCAACTTTGCGTATCACCCGGTGACAGGACTGCTACTCACCGACAGTCTCGCCAATCTGCCAACAACCTTTGGTTGTGCTGATACAGGGACTCTCAGCTTGGCAACGACCTATGGTTACGACAATAATCTCCGCGTCATCAGTAAATCCATCACACGCTCTGATCTCAGTGGAACCATCGCAACCGCCCAATTCACCCAGTCATATGACACGTCCAATCGTGTAGCGTGTCGCAGCCGCACAGACTTTCAAGGTCTTTCTCTCAATGAGACTTTTGCCTACGACTTGCAAACCGGAGCCTTGCTTCGCTATACCAATGATAAGGGATCAGCAGCACCATCTGCATATCTTCCGGCCATCCAAGCAATCAGCAATTCAAGCTACTCTTATGATCTCTATGGCAACCTCATTGAAGTCAGTCTGCAGTCAGGCTTAAGTACAGATTTATCCATTCTCCGCTGCTATACGTATTCTTCTGCCACAGGCAACGGTCTCGCGAATCCATTTCGTCTACTTTCAATTCAAGAACAGAACACGACAAGTGATGGCACAACCTCCTTGACTGGGAACTTCAATTACGATTGCGCTGGGAATACAACGAGGGATGCTTACGGACGTTCCTATTCTTACGATGCGCATGGCCTGATCCAAAGCATTCAGTGCGACAACAATCAGACCGAAGAATTCACTCGCGATGGCCTTGGGCGCTTGGTTCAGCGTACAGCGCCTTGGCTCGAGGGCACGGTCCACGACTTCGGGGTGGCTCGTTTCCTTGAGGGACGCCAACTCTGGCAGACGGATTTCTTTGCTGGCACCGCCGCTTACACCAGCAGCCCCGCTGGCTCGTCTGCCGTCAATGAACAACCAGCTTTTGTCAGCATTGAGGATCTGGGACGGCAAACGATCAATACCATCGGCTATGGAGGAAGCAACACAGGCTTTGAAGTCCTGGGGGTCAGCAGTTATCTGCCATTCGGCACGACCACGAACCTGTTGGCTCCTGAGACTGGCTATCCAGCCAACCTCGACAATTCCGTCGATTATCCATCTTCCGTGATGGGCCTGGCTCTGGGAGCCGATTCGGGCACTGGACTGCGGATCCTGGGTGGCTATCGAGTCTACGATCCTGTCCTTGGCCGCTTCCTGCAATGGGACAGTCTCTCCCCCTTCGGCAAGGGAGGCATGAATGGCTATGCCTATGCTGGAAACGATCCCGTGAATTTCTGGGATCCCAGCGGTCAATACCGCAGCGTCAAAGCTCATCGCTATGGGCCTAAGCCCCTGGAGGCTCACCATCACAGCAATGGTGGCTTTTGGGATGGTTTCCTCGCAGGCTTCAAGCATGGCATCAAAGCCTTCTATATGACTCCTTATAACTATGCCAAGAGCTTTGGTGATGATCTTGCGCATGGTCACTGGGTTGGCGCATTAAAGATGGGGTTTGATCTTGCTGTTGACAGCTCTATTCAAGCTGAAACCGGTTTGCTAGGGACGATGGCTCTACAGGAATTTGTCTCTCTCAGCCCATCGAGCATCTTCAGTGGAAAAAGTCCTATACAAAGCAACTGTGGTGGCAAACGCAATGCCTACCAATGGGGATACAGCCTAGGGAGTGATGCTGGCTCTCTTACAGACTCCGTTGCACTGGCGGTCACCTTATTTGTTGTCGGGGCCGAGATGGGAGCCTTGGGCGATATGTTGGGTGACGCTACTGCAGACTCCAACGGAGCGGTTGACAGCTCTGTGACGAACGATGCCGCCAACACCAGTCGTCTTCAGATCACGGAACGCACATTCGCCAATGAAGATGGGTCCAGGATGGGGGATGGGGAAAGAAGCATGGAACTTTCCCAACCTCGTAGGCAAGGACCTGAGGAGTCCACCCAGACAGAAGCAAAAGGGATGTCGCAAGAGACGCACACAGGTTGGCAAAAAGCTGCGAATTGGGTGTCGAACAACTGGATTTTCCGAAATGTGATTCTGCCTCATGATCCCCAGGATCCCTTCCCTTGGGATGAAGGGCTAAGTGTGGGTCAGCGTGCAAAAGCCTTCGTCACGCTGACGGGTGAAACGATCAGTCAAGGCCGCAGTTTTATCAATCATTTGGCCTCTTGGGGTGGCTCCACGGTGCCTGGGGGAACCAACTCCAGCCACAAAAGCAATTCAGGTCCGTCAACGGCGACCCGACCGATCTCTCAAGATAGCGATCAAGGACTCGATCCAATCCACCAGAGTCCCAGCACGTCAGGCCGTCCCTACAGCACACCCTCTCCACCACCGCTTGATCTGCCAGGCCGTTGAGTGATGTTGGCCGCAACGTCCCAGCGAGAAGGATCTCCGCGAGAGATCGATGCCCCTCAGCCGGATCCCCTGCTTCGTGCGTTCAGAGCAGGGGAAAAGATCGAAGGGTTTGGCTGAAAATAGCGCCGCCCCAAGTGCTCTCTCGGCGCGGAGAGCCCCGGGCGATCGGGAGTCGCTCGGCCTGTCGCCAGGGGCTCATGGGGGTGACGCGAGGAGTCAGGGGACGTCGGTGAACACCAGAAGGGTCCGGCCGCGCTGGTCTTGAAGCAGCAGGTTTCTCTTGTCGATGCTCCAGCGACGCACCTGGCCAAGGGCCTCGATGAACGACCGTTCGAAAGCCATCACCGCCGGCTGACAGGCCATCTTCGTGCTGGCCAATCCGGAGAAGCGAAGCTGTTCGCCATTGAGCTGGAATCCGCCCATCAGGCGATTGCAGCCGCCACTGCCGCCCACACGCTCGCGTGCGGGGTCCAGGCGCAGATCCGGCGCCCGGCCGGGGGGTTGGAGCAGCTTGGGGGTGACGGCATCCTGCAGCGCCTGCAACCGCCAGAGCGTCCCGCGCAGGATTGGCTTGGGGAGCGCTGCGCGTGCCTGCGGTCCCTGAGGGCAGCCCTGTCCAGGGTTCACCCTTCCGAAGCGCTCCACCACCAAGGTCCGCTGGGAACCGCGGCCCGGTTCGAGCGAGGGTCGGTTGGCGATCAGGCCCTCCAGACTGACGAGCAGCGGCCGGCCCGCCCCCGCTTCAGGTTGCGCCTTGAGATAGGCCGCCTCCAAACGGCGATAGTCGCCCTCCATCGCCACCGGCAGGCTGGCGCCCGTGGCGCAGAGCCGAATTCGGGGGGCATCGGCCTGGTAACGGAACATTCCAAGGAGATGCAACTGCGGCTCGATCGGCTCGGGAGCAGCCAGCCGACCAAGCAAGTCATTCTGGCGTGATTGGATCGGCCTGCCTTCCAGATCGAGTTTGCGCAGCCGCTCGCCGCCATCGACAGGCTGAAAAAACACGGGCGCTTCACGCCCCCCCTGCAACACCAGGCGATGGCTGAGGGGTTCCAGCCGCCAGCGGCCGATGTCATCAAACCGGTTGGGCGCGGGTCGATTCAAAAACGTCTGCCGCAGCTGAAAGCTGCCGTCGGCGGCCAGATCAACCTGCCAGAGGGTGGCGCCGCTCGCCGCAGGCAGCTCGCCGCGCCAGGTGGCGGGCAGGCGGCCCAACGGGCCCCGGCCCGCGGGGGAGCGGCCCTCCCCCACCGCCACCATCCGCAGATTCAGGGGCTGAAGGGGGCCACCCGTCAGCACTGGCGTGAAGGTGTCGGTGGTGAAGAGCAGGCGCGTGCCTTGGCGCACTGTCGCCCGCACGGTGTAGCGCCCGCCGGGCTTGACGTCGCTTTGGCGGTAGGGGATGGAGAAGCGAAACGGTGGTTGCCCCGCTGGCTGCAGACGCACGCGACCCAGCTCTCGGGCCGGGGCATCAGCGATGGCAGCGTCGATCAGCACCGCCTCAAAAACAGCATCCGGCGGCAGGGAGATGCGTTCCCGATAACTGGCGATGCCAGAGAGGGTGGCGGCATGGGCTGGCTCCTGGAGCACCACGACCGCCAGCAGAGCGGTGGTGACGAGCCCGATCGGTCGGATCAAGGTGGGGTGTGGTCAAACCAGACAAATCCTGGGGAGGGGGCGCGCTCCTCGCAACCCGAGCGGCAGTGTGGATTCCTGCCTGAGCGCAGGCGGGAAGGCCCTGAAGAGACCCACCCCGGGGTCTGCCCCGGCCAAACCAGAAGAGGCGATCGCCGCCGAAATCAGAGCGCATGGAACCACGGCGCCTGGAGAGCGCGGGTCACGACGTGAGGCCTTTCGGATCCCCGGGCTGAGCTGAATCCAGAGGGATCCTGGTCATTGCTGGAGGTCTCAGAACCGAACCCTCGACGAGTCAGGCCCCGTTGGCTCCACCCGTTCCGCTCAGGCCACCCTTGACGTGGCTGAGGGCTGTGCCTTCGAGGAATTGCTGATCAAGCAGCAACAGGGCGGCGCTGTTTTCGCCCGCCAGCCGCAGCCGCTTGCAAACAAACCGGGCCTCAGCCTCCTCCTGCAGCTGCTCGCCCACAAACCAGTCGAGCATGGCCGTGGCGCTGCGCTCCCCCTGCTGTTCGGCGATCCCGTAGAGACGGTTGATCGAGGCGGTGACGCCCTTCTCCATCTCGTAGACGGCATCAAACAGCTGCTGCACCGACGGCCATTGGCGCTCCGGCGCCTCCACGGTGGGCAGCTCCACCACCTCGTCGCTGTCGACCAGATAGGCGATCATCCGCGAAGCATGAATGCGCTCCTCGTTGCTCTTGTCCAGCATGTAGGTGGAGAAGCCGGCCAGATCCTTCTCCCGCAGCCAGATCGACATCGCCAGGTACGTGTGGCTGGCCTGAAACTCCGAGGCCAGATGATCGTTGATCGCGCGAGTGAGTTCCTTCATGCCCTGCAGCCGCTTGCTGAACCTTTTTAACGCCTCCCCCTCCCGGAGCGCTGGCGCACAGGAAGCCAACAGTTTCTGCCAGCCATGGCGGCCTGTCATGTGTTGCAGCCGGCGCAAATCGTCGTTGAACGAGGCCAGCAGGACCCTGCGGCAGGCGCCATCCCGGCGACAACCTTCACGACGGGGAACGCGCGAACGATCGAGACAAGCCGCCGCCAGCCACTCCCGCAAACCTGTCTTGAAGGCCAAGCCGACACCTGTTGTGGTGACATTTGCTACGTCGCCAATCATGATCGCTCACGTCATCGGCACAGGGCATTCCCATAGTCTCTCCAGATCTGAATGTGTTCAAACGAATGTCTCTTGGTCGTCAGCTTCTTCGCGGTTCTCTCTCCAGGCCCATGCAAGTCCTGGTCTCCAGCCTGGTCGTGTCAGCTGGATCCCTGATGTTGGATGGCAAGGCGCAAACAACAAACAGATCGTCGTCCAATGAAATTGGCGTCTATTCCGGACGCCACTACAACACCGACAAGGCGCTGTATGAAGAGTTCACACGTCGTACTGGAATCAAAGTGAAGTTGTTGGAAGCCAAAGATGATGCCCTGATCGAACGGCTTCGCACCGAAGGTGCCAATTCCCCCGCTGATGTGCTCGTCTTGGTGGATGCGGCTCGTCTTGACAAGGCCGCTGACATGGGTTTGTTCCAGCCATCCCGATCAGCAGCCCTGATGCGCGATGTGCCGCTCAGCTTCCGCGATTCCAGCAATCGCTGGTATGGGCTCACGCGACGCGTGCGGGTGGTGATCGTGAATCAGAGCCTGGTGAATCCAGCCACCATCCGCACGTACGCCGATCTGGCAAAACCGGCGCTCAGAAACAAACTTTGCCTTCGCGACAGCAAGAGTGTGTACAACCAGTCGCTGGTGGCAGACCAGCTGATCCAGCGCGGTCAGGCCGCCACTACGGCTTGGGTGAAGGGAATGGTGGCCAATCTGGCTCAGCCGTTGTTCACATCCGACACCCCTTTGGCCCGGGCCGTGGCGAGGGGTGACTGCGCTGTTGGCGTGGTCAACACCTACTACGTGGCCCGCATGCTGTCCGGCGAAAGCGGCGCTGCGGATAAAGCGCTGGCAGCCAGGCTGAAGGTGATCTTCCCCAGGCCGGCCCATGTGAACATCACCGGAGCGGGCGTGACGAGAGCCTCCAAGAATCAGGCGGCGGCAACGCGCTTGATTGAATTCCTGGCATCCCCAACCGGCGGCAGGGGATATGCGGAGGCGAACAATGAGTACCCGCTTAAAGGTTATGGTGATAATCCGATCTTGAAAAGCTTCGGAAACTTCACGGCAGCCAGGACATCAGCTGAACAGATCGGTGCGAAAACCCGTCAGGCTGTACAGATCATGCAGCGAAACGGTTGGAATTGACGGGCGAGGTCACAGCCGGAGACACGCAGCGGAATGCAAAGCTTTGGTGGGGCCGCAGGTTGGAGAGGCCAGGGAGACCTGTCACGATTGCGAGATCGGGTCCGGGTGATGCGCTGATCCCGGAGCGAAGGATTTTCACCCCACTTCAGCTTCCACCGCTCACAACAATCAACCTGCAGGAGCTCAGTCCTGACAGCGCGGACAACGGCAGAAAATCAGGATCAATGGACAAAATAAGAAAAACTATCAACCCAAAGGAACAAGGTCATTGCTTGATCTCCTCTCCTTCCTTGCCCGCTGTCAGCCGGCGTGGGTGGCGGTTGTGCTGGTGAAACACCAGCAGGCCGAGACGGATCCGATGGCTTCTGCTCGGCGAGCTTGTTTGGCGGCCGCGAATGACATGTGAGAAAAAGCACAGTCGAGCGTTCCTGGCGCTTTACCGCCGCTCCAGACGCCGCACGGACCGATAAGCTGCAAATCATTCTCAATAAGACCCCGTCGCCAGGAATCATGGCCCAGCCGATCGGACCACAAGACCAGGGGGAGACCCGTCGCAGGCTTGCCCAGCAGGACAAGAAGAAGGGATGTCGCGAAAAGAAATGCTCGAATTGGAAAGGTGGAAAATGCCGCTGTGGCCGCGACTGAACGGCCTCTGACCGGTCTCGTTCGCGCAGGCCTTGCTTGCCGCTCAGCCATCGCCAACCGCGATCCGATCCTCCAGAGGCGATGGCAGGGACGTTGATCGGGCAACACGCCAGGCCAGTCAGAATCTCGGCGAGACGAGCTGGAGCTGAGGAGAGATCCCGTGCCCACTCTCGTGGGGCTGCGCCCGTCTTCGCGACCGGTGGGCATGCAGCAAAGGCGCGTCATCGCGCGGGAACAGGCCCCTTTTCTGGCCGGGGCAGGATCCCGAGGACGCTCAGGCTGGCCCGCCCGAGTTGCTCGCGTTTGGGGGCATCAGCAGCGCCTTCCATCGCCAGATTGAGCGCAAACGGCGTGATCCGCTCCCCCTTCCGCACCCATCCCACCCACCAGCCCACGCCAGCGCCAGGGGCGTTCTGCCACCCAGTCTTGGCGTGCAAGCTCCAACCGGGGCCTGAATCCACCAGGGTGATCTCCGCCACCTGCCGCTGGGCGTTGCGGGGGAAGGGCAAGCGCTGGTGGGCCAGGCGGGAGAGGAAGCGGGTCTGCTCCACCGCGCTGATCGCCAGGGGGCCCCGCAACCAGAAGGTGGTCACGTCGGTGCCGATCTGTTCGTTGCCATAGCCAAGGCGATGAAGGGCCCCGCGCATCCGAACGAGGCCGATGCGACGCGCCAGCTCCTGGTACAGCGGCACATTGGAGACGTTCATGGCCCCGCGCAAACCCATGGGCTCCAGCCACTCGCGCATGAACGGGTTGGCATCCCCGGTGTAGGGGATCACCTCATCGACGCTCCGCACGGCACCCAGGGAGAGGCCGATCAAGGCATTGGCGATCTTGAACGTCGAGGCCGGCGAGAAGCGCTGCTTTGCCCGCTGGCGGTTGGTGCCGCGCATCTCTCCGCTGCGTTCCTCCAGCAGCACGAACGTGCCTTCCACTCCTGCCGTGCGGAACACCGCAGCCACGGCCGGCTCCTCCCGCCAGGGCGGGGCAAGGGCAGAGGAAGCCTGCGACAAGGCCGCCAGCACAAGAGAGGCGAAAAGCATGCAGGTTCGTCGTCAAGGGGAATGGGATCGGGGCAAAGCCCTGGAGGCGTGATCGGGATCTCCACGCCTGGTCAGCAACGGCCCGGCTTGACCGCTTCGGCGACTTGAGGCCCAGCGGGCGCACGGTAGTCGAGCCGGAGCCAGTGGACAAGAGGCCTGAAGGGTCGGAGGTAACGGCCCTCGTGCGGCAGCCCCTTGATCATGCGGTTCCAGTAGAGCCAGGGCAGCATCTTGGTCTTCATCAACCACATGCTCCAGCGCTCCTTGGTGGGATCGATCAGGAAGGAGCTGATCGGCTGCTGGCTGTAATCGAACTCTGCCATCACCACGTTGTTATAGCCCGTGATCAGCGGGCAGACCGTGTAACCGTCGTAGTGGGCCGCCAGCGGACGCCCCTCCAGAAACGACAACACATTGGCGGCCGTCACCGGAGCCTCGCCGCGCACCGCCCCCGCCGTTTTGGAGGTGGGCAGGGCCGCCACATCCCCCAAAGCAAACACATTGGCCCAGCGCGGATGCTGGGTGGTGAGCCGGTCGGCGGCGGCCCAGCCTCCGGGGGCATCGCCCGCAAGCGGGCTGGAGGCCACCACATCGGGAGCGGTCATGGGGGGCACCGCGTGCAACAGGGAAAAAGGCAACTCCTCACGGCGCACCGTGCCGTCCTCCCCATGGACATCGAACACCGCGATGCGCTCTTCGCCCCGCACGGCCTTGAGGTCCCAGCCGAAGCGCACCTCGATGCTGCGGCGCTTCACCACCTGCTGCAGGGTGCGGGCATAGGCCCCCACGGCAAAGAGCGTGCGCTGTGGCGTGCAGAAGATGACGCGGCTGTTGACCCCCACGCCGCTCTTGCTTTTGAACACGTCATCCGCCATGTACATCACCTTCTGGGGCGCGCCGCCGCATTTCACCGGCGTGGCCGGCATGGTGAACACGGCGTTGCCGCCTTGGAAGGCCTGAATGCTCTGCCAGGTGTATGGGGCGTATTGGCGGCTGTAGTTGCTGCAGACGCCATGGCTGCCGAGGGCCTCCGTGAGCCCCTCGATCCACTCCCAGCGGCACTGCAGGCCGGTGGCCAGCACCAGCACGTCGTAGCTCAGATCCTCGCCCGCGCTGGTGGCGACGATGTTGTGATCGGGATCAAAACCGGTGGCCGCCGCCTGGATCCAGGTGACTCCCCGGGGGATCAGCGAGGCTTCGCTGCGGCGGGTCTGCTCCAGCCGCATCACGCCGCCGCCCACCAGGGTCCAGCCGGGTTGGTAGTCGTGATCCGCTGAGGGCTCCAGGATCGCGACATCCAGCTGGGGCCGCAGGCGTCGCAGCAGGTTGGCCATGGTGATGCCTGCGGCCCCGCCGCCCACGATCAGCACCCGGTGGTGACGTGCGGTGGAAGCCATGGCGCGAGGACTGCTGCGATCACTCTATGCACACATGCGTCAGGAGGCATCACTTGACGGGACTGGAGGTGCCGCGACCCACACCACCATGGGGATTGCAACGGATCTTCTCAGCCGTCGCGCGCCGCACCATCCGCGCTGAGCCATTGCGGCAGGGTTGAGCCATCTTGCGCTTCCACGCATGGAGTGGCTGGTTGACACCCTGGTGCTGTCGCGTCTGCAGTTCGCGCTGACGGCGATCTTCCACATGCTCTGGCCGGTCCTCTCCACCGGCCTGGCCATTTTTCTCGTGGTGCTTGAGGGCCTCTGGCTGCGCACCGGCAATCCCCTCTACTACCGGCAGGCTCGTTTCTGGGCGAAGCTGTATGTGCTGAATTTCGGCATCGGTGTGGCGTCCGGCCTGCCGATGGAGTTTCAGTTCGGCACCAACTGGGCCCCCCTCTCAGAGTTTGTGGGCGACTTCTTCGGGGCGGTGCTCGGCTTTGAGGGGGCCATGGCCTTCATGCTGGAGGCCGGCTTCCTCGGGATCATGCTGTTTGGCTGGAACAGGGTGCCGGCGGTGATTCACTATCTGGCCACCGTGATGGTGGCCTTCGGGGCCAACCTCTCGGTGTTCTGGATTCTCAGTGCCAATTCCTGGCTGCAGACGCCGGCGGGCGGCACCTTTTTTGAAGGACACTTTCACGTCGAGAACTATTTCGCTGCCATCAACAACCCATTCATGCTGCGCAGTGTTCTGCACATGAGCCTGGCCACCGTGGAAACCAGCATGCTGGTGGTGGCTGCGGTGAGTTGCTGGTGGCTGCTCCGCCGAGGGGCCGCCGAGGACATGCGGTCCTTTTTTACCTTCTCCTTCAAGTTGGCGCTGGTGATACTGCTGGTGGTGGCTCCACTGCAGGTGGTTGCCGGCCATGAAAGCGCCCTGCAGGTGGCTGAGCACCAGCCCACCAAGCTGGCGGCGATCGAAGCCCTCTGGAGCGATGAACCCGCCGGCAGCTCTCCCGCCTGGAGCCTGCTGGCCGCCCCCGAAGAGTCGGCGGGCCGCAACCGCTGGAGCGTGGCTGTGCCCGGGGCCTTCAGCTGGATTCTGGAGGGTCGCTCCAGCCTCAGCCACGAGGTGCGTGGCCTCAACAGCTGGTCTGCGGAGCAGCGCCCCCGCATGGTGGGACTGCTCTTCTATTCCTTCCGACTGATGGCCGGCATCGGCATCGCCATCACCCTGCTGCTGGTGCTCACCCTGCTGCTCTGGTGGCGCCGCGGATTGGGGGCTGACACCCTGAGCACCGTTCCCTGGCTTGGGTGGTCTTGGATTTTGGCGGCTCCGGCCGGCTATCTGGCGATCGAGGCCGGTTGGGTCGTGCGCTGCGTGGGACGTCAGCCCTGGACGGTGTACGGCCAACTGCGCACGGCTGAGGCGGCCTCCCAGCTGCCAGCCAGCGAGGTGCTGGCGAGCTTGAGCACGTTCGCGGTGCTCTATGCCGCTCTGCTGGGTTGTGCCCTGTGGTTCGGCTCGCGCCTCATCCGACGGGGGCCCGATCTGAGCCTGCTGCCACCGGCTCAGGGGGTGCCGCAGGCGGATGTCGCCCAAGGCAGCCCCCCATAGCCATCGCTGTCGACATCCCCGATCCCGACGCTGCCTGCCCCCCACCCCCCCTTCACCATGGACTTTCTTGAGATCTTCATGCCAGCGGTCTGGTTTGTGATCTTGGCTTTGTTCCTGCTGCTCTATGTGATTCTCGATGGCTTTGATCTGGGGGTGGGGATTCTGTCGCTCACCTCGCCCACTGAAACCCAGCGCTCCATCCTGATGACCTCCCTTGGCAATGTCTGGGATGCCAACGAGACCTGGCTGGTGCTGATGGGCGGTGCCCTGTTCGGGGCCTTTCCACTGGCCTACGGCACGATTCTCAAGGCGCTCTACGGCCCCATCTATCTGATGATCCTGGGTCTGATTCTCCGGGCCGTGGCGTTCGAATTCCGGGAGAATGCCGAGCGCAAGCGGCCCTGGAATCTGATGTTCGGCCTGGGCAGCGTGCTGGCGGCCGTCGCCCAGGGCATCTGTCTGGGCACGGTGCTGGCGGGCCTTCCCACCGACGGGAACGGCCATTTCACAGGAAGCCCCTGGATCTGGCTGAACTGGAGCAGCCTGCTGGTGGCCTTCACGCTGATCCAAGGGTATGTGCTGATCGGCTCCACCTACCTGATCCTCAAAACCAGCGGCGAGCTGCAGGAATTGCATCGGCGCACGGCACGCCTGGCCGCCGCCACGACCCTGGCGGGCGCCTTGCTGATCACCCTGGCCACGCCGTTCGTGTCCAGCGCGCTGAAGGAGCGTCTCTTTGATCCCCCGTTCCTGCCCGTGTTTGTGGCGCTGCCGCTTGTGGGGATCGCGCTGATGGTCCAGCTGTTCCGCAGCCTGTCGTTGGGGCAGGAGGTGTGGCCCTTCGTTTACACCGTGCTGTTGTTTGTGCTGAGTTTCGCTGGGCTGGGTCTGATGGTGTTCCCCGCCATCATTCCGCCGTCGATCACGATTTTTGAGGCTCATGCCTCCGTCAGTTCGCTGGTGTTCATGCTCACCTTCATCGGGGTGCTGATCCCAATCATGCTCTTCTACAACATCTACAACTACATCGCTTTCAGCGGCAAAGTGCCCCATCCGGCAGAAGCCGAATGAGGCACCCTTCTGTTGGCTGCGCTCTGGTTGTTCAACCCGCAGCCTGCTCCAGGGCCGCCTGCAGCTCGGGGATGTGCACCGCATACATCCCGCGCAGGTCGCCGGGCTTGAAGTTGAAGGCTTTGTCTGCTGGATACTTCTCCTTCACAAAGGCGGGTCGGTTGTCCCTGCTGCCATGGCAGGCCAGGCAGCTGGATTGCACATCGATGCGACGGTAGTAGTTCACGCCTGCCCCCTGCTCGGCGGTGGCGGGTTCCCACAGACCGTTGATCTCGGGATGCCTGGCGAACAGGTCGATGACGTCGGTTTCCCGGCTGCCGGCAGGGGCGTGGTCGGGATTGCGGTACTTGCTGGCCACCTGGCGGACAGTCCAGCCGTTCTCCTTGCCGATGGCCATCGCCCGCTTGCCCACCGGCATGCACACCTGACGCATCGTGTCCATGGTGGGCTCCTCGCTGCTGCCCTCAAGGCTGGAGGCCAGGGAGATCCGCAGCCGATCGAGCTGCTCCAGCTGATCCACCGCCTTGGCCAGCACGGCTGGATCCACAGGCGCTTCGCCGCTGGCCGCTGCCATGGCACCGGCTGGATGAACGATCAGCAGCATCATGCTCATTACGAGGGGCAGCAAGTGGCCTGCAAGGGGGCCTCTGCGGCGCTGCAACCTCATCATCAGGGGCTGCACGACATTCCAGATCTGTGGCATGGCTGGATCACCGAATCCGTTGGCGTGAAAGGAACAGGGAACAGGGAAAGGGCCCGGGTGATTCCAGGCCCGGTTGATCGCGGGCAGAGCTGCAGCGCTGGGACGCGTCGGCTGGGTGAGGTTCAAAGCCTCACTAACCGATCGCCGGAGCGCGCAGAGCCACGGGCTCGGACGGCACCGCCGCCAGATCGAGGGGGAAGTTGTGGGCGTTGCGCTCGTGAATCGCCTCGATGCCGAGGCCGGCGCGGTTCAGGATGTCGGCCCAGGTTTGGATCACATGGCCCTGGTGATCGAGCACCGAGTGGTTGAAGTTGAAGCCGTTGACGTTGAACGAGAAGCTGATCACCGCCAACGTGGCGAACCAGATGCCGACCACCGGCCAAGCGGCCAGGAAGAAGTGAAGGCTGCGGCTGTTGTTGAACGAGGCGTACTGGAAGATGAGACGACCGAAGTAGCCATGGGCGGCCACGATGTTGTAGGTCTCCTCCTCTTGGCCGAATTTGTAGCCGCGGTTCTGGGATTCAGCTTCGGTGGTTTCGCGCACCAGGGAGCTGGTGACCAGCGAGCCGTGCATGGCGGAGAAGAGGCTGCCGCCGAAGACGCCCGCCACACCGAGCATGTGGAAGGGGTGCATCAGCACGTTGTGCTCGGCCTGAAGCACCAGCATGAAATTGAAGGTGCCGGAGATGCCCAGCGGCATGGGATCGGAGAAGGAGCCCTGCCCGATGGCATACACCAGCAGCACGGCGGTGGCGGCACCGACCGGAGCGCTGTAGGCAACCGCGATCCAGGGGCGCATGCCGAGGCGATAGCTGAGCTCCCACTCGCGGCCGAGATAAGCGTAGATGCCGATCAGGAAGTGGAAGATGATGAGCTGGTAGGGACCGCCGTTGTAGAGCCACTCATCGAGGCTGGACGCTTCCCAGATGGGATAGAAATGCAGGCCGATGGCATTCGAGCTGGGCACCACCGCGGCGGTGATGATGTTGTTGCCGTAGAGCAGGCTACCGGTGATCGGCTCGCGGATGCCGTCGATGTCGACGGGCGGCGCGGCGATGAAGGCGATCACAAAGCAGGTGGCGGCCGCCAGCAGGGTGGGGATCATCAACACGCCGAACCAGCCGATGTAGAGCCGGTTGTTGGTGGAGGTGATCCAGTCCTTGAAGGATCTCCAGGAGCCGCCCGTGGAGGGAAGGGAGGTGGTGGTCATGACGAGAAGAAGACCGGGGGACGTGCGCAAGCTTTTATGCTTGTGCACGCATACAACGGTAGCATCAGAACAGTGTTTCAGGAGAGCCCGGCCATGGCTGGTTCCGTTCCCATCTCTGTTCCCTTTGTTCCCTGTGTTCCCTTTGTTCCGCCTGGCCAAGGGCCCTCACGCCTGGCGTCCTTGCGGCGCGGGGCTGTCTTCGCCCGCATCGCAGCGCTGGCCATGGCCCTGCTGCTGACAGTGGTGGCCACTCCGTCCGGGGCCCTCGCTCTCGAGCCGCGCGGCTGGCTGATGAAAGATCAGGCTGGCCGCAGCTGGTCGCTGACCCTTCTGGAGCAGGCGGATTCGTCCGACCCGGGCGGCCAGCGCCTGCGCTTGACCGATCGCTCTGGCAGCCAGACCCTGGATCACAGCAGACCGCTGGTCCTGAGGGATGGCCTGGGTGGGGTCTGGGAACTCGCCAACCGCAGTCAGGAACTGGTGCCCGCTGGCAGCGATCGCCTGCCCCCCGGGTCCGCCCAGTTCGATCTGGCGGGGCTGGAGCCCAGGCCCCGGGCCGAGCTGCCGTTGCGAATCGAGGTCCCTCTGGTCTCTGGTGCCGCTGCCGAGCTGTTCGCGGGCCCGGATCCGGTTGCCGCGCTGCATGGCGCCCCTTGACACCCGGCAGAGGACGCGACCCGGGGCATCGCCCGTTCAGATCAGCCAGGCGGGGCGCAGCAGCAACACCAGCCCCAGCGCCAGCATCACGACGCCGCTCAACCCCTTGAGGCGCCTGCCGGCCCGGTCGCTGAGACGCTGGTTGGCGAGGGCCCAAACGGCGATGCCCACCATCAGGGCGTCATCGGCGATGTAACCGAGGATGTAAAGGCCCAGGTAGCCGTAGTGGCCCCAGGCGGACAGGTTCTGCTGGCTGAGCACGGCGGTGTAGAGGGCCGGCAGCCCCGCAGTGCAGAGCAACTCCACCAGATTGACCACCACCGCCAGCAGCGCCACCCCCAGCAGCGAGGGCGCCAGGGCCTGGCTCTGCAACACCCGGCGCATCCGCGCGTAGAGATCTGGTTTGGCCTGATCCGGGATCGAAAGGGTGAACCGCCCCCGCGAGCGCCAGGCATCCCGCAGATTCACGCCACCGATCGCCAGGGCAAGCCCCGCCAGCAGCAGCTGCAGCCAGCGCTCCAGCCCCAGCACCAAAAAGACGTTCAGCCAGGCGGCCATGAAGGCGAAATAGACGGCGCCGCTGACCAGCACGAAGGTGCCCGCCACCAATGCCATGCGGCGGCGATCCCGCCAGTGCACCAGCAGCGACAGCAGGAACAGCAACAGCCACATCGCGCAAGGGTTGAAGCCATCCAGAAGCCCGAGGAGCAGCGTGAACAGAGGCAGGCCCAGACGAGTGGCGCTGAGGCGACCGAGTGGCCCGGCATTCACCCCGTTTTCGTTGCCGCGCGGAGTCTCCAGCCGCTGCAACAGGGTTCGCCCCATCCCCTCCGGGCTGTCAAAGCCCACCAGCACGGTGCCGTTGATCACAAAGGTGGGGACGCCAGGGGCGCGCACGCCAGCGCGGCGGCTGTGCTCGCGCAGCTGCCGTAGGGCGGCAGGATCGCGCTCCAGATCCCGCAGCCGAACCCGCAGCTCCGGATGGGCGCGCTGCAGCTGCGGCAACCAAGCCTTGGCGGCGGCGCAATGGGGGCAACCGTCACGAACAAACACCTCCAGCATCGCCCCGGCTGTGGCACTGGGCGGGAGCAGGGCCAGACAGAGCGCCAGCGACACTGCCACCAGAGTCCGCCAACGCCAACGACAAAGCCCGCGCAGGGAAGAAAGCAGCGGAGGCCCCTTGGAGCCATCACAGCGCATCATTCGCCCCTGCCCCTCCCAACCATCACTGCGCCAATGCCATCATCACCAGCAGCCCCGCGCTGCACCAGCCAAACCCCATGGCGGCATCCCGCAGAGTGCGGGCCGTCTTGATCTCCGGCACCAGGTCAGAGGCCGCGATGTAGAGGAAGTTGCCCGTGGCGAACAGCACCAGGGACGCCACAGGCAGCGATCGGGAAATCAGCCAGGCGAGCACCGCTCCCAGAGGAAAGGTGAGCGCCGAGATGAAATTCCAACGCAGGGCGGTGCGGGCGTTCCAGCCGCTGTGAACCAGGATCGCGAAATCCCCGAGTTCCTGGGGCACCTCATGGGCCACGGCGGCCACAAAGGCCGCCACGCCAGCGGCGGGGTTGAGGAGGAAGGTGCTGGCAATGCCCATCCCGCCGATGAAATTGTGGAGAGCATCGCCCAGCAGGATCAGGATCGCCATCGGTTGGCGTGAGGGAACGCCAACGGCGGGATCCAAACCGTTCCTGCCGGCGTGGCGATGGGAATGGTGCCATTGGAGGAACTGCTCCAGGGCGAGGAAGGTCATGAACCCGCTTGCGATGCAGAGGCTGCCGCTGCGGGATGGCATGGCCTCCATCCCTTCCGGCAGCATGTGGAACAGCGCTCCACCCAGCAGCGACCCTGCCGCCAGCGACACCAGGGGCAGCAGAAGCTGTTGCAGACGCCGGGGTGGCAGCAGAAGGGTGAGGGCACCCACCATGGCCACAAGGCTCATCAAAAGCCCGCCGACCAGAATCCACACCAGGCTGTTCAGTGGTGCCACCAGACCCAGGCCTGCTGGTTGATCAGCAGACCGATCAGGGTGAGCACCGCCATCAGCAACACCTGATCGGCGCGGGAGTCGGGGATGCGGATGTCAGCCGTCAGATGCACCACGTTGGTGAGGGTGTAAAGCAGGCTGAACCAAAACTGAGCCGCCCGCCAGGGGGGGCTGGCGCTCCAACCGGTCGGATCGGCGATGGCGTGCACAGCCACCAGCAACGCCCCCACCGGCAGCAGGAAGTAAAAGAGCATCGCCAGGAAGAGACGGGGCACCCGTGAGGACGCCACCCGGGTCTTGATCTCCACGGAGAGGCCATGGAACAGGGGCATCAAGCCCAGCTCCACGTGGAACAGCATCACCAGCAGCCAGGCGGCCCAGAGGCCCGCGAGGCGCACCGCGTAGCCGAAGGAGACAGTTTCAGGCATCAGGGTCAGAGGAACACGTCAAGCGATCGCCGTGGATGGAGTGGAGGTTGCACGCGATCATTCTCCATCCTCAGCAGGAGTGTGTGGATCCAGATGGGTTCATTCCACCAGCGAGAGGTCGGTGCGTTTCTTTACAGAGGGCGGCAGATTGCGCGACACCGGGCAAAGCTTCATGCGCTCTGCGATCTGAGCGATCGCCTCCGCGTCGGCCCGGGCCCGCTCCTCGCCAGACGCGCTGGCGTCGAGCCGCAGGCGAAAGTCGCCGGTGACGTTCTCCAGAATCCAATCGGAGCTGGTGATCACGGAGAAGGCTCCCTCGACCTGCCGCAGGGGGATGCCGCGCTCGAGAGCGTTGGCCACGAGGTAGTGATGCTGGCAGAGCAGCAGGGACAACAGATAAAGCCGGAAGCCGGGAGTGAGGAGGCTGGGCACCTGCGGCTGCCATTCGCCCGTGTCGGCCAGGACCTCCACCACCAGCGACTCCGTGGCGTGATCGGGGGCGGGGTGGCTGCTGCGCAGACGGAAGGCAAAGGTGCGTTGGCTCATGACGGCAAGGCGGAGGGAAGGGGACGAACAGAACGGGGGGGCCTTCAGCCGGGGCCATGGCGAAACGGTGGCCCGTGGAGGGGGCCTCCCGACCCTGCGGCCGGATCGGGCGGTGACGCATGGCGCTTGAGGGCCTCGGCGCCGGTGAGCAGAGCCGATCCGAGCAGCAAGGCCGCAAACCCCCGGCGCAGCCCCCGGTCGCTGAGATGGGGAGCCAGCCGCTGGCCCAGGGCAGCACCCAGCGCTCCCCCCAGCAGCAGGGGCGTCATCAGCGGCAGGGTTTCGGCGGGCCAATACCCCAGCGCGGCCAGAGCCACCAGAGCATTGACGGCGATCAGCAGCAGGCTGGTGCCGCTGGCCAGGGCCATCGGCAGGCCCGCCAGCAGCACCAGGGCGGGCACGATGGCAAACCCGCCACCCACCCCGGCAATCCCGGTGAGCAGGCCCACCAGCAGCCCCTGGCCCGCCAGCCCCAGGGCCATGGCGCGGCCCCCGGGCGAAGTCGGGGGGGTTTGGCCAGCCGGGTCGTTGGGGCGACGGCGGGTGAGCAGCCAGGAGGCCACCAGCGCGGCGGCGGCGAACACCGCCAGCTGCACCGGCTCGGGGATGATCCCGGCCTTGACCCAATTGCCGCCGATCCAGCTCCCCGCCAGGGCTGGCAGGCCAAGGATCAACGCCGGGCGGGGCGCGAACAAGCCTCGGCGCAGATAGGGGCCGAGATTGCCCAGGGCCAGCAGCATCACCACCAAAAGCGACAAGGGCACCGCCTCCTTGGTGGGCAGGGCGGCGCCACTGACCAGCAGGGGCAGCAGCAGGATTGAGCCACCCGCCCCCAGGACAGAGAGAAGAAAGCCAATCAGGACGCCGCCGCCAACGAGCAGGGCGAGGGTGGTGAAGGCCATCAGAGGATCACCTTGTCGCAAGGCATCAGGGCCAACGGCCGGGGCAGACACCGAAAGCCGCCGCTGCCTGGACCCACGCGATGGCCGTACCGGCACGGCGTGGTCACGCGGCAGGGTCTGGTCACGCGGCACGGTGTGGTCACGTTGAGGGGAACGAAGCGGCGGCCACAGGCGTCTCACCAAGCTTTTATGACTATATGCGCATACCTGTAAGCTGGCAAGTGCCCGGATGGGGGTGATGGGGCCCGCCATGGCGCAAACGCCGCAAGACAGACCTCTCTTTTGATCCTGGTCCCATGCTGCAAGCAATGACAGGCAGGGATGAACTCCAAATTCCTGGCCTGGGAGATGGAACTATCCTTACCAATCTCAGTGAGTGCGGCACAGATATGACCCGCTGGAAAACGTCTGAGCACTTCACCACTCAGCTGGGTTTGGCGCCTCAGGCCAAGATCACCGGTGGCCGCCTCAAATCCTCGCGCACAACGGGAGGTACAGGGCGTGCTGTGTGTGCTTCTCCACCACGGCTGAGCATGAGGAGTTTGCAAAAAACCAGCAAAGGTCGTTGTCTCCCTTCGCAGAGTTCATGTCTCGCTGATTTCGACGACAAACTCGCCTTCCGGCGTTTTGACGCCATTCATTTCAGCCTCTTGGAGGGACAACGTCACTGCTGTTGAGCTCGCCGAGCTTCAGGGGCCGCCAGGCGGCCGCTCGATTCGGATCGTCCCCGCACCGGTGCTCCTGGCCACCAAGCTGGAGGCCTTCCGCAGTCGCGGCCGGGGGGACGATCTCTTCTCTCACGATCTGGAGGAGCGGATGGCCGTGGTCGACGGCCCTGCCTCCTTGCTGGGTCAAGGCAGACTCAGCCCGACGGAACGGCCACGCCGGCAGCAGACGGGCGCCATCGGGCGAGAGAGTGCTCGAGCAGCTGAGGGAGAAGGCGGGGGGAGCCATCGGCAGGACGGCGAAAATCCCCTCCCCCACCGGACGGCCGCAGCGCTGAGACAAGGACGCCCCGAGGCCATGCCTCCAGGGACGCACGGCCTGATGGGTGTGCGCCGACCCGTTGGCCATCTCCAACCCTGCTGGCGCTGCAGAGGACCAGCCCTGAATCATCCAGCCCCCTGAGACCGCGTCCGGCAAGGGGGTGCTCAGAGCACCCGCACCTCGGCCTGAGCGCTAAGCACTTCGCGATCGGGGAACAGTCACCCAACCAGCTGCCAGGGGGTCACTGGAGCTGGACGTGCCTGTTGCACACAAAAAAAGTGCCGGGGATGTGCCAGCACTGAACAAACGTCAGCTCTGTGGATGGCGACTCGATCTGTGGAGATGAGCCGTATGGAATCAACGGAAAAAATATCCTTTCGCCAACGGCTTGATTGGGAAGACTATGGACCCTTCAGAGGTAGAGAGAATCAAGCTACAGGAAGTAGCGAGACGATTTACGAAGCCCTTTGATAAAGCTCCTCCAGCCGCTCGCGGCTGAGGTCGACGTAAAGGACTTCATCACCGGGCTCGGGAGCCTCGGGATGGCGCTTGCGGCTGGAGCCACGGCTCTGAGCAGAAGCCAGCGGAGCCGAGCTGCGCAGGTTCTGGCTCATCAAAGCGAAAGCGCCACCAGCGATCACCGCGAAGCAGATCAGATAGATAGCGGCCAGGAGGTCGTTCAAGGCGAAGAATGTGTTTTCACCAGCCTAGTGTGAAGAATTGTTGAATGTGGCCACGGATCGACGGATCCGTGCCAAACACCTTTCCACGGCTGTGGCCTGCGGCCTGCGGCCTCAACAGCAAATCGGTTCCTGTTCAAGGCCCCCGTGCGGGCGAGGTTGGAGGCTCAGCAGGCTCGGCAATGGGCGCTCACCAGCAGTGCATCCGCCAGCGCCTTGCCCAGGCACACCCGCTCATCGCCTCTGTAGGGCAGCAAGATGACCGTGGCGTCACCAAGGAGATGCCGCTGCGGCCGGAACACCGCCAGAGCCTCCGGATCGGCACCATGCCGCTGGCTGGCGGCGATGCTCATCTGCCCCACCCGATCGGCTGGCAGCGCCGGCACACCGCCGCAGCTTTGACACCAGGGTCACGGGAGCATCCGAGGCGATCAATTCCTGGCTGAGGTCGTTGACCAGCACCACGATGGAGGGGCTGAAGCGCCTGAGGGCAGAAGAGGCGAACAGCTGGTCATGCCTCTGCTGTTCGGCTGGTCGATCTATGTGCTCCTGGGCGTCACGAGTGGATCTGACTACGGCGCACCGACGTCCCACCTCTGGCCAGGGGCACCGTTTGGCAATGGTGCAGCGCTGCTGAGACAACGGTCCCGCAGCTGGTGCGTTACGACTCCACGCCCATCCAAGAAGCGATGTGGAGGGTTGCTGCCCGCTGCTCGGTGGTGCGCCAGGCAAGAACGGGTGGCGGCTGTTTGATCAAGGCTGACTTTGTTATCGCGGCCAGGTTTTACCTCAGGTGTGACTCTGTTTCTCTGCAAAGAATTCGCGACACCTCAGGATTCGTCGACGCGGCGGCAACAAGGTCAGACAATGGGAATGACTCAGCCCTGTGTCCTGGCGTTCACGCGGATGGGAATGGCGCGCAATTCGCCGGATTCCCCCGGAATGTCAGCAGCATCAGCGGCAGCGGAAGCGCTGAGCCCATCGAGCAGCGCAGGGGCGATGCCGGCATCAAAGGAGAAGCGGCCGGGGCCGTTGAACAGCAGGGCAAGGCTGCCGCCCAGATAAAGCAGCACCAGCTCGAGCACGTAGATGTTGAAGCCGGCGGTGGACATGTGCTGATAGGCCGCCACCGCCATCGTGCCGCTCAGGGCCAGGGCACCGAGGGGCGTGAACAAGCCGAGGATCACCAGCCAGCTGCCGATCAGCTCCGAGAAACCGGCGGCGTAGGCGAAGAACAGCGGGAAGGGCAGATGCAGCGAGGCCACATAGGTGTTGGCGAACTGCTGGGGATCGGCGAGCTTCTCCTGACCGTGGTGAATCATCAGAGCGCCGATGGTCAGCCGCAGCAGCAGCAGACCGAAGGATGCCAGGCGACCTGGGCGCTGCAGATAGGCCTTCAGCGCCGGAGCCACCGCCTTGAGCCCGGCCAGAGGTGCAGACCTGGTGGAGGGCATGCCGACGGCAACGAACCAGAGGGCAAAGCAGGCGGCCGCGAAGCCACCAAACAACTCGAGCAGGGTGGATGTGGACATGGGGGAGAGCACGCGCCACAAAATCATGGCAAGCATCGTTAAGGAACGTGAAGCGCCGGCAAGGGCGTGGCAGCCCAGTCACAGCAGACCATCCGGGCAATACATCGGTGGCGCAAACCTCGCGGAGGCCCCGCCGAACCGCCAGGATGTAACAAGTCCGTTACAACCCCATGACTGCTGGCGAGCTGTTTCTCGAAAGCCTCAGCTCCGGGGTGATCACCCAGGCCGAGATCGACTGGTTGCTCAGCCAGCAGGGTCGCTTCTCCAGGGCCGAACAAGCGGCGATGCAGCGGCTGGGACGACTGCTGGATCACGGGCACATCCACCTGGGGTGCCGGGTTGCCCCGCACTGCCAACGGAAACAGCAGGTGCTGCACGAGTGGTTTGAGCCGCTGGGCCGGCGACGCAGATCATCCCAGCTCCAGACCGCCTGACGGCAAGGCCATCATCAGGTGGGTCGCTCGCAAGTGTTTCGGCCGAATCCATCGAGCCGCATGTCCTGTCCCGTTGATGACTTAGGCAAGATCGCAGGCATGCAACACCTCATTCCCTTGCATCTGTCACGCCGCCTGCTGGGTGCCGCAGGGATTTCGGCGTCGTTGCACAACAAAGAGCGAATTCCAGCCAGGAAGCGATTGCTCATTGTCAGCAACCATCGCAGTTTATTTGATGCTCCTCTGCTGATGCTTGCGATCAATCGGCCAGTGCGATTTGTCTCTCACTATTACATGAGCCAAGTACCGCTACTGCAGCAGGCAATGATGTTGATGGGTGCTTTTCCGCTCGAGACTGGTCAAGGAAGACAATCATCATTCTTTCTGCAATCGGCAAGGTTTTTGCAAGCCAATCAGGTGGTAGGCGTGTTTCCTGAAGGCGCCGATCCGATGGTGAAGGCCAACGCCCCCCATCAGCTGAGCCCGTTCCACAGGGGTTTTGCCCATCTTGCCCTGAGGGTGCCTGTGGATGACCTGGCAATCCTGCCGGTTGCCATCGCTTCCAGGGATGAAAAGCAGGGAAAGCTTGCACCGCTTGGATGGTTTCGGCGTTTCGATCCATCAGAAGCACTCTTTCAAGGTGATGGCTGGCATTCAGCGGTCATCTATCGTCATGTCGATGTTTTCTTTGGCAATCCTCTGCTGATTGATCAGGGTTTGAAATCCCGGTATCGAGGCAGCAGCGGAGGCACTGTTGTCAGAGAAGTCACCGAGCTCTGTTGGAACCAGATTGCTGAATTGTTGTCTCACAGACGCTGCTGAAGCTTCCAAATCAATGAGCACCACCTCCAAGTTTTTACGGCTGATCGCTCGCACGCCTTCAACACCGTCTCGGCCGTTGTTTTTCTTTTTGCCGGGCATGGATGGCAGTGGTGCGTTGCTTCAACCACAGGTGGCTGGACTCAGCCCTCATTTTGATATCCACAGCCTTTCCATTCCCCCAGACGACTGCACAGGCTGGGGCGAACTGACCGAGCGGGTGGCTGCTCTCATCAGGATGGAGCAGCAACGACATCCTGGCCGCATGACCACCGTGTGTGGTGAATCATTTGGAGGTTGTCTGGCGTTGAGCCTGATCTCGCGCTTCCCAGACCTCTGTGATCAGTTGATTCTAATCAATCCCGCTTCATCGGCCCGGCGTCAACCTTGGATCAGTGCCTGCAGTTCGTTGACTCGGCTGATGCCGGCACCGCTCTACCAACTCTCCAGCCTCAGTCTCTGCAATCTGTTGATTGCATCCCACCGGGTCAGCAGGCCGCTACGGCAGCAACTGCTGGCTGCCATGCAAGCTGTCAGCCCCCAGAGTGCCGCCTGGAGAATGGCCATGCTCATGCAGTTTTGTCTGGAGGATCTGGCACTCGATCAGGTCCGTCAGCCTGTATTGATCCTCGCCTCAGGGGCGGATCGCCTCCTCCCTTCCCAGTACGAGGCGTGGCGATTGGAGCGCTGTCTTCCGAGGGCCACAACTCTTCTGCTTCCGGGTAGCGGACACGCCTGCCTTTTGGAACGTCAGGTCGATTTATCGGCCATCCTCAAGTCGCAGGCCCAGTCGTCCGATCAGTTGTCACCCCCCCGGGCAATG
>JBJOHA010000033.1:0-5875 GCA_046047935.1 Cyanobacteriota bacterium
AGAGCGCGAGGGTGGTGGAGCAGGAGAGCGCGATCGAGCACTGGCGGGTGCTTGTGATCTGCCCCCACCGGCGCTTGAACTTTGGCGGCGTCACAGCAGTGGCGGAATTCGTGCGCGAACGCGTGCATTGGCTGGGGCTGGAATCCGCCGCCAGCGATCCCGCCGCGCCGCCATTGCTGCGAGCGCTGTCGTTGCTGGTGCAGCCGGAGGAGGCGATTGCCGCCTGCAGCGCTGCCCTCAAGGAGGAGGTGGTGGTGGGCACCGCAAGGGAGCAGGCCATGGCCGATGTGATCGCAGCTATCGTGATCACACGGTTCAATGGCCGATCGATCCCGGAGCTGTGCGCCATGGGCGGCATCACGCTGGAAGAGTTCACCCGCAGCGTGGCGTACCAGGAGATCTTTGGGCAGGGCCGGCAGGAAGGCCGCCAGGAGGGCAGACAGGAAGGCGAGCTTGATCTCGCCCTGCGTCTCCTCCGCCGCCGCTGCGGCCAGCTCAGCCCGGAGCAGCTCGCCCGCGTTCGCGCCCTTCCTTTGGAGCGGATCGAGGAGCTGGGGGAGGCGGTGCTGGAGTTCCGCGCCCCCAACGATCTGGAGGCTTGGTTGGCGGCGGAGGGGTGAAGCGTCAAGCCTCCCTTAGATGATCAGCCTTGCAAGTCCTGCTGTGCAATCGGCGGGACTCTAAGCATCGCATTGTTGAACGCCTCTCGGCACTGAAGCGCTCTCCAACCCCAGCCGCGCATGCAGCGCCGCGATGATGCGGGCGTTGGCGGCGGGGAAGGGATAGGTCGTCAGTTCGGCGGGCTCCGCCCAGCGCACCTGCTGGGAGGCCAGGGGTTGGGGCTCGCCCGAGCGCCAGCGGCAGAGGTGCACCACAAAACGCAGCCGCTTGTGGCTGTAGGCATGCTCCACGATGATCAGCTCCTCGCCCACGTCCACTTCGATGGCGAGCTCCTCCCGCAATTCGCGCACGATCGTCTCGCTGATCGCTTCATCCGGTTCCTGCTTGCCTCCGGGGAATTCCCACAACCCCCCCAGCAGTCCCTCCTCCAGGCGCTGGTCGATCAGCACTCGGCCCTTGTCGTCGAACACCACGCCAACGCCGATCACCTGAAACGGCACTGGCCGAGACATCTCCTTCACGGGGTAGCGAGTGGGATCGCCGGCAGCGTAGGCCCCGCAGGCCAATCGCCAGGGGCAATCCAGGCAAAGGGGACGGCGGGGGGTGCAGACCGTGGCGCCCAAATCCATCAACGCCTGATTGAAGAGCCGCGGCTGGCGGGGATCGAGCAGGAGGGCACTCCAACTCCAGAAGAGCCGCTCGTCCTGGCGGGGCGACCGGGGGTGGGCCAGCAGCCGGGCCAACACCCGCCGCACATTGCCATCCAGCAGCGGCACGGGCTGATCAAAGGCGGAGGAGAGGATGCCGCCGGCGGTGCTGCGGCCGATGCCGGGCAGCTCCAGCCACCCCTCCAACGTGCGGGGCCAGGGATCCGCCAGGCCCCGCTCCCTCTGTCGCGCCGAGAGCAGCCGAGCCCCGTCCCGCAGGCGCCTGGCGCGGCTGTAGTAGCCCAATCCCTGCCAAAGCCCGAGCAGTGTCTGGCCCTCCGCCGCCGCCAGTGCCGTCAAATCGGGCAGGGCCTCCATCCAACGCCGCCAGTAGGGGAGCACCACCCGCAGCTGGGTCTGCTGCAACATCACCTCCGCCACCCACACGGCCAGGGGATCCAGCCCCTCTCCCGCCTCAGGCCAACGGCCCTCAGCTGTGACCATCCAGGGCTTCTGGAGGGGATCGCGACGGCCGGCCTCTCGCCACCAATCGAGCAGTGCCTGCCTCAGCCCCTCAACGGTCCCGGCAGAGAGGAGTGGGGGGATGAGGGCGGTGTCCGAGGGCGTCATGACGGCCCCAGCGTGGCATCGCCAGCCTTCAACCGTCCAGAGCAGCAGGAATGATCCCAAGAACCTGTACGAAAAGCAGTCCATGCCATGGGTGGTGACACAGATCAAGAACGGCAGTGATCTCAATCACAATTCAGGCCATTCAGCCCCCGTGAAGATGATTCTTCGCGAGCAAAACGCCCCGCGACGGCAGCGGAAGCCGCACGCTGGCCGGCCCAACGCCAGACGAAGAGCGCGCAGGGGGAGAGGGGCCAAACGCGCTGCGGCAGCACCCTGCCGACCAAGCCGAACAGCCGCAGAAGCCAGTCCAGAAAAGCGATTGCGGGCATCAGGCTCAGCACATGCCTTGATGACGCAAGCAGCATTGCTGCGCGAAGAGGCCACAATTCCGTTACGGTTAATGCAGGCAACGATTGATCATTCTCAGCTTTATTCCTATTGTATGTGGCATCGACGAACGGCGAGGAGCCGCAGCCATGACCACCCCGGCCAAGATCGAGGCCTTCGACACTTTGCTTTGGGTTTGCAATGGTCATCATGCGGGTCAGGTCACTGCCCTCAGCCAGCCCACCATCAGTCGCGCGGCCCATCAGGCTGGCCAAACCCTCGGCGTGAGCCTGCGAAAAATTCGAGGAGAATGGCACGTCTCTGGCGATACCCTGCGGCTCAGCCAGGAACGCCAGGTCCAACAAGTGGCTCGCTGGAATGGGCAAGCGCCAACACGCCTGGAAGCCGGTGCCATCTCCAGCCACCTGGTGGCGCATCCTGCGCCGTTGGGTTGGGTGCTGGGTCGGGCGGATGCCATCAACCTGCCTCGCTCCCTTGCCCTGCTGCACGATCGGGTGGTGGACGCCTGGCTCTGCACCAGCACCCTTGACCTACCCCCGGAGGCCCTGCGCACCCTGGCCGTGTTCGATCTCTATCGAGCTCCCTTGCGGCTGGTGGTGAGCGCCAACCATCCCCTCGCGGGCGAGCGAGGTCTCACCTCCTCCGATCTGGCCGCATTTCCCAGTGTCGCTCTCCTGGACGATTGGTATCCCAACAGCGCGGCCCGGTTGCGGAAGCACGGGCTCTGGAGCACCCCTCGGCACTTGACACACCACCGGCGCCACCACTGGGAAGGTCGCACGGCGGATGGGCGCACCCTGGCCTACGCCTCCCCCTTGACCCTCGCGCGCCAACCAGACCTCGCACCTCTGGAGTACGAACTGGGCTTGGACCATGCCATGGGCCTCCTGGTGTTGCGGGAATGGATGAACCATCCCCGCATCCAGGAGCTTGTGGAGGAGTTGCGGAGGCGCCTGTCCTGGCTTCAGCGGGAAGAGGCCAGCCTTGACGAGGCCCCTTTCAAAGTGGCCGCCTGACTCAGCCGTCGCCGCAAGCCACGGGCCCAGCCATAGGCCATGCCGGCGCCCGCCAAGGGCAAGGGCCCCGGGGTGGGAATGGGGGTTTGCGTGACGCTGACGGTGCCGGTGCGATCAAAGCCGATGCCAGCGACGAAGGCCAATGTGTTCAATGGATCCAAGGCGTTTTGCTCGCTGATTCCCTTGATGGCGAAGCAGGCGAGGGGGGAGGGCAGATCGAAGAGAACGTTCTGGGTGATCGTGGCCAGGGGCGTGGTGAAATCCGCTGGATCGGTGCTGCACGCTGATCCTCCGCTGGAAAGGAGTTCATACGTGTCGTTGAAGGGCAGATCCGGGGCGATGTATTGATCGAACAGCGGACCCGAGGGATCAGCCACGTTGTAGATGTAGCCAATAGCCACCTCCGGATCAAACCAGCGAATCTCGTTTGGATCCGTCACCACAACAGGGGGAAAGACCCAGGGCTGATTGATGGTTTGCGGTGGATCAGGCATCCAAGGGTTGGCCGGATTGGTTCCTTCTGGGGGGAGAGAACCGGATACAAGAAAAGTATCCACCACACTCACTCCGCCGCTCATGCTGTCATTGAAGATCCAACCTTGGATGGTTTTTGTCATGGCAAACGAGTCCACCTCTTCCCCTGGGGGCACATTGCAGGCGGGGCCATTCGGAGCGAGCGCCGTTGTGACAACCGACGGGTCGCAGGCCGAATCCGCAGGAGGAGTGGCTGTTGTCGTTACTTCAAACTGACCTGCGCCCTGCACCCGGGTGGACCACTGCAAAAAGACCGGTGAATCCGCCGGGTCATCCGACCACGTGGAGACAGTGTAATCAAAACTGGTGCCATCGATCAGAAACCCTGGCGCTGCAGCGGCGATGCTCGCCACCGAAAGCCAAGGCGTTTGGGAAAACGTGGCGAAAGTGGGAATAGCCAAAGGCTCCTGCACAATCGACACGGTCCCGTTGCTTTCCGTTAAGAAGCTGAGATCCCCAAAGTTGCTGAACTTCAGGTTGCCCATGTAGCACGAGCCATCAAGAGAAGATTGCAGATAGTTTTGGAATTCCCAAGCTTGACCTGAGACCTGCACAAAACCAGACCCTTTGGCACAGGCCTGGTCGAAGGGACCTCGCACGACCACAGATGCTTCACCGGGCTCGGCGGTGAAACCCATGGCCATTGGAGCCAACGCCATGGAGAGCAACCAATGACACCGTTTCATCATGAGAATGAGAAAGGAATGTCCAAGGTAGGCCAATTTGTAATGGGAAGCGCGATTCAAGCGAGTCTGAATAGACTTAATTGAGCCTGATTAGACCAACCATGTTGTGGCTCTGTTCGCGCCTTGCCTCTCCAAAGCGCGTTTCGGGACTCAGCCAAACCCTCCCGGCCGTTGGCGGGCGCTGGAGAGGGAGACGTTCACGGGTGCAGCGGGCGCGCCGGGGGGTTGCGGTGCCACCGGCTGGGGGACGGCCACCACGTTGAAGGCCACCGACCAGCGTTCCCCCTCACCGCGGAAGGGCGCCACCGAGTGGGGTTGCCAGGCCGGAAACACGTAATACTCCCCGGGAATCGGCAGCACGTAATGGGCCATGCCCGTGCGGAAGGCCTGAATCTGCCATTCCTCAGGGCCGTGAAAGCAGAGCTGGCCATCAAAGCGCTCACTCGTGATCTGAGGTGGCACCTTGAGAAACAGCACACCGGAGAAGCTGCCGCCGTGTGTGTGGGTGGGGTTGTAATCCCCAGCGCGCTGCACATTCAGCCAGAGATCAATCAAGCGCAAGCCATAGCGCCCGGGCGTCCAAGGTCCGCGACCTTGAGGGGGCTGCTGGTCGATGACATGACGGATCCAGCGCTCACAGGCGGGCAGAATCACCTCCTGGCCAAGGGCCCGGGTCGCTCGATGGGCAAGGGGCAATTCACGCTGTTGTGACAGCTGGCCGGCGAGTTTACCGGAGGCATCCGGACTGGCCTCGGGTGTGGTGGCCACCTCCGACGCGAGACATAGAAGGTCCGCCAACAGTTCCGAATTGAGCTGTCCGCGTAGAAGAGTGCGGGGGAACAGCGAGAGAATTTCTGTTTCGTTATGGACAGTCGTGGCGTCGGCCGGGGACGGCGAAGCGGCTGAGTTGGTATCGGCCTGCTGGAACTGGGCCGTCATGATAAGGGGGCCAAACCAGGCAACTTATATCGGCAAATGCGCCAATACGGGGTAGGCAGCTGGCGCGGGTCCGGAATGATTGGAGGATGGGGGCCAGTGGCCAAGCTGGGGTTGCTGGATCCTCAACATGCCATGTAATCCTCGATCGCCGCGCTGCGGCGACGCAGTCCAGCCAGGGCTTCCCGCTCCAGATTGCGCACCCGATCCCGGCTGATCCCCAGAACGCGTCCAATTCCCGTGAGGCTCATCGGTTCCTCGCCCTCCATGCCGTAGCGCATGCGCAACACCCGCCCCTGCAGCTCCGGCAGCTGGTCCACCAGCGCGCGCAAATCTCCCTTCAGGCATTCGCCATCGACGATCTCTTCCGGCAGGACGCCATCACCGGCCAGCAGATCCAGCAATTCCGTGTCCTCCCCATCCCCCACCTTGGTCTCCAGGCTCACGGGCTGCCGCG
>JBJOHA010000034.1:0-42034 GCA_046047935.1 Cyanobacteriota bacterium
GCGTCGATCTCCACCCGAGCCCCCTTGGGAAGGGCCGCCACCTGCACGCAGGCGCGAGCGGGTGCCACCGCGCCTCCGAACACCTCGGCATAGAGGCCATTGACGGTGGCGAAATCCGCCAAATCCACCAGATACACGGTGGTGCGCACCACCTGGGCTGGGCTGGCCCCCGCCGCTCGAAGCACGGCCTGCAAGTTGCCCAACACCTGCCGCGTTTCCGCCTCCACATCCCCCGCCCCCACCAACGCGCCGCTGGCGGGATCCAGCGCGATCTGACCGGAGCAATAGAGCCACCCGCCGGCCTTGACCGCCTGGTTGTAGGGCCCCACGGGAGCCGGCGCCTCGACGGTGTTCACCGCAACCGGCGCGGCACTCACAGACTCGGCCATGGTATTGCAGGATGCATGGGATGAGTTTATGGCGTCGATTGCCAGCGTCCCCCGCACCCCTCTCGCGCGCGCCCGCCGTGGTCGCCGGGCCACGGCCCCCAGTGACTGCGCAGGAGGTGGCTGTGTCCTGCCCGCGGCTGGGGATCCATGACCTCTGGCATCGCTACGCCGGCATGGGAAACGACACCTGGACCCTGCGCGGCGTGTCCCTGAGCCTGCGGCAAGGGGAGCTGGTGGGGTTGCTGGGCCCCTCCGGATGCGGCAAAACCACCCTGTTGCGCTTGATCGCCGGTTTCGAGAGGCCCGCGCGGGGATGCATCGAGCTGGATGGGCGGGAGGTGGCGGGAGAGCGGCACTGGTTGCCGCCGGAATCCCGCGGCGTGGGGATGGTGTTTCAGGACTACGCCCTGTTTCCCCATCTCGATGCCTGGGCCAACGCCTGCTTCGGCCTCCGCCGGCGCCCCGGGCGCTCCGCGGCGGGCACGGCGTCGCAGCGGGAGCGGGTCGCCTGGTTGCTGGAGTTGATGGGATTGGGGGGCCTGGAACGCCGCTTTCCCCATGAGCTCTCGGGCGGGCAGCGCCAGCGGCTGGCCCTCGCTCGGGCCCTGGCGCCGGGGCCCTCGCTGGTGCTCCTCGATGAACCCTTCTCCAATCTGGATGTGGAGGTGCGCTTGCGGCTGCGCAGTGAGCTGCCGGAGGTGTTGAACCGCTGCGGCGCCTCCGGTCTGCTGATCACCCATGACGCGGAGGAAGCGATGGCGATTTGCGACCGCGTGGCGGTGATGCGCGCCGGGCAACTGCATCAATGCGGCCCGCCCCGGGAACTCACAACCCAGCCAGCAACGCCCTTCGTCGGTCGATTTGTGCTGCAGGCCAACAGCCTGGCCGCCCGCTTGGAGGGCGCGCTGGCCCACACGGCTGTGGGCACCCTCGAACGCTTCGAGCCGCCATCCGCCGAGCGGGGAGCGACAGCGACGGGAGGAGACTCGGACGACACGGCGCCGCGAGGCACGCCACCGGAGGTGCTGGTGCTTCCCGAGAGCCTGGAGTTTCACCCCGATCCCGATGGCGAGGCCTGGGTGATCGGTCGCGAATTTCTCGGCCAGGACTGGGCCTACTGGGTGCAGTGGGGGGAGGAGCGCCTGCGGTTGCGCCTTCCCCTCGCCCAGTGCCACGCCCGGGGGGATCGAGGCGTGGTGCGGTTGCGGGCACGGGGCGGCGGCTGGCTCTTCCCCGGCGGCGAGCGCCTGCGGGCCTGCCCGTCCGCTGCGGCCCGCTGAGCGCTCCCCTCTCCCCTTAGCCGCCAGCCCTCAAGACGCCAGTCCCGAAGACGCCAGCCCTCAAGCCGCCGGCCCGGCGGGAGCGCCACTCCCCGATGGATCCGGCAGGCGCAACTGCGCCGCATAGGGTCCGAAGCCGCCCAGGCAGGCGGCCCCGCAGTGGCTGCCCAGACTGATCGCCTCCAGCAGCGACCAGCGGGCCGCCAACCCGACGCTGACGCCGGCGGCGAAGGAATCCCCCGCGCCGTAGGCATCCACCACAGGGCCAGGAAGACGGGGGGCGGCAAAGGCGCCGCCGGGGGTGGCGCGGCTGCCGGCGCCGGCCTCCGTCGCGATGACCTGCTGCGGGGGTGGCGGGGGGAGGGGATCCGGCAGGGCTTCCGCCGGATCGAGCGCGCTGCCCACCAACGCATCGAGGCGCACGCCGCTCTCCTCCAGCACGCTCCAGCCCACCCGCGGGGTGGCCGCCAGAACAGGTGAACGCCGGGCCCGCCGCAGCCCCGCGGCATCCGTGGCGGTCACGAACACCCCGTCCACCTCCGCCAGCTGCTGCCACGGCAAGGGATCCTCCCCGCCGGGAGACAACCGCTCGCCGAGCACCGTGATCGTGCGCTCCCCCTCTCCGTCCACCCAGCTCACGCCCCGGCGCGTGGGGGCCTCGCGCCAGGCGACGCGCAGATCGAGGCCAAGCGCCTCCAGATCCTCCGCCGCCTGTTCCCCCACCCGATCCCGACCGAGAGCGGTGAAGAACGCCACCCGCTGACCCGTGAGGCGGGCCATCTGCACCGCCACCACCGCCCCGCCCCCCGCCGCCAGGTCCATGCCCGCGCTGGCCCGGCAGATGGCGCCCGGCTCGGGCAGGCGGGGCACCCGCAGGAAGGTCACCACCTCCACATGGCCCACCACGGCCAGGCGCAGCGGGGGCAGGGGGGGCAACTGGGCCAGGGGAAGCAGCGGCTGGCGCGCGACGGGGGCACGCGCTGGCGCTTGGTCATCTTCGGGCCGTTCTTCCGCCGGCCGTGCCTCAGCGCCGCTCATGCCGTCCCCATCGCTCAACCGCGCCAATCATTCTTGCTCTCGCGCAGGGCCGCCAGCTCTCCGGCGTCGCGCGCCATGACAAACAGGTTGGTGCGCCGCTCTTCCCCCAGGGTGGAGGGGATGGTGGGGGTGCCGGCCTGGCGCAGGGCGCGCACGGCGGCCAGACGCTCGGCGATGGCGGCGTTCTGCGGCGCCGTGGCCGCGGCCCAGCGCAGGTTGCCCTCGGTGTATTCGTGGGCGCACCACACGCGGGTGGCGTCGGGAAGGGCCAGCAGCCGCGCCAGGGAGGCATGCATCTGCTCCGCCGTGCCCTCGAACAGCCGACCGCAGCCGCCGGCGAAGAGGGTGTCGCCGCAGAAGAGCTCCTCCTGCTGGCCCGGCGCCAGGGCGGGCAGGTGGTAGGCGATGTGGGCGCGGGTGTGGCCCGGCACCTCCAGCACCCGCACCTCGCGGCCCAGGAGGGTGAACACCTCCCCCTGGCGCACGCCATCGGTCTGGTGGGGGATGCGGTCGCGATCCGCCACCGCCGCGTACACCCGCGCCTCGGGCCAGGCCTGGAGCAACGCCGGCGCGCCGCCGATGTGGTCGGCGTGGTGGTGGGTGTGAAGAAGCGCCCGCAAGCGAAGGCCATGGCGCCGCAGCCAGGCCACCACCGGCTCCCCGACTGCGGGATCGACCACCACCGCCTCCTCTCCGTTGTGCAGCACGAAGATGAAGTTGTCCTGCAAGACCGGCAGGATCGCGATCTCCGTGGCGGCGGCGTTGTCGCCGGGGGTTGGGTTGGGTGTTGCGGCGGTGGCGGTGTCAGGGCCGGAGGCGGCGGCGGTCATGGTTGGGGAGGCCACAAGACCAGACTGCAGACAGCGTAGAGGGAAGTGGCCGGGGGAAACGGCGCGGTGGCGCCGCCAGCGGAGCCGCATCGTCCTGGCGCATGGTTGTTGGTCTTGGAGGGTGACGCCCGGGACGTGGGGGCGCGTCCAGCCGCCGCCCCTGGATAGTCTCAAGACGTTTGCCGCCCTTCGGCTCGCTCGTGCCCCCCATGCTCACCATCGCCCTGGCCAAGGGAGCGCTGCTCGCCGACTCCATTGGCTGCTTCCAGCGGGCGGGGCTGGATTTTTCCGACCTGCTCAATCCGGACCACCGCCAGCTGATGGTGCCCAGCCGCTGCGGCCAGGCCAGGGCCCTGCTCGTGCGCAACGCGGATGTGCCCGTCTACGTGGCCTATGGCCAGGCCCAGCTCGGCGTGGTGGGGGAGGACGTGCTGCGGGAGCACCAGCTGCCGGTGGCGCCGCTGGTCGATCTGGGCTTCGGGGGGTGTCGCATGGCCGTCGCCGTGAAGGCCTCCAGCGGCTACCGCCGCGCCCTGGATCTGCCGGCCCATTGCCGGGTGGCGAGCAAGTTCACCCGCTGCGCGGAGGCCTTCTTCGACCGGATCGACCTGCCCGTGGAGCTCATCCACCTCACGGGGTCTGTGGAACTCGGTCCCCTGACGGGCATGTCGGAGGCGATCGTCGACCTTGTCGCCACGGGCCGGACCCTCAAGGACAACGGACTGGTGGCCATCGAAGATCTGTTTGAGAGCACGGCCCGGCTGATCGGCCATCCCCTCGCCCTGCGCCTGGATGACGGCCCGCTGCAGGCCATCGTCGCCCGCATCGCCGCCCTCGCCACCGCTGATGGCACCCTCGTGGCGACGCGCTGATGGCCTCCCTCGACATCCGTCGCCTGCGGCGACTGCTTCCCTACCTCGGCCAGGACCGTCGCCGGCTGCTCCTCGCCCTGGTTCTGCTCATCCCCCTCGCCGTGGCGGGCGCCATTCAACCCTTGCTGGTGGGCCAGGCGATCGCCGCCCTGCGGGCCGAGCCGGTGCTGCCCTGGCTGCGGGGCCTGCCGCTGCCGCAGGTGTTGCGCACCTTGGTGGGCCTGCTGCTGGCCGTGGTGATGCTGCGCCTGGGTCTGCAGGGCATCCAGAGCTACAACGTGCAGGTGGTGGGCCAGCGCCTCACCGCCCGCCTTCGCGAGGCCCTCTTCCACCACGTGCTGGCCCTGTCCCTCCGCTTTCACGACACCACCCCCACCGGCAAGCTCGTCACCCGCCTCACCAGTGATGTGGAGGCGCTGGCGGAGGTGTTCGGCAGCGGAGCGGTGGGTTTGCTCGGCGACCTCGTGAGCCTGGTGGTCGTCAGCGTGACGATGCTCACCATCGAATGGCGCCTCGGGCTGCTGCTCATCGCTCTCCAGATCCCCGTCACCCTGGGCATGCTGTGGTTGCAGCGGCGGTACCGCCGCGCCAACTATCGGGTGCGGGAGGAGCTGGGGCAGCTCAACGCCGATCTGCAGGAAAACCTGCAAGGGCTGGAGGTGGTGCAGATGTTTCAGCGGGAGGAGGAGAACAGCCGCCGCTTCCAGCACACCAGCCGGACCTATCGGCGGGCGGTGGACGGGGTGATCTTCTACGACAGCGCGATCTCGGCGATGATCGAGTGGGTGAGCCAGGCGGCGATCGCCTTGGTGTTGGCTGTCGGTGGGGCGATGGTCACCGGTGGAGCGATGGGTCTGGGGCTGTTGACGACCTTCATCCTCTTCTCCTTGCGCCTGTTTGATCCCCTGCGGCAACTGGCGGAACGCTTCACCCAGATCCAGGGAGGCCTCACTGCGGTGGAGCGCATCGACGAACTGCTCTCCCGCCCCATCGACATCCAGGACCGTCCGGCGAGGGCAATGGCTACGACAAGGGCAGTGGCTACGACGAAGGCCGTGGCTACAGCCGAGGCCGTCGCTACAGCGAAGGCCGTGGCTACAGCGGTGGCGACATCAACGGCGCGAACGTCTCCTTCCAAGCAGCAGCATGGCGGCGAGGTGGTGTTTGAAGGGGTGTCATTCGCCTATCGACCCGACGAGCCGATCCTCCACCAGTTGAATTTCCACATCGCTGCCGGCGAGCACGTGGCGATCGTCGGCCCCACCGGCTCCGGCAAGACCACGATCATTCGCCTGCTTTGCCGGCTCTACGAACCTCAGGAGGGTCGCATCCTGCTCGATGGCGTCGACATCCGCGACCTGCCGCTGGCCGACCTGCGCCAGCGGCTCGGGGTGGTGTTGCAGGACACGTTTCTCTTCAGTGGCAGCGTCGCCAACAACGTGCGCCTCGATGGCTCGCTCACAGACAGCCAGGTGGAGCGGCTGTGCGACGACCTCGGGCTGACCCCCCTGTTGCGACGCCTGCCGCAGGGGCTGGCCACCCCCTTGCGCGAGCGGGGCACCAATCTCTCCTCCGGCGAGCGTCAGCTCCTGGCCGTGGCGCGGGTGGCGGCCCGCCAGCCTTCGGTGCTCGTGATGGATGAGGCCACGGCCTTCCTTGATCCCTCCACGGAGGCCACCCTGCAACACGATCTGGAGCAGTTGCTCACCCACCGCACCGCCATCGTCATCGCCCACCGGCTCGCGACCGTGGAGTCGGCCGATCGCATCCTGGTGCTGCGCAAGGGCCAACTCGTGGAGAGCGGCACCCATCGCGAGCTGAGGGCTGCCGGCGGCCTCTACGCCCAACTGGCCGAGTTGCAGGAGAGAGGATTGGCGAGGTTCTGAACCTCCCGCTCCAGCCAGGCCTGGATCACGTCCGCCAACCCGCTCGGACGCAGGCCCAGCAGGAGAGCGCCGCCGCGCCGCAGCAGGCGGAAGGGGCGAGGCTGATACGCGCCCCCCCCGACGCTGATCTGCGCCACTCCCCGGAGCTGCCCACCGAGATGGCCCGCCGCATGCAGGGCCACCCAGTTCCCGTCTCGACGACGCCCACAGCCGGCCGGAGAGGAGCCAGCCGCGCAGGGCGACAAGCACTGGAGGTGGACGATCGCTCACGCCCAACCAGGCCGCTGACCAACCAGGCTGCTGATCAACCAGCGTCGCGCGGGGCGACGGCTCGGGAGGAGGATCGGCAGATCGCGTTGCGCTCCGTTCTGCCTGAATCGTGCCGGATGATCCCCTCCAACCGCCCCCGCCCGCTCTCACCGCAGAGGTGGAAGCCCTGTTCTCCAATCTCTACGGCCCCGGCCATCGCCGCTGCGCGCTTCCAGGCGATCGGCTGGAGCTGGTGCTCAGCCAAGAGAGACCCATCGACCTGATCGAGCTCGAAGCCCTCTGCGATGCCGTGGGCTGGAATCGCCGCCCCCTGCGGCGGGTGCGGAAGGCTCTCCAGCACAGCCTGTTGCGGGTGGGGCTCTGGCGCCATGACCCGCGGCTGCCGAAGTTGGTCGGTTTTGCCCGCTGCACCGGCGACGGCGTGGTGGAGGCCACGGTGTGGGATGTGGCCGTGCATCCCCTGTATCAGGGCGTGGGCCTGGGACGCCAGTTGATGGACTACGTGATCGCCAACCTGCGGGAGATGGGCGTGGAGGAGGTCACCCTGTTCGCCGATCCCGGAGTGGTGGAGTTTTACAGCCATCAAGGCTGGGAGCTGGAGCCACGGCAACAACGTTGCGCCTTCTGGTACGCCCCGTAGCGCTCCGCCAGCCGCCAGGGATCCTCCCCCCGCCGCCAGGCCCGCCGCAGGCGGGCATTGCTCCAGCTCACCCGCCACACCCCCAGCCGTCGCCAGCGGCGGCCATCCACCCGATAGCGCCCCGGCAGGAGGCGCACCGGCATCACCGCCCGCAGGCGCGTCACCAGGTCCAAATCCTCCATCAAGGGGATCGGCGCCACCCCGCCCACCCGCTCCAGGACCTGGCGGCCCACCAGCAAGCCCTGGTCGCCGTAGGGGAGCTGAAACAACAGGGTGCGGCAGGCCACCAGCGCCTCCACGAGCCGCAGAGCCGGCGAGGGGCCGCCGATCGCCAGCGCAAAAGCCCAGCAGCGCTCGGGGCCTGCGGCGATGGCCCGCTCCACGGACTTGGACCATCCGTTCGGCAGGCGGCCATCCGCATGGAGGAGCAACAGCCAGGGGGCCGTGCTGGCCGCGATGCCCAAGGCCAGTTGGGCGCCGCGGTTCGGGGCGGTCCGCAGCAGCCGCGCGCCCCCCAGGGCGGCCACACGGGCGGTGCCATCCCCGCTGCCCCCATCCACCACCCAGATCTCGCGCACCAGCTCCGGAGCCCGCGCCAGATCCGCCAGCAGCAAAGGCAAGCGGGCGGCCTCGTCGCGGGCGGGGATCACCACCGCCAGGGGGGGAACCGTCATCGCCAGGTCGCCAGATCCGCCGGCGTGTCCAGATCCCGGCTCTCGGCCAGCAGCACCGGGGAGAGTCCCTCGGCCGCCGCCCCCTCCAGCGTCCGCCGCAGCACCGCCGCGCCGCCCCAGGGGATGGGGCCCCGGGCCCCCGCGAACAGCCGGGGAGCCCGCCGCGGCGGCGAGAGGCCCAGCAACCAGTAGCCCCCGTCCGCCGCCGGGCCCACCACCAGCGCGGCGTCGCGCAGGGCGGCGACACCGTCGAGCAGATCCGAGGCGCTGAGGTTGGGGAGGTCGCTGCCGATCAAGATCACGCCGCTGGCGGCCTCCCGTCGCGCCCGCTCCACCTGGCGCCGCAGGCGCACCCCCAAGCTGCCCTCCCCCTGGGCCACGACCCGATCCACCGGCAGCGTCGCCGCCCACCGCCCACAGGCCCGCGAACCCAGACCGCTCACGGCCAGCACGACCTCGATGGCCTCGCCCCCCTGGCGAGCCAGGCGGGCGGCCTGGCCAGCGGCGGCCAGCCCGTGGTGCAGAAGCCGCCGCTGCACCCGGGCGGCCCGCTCGGCGCCGATGGCCGCCGCCAGACGACGCTTGCAACGGGCCGGCGCCGGCCAGCGGGTGAGGAGCACGAGCTGAAGGCCGCCGGGCGCGGTCACTGCTGGCGAGGCAGGTTTCCAGGACGAACGCTGAGTTGGACCACCCCTTGAGGGCGCCGCACGCTGACGGAGAGGGGTTGGCCGATCTGGGCTTGATCGATCGCCAGCTGCACCTCGGAAGGATTCTTCGTGGGCGTGCCGGCGACCGCTTCGATCAGATCACAGGGCTTGAGTCCCCCCTGGGCGGCGGGACTGCCCGCCAGCACATCCACCACCACAACGCCATTGACCTCCGGCAGTCGGCACTGGTCGGTGCTGCTGTTGATTTCGCGGGCCAGCTGGGGGGTGAGGGCTTCGAGGCGCACGCCGATGTAAGGGTGGCTGGCATAGCCCCGCTCCATGATCTGGGCGGCGATCTTGCGGGCGGTGTTGATCGGGATGGCGAAGCTCAAGCCCGCGCCTGGAGCCTGGCGGATGGCGGTGTTGATGCCGATCACCTGGCCGCGATCGTTGATCAACGGCCCGCCGCTGTTTCCAGGGTTCACGGCCGCATCGGTTTGCAGATAGGGCACCCGCTGGCCCTCGCCGACGGCGTTGGTGCGCTGGATCGCGCTGATGATTCCCGCCGTGACCGTGTTGTCCAGACCGAGGGGGTTGCCGATGGCGATCGCCCACTCGCCGGGACGCACCTTGGTGGAATCCCCGAGAGGGGCGACAGGCAGCCCCGTGGCCACCACCTTCACCACCGCCACATCGGTGAGGGGATCCGCACCAAGCACCTTGCCGGAAAAGCTGCGGCCATCCGGGAGGGTCACACCCACCTCCGAGGCGCCATCGACAACGTGAGCATTGGTGAGCAACACGCCGTCCGAGCGGGTGATGAAGCCCGAGCCCTGGCCCTGCTGCCTCTGAATGGTGGGTCCTCGACCGAAGATCCCGCCCAGGGGATTGAGGGTGCGCTTGACCGTGTCGATGCGCACCACGGCGGGCCCCACCTTGTCCACAGCGGCAACGATGGTGGTGCTGGTCGGCTGGAGCGGCGCGCTGGACGGTGCGTCGCTGATCCGTTGACGCTCCGCACGGTTGGCACTCTGCGCCCAGGGCATGGAGCAACCCGCCAGGGTGCTCAGCAGGGCTGTCAGCGGCAACACCGTGGCCAGGAAACGGCTGCGCATGGAGGAGGGGTATGTCCTTCACATTTAATCGCAATCCGCTCGGGGCAAGCCCGGGCGGCGAACCGTCCATCGGGATCGGCCGCGGATGGCCAACAGAGGCACAGGGGAGGCCCCGGGGATGCTGCTTTAATTTCCCTTCTGTGGATCGGGGGTGTCGGTGCAGCAGGGCGTGGACCTATGGCCCCAGGTGCAGGACGCGCTCCAGGCCACCCTCAGCAAGCCCACCTTTGAAACCTGGATCCGTCCGGCGCGTTGCCGCGGGATGGATGGGGATCGCCTTGAGCTGGAGGCTCCGAACAGCTTTGCCTGCGCCTGGCTGCGCAAGCACTACCTGACCCGCATCCAGCAGCTGGCGTCCGACCTGGCCCAGCGACCGATCCAGGTGGCGGTGGAGGTGGCGGATGAGGAGCCCTCTCTCGATTCCCTTGGTCCCGCTGCTCCCGCCACCAGCAACGGCAACGGGGCGGTGACGCGGGAGGAGCCGGGGAAGGGAACCGAGCGCGGGTCGGCCCAGCTGCTGCGGGGCGAAGCCGGTCTCAACCCGCGCTACATCTTCAGCCGCTTCGTGGTGGGGCCCAACAGCCGCATGGCCCACGCCGCCGCCCTGGCGGTGGCGGAGGCGCCGGGCCGGGAGTTCAACCCTCTTTTTCTCTGCGGCGGGGTTGGCCTGGGCAAAACCCATCTGATGCAAGCGATTGGCCACTATCGGCTGGAGATCAACCCGGAGGCCCGGGTGTGTTACGTCTCCACTGAGATGTTCACCAACGACCTGATTCAGGCGATTCGCAAGGACGGAATGCAGGCCTTTCGCAATCATTATCGCGCAGCGGACCTGATTCTTGTAGACGACATTCAGTTCATCGAAGGGAAAGAATATACACAAGAAGAGTTTTTCCACACCTTCAACGCCTTGCATGAAGCCGGACGTCAGATCGTCATTGCCTCGGATCGTCCCCCCAGCCAGATTCCCCGCCTGCAGGAGCGTCTCATCTCACGCTTCTCGATGGGGCTGATCGCTGACATCCAGGCACCCGATCTGGAAACCCGCATGGCCATCCTGCACAAGAAGGCGGAGCAGGAACACATGGCCTTGCCGCGAGACCTGATTCATTACATTGCCGGGCGCTTCACCTCCAACATTCGTGAGCTGGAAGGAGCCCTCACGCGCGTGGTGGCCTTTGTCTCCATCACGGGGTTGCCGATGACCGTGGAATCCGTTTCGCCGATGCTCGATCCGGCCGGCTCCAGCGTGGAGGTGACGCCTCAACAGGTGTTGGACAAGGTGGCGGAGATTTTTGAGGTCTCCATTGATGAGATGCGCAGCGCCAGCCGCAAACGGGCTGTCAGCCAGGCTCGACAGGTGGGCATGTTCCTGATGCGGCAGACCACGGCGCTCTCCCTTCCACGGATCGGCGAGATGTTTGGTGGCAAGGACCACTCCACCGTGATGTATGCCGTGGAGCAAGTGGAAAAGAAGATCAACAATGATCCGGGATTGGCACGGCGCATTCAGCAGGTGCGCGATCTCTTGCAAATCGATTCCCGCAAGCGACGTTGACGTGCCCATGGTTTTCCCTTCGCTGATTAGCCGCCACGGTTCGCCATGAGAAGACTGCTGGTGGTATTGCGTCAACCGCCCGGCTGCAGCGGCGTCCAAGCCTTGATTTACAACAAACTGCTGCCGTTCCTGGACCAGCGGGGCTGGGAGGTTCATTTCGCCGGGCCAGCGCCCTGGTTGACCTCTGTGCTGACGGAACAACTGGATTACCCTCGCGAGCGGCTGCACTACAGCACGCAGGTGTCGGCGTCCTTGGCGTTTTCGGTGCGCAAGAATCGCCAGCGCAAATTCACCTTGCTCCATCTGGGCTACGGGGGACTGCAGCTGTTGGCGAGCTGGCTGGAACGCCTGCGGCATCACGACCGCGAGGCGCACCTGTTGCGGGGCCTGAGCCGGACCGTGCGCGACGCGAACCAGCGCTGGGACTTTGATTTGATCGCTGGCAAGAGTCCTGATTTCCAGGTGCTGGAGTTGACCCATCAGCTGTGTCAGGAGCTGGGGAAGCCGTTCCTGGCGCTGATCGATGATCCCTACGGCGCCCGGGATGAGCATGGCTTCTATCCCAACTCGCCGGAGCGGCAACGGATGATTCTCGACACGGCTCGCGGCGCCCTTTTCATGTCTCCTTTGACGCGGGATCGTTATGTGGACGCAGGGCTGCTGGCCGAGGAGAAAGCCCATGTGATCACGGACAGTTATCCCGTGAACCCGGAGCTGTATCCGCGACACGCCAACGCCTCAGCGGAGCAGGTCGCGACCCGGGGACACCGGCATTTGCTCTACCTGGGCATGTTGCCGGAATGGCGCCCGATCGAGCCCTTTCTCGAAGCGCTGCGCGCCGCCAACCAATCACGGGATCCCCGGCAGAACGGCCTTCTGCTGACGATCCATGGCTTTCTGTATGACGCCGCCCGACGCCGCATCGCTGGCGATCCCCGCCTGAAGCAACTGATCCGGATTCAGCCGATGGTGTCCTATGCCGCCTCCCATGCCCTGGCGCAGGAAGCGGATGTGCAGCTGGTGGTGATCGGCCCCCGCCACCTCGACAACGTGCCTTCCAAATTCTTTGAATATCTCGGTCATCAGAAGCCCATGCTCATCCTCGGGCCACCCGCGAATCCCCTGCGCGACCTCGTCGAGAGGCTGAAGATCGGCCTGTATGTGGATGGACGGAGTGCCGAGGCGATCTATACAGCTCTGGAAATGATCCAGCAGAACTATGACAGTTTTGCCCGGGCTTATCGCGACCAAGCCGACGTCATCGCGACGTACAGCGCTCCGGTGGTGGCTCGACGCTTTTGTCAACTCCTGGATCAGGCGATGGCCGGATCAGTGGCCTGAAGACGGTGGCGAGCTGACTCGGCCGCTCTCCTCCGGTTGAGCGCACAGAGCTGAGCTAAAGATTCGGAATGATCGGCTCACTGCGATCGAGACCCTCAATCTCTCCGGCGAACACTCGGCTTGCCGTGATGTCAGCGGCTTCGATCGTCATCAAGTCACTTTTGGAGATCGGTCCAACCCGGTGGTTGAAGAGACGATTGGCTTGACGCATGCGGGCGCGATCGATGGCGTTGCGAATCGAGCGGGCATTGGCGAAGTAGGGCAGCTGTCGCCGCCGTTTAATATAGGCAGAAAAGGCAATATTCGCCTCTTCACTGAAGCGATAATTCTCACTCGCTAGAATCAATTTGGCGATAGCCAGCAATTCTTCATCCGAGTAATCAGGAAAGTCGATATGGTTGGCCACCCGAGAGGAAAGGCCAGGATTCGACTGGTAAAAGACATCCATCCTCTCTTTATAGCCCGCAAAGATGACAACAACATCATGGCGGCTGTTTTCCATGACTTGCAATAAGATTTCAATCGCTTCGCACCCGTAATCACGTTCATTGTCAGGGCGGTAGAGATAGTAGGCTTCATCGATGAACAGCACGCCGCCCATGGCTTTGCGCAGCATCTCTTTTGTTTTAGGCGCCGTATGGCCAATGTATTGACCGACGAGATCATCACGCGTGGCCGTCACCACGTGACCCTTGCGCACATACCCCAGCGTGTGCAGAATCATCGACATTTTTACCGCTACAGTGGTCTTGCCAGTGCCCGGTCGCCCTGTGAACGACATGTGCAGACTCGGCGATGTTGTCTGCAAATTCATTTGTTCGCGGGCTCGATTCACCACCAACAGGGCGGCGATCTCTCGAATGCGGGCCTTGACCGGCCGCAACCCGATCAGATCCGCATCCAGTTGCTGCAGCAGTTGCTGGATGCCAAGCGTGTCATAGGCTCGCTGCAAATCAATGTGGGTTTCAGCGGCCTGCAGCGGTTCAGAGGAGTGCATCGATCGCTGCCGCAAATGATTCCTCTGGTGGACCGATTCCCTCTCCCTCTGTCTCGGCGGTCAGGCTGAGATTGACGTATGTGCGTCCAAAGCTGATGTCAGGAAAGCGACCTTCCCGCTCGGAGAGGGTGTTCAAGCGTTCGAGGAAGAGACGCGTGCTCTCGTAGTCCGCGAACTCAAGGCGTCGCTCCAATCGATCAGGACGCGATCGGTGGGTCCAGGAGTGTTCCATCAGGTCAGGTTACGCCTGTCCGTCCACCGCGCTCAAGGCGGGGCGGGGAATGTCCTTGCGGTCATCGAGGTCATCCAGACAATCGGTGCGGGCCGCGCTCAACCGCTTCGCCCAGGCGGCGGCATGGGCCTGATTGGCCGCCTGCTCCGCCGGCTCCCGGGTGGCAAGCGGATGGGGGAAGGTGCCGCGAATGGCGGCATTGGTGACACAGAACATGGCCTTCTGAAAACTCATGCAGATCTTCACGCGCACGTCGCCCTCCCCCCGTCCCTGGCTGCGATACAAGGCGTGCAGGCGCTCGGGCAGGTGCCGATACATGTCTTGCATCAACAGGCTGGGAGGAATGCCCGCCCCCATGGTGGGCAGGGGATCGGCATAAAGCGCCCCGTAGGCGAAATCGCCCTGGTCCGGTGGAATCTGGCGCGCCTGGGCATTGAACGACACCGTCCCCAGGAAGGGGGTGCCCCGCAGAAACACCGCCTCCACGTAGGGCACCGCCACATCCATCAGAAAAGTGAGGCCCGCCTCCGGGGGCAACACCGGGAAGTGGCGGTCGGCGATGGTCACGCCATAGGTGATCGGCTGAGCTGCAGCAGCCACGAGGCCGTCTTGAATGAATTGCACCACCGCCTCGATGCTCGCCACGCTGCCCTGCTGTTCTGCTGCGGCAAGCGCGAGGAACAGATCGCTCATCACCCGCCAGAACTGACCCAGGGCGTGGGTGGTGGCCGCCGTGCGGATCAATTCGGGCAGGAACTCGGGAAACAACGGGTGGAGAAGCGCCAGCAGCGGGTCGCGTCGTGTCTTGTGGCGAATGATCTCCCTGCAGTTGGCCTGGAAGGGCGCGCTGTCGAGATAGGCGTCCAGTCCGCCCGTGCCGTGCCAGAGCATGGCGCGCATGCAATATTCGGCGTATTCAAAGTTGATGCGGTCATGGATCAAATGCCGCCAGATCTTGGCGGGGCTGTGATCACCATCGAGATATTTGAAGATCGGGAATGGATTGAGAAATTGCGTTTCCGCCTGGTAGATCAGGTTGCGGCTGTAGGCGTCGAGCACCACGCCGTAGCTCTCCAGCACATCCACCACCTGAACCAGATGATTGGCGGACTCCGCCAGCAACGGCTCACCAGCCAGGAGGCGGCGTTGCAGATCATCGGCCCCCGGCAGGCCGCCGCTGCGGGTGAGGAGCTCAGGGATGACCGGCATCAGCCCACCCCCCGTTCGCTCAAGGCCAGCAGAGTGGCGGGAAGGTGGGCCATCGCGGCGGTGGTGCTCTCAGAAAGCTTCCCCAACAGGGCGGGCAGCAGCCCGAGGCCCACCACCGCCAGCGCCAATCCGGTGGCGGGAATGGTCTCCCGCGACGCCACGGGCGCCAGGCGAATGTCCAGCCGACTGTGGCGCAGGGGATCGCTGACCGGGGTGATCGCCAACCGCCCGAAGAACACGCGATTGACCAACAGCAGGAAGTAGACCGCCGTCAATCCCGACCCGACCATGCAGAGCAAGGTGGCGGTGGGGAAGGTGGCCACAGAGCCGCGAAAGACAAGAAATTCCGAGATGAAGCCCCCCATTCCGGGCATGCCGGCACTGGCCATCACCCCCAGGATCATCAATGTGCCGGTGAAGGGCAAGCCCTTCTCGGGATTCAGCAATCCGCGCAACACCTCCAAATCCCGCGTTCCGGTTTTGCGGTAGACGATGCCGACCAACAAGAAGAGCAAGGCGGAAATGAAGCCATGGCTCACCATTTGAAATTCCGCGCCCAGCAAGCTCACAGGCGTCGCGGCGGCCGCCGCCAACAGGATGGAGCCCATGTGCCCCACCGAGCTGTAGGCCACCATCCGCTTCATGTCGCGCTGCACGATGGCGGCCAGGGAGCCATAGAGCACAGAAATCGCCGCCCAGATCGCCAGCCAGGGGGCCAAAACGGCCCAGGCCTCCGGGAAGAGACCCAGGCCAAAGCGCAGCAGACCGTAGGTCCCGAGCTTCAGCAACACTCCCGCCAACAGCACGGAAACCGGTGTGGAGGCCTGGGTGTGGGCGTCCGGCAACCAGGAGTGGAAGGGCACCAGGGGGATCTTGATGCCAAAGCCCACCAGGAGCATGGCCAGCAGCACCAGCTGGCTGCCAAGGGCCAACTGCTCCTCGTGCACCGGAACAAAACTGAAATCCACGCTGCCGCGCAACACGGCCAGGGCTAAGAACGCCGCCAGGATCAAGATGCCGGAGACCGCCGTGAAGATCAGAAATTTCGTGGCGGCCAACGCTTTTCCCGCACCGCCCCAGACGGAGATCAACAACCAGAGCGGGATGAGTTCGAGCTCATAGAAGAGCAGAAACAAGAGCAAGTTCTGCGCCAGGAAGGCGCCATTCACCGCCGCGCTGATCAACAGCAGCAAAGCGAAGTACAGGCGAGGCCGCTGGCTGATGTCACGGGTGCAGATCACCGCCACCAGGCTGAGCGCCCCGTTGATCAGCACCAGGGGGAGGGACAAGCCATCCACCCCGAGGCTGTAGGTGAGGCCGATTCCGGAAATCCAAGGCAGGGATTCCGTCAATTGCATGTCGGCCCGGGAGGAATCGAAGGCCAGCAGCACCACCACGCTCCAGATCACCTGGAGGGTGAGCACCACAAGCGCCACCTGGCGCATGCGACCAGGGGCCGGCTGGCCTGGCCAGAGCAACAGGAGCAGGAACCCGACCAGGGGAAGCAGCAACAGGGGGGTCAACATGCGCTCACCTCAATGTTGGAGCCAGATCAGGCTGGCAAACAACACCACGATCGCCATCACCACCGTGAGCACGTAGCTCTGCAACTGGCCGCTGACGCCCAGCTTGAGCTCCTGGGCAGCGGCAAGGGAGGCGAACCCGAGTCGCTCGGCCAGGCGACTGACGACCTGGCGATCGAAGCCGTCGGTGAACCGCGCCAGACCGGCCACAAAGGCGACAATCGTGTGGCGATAAAGCCATTCGGTGTAGAAATCCGCCGCCAGCAGATCTTGAATGCCCCGCAGCAGGCGGTTGACCGAGCGGGAGGAGCCGACGGGCACGGGCAGGAACAACTCCGCCGACAGCCCCGCCACGCCACTCGCCAGCACGAGCATCGCGGGCACGGTCCCCACGCGGGCGAGACCGAGCGCCGGTTCCAGGCGCTGGATCACCGCCGGCAACAGCGCCACCAGCACCCCGAGACTGACCATCGGCAGGGCCATCAGCCACCACACCTCCGGTGTGCGCTTGGTCTTCGGGTGGGGTTGGTCGAGGAACACCTGTCGAAACACGCGCACCAGATTGAACACGGTGAGGCCATTGGTGAGGAGCACCACCGCCGCGAATCCGGGCTGATCGGGCAGCAACACCTCCACCAGGCGAGACAAGCACCAGAAGCCCGCCAGGGGCGCCAATCCGGTGAGGGCGGCACCGCCGAGGAGGTAGGCGCTGGTGGTGGCGGGCATGCGACGGGCGAGCCCTCCCAGTTGGGTGATGTCCTGGCAGTTGGTGGTGGCGATCACGCACCCGACGCTCATGAAGAGCAGGGCCTTCGCCAGGCCGTGCGCCAGCAAGAGGAGAAGGGCGATCGACGGCTGGCGCAGGGCGATGGCGATGAACACCAGCCCCAGATAGGAGGTGGTGCCATAGGAAAAGGCCCGTTTGAGATCCACCTGGGCGATGGCCACCAGGGCTCCGGCCAGGGCGCTGATCGTGCCCACCGCCAGCAACACCTTCACCGCCAGGGGCGAGAGGCTGAGCAGGGGCATCACCTTCACGAGCACCAGGGCGCCGCAGGTGACGACGGCGGAATTGCGAAGAATGGACGCCGGATTGGGACCCTCCATGGCTTCATCGAGCCAGAGATGCATGGGGAACTGAGCGCATTTGCCCATGGGGCCGGCGATCAGGCCCAGTCCGATGAGCGTGCCGGCCAGGGGGGTGAGGCTTCCCTCCTGCAAGGCGGTGGACGACCAGCGGGTCAGATCGTCGAAGGAGAGGGAGGGGGCCCAAGCGGCCAGCGCCACCACGCTCATCAGCAGGAGCACATCCCCCACCCGCTTGGTGAGGAACGCGTCGCGTGCGGCGGTCACCACCAGGGGTTGCGCATACCAGAAGCCCACCAGCAAGTAGGTGGAGAGGGTGAGCATCTCCAGCAGGAAATAGGAGATGAACAGGTTGCTGCTCAACACCACCCCCGCCATGGCCCCCTCAAAGAAGCCAACCAGGGCAAAGAAGCGGGCGAGTGACCATTCCTTGTCGAGATACCCCAGGGCAAACACCTGACCCACCAGGCTCATGACGGTCACCAGCTCCAGGGCGGCGAGGTTGGTGAGGGAGAGGTCAAAGCCGACGCGCAGATCCAGATCGGCCACATGAAACCAGGGCCACTCGAGCTGCTGAGGACCGAGGGTCAACACCTGCTGAATGATCAGGCTGCCGTGGAGCACGGCCAACAAGGTGGTGAGGAGATTGAGGTAGGCGGCGGGTCGAGGGCCGTTGCGGCTGATCCAGCCTGCGGCCCAGGGCAGGGAGAGGAGCATGCCACTGAAGCCGTAGAGGGGGATCAACCAAGCCAGCTGCAGGGGAAGCGGCAGGTCGGGAGCCATGGAGGCATTGGTCATGGGAGGCCTGCGGAGGACAGCGCTTGGCGAATTGCGGGGGGTGGGATCACATGGCGGCTCCAGGGGACAAGCGAGTCGCCCGGGAACACAAGCTCTCCAACCAGGCGGCGAGCTCCTCTGCATGGCGCCGCTCGTCCTGCCAAAGGTCATGGAAGAAGGCGCCATTGTCCGCGTCGCCGATCCGTTGGCAGAGCTCCCAAGCGTCGGCGTAGTGGCGGATGAGTTGCTCCTCGAGAGCGGCGTTCTGGCGCAGAAGGTCCTCCAGATCCGCGGCATGGGTGGCGGGGCGGATCTGAGAGGCGCCAGGGGCGAAGCCCAGCCGAACCATGCGGTTCACCAGCCGTTCCGCGTGTTGCATCTCCTCCACGGTTTCCCTGCGAAAGCGGTCCGCCGATTGGCTGTCGCCCCAACTCTCCACGAGCACGGCCTGGGTGAGGTATTGCTGCACGGCGGTGAGTTCCAGGCTGAGGGCGCGACCGAGGTCCGCCAGCACCCGAGGGTGAACGGGAGACATGGGGGTCAAAGACGTCGCGTGGCGCCGCTGCCCGCCAGGGCTGGCTCCACCTCCCCGTGGGGCCGCGCGATGATGTGGGCCGCCACCAAACCGTCACCCACCCGCTCGCAGGCGTCGGCGCCGGCGCGCACGGCGGCATTCACCGCGCCCGTCTCACCGCGCACCATCACGGTCACATAGCCACCGCCCACGAATTCCCGCGCCACCAAGGTGACCTCGGCCGCCTTGGTCATGGCGTCCGCGGCTTCGACAGCGGGCACCAGCCCGCGGGTTTCGATCATCCCCAGGGCAATGCCTCGCACGGCAGGCTCCTCCCGGGGTCCCGTGCGGCGTGCCGGCACAGGAGGAGCGGGGGGCAGGCCAGCGCCACCGGCAGCGCCCCCCGCGGCCCTTCCGGCGCCGGGGCCAGCCGCTCCGGCGCCGGGGGTGGAGGCGGAAGGCGCAGCCGCAGCGGGTTCTCCGCCGCTGGGGGAACCCTCGGGAGCGGAGGGGGAGCCGGGGTCGGTCGCGCTCGCGCTGGCGGCGACCAGGAGAGGGGCGGCGTCGTTGATTGCTGGCGCGGAGGCGGTCGCTGGGGGCGAAGCCGTCGTTGGCGCTGAAGCCTTCGCTGGCGCGGTCGCTGGCGCGATGGCGGGCGGCGGTTCCGAGGGCGTGGGAGCGGGGCTCACCACAGGGCTGGCCTTCACCGTGGTGGCCCGGCGGCTGGTCGCCGCGCGGGCGGTTGGCTGTGACCCCGTTCCCTTGCGTGCTGAGGGGCGGCTGGAGCGGGAGGAGGAGGGGGCCATGGCGCGGTGCGTCGTGGTGGGCGGAGGGCAGGAGGGAGGCTGGGGCGGGGGATCGGAGGGGGAGGCGTCAGCCGTCCGGTTCCCAGAAATCGATGATTCCGCCGATGGTCAGATCCGTGTGGATCTCAGGGTTGCCGCAAGCAAAACGAGCCGCGCTGCCACTGGCGGTGAACACCCAGTTGCCGACACGGGCGCCGACGGGATCCACGGCAACGCTGAGTTTTCCCTTGCTGGAGCGCAACACGCGCAGATTCATGTGGGCCAATCCTTCCACCCGCTGCGTGCAGACCAGGGAACCGGCGACCTGCATGATTTCCATCAGCTCGCGCTCCGTGGAGTCGAACCGCTCGGAGGGGCAGCCGAGCCGCCCCCGGCGGGGGGGGCTCCGCTGGAGGGGGCTGCGGCGCTCTGGCCAGCGGGACTGGGGCCGGCGGTGGTGGTGGTTGCGGCGCTGGGGGAGGGGGAGGGGGTGCTGGCGGCTCCTTTGGCGCTGGCCTTCGCTTCGTCTGGATCCCAATAATCGATGATGCCAACAATCGTGAGGTCGCTGGGATACGACTTGCTGCCGGCCGCTTCCCTGGCCGCGGAACTGCCGACGCAGATCACCCAGTCTCCCGGCATCGCACCGACCGCGTCGACAGCCACTTTTTGCGTGCTGCCGTCGAGCACAACCTGCAGATACTTGTGTTCGAAGTCGGGGATGCGATTGGTGGAGACCAATGGCTTCACCACTTTGCAGATGATCATCTCAATGGCCTCCGACCGGAGCGAAAGAGATCGTGGAGCCCACCGCCTCGGCAGGCACATGGCGGTCCTGATCGCGAACCGTCTGCAGAACGTGAATCAAACCCTGCTGATGCAGATCAGCGTAGCGGCTCTCAATGGCCTGCTGGACCCGTTGGGCATGGCGGACGGCGCGCTCTCGGGCGCCGGGCACCTGGCCGTGATAGTCGAAACGCACCACTACGGGAATGGGCAGGCCCCGCGCAACATTCAATCCCTTGAAGATCTTGATGCCCACATCCAGATCGGGGGCGCCTTCCTCCACGGTGTCCATGTAGGCGAAATAGGTGAGATTGCGCAGGTGAATCTCTTTGAACCCGATGCCGACGCCGATGAAGCGTTCCGCATGACCAGCATCGGGGTAGTGGCCCCCATGAAACTGACGCACGTAGTCGATCTGCGACAGGTTGTTCGCCAGCAGGCGACTGATCAAGCGCACCATGCCGGGGTCCGGTGTGGAGGCCGCCGCCTTTTCCACCAGACTCATGATCTGTTGGCTCGCCTCCAGCGCCGACAGCTGACGGGTGGCGGCATGGACATCGCTGGCATCGAGCCAATGGGCCAGATCCGTCGTGCCATCGCGACCCGGCACGTGGACGCGCAAGGCATCGGTGTCGGTGTCGAGCCCCAGGAGAAGGAGATCCACCGAAGCGCCACAACAGAAGCTGTTTTCGATCGCGGTCTGAAAATCGAGCAGGCGGCGCATGCCGCTCTGGGCGGCCAGGTTGTCGTCGCTGCCGTGGGCGGCACAGCCCTCATGGCTGGGGTCGCGGGAGCTGAAGTGGTAGATCACCACCTTCAGGTAGCGGGTGTCCGCATGGGCGGGGTTGGGGATCGCTTCGCGATAGCGGCGATGTTCGGTCTTGACCCAACGGTTGACGGTGTTTTCGACGTCGAACATCGCACCGGCATGGGGGCGGCGCCGCACGGAGCTGTAGGGAATGCGAAGGGCGGAGGCCACAGCATGGGCCAAGCGCCCATCCGCGCAGGGCGTGATGTCCAGCAGGTGGAAGCCGCAATCGAGGAGAAAGGCGTCGAACGCCTCCGTCGCCGGGCCACCCGGACACCCCCCGAGGGGGTCGTCATCAAAGAAGCTGGCGCTCGTCTGTTCGTAGGTTTCAAACAGGCACCAGGCAAAGAGGGTGCGCATGTCCAGCTGGGTGACCCAGGCGGTCTCCAGGAGCTGGGGGGGGAGGGAGAAGCCGAGTTCGGCCCTGGCCAGTTCCTGGGCCTGAGCTTCGAACCCCTCCTCGTGCTGGAGGGAGGACAGGCGCTTCAACACGGGCACCAGCCGGTCGAAGGATTCCTTCACCCGCGTGTCGTAGGCCCGCAGGGCGGCGTTGGCTGAGGCGTCGGTGAGGGGATGGAGGCCGCTGGCTCCGGAGGAGGAGCGCACATCGGCCAACCGGGCTCGAAAGGCCTCCGCTGAGCCGGGCCAGCGGCGGCGAGGCGAGCTCGGGGCCTGCGGACGTGGGGCAGGGACCGGGCGTCGTGGCATCGGAGTCAGCCTCGGGCTCCGCCGGAGACCGTGATGAGCGAGCCGGAGGCGGTGTTGCCGCTGGACCCGGTGACGCGACTCACCGGTTCCGGAATCTCCTCATTCCGCTTGGCCTGGAATTGAGGCATCGCGGACATGGGGCCGGGACGGGAGGGGTTGCGGCGCCGGGCCGATGGTCCCTCGGTTCCGGTGACGTGACGACCCCGGTTCCAGTCGTCGCCGGTGATCGTCAAGCCCGTGGAGAGGCCTTCGCCGGTGACCCGCGACGTGGGCCGCTGCCCCGGGGCGGGTTCAGCTGCGGGAGCCGGCGGGGTCAAGGGGCCGCGGGCGTCTTCCCGTTGGCGACGATCGAAGCGAAATTGCTCCGTTCCCGTCACCTTTCCCGCGGCCATGTCAAAAGGGCCGGTGATGCGTCCTCCCTGCTCATAGGTGCTGCCGGTGACCGCTCCTGTGCGCTCCCGCTCCACCTGGGCGGCTCGGGCGGGCGACTGCACGCTGAATTCCTGCCAGGGCGCGGTGGTGAGGGGTTGGGGAAAGTCGGCGGGCACGGGAGCCTCTGTGCCGCAGCTGGCGGCCAGCTGATCCGCGCCGACATAGGGCGTGCCGCTGATGTCTTCACAGGCGCCGCGCTCGGCCCCGGTCATCACACCGCCGATGCCAGGCTGGATGCCGCTCATGACTGTTCCCATGCGGATGGGCGTGCGTTGGCGAATGGCCTGGACATCCTTGGTGCCGCACCAGGCCCCAGCCTCCTCCAATCCGGCGTAGGGCGTGCCGGTCACCACCTTGCAAGTGCCGGGCTCATCCCCCGTGACCTTGCTGGAGCGACCCGTGCGGGTGCCGCTCACCACCTGGGAACGCGGGGTGACGCTGAACCCCACCTTGGCGGCCTCGGGCACGGGGCGAGCGCCGCAAAAGGCGTCGTACTGCTCGGAGCCGATGTATTCATCGCCTGTGATCGAGCGGCAGGAGCCGGGCTCGTCGCCCGTCACCCGCTGGCTGCGTCCGACGGTGGTGCCGGTGATGCCCGTGCCGCGGAGCGTCTGGAAGCTGCCCACCTTCTGGGGAGACTGGCCCTTCACCTGGGTGGGGGCGGAGACGTATTGATCGCCCGTGAGCTGGCGGCCCGAACCGGGCTCGTCGCCGGTGACTTTCTCGGAGCGGCCGACGAGCACGCCGGAGACGGGCTGACCGCCCTCGGTCTGGGTGCGGCCCACCTTGCGAGGGCCGGGCATGGTGACGCCACACCAGGCCTGGCTCTGGTCGGCGGAGATGTATTCCGTGCCGGTGATCAGCTTGCAGGTCCCGGGCTCATCGCCTGTGACCTTTTCGGAACGGCCGACCTCATTGCCCGTCACCCGATTGCCCCGGGTGGTGGCTGTCACGGCCACCTTGGCGGGTTGGGTGCCGAGGGGACCGCTCTGGCAAAAGGTGTTGAACACCTCCGCGCCCAGATATTCGGTTCCGGTGACGACGCGGCAGGTGCCCGCCTCGTTTCCTGTCGTGACGGCGGAGCGATTGGCCTGGGTGCCGGTGACGCGCTGGCCACGGCTGGTCTCGGTTTGGCCAACCTTCCAGTGCGCGTCGGCGGCAGCGCCGGCCGCGGCGGCCAGCTTGGAGCCATTGCGGTTGGGACCGGTGGGGCGCGTCCCGCCATGGCGGGCGCTGCCGGCGGAACCGACCTTGCACTTGAGCTCTCGCACCTTCTGGGCCAGCTCACGGCTGGTCAGGTCGGGATTGACCTGACGGGCCACGGAGGCGGCGGTGGTGCTGGTGGGCGCGCTGGCGGATTTGCCGCGCTTGGACAGGGCTTCTCGCCGGGCGAGCACGAGGGCGCGGCTGGGGTTGTACTGAGCGGCGCGCTTGCCGTTGGCGCGTCGCTCCGCCGCGCTGTTGGCCGCCGAGGCCCCACCATTGTTGGCGGCCCGGCGGGACGGCAGGGAGCCAAGGGAGAGAGACAACCCCTCGGCGCTCCGCCGACGCTGGGAGCCGTTGTCGTCGGCCTTCTCCTGACACTTGCAAGGGGCAGCGGCCGTGCGTGGAGGCGTTTCGCGGGCCAGATCGGTGCGGGTGCGATCCTTTGACGTGCTGGCGCGCTTGCCCCGCAGGGCCAGAGCCTCTCGGCGGGCGAGGACAAGATCGCGACTGGGATTGCTCACGGGCCGCGCGGCCGGACGGCTGGCGGCGGGACGACTCGGGGCAGGGGTGGTCGTGGCGCTGAACCGCGCGGCCCGGGGATGGCTTGACAAGGTCGTTGGCGGGGGGGCCTGAGCAGGAGCGGCGGACGTGGCCGCAGCCTGATCGGAGGCGGTGCGGAGCAGGCGGGCATCAGCCGCCGTGCGGGTGCGATTGGGGGTGGAACGGAAGCGACCTTCCGCCTTCTTGCCGCCATTCGTGAGCGCTTTGCGGCGCTCCAGAGCAGCTTCACGACTGGATGTGCTGGCCATAACCACCCGAGAGAACAATACGGATTAAAAAAACTGCACCATGAACGCCTTCATGGTTGTGTGACATACACGGACCATCGCCATGGGCGGGCCGAGCGATTCAAAGACACCAGGAGAGAATGGCAGCGAGCGGAGCGGCCGAAACCGCACCATTGCAGCGAACCAATCCTCCCCCAGCGTGTGGCCCAGGCCTCAGCGGCCTTCAAACACAACGAAGCAGGCGCCTTGGCTCTGGGTGTAAGCGTCATAACCAACCAGACGCACGTGGTGGTCGGGATAGGCCCGATGGCAGGCTTCCAATTCGTTGACGATGACACCAAGGTCCTTCTCGCCGAAGAAGGGCAGTTTCCAATACGACCAATAGGTGGCCATGGAACGGCTGGGATGGACGTGCTCGATCAGCGGGCTCCAACCCTGGGCAATGATGTACGCGATCTGGTCGTAGATCTCGTCCTGGGTGAACGGGGGCAGAAACCCGAAGGTTTCCAAGGTGGCGACTGTTTGATAGTCACCCACGGCACTCTTGAAGGGCATGGGGGGGATTGGCGTAGGGGTTGGCAATCGGCGCGCGGCCGAGGGCTTCATCTCCCCTCACCCCGCTGGAGAGGTCTGGCTCCGCCAGCTCTCCTGCGGGGAAGGGACTCACTGCACGTCGAGCTTGTCGACCGTGTCGAATTCGAACTTGATTTCCTTCCAGGTTTCCAGGGCAATCGCCAATTCAGGGCTGTGCTTCGCGGCTTCGGTGAGGATGTCGCGGCCTTCCTTCTCGATCTCACGACCGGCGTTGCGGGCCTTGACGCAAGCTTCGAGAGCCACCCGGTTGGCAGCGGCGCCAGCGGCGGATCCCCAGGGGTGGCCATGGGTGCCACCACCGAACTGAAGGACGGAATCATCGCCAAAGATGGCGACCAGAGCGGGCATGTGCCACACGTGGATGCCACCGGATGCCACCGCGAAGACGCCGCCCATGGAACCCCAATCTTGATCGAAGAAGTTGCCGCGGCTGCGATCTTCGGGAACGAAGGATTCACGCAGTTGGTCGATGTAACCGAGTGTCGATTGCCGGTCGCCTTCCAGCTTGCCCACCACCGTTCCGGTGTGGAGCTGGTCGCCACCCGAGAGGCGGAGGCACTTGGCCAGCACGCGGAAGTGAATGCCGTGCTTGGGATGGCGGTCGATCACCGCGTGCATGGCGCGGTGGATGTGGAGCAACATGCCGTTCTTGCGGCACCACTTCGACAAGCCGGTGTTGGCGGTGAAGCCACCGGTGATGTAGTCGTGCATGATGATGGGTTGCCCGAGCTCTTTGGCGAACTCGGCCCGCTCATACATCTCCTCGGGAGTGGCAGCGGTGCAGTTGAGGTAATGCCCCTTCTTCTCGCCGGTTTCCTCCTGGGCGGAGCGCACCGCTTCCGCGACGAACTCGAAACGGTTTTGCCAGCGCTGGAAGGGCTGGGAGTTGATGTTTTCGTCGTCCTTGGTGAAGTCCAGTCCACCGCGGAGGCATTCGTACACCACACGCCCGTAGTTCTTGCCGCTGAGGCCGAGCTTCGGCTTGATGGTGCAGCCCAGGAGAGGGCGACCGTACTTGTTCATCCGGTCGCGTTCCACCTGGATGCCGTTCGGTGGCCCTTGGCAGGTCTTGATGAAGGCCAGGGGGAAGCGAATGTCCTCGAGGCGCAGATGGCGGAGGGCTTTGAAACCAAAGACGTTGCCCACCAGCGAGGTGAGCACATTGGTGATGGAGCCCTCTTCGAAAAGATCGAGGGGGTAGGCGATGAAGGCGTAGAAGGATTCCCGGTCGCCGGGAACGTCTTCGATGCGATAGGCGCGGCCTTTGTAGAAGTCGAGGTCGGTGAGAAGTTCAGACCAGACGGTCGACCAGGTGCCGGTTGAGGATTCTGCGGCCACAGCGGCAGCCACTTCCTCTTTGGGAACGCCTTCTTGGCCGGTGCACTTGAAGCAGGCCAGCAGATCGGTGTCCAGGGGGACGTAATCAGGAGTCCAATAGGTGTCGCGGTACTCCTTGACCCCCGCGTCGTACTTTTTGCTCATGGAGATTCTCCAGTTGGGTCGGTGGAATGAGGATGGATGTCAACGCCTAGGGCGCCATCCCCTCAGTCCTTGGACCCCAACCCGAAGGTGCTGTTGAGAGCAGGCTCCACTTCCCTGTGGGGGCGGGCGATGATGTGAGCGGCGACCAGACCGTCGCCGACGCGCTCGCAGGCATCGGCGCCGGCACGAACAGCGGCGTTGACAGCGCCGGTTTCCCCACGCACCAGCACCGTGACGTATCCGCCGCCAACGAATTCACGACCGATGAGGCGCACTTCGGCGGCTTTGGTCATGGCGTCAGCCGCCTCAATGGCGGGCACAAGGCCACGCGTCTCAATCATGCCGAGGGCGATGCCCATGGTTTCACTTGCCATTACCTGCTCCTGGAGGAGGGGGTGGAATGTTCGTTGTCACCCTGCTCCTGCGGCATCCCTTCCGTCAACCCATTCGCCTTGGAAAGTTCATCACCGTTTTCAGCTGTCGTCATAAGGGCCACTTATGCGGCGGATACATTTCTTACGAATCAATCGAGGCTCAGACCGGTTGGCGCGCGCCAAGCCCCCTTCCACCCACCAGCTCCCAACCCCACAGCCCCGCAGCCCACCCGCCCAACCGTGTCGCCCCCGGGCCCGCGCGCCAGGGCGCGACCTAGAACGGCTCGGCCTCCGAGACGAATCCGACCCCACCGAAGCGAGCGAGAAGGGGCCGCGCCACACCTCTGAGGGCTTCCATCGCCTCCGCATCGCAGAACACGATCACGTGGGCATTGGCACCGAGGCCGCTGAAATCCATCGCCTCGGAGATCTCTCCCGCCAGCCCCCAACCGGTGACATGGCGCATCACCGAATAACCGGGAGCGCCCGCTTGGCGGATGGCGTTGCAGAGCCGATCCAGTTCACGCTCACTAACAAAGAAATCGACGCGTTTCATGGCGAATCAATCAACAGGGATGAAGCGCTGAACCAGCGCCATGTACAGCGGAATTCCAACCACAACATTGAACGGAAACGTCAAGCCAAGCGCCGTTGTGATGTAGAGGCTGGGATTGGCATTGGGAACCGTCATGCGCATGGCGGCTGGCACGGCGATGTAGGAGGCGCTGGCGGAGAGAACCATGAAGAGCAGGGCGTCTCCCCGGGGCAATCCGAGCAGCCGGGCCACCAACAGGCCGAGGAAGGCATGAACGATCGGCGCGGCGATGGCGAAGGCCACGAGAAACGGCCCGGTCTGGCGCAGATCTCGGAGCCGCTGGGCGGCCACCAGACCCATGTCGAGAAGAAAGAAGCAGAGCACGCCATAAAACAGTTTCTCCGTGAAGGGCTCCATGCGTTCCACCCCGGCTGGACTGAAATAGGCCACAAGCGCTCCGATGAGCAAGCTGCCGATCAAGAGAAAAACAGAGCCATTGAGAAAGGCTTCTCGCAACACTTCCCGCCAGGGAATCGGCTCCGGCTCATCCGTTTGGGATCCTGAGATGTTCTCTACACGAGCCGCTGCCAATTTAGCCATCACCACCCCCACCACAATCGCTGGCGACTCCATCAACGCCAGGGCCGCCACCATGAAGCCGTCGTAAGGCACCTTCAACACATTGAGAAAGCTCTGGGCTGTGATGAAGGTCACCGCGCTGATCGATCCATAGGCGGCGGCGACGGCGGCCGCGTTGTCCGCGCCAAGACGCGTCCGCAGGAGAAAGAAGCTGCTGATCGGCACAAGCAGGGACATCATGATGGCTGCGGCGATCGTGAGCAGCACCATCGATCCCAAGCCGCTGTGGCTCAGTTCCACGCCACCTTTGAAGCCAATGGCGAGAAGGAGATAGAGAGAAAACAGCTTGGGCAGCGGTGAGGGAATCTCCAGATCCGAGCCGAGCACCACCGCCAGGATTCCGAGGAAGAAAAACAGGACGGGTGCCGACAACAGGTTCTGCAACACCAAGGTCGACTGCATGAGCACCCCCGGGAACGGCCTCGGAACGCTTCAACCTAGGCAGAGGCCGGAACCAGGCGGTCAGGATCGGCGCATGCTTGATGGGTCCTTGGCCCAGATCCTGTTTTTTTGCCTAGTCTTCCCACCATGAGGCAGGTCCCTGGAGCCTTCCGGGGTGGAATGTTCAACCCGTCCTGCCTCACCCCTTGCCCACCGCTGCTCCTGACCACGAACCCACGGCCCTTCTCCCGATCCCTCATGCCCTCCTTTCTGGCGGGCCTCACTGCGACAGGCGAACCTGGATAATGCCCTCTCGCGGCACGTCCTCCCATGTCCCCACGACGGCCCCGGTTGGTCATCGCCAGTGGCAATGCTCAGAAGGTGGCGGAGATCGGCGCCATGCTGGCTGTGGTCGACCTCGATGTGTTGGCCAAGCCAGCGGATTTGGAGATTGAGGAAACCGGTTCCACCTACGCGGAAAATGCGCGGCTGAAGGCGGAAACCGTGGCTCGCGTCACCGAGGAGTGGTCCTTGGCGGACGATTCGGGATTGGAGGTGGATGCTTTGGAGGGGCGCCCGGGAGTGTTCTCCGCGCGCTACGGCCCAACGGACCACGAGCGAATCCATCGGCTGCTCAAGGAGCTGGCGGACAGCCTCTACCGAGGCGCGAGTTTCATCAGCGCCATGGCCCTGGCCGACCCCTCGGGGCAGGTGGTGGCGGAATCCCAGGGCATCTGCCGAGGGCTGATCCTGCGGACCCCGGAAGGCCATGGATCGGGCTACGACACGATCTTCTGGGTGCGAGAGGCGGGCTGCAGCCACGCCCGGATGGGTGAACACCTGAAAGCTCGGCTGGGGAGTCGGGGAAAAGCGGCGCGCGCCATGGCCCCCTGCCTGCGGCGCTGCCTGGGTCTGAAGTCCTGAGAGCCACTCCGGCAGCCAGACCAAGCCTCAGTCGTTGATCTGCCGCACGGCCCGCATGGCGGCGGCGGCGGCCTCATTGACATCCCCCTCCTTGCCGGCCAGCGTCAGACGCCCGTAGGCCCCAACGGCCTTCACGTCCACAACCGTGATGTTGGAGGCTTTCTCCGCTTCGTTGGCGGCGATCAACACGTAGCCGGCGGGCTCGGTTTCGAGGATGAACATGCTCATCCCGGCTTGAATCATCGAACCCCGCCGATTCTGGCGGTTGATCAACACCGCATGATCCGGTGTGATGGCATAGATGATCTCCGTCCAGGTCACCTCGCAGCGACTGCGGCGATCCACGCTGCTGCCGATGGCTTCCAGCACCACCTCGCCGGAATGGAGCACATTGCTCTGATCGCGGTGGTACATCGCGATCGAGCCGAAGGCCCGCTCCACAACCATCTGGCCGAGGCGCACAGTGCTCGCCTTGAGGGCGATGTCGGTGACCCGGTGGACAGCCATGCCGGGGGACACCTCCAGCCAGAGGCAGGCATCGCCGGGAATGGGGAGAAACCCCTGACTCACCGTGCCCATGTAGGCCGCGAGCTGGGGTTGCAGGGAATCGAGATAGACGTAGGTGCGCAGCTCGATCGACTGCACATGGCTGTGGCCCCGCAGGCGCTGACCCTCGGTGTCGGTGGTGATCACACAGCTGGCGCCACCCTCCTCACCCCCGATGTCGGTGCCCGTGATCGCGGGCCGGCCCAGTTGGAGGGCTTCGCGACGGCGGCGGATGGCGCGGTCCTCGGGGCTGGGGTTCGAAGCGGCGCGGGCCGGGTTGAGGGCCGAGCGGAAGGAGCGATTCGGGCGGGAGGGATCGATCACGACAAATCCCCTCCGGCCTCAGTGGCCGCTGGGCGCGTCCAGGAGCGCGTGGTGGGGGAGGCGGCGCGGGTCAGGGGGAGAAAAAGCCTGGCCAAGGGGTCGTTCAAGGCTGGGCCCAGGCAGGGCGTGAGTCTACGGTCCAAGCGTGCGCAGCCTCTGACAGGGAGAGCGATTTGGTGCCGGTTGCCACAAGCCGTTGATGAGGGCTCGCTATTCAAGAGATCACATTTCTCAATGATTCATGCTCACCCCCGCCACCCGCCTGCGCCTTCGATCGATCCTCGACAAGATCGGCGCCGATCAGCCTGTCACCCTGCAGGAGAGGATCTACGTGCAGAAATTCGCCGACCGCGATCAAGGCGTGGCCGCCTGGCTGCACAAGGCCCGTCGGGATCAACAGCTGGGCGCGCCCCTGGCACCGCCCGCCAAGGATGGCCTCGACGCCTTCCTGGATGCGATGCGTCTCGGCCCCGCTGACCCTGAGGCCACCTACCGTCCGGGGGACGATGACATCGAGGGCTGGCTGGGAGGCGCCCCCGGCTGGTTGCGGCGGAGCTGAATCCGCAGGGGGTGCCCGATCACCCGGCCCGCCCTGCCGGCCACCCTGGCGCGGGGCGGCCCCCTTGCCGAGCCCGGTTCCATCGTTACCTTCGGCCCACTTCGCCTGTGGCGCCATGGCCCGCACCCCCTCCACCCCCCTGGCCGAGCCCTCCTCCCCGGAGGGAGCCACCCTGCCCTCCGATCCGCGAACGCCAGACATGAACGCGGAACAGGCCTTGGCCTTCATCGGCCTGGGCCTGATGCGCAAGCTGGTGGCGGAGGGGGACACCAGCCCCTGGATGTGGGCGGGTGAAGACGGTGGAGCCAGTGTGGATGTGGCCTCCCTGCGGCAACGTCTGGAACTGGTGGATCTGGCGGTGCGCACTGCCGCGCCGCTCACCACGGCGGAGGTGACCCACCTGCTGGGCGCCCGACCCGGCTCATCGGTGGTGGAGCGAGGGGGGCTTCTCGCCCGGCGGCGAGGGCGGAATGTCTGGATCCTGAGCCGTACCGGCGGGGAGGGGAGCGGAGCGGCGGCGGCCCATTTTCAGGAGACCCCGCGGCGCCGCTTCTGAGCGTGCCCTCCAATGTCGCCCCCGGCACGATCCCGTCTCACGCCAGTCCAACGATCAGAAACGCTGATCCTTTCTCGAATCCTTCCCGAAAAACCTTGCGCCAGCCCCTTCTGTCCCTGATCGTGGGGCAGCTGCGTCGATGCCGATGAGTTGGGGGGAATTGGAACGGCTTGTGGAGGACGCGGAGAATGACGCGGAGCTGCGAGCCCAGCTGCGCGCCTGTCAGAGCCAGCCCCAGCTTGTGCTCCTGGCCCGGCAACAGGGGTATCACATCACCCGCGTGGATCTGGCCCGCGCCTGGGAGGACGACCGGAGCCACGCGGATCAGCAAGCGTCGGGACGCTGAGGGCGCCGCGATCCGCGCGGCGCGCGGTCGCCGACCATCAGGGTGTGGTGAGCGGCGCCATGCGGCAGGCCCTGCGGCCCACCGCAGCGGCATAGCCGCGCTCCACAGGTCCCTCCAGAGGGCTGATGGAGCCGTCGCGGCAGTCCACCACCAGCCGCTCCCGGTGGCCGCGTTGATCCTGCAGCCGCAATCGCAGCTGCCAGGGATAGGCGGCGGCACGGGAGAACTGATCGCCGCACACCGGGCCGACGCAGAGTCCGGGAGCGGCGCCTGCTGGCGCCGCGCCAACGGCGAGGGTGGTGAGGAGCACCGCCGCCAGAGCGGCCACCATCTTGGCCAGGAGACGGGGGGGCTTCACCCGGCGAGCTCCATCGCGTCGTCGCCGCACCGACCATCCTCCTGATCCGGATGAAAGTACTGCCAGACCTGCTGGGCGAGGGCCGGGCCGATGCCAGGAGCCAGGGCGATCTGCTCCGGGCTGGCCAGCTGGATGGCGTCCACGGAATGGAAATGGGCCAGGAGCTCCTTCACGCGCTTGGGGCCCAGGCCGGGAATATCGCCCAGCCGTGAGCGTCGCTGGCGTTCGCCCCGCTGCTGGCGGTGATAGGTGATGGCGAAACGGTGGGCCTCATCCCGCAGGCGTCGCAACAAAGCCACCCCCAGCTGGTCGGGCTCGCTGAGCAGGGGTTGGCTGACCCCGGGCACAAACACCTCCTCCCGCGCCTTGGCGAGGGAGCAGACCACCAGCTCCTCCTGCAGATCGAGCTCGCGCAACGCCTCCATCACGGCGGAAAGCTGTCCCTTGCCGCCATCGATCATCACCACATCCGGCCAGTCGTTGAGGGCGTCGCCCTGAAGCACGGAGCCCCCCTCCCGCCGCAGACGGGCGAGATCGGCGCCGCTGGCCTTGGCCCGGGCCCAGCGGCGGAAGCGGCGCCGCATGATCTCCGCCATGGCCATGAAGTCGTCGGAGTGGCCGGCCCGGATGCTGCTGCTTTGCAGGCGGTAGCGGCGGTAGTGCTGCTTGGCGGGCAGGCCATCGACGAACACCACCTGGGAGGCCACCGCATCGCTGCCCTGCAGGTGGCTGATGTCAAAGCCCTCGATGCGGCGCGGGGGGACGGGCAACTCCAAAAGCTGGGCCAGATCCTCAAGCGCCAGCTGGTGGGCCTCGGACTGGCGCTGAGCCCGTTGCAGCTCATAGCTGGCGTTGCGCACCACCAGCTCGATCAGCTCCGCCTTCTGCTGGCGCTGGGGCACGCTGAGCCGCACCTTGCGGCCACGCCGCTCACTCAGCCAGTCCTGGATCAGGCCCTGCTGGGGCAGGGGGTGCTGCAGGAGGAGCACCGGCGGAATCTCGACGGGCTCCACCTGGCTGTAATGCTCCTCGATCACCCGTTGCAGGATCCAGCCCGGATCTTGGGGCCGCACATCGGCCATGTAGCCCAGCCGGCCGACGAGCTTGCCGGCCCGCATCTGAAACAGTTGCACGGCCGCCAGCCGCTCATCCGCCGCCAAGGCCACCACATCACGGGAGATGGAAGCGTCGGCCACGGTCATCTTTTGATCCGCCGTGAGGGTTTCCAAGCCCTGGAGCTGATCGCGCAGGCGGGCGGCGGCTTCAAAATCAAGGCGTTCGGCGCAGCGCTCCATCTGCTCCCGCAACAGGCGGAGGAGCTCCTCGTTCCGACCCTGAAACACCATGGCCACCTGGTGCAGGGTGCGGTGGTAGTCCTCGGAGCTGATGCGTTCCTGGCAGACGCCGGGACAGCGGCCGATGGCGTGATTGAGGCAGGTGCGATCGCGGTAGAGGGGCTGGGGGCGCTGGCGGAGGGGAAACACCCGCTTCACCAGGGCAAGGGTGCGCCGCAGCAGGCCCACGTCGACGTAGGGGCCGTAGAAGCGGTCGAGGGGGCTGCGAAAGCGCCGCCGGCGGGTGATGAAGATGCGGGGATAGGGCTCGCTCCAGGTGATGCAGAGGTAGGGATATTTTTTGTCATCCTTTAAAAGGATGTTGAAATGCGGCTGGTTCTGCTTGATCAGATTGGATTCAAGGGCCAGAGCCTCAGCATCACTATCGGTGACAATCACCTCGATGTCGCACACCTGACGCACCATCAGGCGGATGCGTGGACCGTGGTTTTGAGAGGCTTGAAAATAACTGCGCACCCGATGGCGCAACACCTTGGCCTTGCCGATGTAGAGGATCCGGTCCTCGCCATCACGCATCAGGTAGCACCCCGGCTCGGTTGGGATGTCGCGCAGCCGCTGGACCAGCTGCTCCGGTCGTTGCAGCAGGGGCGTCGGACCGGAGCGCTCCATCTCTCCCTCCCTCAACCGCCGTACTGCCATCCGGTTCCAGCCAGCTCCAGGGCCTCTCCGTCCCGCAGGAGGATGGCGCTTTTCACCTCACCCACAAACACCGTGTGGTCGCCGTGGCTCACCTGGCCCACCACCTGGCATTCCACGGCCCCCAGGGCGGCCTCGAGCACAGGAAGGCCAAGGGGACCCTGTTGGAACGGGGCGGCGTCGAAGCGACCGCCGATGGCCTTTTGGGGCTTGAAGAACACCGCCGCCAAATCCTTCTGATCAGCGGGCAGCACGTTGAGCGAGAAGCGCTCCGTGCGTTGGATCATGCCGTTGCTTGTGGAGTCGGCCCGCACGGCCATCACCACAAGGGGGGGCTCGAAGGACCCCTGGGTGACCCAGCTGGCGGTGAAGCCGTTCACCTCGTCCCCCTCCCGCACGCCGCAGATGAAGACCCCGTGGGGAATCTTCCGCAGCAGGGTCTTCTTCGCGGCGGTGTCGAGGGGCGGAAGGCTCTGGCTGTCGGTCATGGTGCCCGGGAGGTCTGGACGCGACTCTAGGAAGGACCCCACCGCGGAGTTCCATGCGGGCCCTCTATCCCGGCAGCTTTGACCCCCTCACCCTGGGCCATCTCGATCTGATCGAGCGCGGCGCCGTGCTGTTCGGCGGCTTGGTGGTGGCGGTGCTGCAGAACCCCGGCAAGACGCCCGCCTTTTCCCTGGAGGAACGATTGGCCCAGATCCGGCGGGCCACCGCCCATGTGGAAGGCGTGGAGGTGCGGAGTTTTGATGGCCTGACGGTGGACATGGCCCGGGCCTGCGGCGCGGGGGTGATCCTGCGGGGCCTGCGGGCGTTGAGTGATTTCGAGTTCGAGCTGCAGCTGGCCCACACCAACAAAAGCTTGGCCCCTCGCCTGGAAACCCTCTTTCTGGCCACTGCGGCCCACCACAGCTTCCTGAGCAGCTCGGTGGTGAGGGAGGTGGCCCGTTTCGGGGGCGACGTCTCGCACATGGTGCCGCCGGGAGTGGCGGAGGACCTGGCGAGGCTCTTTAATCGGTCATCCCCTTCCCGTTGACATGTCGGACACGCGCATCACGGTCCTCGACCAGCTGGACCAGCTTGAGGAGATCGTTCTCGATGGCAACCGCATCCCCTTCAGCGGCGGGCGGCTGGTGAACGAGCAGGACGCCATCGAGGCGATGGATGCCCTGCGGGATTCTCTTCCCGTGCAGATCTCCCAGGCGGAGGAGCTGCTGCGGCAGCGGGAGAGCTTCATCGAAAAGGCCCGGCAGCAGGCGGAGGAGATCGTGTCGCAGGCGCGCCGGGAGCGGGAGCAGCTGATCCACAGCCACGCGATCTTGCAGGAGGCGGAGCGGCAGGCGACGGAGGTGCGCGAGAAGGGAAGGCAGCAACTGGAGCAGCTGCAGGGGCAGGCCCGGGCCCAGGCCGCCCAGGCGGAACAGGAGCACCACTTGCGAATGGCCCAGATGGAGCAGTCCTTCGCTGGTCGCCGGCAGCAATTGGAGCAAGAGGCCCAGAGCCGTCGTCAACAGCTGGAGGGAGAGGCGGTGGACCGCTCGCGCCAGCTGATGGAGCAGCATGAGCGGGCGCGGCAGCAGGCTCTGCAGGAGCTGGAGGCCATCCGCCAGGAGGGGATCCGGCTGCAGCGCGACAGCCAGGCGGAGGCGGAGCGGCTCCATCAAGAGGCGCTGCAGTTCCGTCAACAAACGCAGCAGCAGTGCGACGCCCTGGTGTCGCGCACCCGCCAGGAGGCCGGCTCGATTCAGGACGGCGCCAATCGCTATGCCGAGCAGGTGCTCGGTGAGTTGGAAACCCGCCTCAAGGATCTGAGCCAGATCGTGCTCGGCGGCCGCCGCGAACTGATGCGACTCCAGGGCAAGGACTCCCCTGCTGGGGGCACCCTGCCTGCGGGCGCCCTGCCCCCGGGGCCTGGCGGTCGCGCGGAAGGCGCCCTTCCCGGGGGCGAGCCGGCGGGCGCCATGCGCGACCGGGCCCGCCAAGCCGCCAACCGCCTGCGGAAGGCGGCCGGCCGGCGCCTGGCGAGTTGAACCCAGCCGGCTCCCGAGGGGCTGGAGGAGCCTTGATTCAGGGTTGCGCCATCCAAAGGCGGGCGCTGCGGGCGGGAAGGTGGAAGGTGTGGCGCGGTCCCTTGATGTCAGGGAGCCGTTGGCCTGTGAGGCTGTCCCGGTAGGGATGGTTCCATTTGAATTTGAAACGGGTCTCCACCGTGTGCCAGCGGTCCTGCGCGCATTTGTTGATGGCGACGATTCCCGCCTCCTGGCGACGCCAGAGCAGGGTGCAGGCGTCGGAGGCCAACATCTCCATCGGCTTGCCCTGCATCTGGTTGTGAAAGCGGATCATGCGCGTCATGGCTGCACGGTTCCACACATTGCGCCAGCGTCCGCCGTTGGAGCGCCCGGCCGATTGGTCGTCAAAAACAAGCGGCGTGCCACCATCGCGGCCGAGGATGAAGGCATGGGCCAGATGTTCATCCATGGAAGCCTCAGCCTCTGGATCAAAGAGCCAGGAGCGAAACTCTTGGTTGTAAGGAAGATCATGGGTCACGACAACGGTCACGGCTCGGGCGTTGTCCAGAGCGTTGCCCGAAGCGACGGGCGAAGCCAAATCAGAGAGGGGATGGCCGGGAGAAAAAGCCCGCCTCATGGCATGGAGAAGAGGAAAGTCATAGGCTCCAAACTGAGGGGGGAGTTCACGAAGATAAGGTTCAAGAAATCGTTGGTAGTCATCTGAACTTGCGCCGCCGGACGTCAGGATCTCCGCGAAGATGTGGGAGCGTCTGCGCACATCCTCTGGAATGAAGAAGGCGATCGCACCCCTTGGCATGTGCTTGGCCGCATCGAGGCGAAAGCCACGGACACCGAGGGCATGCAAGGCTCGGATGTACTGCCTGCGTTGCAGGTTCACCCAAGTCATGGACGGGTCCGTGTCCTTCAGATCGGGGAGGCCGCGATCTGGCGGAGCTCCGCAAATGCGGTCCTGAACGACAGAAATTGGATTGGAAAAGTCGCGAATGCAAGCGGGTGGATGAAAATCGTGGGCTTGGAACAAGCCCGCCGGACGTCCATGGTCGGGAAGAAAGCCATTGTCGAGCACGCCGTTGCCATCCGCATCGCCATAGAGGATCTGCTGGCGCCAGTAGGAGATGTCTGAGCTGTAGCGCGCCAGGGCCGCTTGGCCTGGAAAGGAGGTGGCACCGTTGCGCTCATTGGCCATGTGATTCACCACCACATCGGCGTAGGCGAGCACACCCTTGGCTCGCAGAGCGGCAATGGCGGCCTGAAACGATTGCTTGTTGCCGTCACAGTTATCAATGAGGCGGAAGTCTTGGGGTTGATAGCGACGCCACCACTCACAGCGGGGCGTCTTTTCCGACTTCAAGGGAGGAGACAACAACACCGCCTTGTAGCCGGCCGCGGCGATGGCTTCCGCCCGGGCGGCGACATCGGCATAGGACCAGTCAAAGGCGTGCAAAATGACATCCGCTCGGGCGATGCCAGGCCAGGCGAGCAGCGCGCTCGCGAGGGTCAACGCCAGTCTCCTCATGGGGGCGAGCAGGTTGCGGTTCATCCTGGCGCGCGGACCCGTGACAGGGAACGCCACGCGCTCGCGACGACGTGAAGCCAAAGAAACCTGCCAGAGAATCGAAGCGGAGTTGGTCCCTGGAGGACGTCTGACGGCGCAGGACGGCGCAAGGCCTCTTCCTGTGAAGCAATATGTCTCTTCCCGAACAGGATTCAGCCGCTTGCTAGCTCAGGGAGGTGGATCCTCATGGGATTGGCGATGCGTGCTCTGCGATGGCCCATGCGCGCTTTTGGCATGGCGAGACGTTTCTTCAGGCATTTCCTTTTGGTTCTGGCCCTCTGTCTCGCGGCGCCCCTCACCCTTGCCTTCGCCTTCCCAGCCCCCGCTTGGGCGGGACCTGCCGTCATCGATCTCCAGCAAGGTTGGCGGCCGGAGGAGATCGACCTCTACCACCACACGGCGGAAGGCACCAATCTGGCGCCGTTGGCGCTGGCGCTTCATCTTCCGGATCCCATGCGCCCGGGACATCGCTTCCTCGAGGATCTCGACAAGCGTTATGGCTTCATTCCTTCCCCCGTCTCTGAACGCAATCCCCATGGCCTGCCCGTCGGGCTGGCCCTCGATCCCCGCCCCGAGCGCTTTGGCGACCGCACCTACTTGGGCCTCACCTGCGCGACCTGCCACACCCGCGAACTCCGCGCTCGGACCATGAGCGGTCCCCTGGGCCTCCCGCGAACGGTGCGGTTGCCTGTGCATGGTGGTCCAGGGCTGGTGAATCTGCCCGCCTTCGACGCCGACTTCTACGGCGCCTTCGAGGCTCTCCTCACGGATGAGGCGGCCCTGGCTCGCTATGCGGCCGAGGTGCTCGACGCCCCGGCGGATGCCGAGGCCATCGCGGGCGTGCGGCAGGAGATCCTCGACCTGCTTGGACCGGTGCGGGCCACGCGCCAGGCGATCACAGCCATGGGCGTGGCTCAACCGGATTTCGGGCCAGGCAACCTCAATGCCCTCAGCCAGGGCAACTACAACAACGTCGGGGTGACGGCCTGGTTGGCGCAGAAGGGGCTCCTGCCGCCCAGCGGAGATCCACCGCTGAAGATCGGCTTCGAGGGAACGGTGAACCTGCCGCCGGTCTGGTTCTCCCACCAGGACGACTGGGCGCAATGGTTTGCGGAGATCCACCACCCCGGTTCCCGCAACTGGGTGCAGTCGGTGTCCAGTTCCCCGGTGCGACCTCCCCGACAAGCGGCGGCGTTGAAGGCGGGAGCGATCGTCGGTTCCGTGGATTTCGATGGCATCGATGCCATCCAGGAGGCGGTGGACCGGCTGCGCACGCCGCGCTGGCCCGCGTCTGTCTTCGGCTCTCTGGATCCCCGCCTGGTGGACCAGGGCCGAGGCCTTTTCGGTGAGCATTGCGCCAGTTGCCACGTCTCGACCCGGGGACCGGCGAATGGGGCGGGCCGCCGGTTCCGCCAACGGCACGCCTATGCCGTCGGCACCGATCCGGTGGCCGTGGAGCAGTTCGCCGCCGGCGCTGAGCGCCGAGCGGCAGGCCTCACGCGGCTCTCCGAGGGAATCCTGCGCCTGCGCCACGCCCAACTCTTGAAGCGGTTCAACGACGACGCCACCCTCGTGGCCAACACGGAGCTGGCGGACTCCAAAGGGTTGCCAAACCGCTTCGGCCTGGCCCGCGATGAAACCGGCGCCTCCGGCGCGGCCTACTGGTCCTCCAACCTGGAAGGCATCTTCGCCTCCTCTCCCTATCTCCACAACGGCTCGGTGCGCACGCTCCCCGACCTGCTCACCCCACCCGCCCAGCGCCCGACACAATTCCGCACGGGCACCAATCTCTACGACCCGCGGCAGCTCGGCCTGCGGAATGAAGGGCCCTTCCTTTACGACACCCGAGAGACCGGCAAAAGCGCCCAGGGGCACGACTACGGCACCAACCTCCCCCGGGAGCAGAAGCGCGCCTTGCTCGAATACTTGAAATCCCTCTGATCCCCTCACCGGTTGATCCCGTCAACCTCTGATCCCGCCACCCTCTGATCCCGCCACCCTCATTCCATGAGCTATCTCCACAGCCTCAAAAACACGCCCGCCGCAGAGCGGTGGACGCGGGTGAGCCAGTGGATGGACGAGCAACCTCTGCCGTTTTACAGCGAATTGCGGCGCGAGCGCCCCATCTTGAAGCTGCCTGGACTGGCGCTCGTCAGTCGCTTTGACGACTGCATGGCGGTGCTGCAGCAACACGAGCGCTTCACCGTCGCTCTTTACAAGCCCAAGCAGGCGGGCTTCTGGATGGCAGAAGACGAAACCCCGCGCCATTGGCGTGAGAAAGGGGTGATGCAAGCCGTGCTGGATCTGGAGGATCTGCCCCGCCTGCGGGCCTTCGCCAGCGAACGAGCGGCCCAACTCCTCGCCGAGGCCGGGGGCCAGCTGGATGCCGTGCCTGGACTGAGTCGGGCCGTGCCTGTTGCTCTGGTGCAGGAGATGTTCGGCTACGACGAGAGCGATCCAGCCGAGATTCGCGCCTGGTCGTACTGGAATCAATACGACGCGTTTTACAACCAGCCCTTTCATGCGGCCAACCAAAGCGATCCCACCCCTGAACAGATCACCGCAGAGCGTCAGGCTGCCAATGTCCGCATGGGGGCCTATCTCAAGGGTTTGCTCCAACGTCGGGCCAGCCGACCCCCGGGCGCGGAGCGTGGTGATCCGGCCACGCGGCTGCTGCGCCTCAGCCAATCGGGCGCCGTGGACTTCGACCTCCAACGGGTGGCGCGCAATGTGGGAGGCCTCCTGATCGGCACGATTGAAACCACCTCCCAGGCTGTGATTCATGCCTTGGCGTTTTTGCTGGCGGATCCGCAGCGGCGGGAGGAGGCGGTGGAGGCCGCCCTGCAAGACGAGGAGACCGCCAGCGATGGCCATGTGCTGGAGGCCCTGCGCTTTCATCCGCCCTTCCCCTACTTCTTCCGCGTTTGTGAGCAGCCCACCCTGCTCGGACTGGGCACCGCTTCCGAGCAGCTCATCGCCGCCGGCACCACCGTGCTGACCCTGAACCATTCGGCGATGTTTGATCCCGCCGGCTTTGTCGATCCTGAGCGATTTGATCCCGAGCGCAATCAAAGCCTCAATTTTCTCTTCGGCCACGGACACCATCAGTGCCTCGGTCGTCACATCGGCGCGGTGGTCATTCCGGCCATCGTTCGCCAGGTGTTGCGGCTTCCGGGCATCACAGCCACCGGCGCGGTCGATCGCGCTGGTGGTCCCTTCCCGGAACACTTCCACCTGCGCTGGTCGGCCTGACGAAGGGACCCCGGCGGCCATGCCTGGGCCTGGGCCTGTGCTGGTGCCTGTGCTGGTGCCACCGACCCGTCATGATGAGGCTTCCATCGTTGTGCCAAGCCATGGGAGTGCTCACCGTCACCCAGGCCCGTGAAAATCTCGCGGAGTTGATCGAGAGCACCCACCGCGACGGGGAGCCCATGGTGTTGACCCAGTCGGGTCGTCCGGTGGCCGTGATGCTGGATCACGAGGTGTTTGAGCGGCTCCAGACGGCGGCCCTGGAGGCCTTGACTCCCCAGCGGGTGACGGAAACGGGCCTGGGCCTGGGCCTGGCCTGACCCCCATTGAAGCTGGCCTGAATTGGCCTGACCCCCATTGACGGTGGCCTGAAATGGCCTGACCCCGTTGAGGCGGCTTTCCGCCGGCATCAGCTGAGGCTTGGCGGCCTCCCGTCACGCGTGTGCACAATCCGTCGCCACCGTGGCGGGCAGATGGCCTGTCTTCACCCAGATGGTGCAGCCGGAGGGACTCCACGGCCCGTGGACGCTGCCAGGGGGGTTGCGCTGCCAGCTGCCGGCCTCATAGCGGCCGTGCTCATCTTGAAACACTCCGCGCAGCACCAGGATCTCCTCCCCGCCTTGATGGGCATGGACAGGGAACCGGGTGCCCGCCGCCCAGCGCACCAGGGCCACCTGCTCCGAACCAAAGGCGTGGAGCGGCATGACCGCCAACCCCTTCACCAGTCCCGGCCGCCAGGCGCTCTGGTGGGTCGGAACGACAACACGCTGGCCATCGTCGGGATGCATCTGCCACAGCTTCACCAGCAGGAGGCAACCGTCCGTGCTGAAGGGCGCGTGGCTTGACCCGGGGGGATTGCGCAGGTAGGTGCCCGGGGGGTAATCGCCCAGTTCATCTGAAAAGGTGCCCTCCAGGACCAGGATCTCCTCGCCACCCCCGTGGCTGTGCCGGTCGAAGCGACTGCCGGGGGCGTACCGCACCAGAGAGGTCGCCCGCGCCACCTCCTCCCCCTGCCGGTCGAGCAGGCGACGCTCCACACCCGCCAGTGGCGAAGGCTGCCAGACCAGGGTGGTGGTGTCGAGAACGACCCGTTGCTGCAGATCGGCGTGAAGGTCCATGGCCAAAGCAAGAGGGTCAGATGAAAGACATCGGCTGCGTCGGCCGAGGGCACTCGCGGCGGTCGAGCAGGTCTTGAAGGGTCGT
>JBJOHA010000035.1:0-6994 GCA_046047935.1 Cyanobacteriota bacterium
GGACGACCCATGAGACGGAGAGCTTGTGGCAAAATGCTGGAGGCGAGACGATCCACAACCGAGAAGAGAAGACGGATGCTCGACGATGACTCTGAATACGACGCTCAGTGCCAACAGATCCGCGAGGAGAATGGGGCGCTCTTAGGCGAATTCAGCGGCTGGTTGGCTGATGCGGGACTCTCGGAAACAACGATCAAAGGCCATCGCTTAAATGTTGATTTCTTCGTCAACCATTTCCTTCTTTATTATGACGCGCTGAGGCCTGCTGAGGGCATTGACTCGATCGCCGGATTTTTGGGCGATTGGTTCATCCACAAAGCGGCATGGTCGAGTGTGCGATCGATCAAAGCCAATGCGGCCAGCCTGAAAAAGTTCTATGCCTTCATGGCGGAAAAGGGACGGATCAAGCCCGAGGAGTTGGCGGCCTTGAACCGGCAGATCAAAGAGGAGAGGCCTGAATGGCTCAGCACGATGGAGAGATACCGGGATTTGGATGTTGACTTTGACGATGTCTTCTCAAGCTGAAGCAGACCCCCACCACGTCGCTTTCGCCAGGGCGAGCTCGCGCGGATTCTGCTCCAGCCCGCCAACCCTGGAATGGCGATCAAGTCCAGCTCGCCAACCCCGGGATGGCCATCAAAGCGACACCTTGTTCCAGGGCATCAGAGCCAGCAGGCGGGCCATGCCGCAGAACCCGCTGATCCCGGCGAACACCAACCCGGCGCCGACAAACCAGCTGAGCAGGATCCAGGCGGGGGCCACCCAGGTGCCGAGGATCAAGCCGAGCAACACCAGGGAACCGGCGGCGATCTGCACCTGGCGCATCAGCGGCAGTGGCGCGTTCTTCAGCTTGCGCAGCGGCAGCCCGGCCTGCTGCCAGGCGGGGATGCCCCCCTCCAGATCAGAGAGCGGGTGGGGATGGCCCTGCTGCGCAAGCTGAGCCAGGGCCTTGGCGCTGCGGTTGCCGCTCTGGCACACCAGCACCAGCGGGCCACGCGGCAGATCGGAGAGGGTGATGCGCGAGAGCGGCACATTGAGGCTGCCGGCGATGTGGCCGCCGGCATACTCCAGCGGTTCGCGCACGTCGATCACCTTCACGCGCTGGTCCGCCAGCTGGTCGGCCAGGTCATGGGCGCTGATGCGTTGCTTGGTCGGTGTGTGGGTCATGGGTGGAGGGGTAGGGAACGGTTGGTCGTTGGCATGGGGTGGGGGTGGGGAGGCTTCACACCCCCGCGTCAGATCTGCGGGCTCGTGGCGACGGCCCCTTCCAGCGGGTAGCCCTCATCGCTCCAGCGGCTGAGGCCGCCGTGCAGATTGGCCACCCGGTCGCGGCCGGCCTTGAGCAGTTGCTGGGTGGCCAGGGCCGAGCGGCTGCCCGAATGGCACACCACCACCAGCGGTCGATCGGCCTGGAGGGTGCTGGCGCGGCTCTCCAGCTCCGGCAAGGGGATCAGCACGCTTCCGGCGATGCGGCCATCCGGTCCCTCGTATTCCTCGCTGGAGCGCACATCCAGAATCGTGAGTTGAGCCAAGTGCTCGGCGACCCAACTGGGGGGAAGCTCCGGCAACCCCGCATAACTGCGCCGCAGCGGCCCCCAGCTCGGCGCGGCGGGGGCGGCCTCCCGCGGCTTGCCGGAGCGCATGTTGCCTGGCAGCGCCTCGGCGATCTTGTGCGGATGGGGCAACGACATGTTCTCCATGTGGCCAACGAAATCCCGTTCGGTGGCGGCGCCCCCGAGGCGTGCGTTGAAGGCCTTCTCCTCCGCCACGGAGGTGACCGTGCGGCCGGTGTAGTCATGGCCAGGGTAGAGCAGGCATGCGTCCGGCAGGGTCAGGATCTGCTGGGTGATCGATTGCCAGAGGGTGTGGGCATTGCCCTGCTGGAAGTCGCAGCGGCCGCAGCCGCGCACCAGCAGGGCATCCCCGGTGAAGGCCAGGCTCGCGTCGTCGAGGACGTAGGTGAGGCAGCCATCGGTGTGGCCGGGAGTGCTGCGCACCTGGAGGTGACGGCCGCCAAAGCGCACGGAATCGCCGTGCTTGAGGGGTGTGGTCACGTTTTCAGCGCGGGCGGCGGCGGCAAGGCCGATGGCGCAACCGGTGGCCTCGCGCATCAGCCAGCTCCCGGTCACATGGTCGGCGTGGGCGTGGGTGTCGAGGCAGGCCACCAGACGGATGCCGAGCTCCTGGATCAAGGAGAGGTCGCGCCCATGGCGCTCGAACACCGTGTCGATCAGCAGCCCTTCACCGGACGGCACGTCGGCCAGCAGGTAGGTGAAGGTGCCGGTTTCGCTATCAAACAGCTGGCGAAACAACAGGGAGCCGCCGCCGGCTGCCGCAGCCAGGGAAACGGAGGGAGCCGCCGCGATGGTCATGACCGAAACAAGCTCAACTGCTATGAGCATAGCCGCATAAAGGATGAGATGGCAACGCCGTGCCTCAGGGGGTGTCGCTTCCGGGTTTCCGCCCCACAACCCGCACCACAGCGCTGTTCCCCTGGTGATAGGGCCCTTCCTCGATCCAGCGCTCGCGCTCCTCCAGCACCAGGAGTTGCAGGCCGGCCAGGTCTCGCAGCAGCTCCTCCGGCTCGATCAGCAGCGTTTGCGAGGGCGGTCCGCCGGTCCCGAGCCGCAGCTGGCGAGGGGTGTAGGCCTCCAGGATCAGGTGGCCGCCGGGGCGCAGGGCCTGCACCGCCCGCCGGTGGGTCGCGCTGCGCAGCGGCGGCGGCAGATGCATCCAGATGGCCACCACCAGATCGAACGACTCCGGCTCCGGCGTGAAGGCCTCCAGGTCACAGCAGAGGGTCTCGATGGCCACGCCGCAGCGGCTGGCCAGCTGACGCGCCTTGGCCAGGCCGACGGCGCTGAAATCCTGGGCCAAAACCGCATGGCCCAGCTGAGCGAGGTGCACCGCGTTTCGCCCCTCCCCCTCCGCCAGGCAGAGAGCCCGTCCCGCTGGCAGCGGGGCGGCCTGCTCCCGCAAGAAATCGTTGGGCTGCTCGCCATAGGCGAACGCCGCTTCGCTGTAGCGCGCATCCCAGAAGCGGCGTGGATCGGCTGCGACCAATGGCGAATGTCATCTTCAAACAAAATCTATCAACGCCCCGGGTTTTTCTCGCCCCTCTCTCTCAAGCCAACGCGCGGGTTTTTGATCCTGGTCCTCCTCGCGATGCCCACCGCCTTGCGCTCCCGGCACAAACGCGCCTCATCGAGACATGTCCTCATGCGCACGAAAGCATCGCGCAAATAGATTGCGGGGAGCTGCCTGGATCGGATGCCCCTTCCCTCCCATCAGGAGTTGCACAAGATCCGCGGGATTCTGGCCGGGCGACACCGGCCTGTCTGGCGTCACTGGCGCGAACCGTATGTGTTCGCCCTGGCGCTTCCCTGGCCAGCCTTCCTGCTGCTGATCGCAGGCCTTTTCCTGGCGATCAACCTCCTGTTCGCCGCTCTCCACCGGCTGGATCCCGCTGGCATCAGCGGTGGCGCCTTGCCTCGCGCCAGCTTCGCGGAGGCGTTCTTCTTTAGCGTTCAGACCCTTGGCTCGATCGGCTACGGCGTGCTTCACCCCGTGGGCCTTTACGCCAATGTGCTGGTGACCCTCGAATCGCTGTGCGGACTGCTGTTCGTGGCGATCACCACCGGATTGGCCTTTGCCCGCTTCGCGCGCAGCACGGCGCGCATCCGCTTTTCGGAGTCGGTGGTGGTGTTTGCCTACAACGGCCAGCCCACCCTTTGCTTCCGGCTGGCCAATGAACGGGGCAACAGCATCCGGGAAGCCCGCCTGAGAGCGTTTCTGGCGGTGGATGAAATCAGCCGTGAGGGGCACCGGCTGCGGCGGCTCAGGCCCCTGGCGCTCCAGCGTGATGAGGGGGTGGCGTTCCTGCTGGTCTGGACCGCTCTGCATCGCATCGACGCCACCAGTCCCCTGCATGGTCTGAGCCCGGAGGATCTGCGTCGCCTCCACGCCGAAGTGGTGGTGGCGTTCAGCGGAGTGGATGAAACGATCGAGCGTCCGGTGCACGCCCGGGCCCACTGGCCGGTGGACCATCTGCGCTACGGCTTCAGCTTTGCCGACATCCTGGAGGATCATGCCGGCGGCGTTGGCGTTGGTCCACCGCGCCGCATCAACTGGGCGGCCTTCGACAGGATTCGCCCCTGCCCCCTGCCTTGAGTTGGGCTGCCCCCTGCCCCCTGCCTTGAGTTCGGACGGAGAGCGAAGGACTGCCGACGTGTTGCGCGCTGCCGTTGGGCGATCTTCGATCACCTGGCTTGACGAGGCCGATCCGACAGTGGCCGCCCTGCGGAGCCTGCACCAGGCGCAAAAGCTAGCGTTGCAACAGCGAGGCCACATAGACGCCGTAGAGCGCCAGCAGCACCAACCCTCGTCGGCGTTCAATCGTGCCATCCTTGGTTGGAAGGGTAAGGGCCATTGTGGTGAGCCCAACCACGAGAACGATCGCCACCTCTCGCCAATCCACAGAGATCGGCGAAATGATTGCCGCAAGACCAACAACCAACAGGCTGTTGAAGATGTTGCTGCCCAAGACAGTTCCAAGTCCTATCTCGTCATGCCGGCGAATCTTTGCCATAATGGTGGTTGCCAATTCAGGGACAGATGTGCCAATGGCGACAATTGTCGCGCCAACAACAAATTCATCCATGCCCAAGGAATCGGCCAACCCTTTGGCGCCGCTGACAATGAGTTGACCTGCCGCCAACAGACCAATCAACCCGAGCAGGCAGAGGCCGACAGCAAGCCATCGACGCTGTTCGCCGAGGATGTCCTCAGCACAGCTGCGCTGTTTGCGAACTTCGATGATCACCGTGATGATCCAGGTCACAAAAAGACCCAACATGATCATGCCGTCGATTCGAGACAGCAGCCCGTCGAGAAGAAGAACACCCGTCACGATGGGTGTCAACACGGCAACAGGAAAATCCCTTTTGACGCTGTCTCGTGGACAATGGATTTTTGACAGCAGGAGTGCAACGGCCAAGATCAAGGCGACATTGACAACATTGCTTCCCAGGGCGTCACCGAGAGAGATTTCCGGCTCTCCGCGCCACGCCGCCGAAATCGCGATCGACAGTTCGGGACTGGAGGTGGCGAACGCGGCCACGGTTGCGCCAATGATGCCGGGAGAAACACGGGCCCAGTGGGCGAGTCCCACCGTGCCACGGACAAACAGTTCACCCCCAAGTCCGGCACTGAGCGTGCCTGCGAGAAGAGATAAAACGTTATTCATGATTCATGGCACCCTCTGGGGTTCTGCGACCAGGCCACACCCCTGCCCCCCTCAAGAGGGAGTCGGTCTTCATGGTTGTCCCCCACACGTTCCGCGCCTCGCTCCTCGATCCCGGCGCCTCCACCTCCCGGTGTGGCGATGCGCAGCACCTCTCCCGCCGCCATCTCCACCTGGGCGCACCCCGGCAGCGGTTGCCAGGTGCCATCCAGCCGCCGCACAGCGTTCTGGCCCGTGGCTCCCGGTTGCCCGCCCGCCAGAGCGAAGGGCGGCACCCTGCGGGAGCTCGACAGCAGACACACCGTCTGTGGCGCCAGGAAGCGCAGCCAGCGCTCCACCCCGTCGCCGCCGCGCCAGCGACCAGCCCCGCCGCTGCCCTGGCGAATGGCGAAGCGTTCGACGCGCACCGGGAAGCGGTCCTCCAGGATTTCCACATCCGTGAGGCGGGAGTTGGTCATGTGGGTTTGCACGGCGCTGGCCCCCGCGAAGCCGCTGCCATCGCGATCCCACCCCGCGCCCGCGCCACCGCAGATGGTTTCGTAATACTGCCGCTCGCCATCGCCGAAGCTGAGGTTGTTCATCGTCCCCTGCCCCGCCGCCAGCACACCCAAGGCGCCATAGAGCGCATTCGCCACCGCTTGCGAGGTCTCCACATTTCCCGCGACAACAGCGGCGGGGGGCTGCGGCCAGAGGAGCGAGCCGCGCGGAACCACCAGCTCGATGGGGTCGAAACAACCGGCATTCAACGGCAGTGGCTCCTCCACCAGGGTGCGAAACACATACATCACCGCCGCTTTGGTGATCGCCAAAGGGGCGTTCATATTGTCGTCTCGCTGCGCGGAGGTGCCGCTGAAATCGACCCGGACGCATCGGGCATTCGGATCCACGCGCACGGCCACGACGATGCGGGCGCCATTGTCGAGCTCCAGCGTGCGCGCGCCATCGCGCAGCCGAGGGATCACGTTGCGCACGGCCTCGGCCGCCTGCCGCTGGCTGTGGGCCATGTAGGCCAGCACCTCGGTTTGACCCTCCCGCGCCAGCAGCTGTGTCAACTCCTCCACCCCCAATTGATTGGCAGCCATCTGGGCGCGCAGGTCAGCGAGGAAGCGCAGTGGATCGCGCACGGGCCAGGGTCCTGCGGCGCAGCGCTCCAGCCAGGTCGCTTCGGGCCAACGCCCGTTCTCCAGCAGCGGAACGTTGTCAAGCAGCAGACCCTCCTCGGCAATGTGTCGGCTGAAGGCAGGCATCGAGCCGGGGGTGAGGCCGCCGACATCGGCGTGATGGCCGCGATTGGCGACAAAGGCCACAAGTTCGGCGAACGGATCATCGCCATCCCGCGCATGAACGTCTCTGGCATCGTCTCCCCTGTTGCCGCCTTCCCCTGCGCCTGCTCGCGCGAACACCGGGGTGATCACCGTGACATCCGGCAGGTGGGTGCCGCCATTGAAGGGGTTGTTGCTGGCGATCACATCCCCCGGCCGCAAGGGAGGGCGCTCACCGCAGGCGCACGCCTCGAGCAGCGCCACGACGCTTTCTCCCATCGCCCCCAGATGCACCGGGATGTGTGGCGCGTTGGCCACCAGCCGCCCGTGGCGATCGAACAGGGCGCAAGAGAAATCGAGCCGTTCGCGGATGTTCACCGACCGGCTGCTCTGCCGCAGCCGCACCCCCATCTGCTCGGCGATGGCGCTGAAGCGGTTGTTGTAGAGCTCCAGCCGCACCGGATCCGGGCGCCCGGGGTCTCCTGAAGCA
>JBJOHA010000036.1:0-22412 GCA_046047935.1 Cyanobacteriota bacterium
CCCGCAACCGTCGCCATTGCCACGCAAAAGGTGACCGTCCAGCGGAGAGAATGAAACCTTCCGTTGGCTGTCGACAGAAGATGAGCGCCTCCCCCCTGCCCACCGCCGATCTGCTCCCCACCTATCGGGCGGCGGCAGCGGAGCGGCAGGCCAAGGGCATCCCCCCCCTGCCCCTCACCGCCCCCCAAACTCAGGCCCTCACCGAGCTGCTGCTCCACCCCCCCGCAGGGGAGGAGGCCTTCCTTCTGGACCTGCTCAGCGAGCGCATCCCCCCCGGCGTGGATGAGGCCGCCTACGTCAAGGCGAGCTGGCTCAGTGCCGTGGCCAAGGGTGAGCTGGCCAGCCCTCTGGTGCGCCCGCTGGAGGCGGTTCGGCTGCTGGCCACCATGATCGGCGGTTACAACGTGGGCGCCCTGATCGCGCTTCTCTCCAGCTCCGACCCGGCCATCGCTGAGGCGGCCGCCACGGGCTTGAGTCGCACCCTTCTCGTCTACGACGCCTTCCATGATGTGCTGGAGCTGGCCGCCAGCAATCCCCACGCCCAACGGGTCATCGACAGTTGGGCCGCAGCGGAGTGGTTCACGGCCCGGCCGGAGCTGCCAGCAGCGATCACGGTGACCGTGTTCAAGGTGGAGGGCGAAACCAACACCGACGACCTCTCCCCCGCCACCCACGCCACCACCCGCCCGGACATCCCCCTCCATGCCCTCGCGATGCTGGAGACGCGCCTGCCCGGCGGCCTGGCGCGAATCGCCGAGCTCAAGGCCAAGGGCCACCCGGTGGCCTATGTCGGCGACGTGGTGGGCACTGGCAGCTCCCGCAAATCCGCCATCAACTCCGTGCTCTGGCACACGGGCAGCGACATCCCCCATGTGCCGAACAAACGCGGTGGCGGCGTGATCCTCGGGGGCAAGATCGCGCCCATCTTCTTCAACACCGCCGAGGATTCCGGCGCCCTGCCGATCGAATGTGACGTCACGGCCCTGGCCACGGGGGATGTGATCACCATTCGGCCCTACGCCGGCACGATCGAGCGAGCCGCAGGGGAACCCAATGCCGGGGAGATTGTGGCCTGCTTCACGCTGAAACCCAGCACAATCACCGACGAGGTGCGCGCGGGAGGACGCATTCCGCTGCTCATCGGCCGCTCCCTCACGGACAAAGTGCGGGCCCAGCTGGGGCTCACCCCCTCCGACCTCTTCATTCGCCCCGTCGCTCCCGCCGACACTGGCAAGGGCTACACCTTGGCCCAGAAGATGGTGGGCCGGGCCTGCGGGCTGCCGGGCGTGCGCCCCGGCACCAGCTGCGAACCGCTGATGACCACCGTGGGCAGCCAGGACACCACGGGTCCGATGACCCGCGACGAGATGAAGGAGCTGGCCTGCCTCGGCTTCTCGGCAGACCTGGTGATGCAGAGCTTCTGCCACACCGCCGCCTATCCCAAGCCGGTGGATCTCAAAACCCACGCCGAGCTTCCCGACTTCATGGCCTCCAGGGGCGGCGTGGCCCTGCGTCCCGGCGACGGCATCATCCACAGCTGGCTCAATCGCATGCTCCTGCCCGACACCGTGGGCACCGGCGGTGACAGCCACACCCGCTTCCCCCTCGGCATCTCCTTCCCTGCGGGTTCGGGGCTGGTGGCGTTTGCCGCCGCCATCGGCGCCATGCCGCTCGACATGCCCGAATCGGTGCTCGTGAGGTTCAGTGGCTCCCTGCAACCGGGGGTCACCCTGCGGGATGTGGTGAACGCCATCCCCTACGTGGCCATTCAGCAGGGCCTGCTGACAGTGGCCAAAGAGGGCAAGACCAACGTGTTCAACGGACGCATCATGGAGATCGAGGGCCTGCCGGATCTCAAGCTGGAGCAGGCTTTTGAGCTCACGGACGCCACTGCGGAGCGCAGTTGCGCCGGCAGCACGATCAAGTTGAGCGTGGAGACCGTGAGCGAATACCTGCGCAGCAATGTCGCCCTGCTCAAGAACATGATCGCCCGCGGCTACGGCGATGCCCGCACCCTGGCGCGGCGCATCAAGGCGATGGAGGCCTGGTTGGCGGATCCGCAGCTGCTGGAAGCGGATGCCGACGCCGACTATGCCGCCGTGATCGCGATCGACCTCGATCAGATCACCGAGCCGATCCTGGCATGCCCCAATGATCCCGACAATGTCAAACCGCTCAGCGCGGTGGCGGGTGATCGCATCGATGAGGTGTTCATCGGCTCCTGCATGACCAACATCGGCCACTACCGCGCTGCGGCCCAAGTGCTGCAGGGCCAGAACGCTGCCCGCCTCTGGGTGTGTCCACCCACGCGCATGGATGAGGAAAAGCTGAAGGAAGAGGGCTATTACGCCATCTTTGAAGCCGCCGGCTCCCGCATGGAGATGCCTGGCTGTTCGCTCTGCATGGGCAACCAGGCGCGCGTGGACGACAACACCACAGTGTTTTCCACCAGCACACGCAACTTCAACAACCGCCTCGGCAATGGCGCCCGGGTGTATCTCGGCAGTGCTGAGCTCGCCGCCGTCTGCGCCCAGCTGGGACGCATTCCCAGCAAGGAGGAGTATCTGGCGATCGCCGCTGAAAAGATCGATCCCCATGGCGCTGAGCTCTACCGCTATCTCAACTTCGATCAGATCGAGGGCTTTGCCGACAGCGGCCGGGTGGTGACCGCTGAGGAGGAGGCGAAGGTGCTGGCGGAGGTTTGAGCCACAGCAGGCAAGATTTGGTCACGCATCGGAAGAAACCTCAGCACTCTCTGAGCCTTGGACGTCGCTCTGCATACGGTTCCCTTGGACCAGATGTGTTCTTGCGATGTTCTCCTCCATCCAGCCTTGGCTCGCACCCCTCCGCCGTCTGTTCGTGTTGGGTGTGGCTGTGGTGTTGGCCTTCAACCTGGCCGCCTGCTCCGGCATCAGCAGCAGCGACGCCAGCAATGCCGCCCGCACCGCCGTGAACGTGGCCCAGAAGGCCGCCGACCTCACCGGCAATGAGCAGCTCAAATCCGTGCTCACCCCTGTGGTGAAACTGCTCAACACCACGGAGAAGCAGGTGGCTGCGGACAACATTTCCGCCGCTACCACCACCATGTCCACGTTCATGAGTCTGTGGGACACCGCCGCCCCGGTGGTGAAGCTGGCCGCCGGCAGCAACTATGGCCTGATCGACAAGGGCGTGAAGCTGGTGGTCAGCACCTTCGGTGGAGACACGGCTCCCACCAAGGAGGCGGCCACAACCGCTCTCAAGGGCCTGGTGGGTCCCCTCACCGCCCTGTTGGGATGACTCTCCCCCTCTGCTGATCCGGACACCTTCGGTCCGCAAAACCCCGCGTTGTCGCTGGTTCCAGGAGCCTGTCCCAAGGGCCCTGGAACCTTTTTGCTAGGCCTTCAACAGTGTGCTCGAACTGTAACAATGATTACATCAACCTTTAGAAATCGACCGCCCGGCCCAGAGTCCGTACCCTTCAGAAGTCATTTCTCTTCCCACGCCATGACCCGCGCTCTCCAGGCTGCCGGCCGCCTTCTCCCCGCTGGGTTGGCCCTCGCCCTCGCCGCCGGACTGGGCCTGACCGGTTGTTCCCCCTCCACCAAGGACGCCATGCAGCAGACCGGAGAGGCTGTGGGCGAGGCCACCAAGGAAGGGGCGGGCGCGATGGGTGAAGCCGCCAAAGAGGGCGCCGGGGCCATGGGCGAGGCCGCCAAAACCGCCGCCACCTCTGCCGGCCAGGCGGCGCTGACGCCAGCGGTCGCGCCCGTTCTCGACCTGCTGAAGAACAGCGAAGCCGATCTCAAGGCCGGCAACCTTGGCGCTGCCATCACGGCCATGGGCGGCTTCGAGTCGCTTTGGGCCAAGGCGGGCCCCGTGATTCAACCCCTGGCTGGCGACAAGTGGGCCGCCATTGACGGGGCTGCGAAAACCGTGATCAGCACCTTTGGTGGAGGCGCCAAGCCCGAGGCTGGCCCTGCCGGCGCCGCCATCACAGGCCTGATGGGTCCTTTGGGCAGCTTGATCGGCAAGTAGCGCTCCTCCGCCGCGTCAGCCGTGGGGGGACAGGCCCTCCATGGCTGACGCGGTCGACGAACACTCAAACCTCAAGCCCCCAGGCCAAGGCCGTCCGCCACCGCAGATCAGGCCGTCACCTCTCGCAGCGGTTGCCAGCGCAGGGCGCGAGATCCACCCATTTCCACCACCACCTTCAGTCGGGGTTCCCGCTGACAGAGCGCCACGAGAGAGCCGCGCTCGGCGGCGGACAGCACTTGCCCCTCCAGCAACCAGAGCAGCACCGGGGCCTCGCCCTCCAGCAGCGGACCCAATTGGGGCTGGATGCGCTGCACCTCACCCACCGCTGCGGTTCGTCCCACGCTCTGATGCCCGAGGTGGGGCGGACGCACGCCATGAAGTTCGAAAAGATAGGTCTCCGGATCCCCGAATCCCCGCGCGGACGTGAGGTGGGCCTTGTAGCCGGCCGCGCGCAGCCGCCGAAGCAAGCGCGTCTCGCTGCCTCCTTCCAGGGGCATGTAGAGGGCCAGGGCACCCGCCTGTTCCAGGTCTTGACGAAAACTGCGGCCAGTGAGCAGCAGAGGCATGACGACCACTCCAGTGGGGTTGAGTCTGGCAGGAACCCGATGGATGGTGGGCCTGGCCAGGGGGCTTAGAGGGCCTGCACCCTATGGTGTAGGATCAATTCTTGTGTTGACGTTCTGTGCCCGTCCGCTAGCCGGGCCTCCAGGATCCAACACGGGGTTGTCCGTGGTGACAATCCTTCCGGCCAGAGCGGCTGCCTCTGTCCTTCGGGATGGAAACAGTCCGCCGGGAAACTGCGCGACCTTCCTTTCTTGCGGAGGGTCACCCAAGTCCCAGCCCGCTGATTCGTCCGCTAGCTCCGGGGATGGGTTTTCGCCCCTCCACCTTCGCCAGTTCCGAAATCAGCTTCCCCGCCTGGGTTTGGTTCGTTCGCGAACCTGCCGGGCCTGATCCCGCTGGCGTTCTCCCCTCCGTCCATGTCCATCGGCATTCTCGGGAAGAAATTGGGCATGTCCCAGTTCTTCGACGACGAAGGCAGGTCCATCCCGGTCACCCTGATCGAGGCAGGCCCCTGTCGCATCACACAACTCAAGAGCCCCGCCACTGACGGCTACAGCGCTGTTCAGCTCGGCTACGGCGAGGTCCGCCCCAAGCTGGTCAACAAGCCCGCCCTTGGACACCTGGCCCGTTCCGGTGAGGAGCCCCTGCGTCATTTGCGGGAGGTGCGCGTCGCCACCCTTGATGGCTTCGAGCTGGGCGGCACCATCACCGTCGCCGACTTCGAGGCCGGCCAAAAGGTGGACGTGCGCGGCGACACCATCGGCCGGGGCTTCGCCGGCTATCAAAAGCGCCATGGTTTCAGCCGTGGCCCCATGACCCACGGTTCCAAGAACCACCGCGAGCCCGGCTCCACCGGCGCTGGCACCACCCCCGGCCGGGTCTATCCCGGCAAGCGCATGGCCGGCCGTTATGGCGGCAAGCCTGTCACCACGCGCGGTCTGACCATCCTGAAAGTGGATGCGGACCGAAATTTGCTTGTGGTGAAGGGTTCGGTCCCCGGCAAGCCCGGCGCCCTGCTCGACATCCGCCCGGCTCTCCGGGTGGGCAGCCAAGCCGCCACCTGAGGAGGAGAACCATGGCTCAATGCGTTGTAAAAGACTGGCAGGGAAAGGACAGCGGTCAGGCGGAGCTCACCCTGAGCGTGGCTCGGGACACCACCGCCAACGACCTGCTGCATCGCGCCGTCCTGCGCCAACTGGCCAATGCCCGGCAGGGCACCGCCAGCACCCTCACCCGGGCCGAGGTCGCCGGCGGCGGTCGCAAGCCTTACAAGCAGAAAGGCACCGGTCGCGCCCGCCAGGGGTCCATTCGCACGCCCCTGCGCCCCGGCGGTGGCATCGTGTTTGGCCCCAAGCCCCGCAGCCACTCCCTCTCGCTCAACCGGAAGGAGCGTCGCCTCGCCCTGCGCACCGCTCTGATGAGCCGTTTGGAGGACATCACCGTGGTGAAGGGCTTTGGCGCGAGCCTGGAGGCGCCCAAAACCAAGGAGATCACCGCAGCGCTTCAGCGCCTTGGCATCACCCTGGACACCCGTGTGCTGCTCGTTCTCGATGGCGCCAGCGAGGCTGTGAAGCTCTCCGTGCGCAATCTGGAGCGGGTCAAGTTGATCGCCGCCGATCAGCTCAACGTGTTTGATCTCCTCAATGCCCAGAAACTGGTGCTCAACGAGGAGGCTCTGGCCAAGATTCAGGAGGTTTACAGCGATGGCTGAGCGTTTTTCCGAGCGGCTCCCGGATGTGATTCGGCGTCCGCTGATCACCGAGAAAGCCACTCGCCTGCTGGAGGGCAACCAGTACACCTTCGAGGTCGATCACCGGGCCGCCAAGCCCGACATCAAAGCCGCCGTGGAGGAGTTGTTCTCCGTCAAGGTGGTGGGCATCTCCACCATGAATCCTCCGCGGCGCACCCGGCGCGTTGGTCGCTTCGCCGGCAAGCGCGCACAGGTGAAGAAAGCCATCGTGCGGCTGGCCGAGGGCCAATCCATCCAGCTGTTCCCTGAGTCCTGAGGGGTCATTCACCATGGCAATTCGCACCTACAGACCCACCAGCCCTGGCACGCGCACCCTGGTGCTCACCGATTTCAGTGAGCTCACCGGCAAGCGGCGTGAACGGGGCCTGGTGGTCGCCAAGCACCGACTCAAGGGCCGCAATAATCGCGGCGTGATCACCTGTCGTCATCGCGGCGGCGGGCACAAGCGCCTCTATCGCGTCGTGGATTTTCGACGCGACAAGCACGGCATCCCCGCCAAGGTGGCTGCCATCCACTACGACCCTCATCGGAACGCCCGACTGGCTCTCCTCTATTACGTGGACGGCGAAAAGCGTTACATCCTCGCCCCCGCTGGCGTGGGGGTTGGCCAGATGGTCGTCTCCGGGCCGGATGCGGCCATTGAACCGGGCAATGCGCTCCCCCTCGCCGCCATTCCCCTCGGTTCGAGCGTTCACAACGTGGAGCTCTACCCCGGCCGTGGCGGCCAGATGGTTCGCACCGCCGGCGCCAGCGCCCAGGTGGTGGCCAAGGAGGGCGACTATGTCGCCCTCAAGCTCCCCTCCACGGAGGTCCGACTGGTGCGTCGCGAGTGCTACGCCACCCTCGGCGAGGTGGGCAATGCCGAAAAGCGCAACACCAGCCTCGGCAAGGCCGGCCGCAAGCGCTGGCTCGGGCGTCGCCCTGAAGTGCGCGGCAGCGTCATGAACCCCTGCGACCACCCCCATGGTGGCGGTGAGGGACGGGCTCCCATCGGCCGTTCCGGACCGGTCACGCCCTGGGGCAAGCCCGCCTTGGGCCTGAAGACCCGCAAGCGGAACAAGCCCAGCAACAGATTCGTCCTCCGCAAACGTCGTCGCACCTCCAAGCGCAGCCGTGGCGGCCGCGACTCCTGATGCCACACACCGCTCTGCCTTCTGCCTGATCCGCCATGGGACGTTCACTCAAAAAAGGTCCATTCGTTGCCGACAGCCTGCTTCGCAAGGTTGAAAAGCAAAATGCCAGCGAAGACAAGTCCGTGATCAAAACCTGGTCGCGAGCCTCCACCATCCTGCCGCTGATGATTGGCCACACCATTGCTGTTCACAACGGCAAAACCCACGTGCCGGTTTACGTGACCGAGCAAATGGTGGGTCACAAACTCGGGGAGTTCGCTCCCACCCGCACCTACCGGGGCCACACCAAAGACAAGAAGGGAGGCCGCTGAACCCATGGCAACAATCACCGCCAACGCCAACCAAGCCCTGGCCCATGGCCGCTACATCCGCGGCTCCGCTTCCAAGGTGCGGCGCGTTCTCGATCAGATTCGCGGTCGCACCTACCGGGATGCTCTGATCCTGCTCGAATTCATGCCCTATCGCTCCACCGGACCCATCACCAAGGTGTTGCGCTCCGCTGTCGCCAACGCCGAGAACAACCTTGGCCTGGATCCCTCCACCCTGGTGATCAGCCAGGCGTGGGCCGACATGGGGCCCTCCATGAAGCGTTTCCGCCCCCGCGCCCAGGGGCGGGCCTACGCCATCAAAAAACAAACCTGCCACATCAGCATTGCTGTGGCCTCCCGACCCGCCTGACCCCGAGGACTTCCGACCGATGGGACACAAGATCCATCCAACCGGCCTGCGCCTGGGGATCACCCAGGAACATCGCTCCCGCTGGTACGCCCCCAGCCGCACCTACCCCACCCTGCTTCGCGAAGACGACAGCATCCGCAAGTTCATCCACAAGAAGTACGCCGCCGCTGGCATCAGCGATGTGCGCATCGCCCGAAAGGCCGATCAACTGGAGGTGGAACTCAAGACAGCGCGCCCTGGCGTTCTGGTCGGTCGCCAGGGAAGCGGCATCGAAGAGTTGCGCAGCGGCATTCAGAAAACCCTCGGGGATGCCAACCGTCAGGTGCGCATCAACGTGGTCGAGGTGGAGCGCGTCGACGCTGACGCCTATCTCCTGGCTGAGTACATCGCCCAACAGCTGGAAAAGCGGGTGGCCTTCCGGCGCGTCATGCGCATGGCTGTGCAGCGGGCCCAGCGGGCTGGCGTGCTGGGTCTCAAGATCCAGGTGGCCGGTCGCCTCAACGGAGCCGAGATCGCCCGCACGGAGTGGACCCGCGAAGGGCGTGTTCCTCTTCACACCCTCCGTGCCGACATCGATTACGCCACCAAGGTGGCCAGCACCACCTACGGGGTGCTCGGCATCAAAGTGTGGGTGTTCAAAGGGGAGGTGCTCCCCGGTCAGCAGGAGCAAGTCCCTGTGGGGGCCGCTCCCAAGCGTCGACCCAGTCGGCGCCCCCAACAGTTCGAAGATCGCTCCAACGAGGAGTGAGGGAGGCTTAAACCATGCTCAGTCCACGACGCGTCAAATTTCGCAAGCAGCAGCGAGGCCGGATGAGCGGAGTCGCTCCTCGCGGCACCACCATCGCCTTTGGGCAATTTGCCCTTCAGGCCCAGGAATGTGGCTGGATCACCTCCCGCCAGATTGAGGCCTCCCGTCGCGCCATGACCCGCTATGTCAAGCGGGGCGGCAAGATCTGGATCCGCATCTTCCCGGACAAGCCCGTCACCATGCGCCCGGCGGAAACCCGCATGGGTTCCGGCAAGGGCAACCCGGAATTCTGGGTCGCTGTCATCAAGCCGGGCCGCATTCTCTTTGAGATGGGAGGACCCGAAATCACCGAGACCATCGCCCGCGAGGCCATGCGTCTCGCCCAGTACAAGTTGCCGGTGAAGACCAAGTTCATCACCCTGGCCGACCAGGAGGCCTCCTCCTCCGATGGAGCCGCTCCTGTTCCCGCAACCGCCGAGTCCTGACCATGGCCCGCCCTGACATCGCCGAGGTTCGCGCGTTGAGCGATTCCGACCTCACGGATCAGATCAGCGCCATCCGGCGCGAACTCTTTGATCTCCGCTTCCAGCAGGCCACCCGTCGGCTGGAGAATCCGCACCGCTTCAAGCGGGCCCGCATCAAGCTGGCCCACCTGCTCACGGTGCGTCAGGAGCGTCAGCGCTCCACCGCCTCCTGATCCCCCTGATTTCCCATGGCACTCAAGGAAAGGGTCGGCACCGTCGTCAGCGACAAGATGGAAAAAACGGTGGTGGTGGCGGTGGAAAACCGCTTCCCTCATCCCATCTATCAGAAGACCGTTCGCCGCACCACCCGCTACAAAGCCCACGACGAAACCAACCGTTGCAAGGTCGGTGACCGCGTGCGCATCACGGAAACCCGTCCCCTCAGCCGCACCAAGCGCTGGGAGGTGGCCGAAGTGATCCAGCCGGCCCACAGCGCTCCGGCCTCCAACCCCGTCAAGGAGAGCCAACCATGATCCAGCAGGAAACCTTCCTCACCGTTGCCGACAACAGTGGCGCCAAGCGGATTCAGTGCATCCGCGTGCTGGGCACCAACCGCCGCTATGCCCACGTCGGTGACGTGATTGTGGCAGCGGTCAAAGATGCCATGCCCAACATGGGCGTGAAGAAATCCGACGTGGTCAAGGCTGTGGTGGTGCGCACCAAAGCCACTCTTCGGCGCGACACCGGCAACTCCATCCGCTTTGACGACAACGCCGCCGTGATCTTGGGCAACGACAACAACCCCCGGGGCACGCGCGTTTTCGGCCCTGTGGCTCGGGAATTGCGCGAGCGCAATTTCACCAAAATCGTCTCCCTCGCGCCGGAGGTGATCTGACATGGCCATCCCGACCCGTGCCAAAACCCCTGTGCGCATCAAGATGCGCATCCGCAAAGGCGACACCGTTCAGGTCATCGCCGGCAAGGACAAGGGCAAAACCGGTGAGGTGCTTCGCACGCTCCCCGATCAAAACCGTGTGGTTGTGGAGGGCATCAACTTGCGCACCCGCCACGTGAAGCCCGCCCAGGAAGGCGAGAGTGGTCGCATCGTCACCGAGGAGGCCTCTGTGCACGCCTCCAACGTGATGCTCTACTCGTCATCCAAGAAGGTGGCGAGTCGCGTCGAAATCGTTGTGGACAAGGACGGCAACAAGAAGCGTCGGCTCAAGAAGACCGGCGAATTCCTCGATTGAGCGCTCGCACGGCCCTCTTCTGCCCCCTCCTCACCCTCCGATCACCTTCCCCCGTCCGCTTCTCCCCCTCTCTGACCCCGACCAGAGGACTCCCCACCCCGACATGACCCTCAAACAGCGCTACCGGGAGACGATCCAGCCGAAATTGCTCAAGGATCTGCAGCTCTCCAACATCCATGAAGTTCCCAAGGTGGTGAAAGTCACCGTCAATCGGGGACTTGGTGAAGCGGCTCAGAATGCCAAGGCTCTGGAAGCGTCGATTGCTGAAATGGCCCAGATCACGGGTCAAAAGGCTGTCGTCACCCGTGCCAAAAAGGCCATCGCCGCCTTCAAGATTCGCCAGGGGATGCCCATTGGTGTGGCGGTCACCCTTCGCGGCGATCGCATGTACGCCTTCCTGGAGCGACTCATCCACCTGGCCCTGCCTCGCATTCGCGACTTTCGTGGCGTCAGCCCGAAAAGTTTCGATGGCCGGGGCAACTACACCCTGGGAATCCGGGAGCAAATCATCTTCCCGGAAATCTCCTTTGACAAGATCGACGCCATCCGGGGCATGGACGTCACGATCGTCACCAGCGCCCGCAGCGACGAAGAGGGCCGTGCCCTTCTCCGCGAAATGGGGATGCCGTTCCGCAGCAACTGAGCCCTCATCCGGAAACGACCATGGCCAATCACGACCCGATCTCCGACATGCTCACCCGCATCCGCAATGCGAGTGAGAAGCGTCAAGAAAACACCCGCATTCCTTCCTCTCGACTCTGCCGCAGCATCGCTTCTGTGCTGCAGCGCGAAGGCTTCATCGGCAATGTCAGCGAAGAAGGTGAAGGGGTGAGCAAGCAGCTCGTCCTCGAGCTCAAGTACAGCGGCAAGCACAGGCAACCCACGATTCGCCGTCTGCAACGGGTGAGCAGGCCCGGTTTGCGCATCTACAAAAACACCCGTCAGCTTCCCAAGGTGCTCGGTGGCTTGGGAGTGGCGATCATCTCCACTTCCAAGGGCGTCATGAGCGACCGCGATGCCCGCAAGCAGGGTGTCGGTGGGGAAGTGCTCTGTTACGTCTATTGATCCGGAGAAACTGTCATGTCACGCATTGGTAAGGCCCCGATCCCCATCCCAGACAAGGTCACGGTCCAACTCGACGGTCTCGCGGTCACGGTCAAGGGACCCAAAGGGGAGTTGCAACGCACCCTCCCGGATGGCGTCAGCGTCAGCCAGGACGGCAACGTTCTGCAGGTCAACCCCACCAGCTCGGCTCGGATCAGCCGTGAGCGCCACGGTCTCAGCCGCACCCTCCTGGCCAACATGGTGCAAGGCGTCAGCCAGGGATTCAGCCGCAAGTTGGAAATCGTCGGCGTTGGTTATCGCGCCCAGGTTCAGGGCAAGAAGCTGGTGGTCAGCGCTGGCTACAGCCATCCAGTGGAGATGCTGCCCCCAGAGGGGGTCACATTCGCGGTCGAGAACAACACCACCGTGATTGTTTCCGGCGCAGACAAGGAACTGGTTGGCAATGAGGCCGCCAAGGTGCGCGCCATTCGTCCGCCAGAGCCCTACAAGGGCAAGGGAATCAAGTACGAAGGCGAGAGGATCCTGCGCAAGGTCGGCAAGACAGGCAAGAAATAAGGCTCTCCCCATTCGCCCCGCCCTACCTTATTCACCATGTCTTCCCTCTCTCGCAAGCAGCAGACCCAGAAACGGCACCGTCGCCTGCGTCGCACGCTCTCTGGCACGGCTTCCCGCCCCCGGCTCGCCGTGTTTCGCTCCAACAATCACATCTACGCCCAGCTCATCGACGACGAGGCTCAAAACACGCTCTGCGCCGCCTCCACCCTCGACAAGGAACTGCGCCCCGCGCTGCAGACCTTTGGCACCTGCGAGGCCTCCGTGGCCGTGGGTCAGCTCGTGGCCCAGCGCGCCCTGGCCAAGGGCATCGCCCAGGTCGTCTTCGACCGAGGGGGCAACCTCTACCACGGCAGGGTCAAGGCCCTGGCGGACGCTGCCCGGGAAGCGGGCCTGCAATTCTGATCTCCACCGCTCACCATGACCGAATCCAACGTGCAGCAGTTCGCTCCAGACGACGTCCCCACCGCCTCTGATGTTCCGGCCGCCGAGGGGCAGCAGGAGCGTCGTGGTGGCAAGGGTGACCGCCGCGGTGGCGGGGGACGCCGGGGCTCCGGCGATCGTCGCTCTCAGGAGCGTGACTCCGAATGGCAGGAGCGGGTGGTGCAGATCCGCCGCGTCTCCAAAACCGTCAAAGGCGGCAAGAAGATGAGCTTTCGCGCCATCGTGATCGTCGGCAATGAGCGGGGTCAGGTGGGCGTCGGGGTCGGCAAGGCCGGTGACGTGATCGGCGCCGTTCGCAAGGGGGTGGCCGACGGCAAAAAGCATCTGGTCAAAGTGCCCCTCACCCGCACCAATTCCGTGCCGACGGAAAGCCGAGGCCGCGATGGTGCCGCCAGCGTCCTGATTCGTCCCGCCGCCCCTGGCACCGGTGTGATCGCGGGTGGCTCGATCCGCACCGTGCTCGAGCTGGCGGGCATCAAGAACGTTTTGGCCAAGCGCCTGGGCTCCAAGACCCCTCTCAACAACGCCCGGGCTGCCATGGAAGCCCTTTCCGCGCTGCGCACTCACAAGGACGCCGCCAAGGAACGGGGCATCTCGCTAGAGCAGATTTACTCCTGAGGACATTGCCATGACCCATCAACTCAACACGCTCAAACCTCAGACGGGCTCTCGGCGTTCCAAAACCCGCAAGGGTCGGGGCATCGCCGCCGGTCAGGGAGCCAGCTGCGGCTTTGGCATGCGGGGCCAGAAGTCCCGTTCCGGTCGTCCCACGCGTCCCGGATTTGAAGGCGGTCAGATGCCCCTTTACCGTCGCGTGCCCAAGCTCAAGCACTTCCCACTCGTCAATCCCACCACCTATGCTGTGATCAATGTGGGTCGTCTGGCGGATCTGAAGGCGGGCAGCCAGGTCAACCTCGAGACCTTGGCCGCCGAAGGCCTGCTCACCAACACCAAGGGCCCCCTCAAGGTGCTCGGTGCTGGAGACCTCAACGTGAAACTCAACGTTCAAGCTGCCGCGTTCTCCGCCTCCGCCCGTGCCAAAATTGAGGCAGCTGGTGGCAGCTGCGACCTTGTCGGCTGACACTTCAACCCTCTCCCATGGTTTATAGCCGGGGGCGCAATCCCAGCGCCACAGAAATTTTCAGCAAAATCGTTCAGTCCAAAGGGCTGCGCGACAAGGTCTTCATCACCCTTGGATTGCTGTTGCTCGAACGTCTGGGCATCTTCATCCCCGTGCCGGGAATCGATCGTGCTGCCTTTGAGCAGCTCGTTCGGCAGGGGGGTGATTTTTTGATGTTCGTGAACATCTTTACGGGCGGTGGTTTGGCGGCGCTTGGAGTGTTCACTCTTGGCATTCTTCCTTACATCAACGCCTCCATCATTCTTCAACTCCTCACAGCCGCTCTGCCGCAATTGGAGGATTTGCAAAAGAATGAAGGGGAGGCAGGTCGACGAAAGATCGCCCAGATCACTCGCTACACAGCCTTGGTCTGGGGAATCATTCAGAGCGTGATCCTGTCGTTGGTCTTGAAGCAATACGCCCTGCCCGGTTTGCCTGCTTGGCAATTTGTCTTGCAGACTGCGCTGGCTCTCACGGCCGGCTCCATGGCGGTGATGTGGATCAGTGAGGTGATCACGGAACGCGGCATTGGCCAGGGGGCTTCCTTGGTGATCTACGCCAACATTGTTGCCACTCTTCCTCGTGCCCTCGGTGCCACCATCACCCAGGCAAAAACCGGGGATCGCAGCACCGTTACGGGCATCATCATTCTGTTGCTGGTGTTTTTAGCCACAATCATCGGCATCATTTTTGTTGAGGAAGGCAGCCGCCGCATTCCCATCGTCAGCGCCAAACATCAGGCCGGCGGGGCGGGAAGCCTGCCGGCACGCCAGAGCTACATGCCCCTCAAGCTCAATGCCAGTGGCGTGATGCCGATCATCTTCGCCTCCGCCCTGGTGTTTCTGCCCTTGCAGCTCGCCACCTGGACCAAAACCCCCTGGTTGATTCAGCTCGCTGGCTATCTCAGCCCCAACAGCAGCATGCCTTGGATCTACGCGCTGTTGTTTTTCTCCCTGATTATCGCCTTCAGTTATTTCTATACCTCCCTCACCCTCGAACCCACTGAGATCGCCACCAACCTCAAACGCAGCGGCGTGGCCATCCCCGGCGTGCGGCCCGGTTCCGCTACGGCGCTGTATCTGGCCAATGTCCAGAATCAGCTCACCCTTTTGGGTGGACTCTTTCTCGGTGCCGTGGCCATCATCCCCTCCGCTGTCGAGGGGGCCATTCAGGTTCGAACCTTCCAGGGCATCGGGGCCACTTCTCTCCTCATTCTTGTGGGGGTGGCCATTCAGACCGCCAAACAGGTGCAGACCCAAGTGATTTCCCTTCGCTACGAGGGTGCCACCGAGGCTCAGGTCTTCTCTCGCCCGTCCGAAAGCCCCCAGCCCCCTTACGCCGCCTAGCCGAGGGTCTGGCCTCTGACCCCGACTCCGCGCCTTCGGGCGCCCACCGCTGTTCCCAGATGAAGCAACGCTTGCTCTTCCTCGGCCCCCCCGGGGCTGGAAAAGGCACCCAGGCCCAGCGTCTGGCCGCCTCCCACGACCTTCTCCACCTCTCCACAGGCGATCTTCTGCGGGCGGAGGTGGACCAGGGCACCCCACTCGGTCAGGAGGCGGCGGCTGTCATGGCCAGGGGGGAGCTGGTCAGCGATGCGCTTGTCCTGGCGATCGTGCGTCAGCGCTTGGAGAACCACACCGGAGGCTGGCTTCTCGACGGCTTTCCTCGCAACCTTCCCCAAGCTGTCGCCCTCGATGGCTTGCTGGAGGAGCTGGCTCAAGCGATCGAGCTGGTGGTGTTGATGGAGCTCGATGATCCCCTGCTGCTTCAACGCCTGCTGGCGCGAGGTCGGGCCGATGACAACACCGAGGTGATCCGCCATCGACTCCAGGTCTACCGTGAGCAGACGGCCCCCCTCATCGCCCACTACCGCGACCTCGGTCTGCTCCAGCCTGTGGAGGCCAGCGGCACCGTCGATGAGATTGCCGCTCGGATTCAGGTCTTGCTCCAGGTGTAGATACAGCTCTGTGTTACTGTATCTGTTTGCCAAGAAGGAGAGACACGTCCCATGAAGGTGCGTGCGTCAGTCAAGCGGATGTGTCAAAAGTGTCGGGTGATTCGTCGCCACGGCCGGGTGATGGTGATCTGCTCCAACCCGAAGCACAAGCAACGGCAGGGTTGATCCCCTCCGCTTTTTTCTCCCGCCCCCGGCGGGACCCTCCCCACGCCCCTTTTCGGGGCCTCCCTGTTCCCCGCATCGTTTTCCGTGGCTCGGATTGCCGGCGTTGATCTCCCGCGTGACAAGCGGATCGAAGTCTCCCTCACCTACGTCTACGGGATCGGTCCGACCCGTGCGCGTTCCATTCTTTCCTCCTCTGGCGTCAGTCCGGACATTCGCGTGAAGGATTTGTCCGACGCCGATGTGCAGAAGCTGCGTGCCGCCGCTGAGACCTTCACCCTCGAGGGCGATTTGCGCCGCGAGGAGGGCATGGCTCTCAAGCGTCTGCAGGACATCGGCTGTTTGCGCGGCCGCCGCCATCGCATGGGCCTGCCCGTGCGGGGCCAGCGCACCCGCACGAATGCCCGCACCCGTCGCGGCGCCCGCAAGACCGTCGCCGGCAAGAAGAAGTAACGCCTGCCCGACGACGCGCCCGGCCCGTTCGCCCCGTTTCCCTCCCTCCCCAACCGATCTCCGCCTGCGACCCGCAGCTCTCCACCCATGGCCAAACCCGCCAAGAAGACAGGTCCCAAGAAGGCCAAGCGCAATGTGCCCAACGGCGTCGCGCACATCCAGAGCACCTTCAACAACACCATCGTCTCCATCACCGATACGGCGGGTGAGGTCATCAGCTGGTCTTCCGCCGGCGCGAGTGGTTTCAAAGGCGCTCGCAAAGGCACGCCCTTCGCCGCCCAAACCGCGGCGGAAGCCGCTGCCCGTCGTGCTCTGGAGCAGGGCATGCGGCAAATCGAGGTGCTTGTGCGGGGGCCCGGCTCCGGGCGTGAGACGGCCATCCGCGCCCTGCAGGTGGCGGGTCTGGAGATCACACTGATTCGCGATGTCACCCCGCTGCCCCACAACGGCTGTCGTCGTCCCAAGCGTCGTCGCGTCTGAATTCCGCTCCGTTCCTCCCGTCCCAAGCTTTCCTCTATCACCGTGCTGCACTACCAGATCGACCGGGTTGAGCACCAGGTTTCCGACGACCGATCCCAGTTGGGCGTCTTCGTGATCGGCCCTCTGGAACGGGGGCAGGCCACCACCCTTGGCAACGCCCTGCGACGGGTGTTGATTGGCGGATTGGAGGGCAGCGCCATCACGGCCGTTCGTCTCTCGGGTGTGAATCACGAGTACGCCACCATCCCTGGCGTGCGTGAAGACGTGCTCGACATCCTGTTGAATTGCAAAACCATTCCCGTCAACAGCCGCAGTCGCGAACTGGAGATCGGCCGTCTGATGGTCAACGGTCCAGCCACGGTGAAAGCCTCGGATCTGCAGTTTTCCTCCCAGGTGCAGGTGATCGACGGCGAGCGTCAAATCGCCACCGTCGCCGCCGGCCACAACCTGGAGATGGAGGTGCATGTGGAGCGTGGGGTGGGCTACCGGCCCGTGGATCGCCATCAGGAGGACACCAGCGCCATCGATCTGCTTCAGATTGATGCTGTCTTCATGCCCGTCAAGCGCGTCAACTACAGCGTGGATGAAACCGCCGTGGGCGAAGGCGGATCGGCGCGCGAGCGGCTGCGCCTGGAGATCGAAACCAACGGCAGCATCACGCCGGACGATGCCATGGCACAGGCCGCCAATCAGCTCATCGCCCTGTTTCAACCTCTGGCGACCCTCACCGTCACCGATGAGCCCGGATTGGAACCTGAGCCCTCAGCTGAGGCTCAGATTCCCCTGGAGGAATTGAACCTCTCTGTGCGGGCTTACAACTGCCTCAAGCGGGCCCAGGTCAACTCCGTCTCCGACCTGATGGGCTTCAGCTACGAAGATCTCCTGGAGATCAAGAACTTCGGCTCCAAGTCGGCCGATGAGGTGATCGAGGCGCTTGAGCGCATCGGCATCTCACTCCCCCAAAGCCGCACCACCGCCTGACGCGGACCCGGCCTCTTCCCCCGTACGACGTACCTCCCCATGCGACACCAGTGCCGAGTCCCCTTGCTGGGACGCCCCGCCGACCAACGCAAGGCTCTCCTGCGTGGCCTCACCACCCAGTTGATCCGCGAGGGCCGCGTCACCACCACCAAGGCCCGTGCCAAGGCGCTGCGGGATGAAGCCGAGCGCATGATCACCCTGGCCAAGGAGGGCAGCCTCGCCTCCCGCCGTCGCGCCATCAGCTACATCTACGACAAGCAGTTGGTTCATGCCCTTTTTGCGAAGGCCGCTGACCGTTACGGCGACCGTCAAGGCGGCTACACCCGCATCATTCGCACCGTTCGCCGTCGTGGCGACAATGCGGAGATGGCGATCATCGAGCTCGTCTAAGCGCTCCTTCGGCCCTTGAGCTGGCAACGCATCGCCCTGTGCCTGCAGTACGACGGTGCCGCATTCCAGGGTTGGCAGAGGCAACCCCGCCATTCCTCCGTGCAACAAACCCTGGAGGAGGCCATCGCCCTACTGGATCCAGCGGTCGCTACGCGGGTGGTGGCGGCAGGGCGAACCGACAGCGGCGTTCATGCTGCGGGCCAGGTCGTTCATTTCGATGCCCCGGGACCGATTCCGCCCCGTCGCTGGCCCAAGGCTCTCAATGGACGCTTGCCCCCGACGATCCGGGTGCGGGCCGCCAGCTCCGTCGCCCCCGATTGGCACGCCTGTTTCTCTGCGTGCTATCGCCGCTACCGCTACACAATCCATAACGGGCGCTCCCCAAACTTGTTTCTGGCTCCCTGGAGCTGGCATCGCCATCAGGTGCGTCTCGATGAGCGGGCCATGGCCGATGGTTTGGAGTCGTTGCTGGGGGAACATGATTTTTCGGCCTTTCAGCGGGCAGGCAGCCGCAGAGCCCATGCCATCACCACCGTGCAAGAGGTGACGCTGGAACGCCAAGGGGATGTGCTGGTGGTGGAGATCCAGGCCAGCGGTTTTCTTTATGGAATGGTGCGTCTGCTGATGGGCCAACTTGTCGCGGTCGGCGAGGGTCGCCTCCGGACGGAGGTCTTTGTCGAGCGCTGGCAACGCCGTGCCCGCGAAGAGGTGCGGGAAGCGGCACCGCCGCAGGGGCTGTGCCTGCTACGTGTCGGCTACCCCCAGCCCGTGTTCCCAGAGGCGCTTTGCTACGATAGCCAACCGCGATTCTTGCTGGGATGCAGCGATCCACCACCGCCAGTCTTTGGCGCGGGTGTGTCCTGAGCTCACGGGACGCCGATCGTTGGGGAATGGTCTCACGCCAGTCTCTAAGGATCGATCGAGGTTCCAAGCCCTCCTGAGGTAGGTTTGGTTGTTGCGTGATCTCCTCGCTCATCGCCAACCTTCTTTTGAAGGAGGCGCCGAGTCATGGGCATCTCTCCACCGCTGACGCGGTACTCGCATCCGGAACCTTCGGTTCCACCTCGGGCCATCCACCTGGCGTCCCTCTCTCCGATGCCTTCCGGCTCGGAAGATCCCGACCCCTTTTTCACGCGCGAGGCACCCGGCGCAATGACAACGCATCAGGCGCAATGAACAAGACCATCCAGCCCTCTCTTGCAACCCTCGACCGCCAGTGGTTCGTTGTGGACGCTGCTGACCAGACCCTCGGACGCCTGGCCAGCGAGGTGGCCCAGGTGCTGCGCGGCAAGAACAAGCCCACCTACACACCCCATTTGGACACAGGGGATTTTGTTGTTGTGATCAACGCCGAGAAGGTGCGCGTGACGGGCAACAAGGCCACCCAGAAGCTGTACAAGCGCCATTCCGGTCGTCCCGGTGGCCTGAAGACCGAAACCTTCGCGCACCTTCAGGCACGGCTCCCCGAGCGAATCATCGAGACGGCGGTGAAGGGCATGCTGCCCCACAACAGCCTGGGACGGCAGCTGTTCCGCAAATTGAAGGTTTACAGCGGTCCCGACCATCCGCACGCGGCCCAGCAACCCCAATTCCTCTCCACCGACGCTTGAGATGACCAGTTCTCCCTCTTCTGTTGTTTATTGGGGCACCGGGCGCCGCAAGACGGCCGTGGCCCGAGTGCGGATTGTTCCTGGCACGGGAACGGTCACGATCAATGGTCGGCCCGGCGACCACTACCTCAACTTCAACGCCGCCTGCTTGGCCGCCGTTCAGGCTCCTCTGCAGACCTTGGGTTTGGAAGGTCAGTACGACGTGCTGGTGAATGTGAGCGGTGGCGGTCTGTCCGGCCAGGCTGATGCCATCAAGCAGGGCGCCGCCCGCGCGTTGTGTGAGCTCTCCCCTGGCAACCGCAAGCCGCTCAAGGTGGAGGGTCATTTGAGCCGCGATCCTCGGGCCAAGGAGCGCCGCAAGTACGGTTTGAAGAAGGCTCGCAAAGCTCCTCAGTTCTCCAAGCGTTGATCGTCATGCCGAAGACCGACATTCATCCCTCCTGGTATCCCGACGCCAAGGTCATTTGCAACGGGGAGGTGGTGATGACCACCGGCTCCACCCAGCCCGAGCTGCATGTGGACGTGTGGAGTGGCAATCATCCCTTCTACACAGGAACCCAGAAGATCCTCGACACCGAGGGCCGGGTCGATCGCTTCATGCGCAAGTACGGCATGGGCGGTGCCGATTCCGCCGCCAAGGGTGGAAACGCTCAGGCAGGGGCGAAGAAGGCCTGAGACCTCCAGCAGACGTTCTGTCCGCCAGCTTCAACGGATTCTGCCTTCTGTCCGTCTCACCCTTTAGGTGAGGTCCTTGCCGGTTGGGTTCCGCCCCCTTCTTCGGAAGACCTCGCCTTCTGCGGAAGACATCACCTTCTTCGGAAGACCTTGGCTTCATTCCGAGGGCCTTCCCATCTTTGGGGGACCTCCTCAATTCATGGCTTTCTTCCTCTTGGCGACCGGGTGCTCTCCAGCATCCGGTTTTTTGTTGACGGCTGGCGCGGCGCACACCCTCCACCCTCAGCCCTCAGCCCTCCGCCCATTGCCGTCGCCTGTCGCCCTCTCCCTTCGCCATCCGTCTGGCCATCCCCGCGCCGCCGTAGCGTTCCTTCATGGATCCCTCCTTGCTCCACGACCGACTGGAGGCCACCTGCCAGGCCTTTGATGCGCTGGAACGGCAGCTGGCCGATCCTGCGGTCGCGGCGGATCCGGCCCAGTTGCAAGCGTTGGCGCGGGAGCGGGCGCGGCTGGAGCCGATCGTGCGTGACACCCAACAGCTGCGCCAATGGGAACGGGAGCGGCGGGAGGCCCAGGAGCTGTTGCGGCAGCCGAGGGGATCCACGGAGGAGGAGGAGCTGGCGGAGTTGGCGGCAGCGGAGTTGGCGATGTTGGAGGAGGGGCTGGCGGCCTTGAGGGATCGGCTCACCTTGGCTCTACTGCCCCGCGATCCCCGCGATGAGCGCAGTGTGATGCTGGAGATTCGCGCCGGTGCGGGGGGGGATGAGGCGGCGCTGTGGGCGGGAGATCTGGCCCGCATGTATGAGCGCTATGCCCAGCTCCAGGGCTGGCAGGTGCAAACCCTCAGCGCCTCCGAGGCCGAGCTGGGGGGCTTCAAGGAACTGATCCTGTCGATCAAGGGCGACGCGGTTTACAGCCGATTGAAGTTCGAGGCGGGTGTGCATCGGGTGCAACGGGTGCCGGCCACCGAATCCCAGGGTCGGGTTCACACCTCCACGGCCACCGTGGCGGTGATGCCCGAGGCCGATCCGGTGGAGGTGACCATCGACCCGAAGGATCTGGAGATCAGCACGGCCCGCTCCGGCGGGGCTGGCGGCCAGAACGTCAACAAGGTGGAAACAGCGGTGGATCTGTTCCACAAGCCCACAGGCATCCGGGTGTTCTGCACCCAGGAGCGCTCGCAGCTGCAAAACCGCGAGCGGGCCCTGGAGATCCTGCGGGCCAAGTTGTTGGAGCGTGAGCTGGCGGAGGCGGCGGATCAGGAGCGCACGGCGCGCCGGGCCCAGGTGGGCAGCGGCGACCGCAGCGAAAAGATCCGCACCTACAACGCCAAGGACAACCGCGTCACCGACCACCGCCTGGGCCGCAACTTCTCGCTCGACACTGTGCTGCAGGGGGAACTGGAGGATGTGATCGAGGGCTGCATCGCCGCCGAACAGAGCGCCAAGCTCGAGGAGCTCACCCTGCAGGCGGCGGGGGTGAGGTAGGGCCAATCCGGCCCCGGGAGGGCGCGAGACAGTCGTGCCAGGGGTTGGGGGAAGGCGGTCCGCTGTTCACCGCTACAGCAGCCAAAGGCCCACCAGCAGGCCCAGCCCCACCACCAGCCAACGCAACGCCTCGCCGGGGATGCGGTGGGCCAGGGCGCCACCGAGCGCGCCGCCAAGGATGGCGGCCAGACCAACGATCAGGGTCAGGGGCCAATGCACCCGACCGCTGGCCACCAGCACCAGCGCGGCGCACAGGTTGGTGGCCAGGGACAGGAGTTGCTTGAGGCCATTGAGGCGGGTGAGGCTGTCGTCGAAGGCCAGGCCGAGCACCGCCAGGAGGATCACGCTGAGGCCGGCGCCGAAGTAGCCCCCGTAGACCGCCGCCAGGGCGACGGCTCCGATCAGCCATCCGCCCGTTGGCCCGTGGAGCCG
>JBJOHA010000037.1:0-46903 GCA_046047935.1 Cyanobacteriota bacterium
AGCCAGGATTCCGGGCAGCTCAGTACTCAATGCCCCGCTGGGCTCGCACTCCTTGCTCCCGGAAGGGGTGGCGCACCAACCGCATCTCCGTCACCAGATCAGCGGCCTCCAGCAGAGCTGCGGGGGCACCGCGCCCTGTCAAAGCGACGTGGGTGAGCGGCGGCCGCTGGCGCACGCCCTCCAGGAGCACTCCCAACGAGAGGTAGCCCAGCTTGAGGGCGACATTCACCTCATCCAGCACCACCAGCTTGCGCTCGGGATCTTGCAGGTGACGCAGGGCTTCCGACCACGCAAAAGCCACCGCCTGCCGATCCCGTTCCCGATCTTGGGTTTCCCAGGTGAAGCCCTCTCCAAGGGCTTGAAAATGCAGATCATCCCCGAACCGTTGCAGGGCCGCCGCCTCCCCTGGCTGCCAGCCGCCCTTGATGAACTGAATCACCGCCACCCGTTCCCCGTGGCCAAGCATTCGCAGCACGAGCCCCAGGGCGGCGGTTGTTTTTCCCTTGCCCTCGCCGGTGAACACCAACACCAGGCCCTTTTCCTGTTGGCGGGCCTCCACTCTCTGGCGCTGCACCAGACGGCGCCGCTCCATGCGTCGCTGGTAGGCCTCCGAATCGCGCTCCGGGGCTTCCATCCCTCCCGAACCCAGTTCATCTGCGGCGGCATCCAGTCCCATGTCCTCGCCGAGGTTCCCTGCGCTCTCGCTGGATCCCTGGTCCCTGCGGATTCCGCCGTCGTTGGGCTGTTCAGGCGCAGGCATGGCCCTGTCGTCCTCAAAGACCATCCACTCTGCCGTTCCCATCCACTAGCTGGCCAGGCGACGAGCCAGAGCCGCATCGACGGCTTGCTGCTGATCTCGACGCGTGATCCAGTGGTGATAGGTGCGGGTGTGAATCGCCACCGAGTGCCCCATCATGCGTGCTGCAACCGTGTCGGGCAAACCCATGTGAATGGTGCGCACGGCCCAGGCATGGCGCAGGTCGTAGGGGGTGAGGGGAAGCTGATAGCGACGGAACTGCTCCGACACGCGCTGGCCAACACGCCGCAGGGAGGTGCGCCGCAGGTCGGTGTCCACCGAAGGCAGCCCCTCGGAATCGCGGCCCAGCCGATCGAGGGAGAAGAGTTCCACCCACTCTGGCTGGAAGGGCCACACCTGATGCTCCCCGGTCTTGCTGGTCGGCAACACCCGCAGCACCCGGTCTCCCCCCGGGGCCATGGCGGAGAAATCGCAGAAGAACACTTCATGGTTGCGCAACCCGTAGGTGGCCATCAGGCCGTAGACCAGGCGCCAGCGAGGGTTGGGGATCTGCTCGACAAGCCGCAAAATCAAGGCGTCGCTTGGCAGGGGGCGGAAGCGGGCCGCGTGAAGTCCATAGCCCCGTCCAAGCTCCTGCCAATCAGCCGGCAGAGGCAATGCCCGCTGGCGGGCCAGAGATCCCAGCACCAAGGCGCATTGCTGGCGAGCGCGGCTGGCCAGCGGGTAACTCTCCAACACCGCCAACAGCAGCTCGGGGGTGAGGGGAGTCCGCTGCTCGGCGCCCATGGCGAGCAACCGTCTCAGATAGGGCAAGTAAGCCGCTCGCCAGGTGCTGCGCGCCCCGGCGGGGAAGCGACGACGACGGGGATCTTGATGGAAGGCCCGCTCAAAGGAGGCCACGGCTTCCTCCAGCTCCACGTGGGGCGACGGTGGCAGGGTGGCTGAGGTCGTGGCCGGGGCAAGCCCTTCGGACCTCTGCGAGGAGACAGGGGTCAGACCTGCTCTGGAACGCTGCCAATCGCGCCAGCGGAACGTGCCCTGGCCCAGCTGCTCCCGCACGGTCTGGAGATGGGCGAAGGCCTGGGGCAGGGAGGCATCACACGCCTCCAGCCCCAGGCTCAGGCGCTGAAAGGTCGGCGCCTCTCTCCCCGTCCCCGCCCGGGGGGGAAGGGGACCCCGCAAACCCAGGCGCCGCCCCCGCACCTCCAGCCGCCAGGAGGTGCCGGAACGCGCCAGGAGCTGATTGGCCTGATCCACGGTCTCCTTGAAAGTGGGAGCGGCCATGGGCCCCGACACACCGATGGGCACACGGGCCGGACGATACCGAGCCCGAGCCAACCACGCCAGGTTGTGAGCCTGCCATCCCTGAACCCCAGGGGCGGCAGGCTGGCGTTACGCTCGGTGCGCAACACGGGGGAGGGCATGGCGAAAGTCGGCGTGGTGCTGCTGAACCTTGGTGGTCCTGAGCGGATTCAGGATGTCGCTCCTTTCCTCTACAACTTGTTCTCCGATCCGGAGATCATTCGCCTTCCCATCCCGGCACTGCAGCGCCCGCTCGCTTGGCTGGTGAGCACCCTTCGCAGCGGCAAGTCGCAGGATGCCTACCGTTCCATCGGTGGCGGTTCTCCGCTGCGACGGATCACGGACCAGCAGGCCCGGGAACTTCAGAGCGTCCTGCGCCAGCGTGGCATTGAGGCCACAACGTATGTGGCCATGCGCTACTGGCATCCTTTCACCGAATCGGCGGTGGCGGACATCAAGTCTGACGCGATCGATGAAGTGGTCGTGCTTCCCCTCTATCCCCAGTTTTCAATTAGCACAAGCGGCTCCAGTTTTCGCGAACTGCAGCGCTTGCGCCAAGGAGATGACAGCTTCAGTACGCTGCCCATACGTTGCATTCGCAGTTGGTACGACCATCCTGGCTATATCCAAGCCATGGTGGGCTTGATCAGCCAAAAAATCAATGAGGCAGACCATCCACCGCAGGCTCACATTTTCTTCAGTGCTCATGGAGTGCCCAAGAGCTATGTGGAAGAAGCGGGAGACCCCTACCAGAGGGAAATTGAAGCTTGCACACAGTTGATCATGCAAGGGCTGCAGCGCGAGCTCGGTCATGCCAACCCCCACACCCTGGCCTATCAAAGCCGGGTTGGTCCTGTGGAGTGGCTGAAGCCTTACACAGAGGATGCCCTCCGCGATCTAGGCAAGCAAGGAGTCAGTGATCTCGTGGTCGTGCCGATCAGCTTCGTCAGCGAACACATCGAGACCCTGGAAGAAATCGATTTGGAATACGCGGAAATCGCTCATGAAGCCGGCATCAACAACTTCCGTCGCGTTCCCGCTCTGAACACCGACCCCGTATTCATTGGTGGCCTGGCGGATCTCGTGCAGCAAGCGCTCGATGGTCCGGAGGTCAACCTGGATCAAGCCGCTCAGCTTCCAAAAAAGGTGAAGCTCTATCCCCAGGACAAGTGGGCTTGGGGTTGGAACAACAGTTCAGAGGTTTGGAATGGCCGATTGGCCATGCTGGGCTTCTCCGCTTTTTTGATTGAGCTGCTCAGTGGCCGGGGCCCGCTGCATGCCATTGGACTCCTTTGAGCCATGGCTCGGCCTCTGTTCTCCCCCACTCCACGCCCTGTTGGCACCCTCCTCCTGCTGGTGCTGGGACTGAGCCTGGGCCTGGGCTTGGAGCCGGCAGGGGCTCCTCAGCCCGCCCGTGCCAGCTTGACCGCCCGATGGGCACGGGCGAGCTTTCCAGTCGCCAGTTTTGTGGCTTACACCAGCCCCTTTGGCCTCCGGGTACACCCGCTGCGGGGGGGGGTGCGCCCCCATCTGGGACTTGACATCGCGGCCCCACTGGGTTCCGTCGTGCGCAACTGGTGGGGTGGAACTCTCGTCGAAATCCTGCGGGATTCCGGGTGTGGCAACGGGCTGGTGATTCGCTCCGGACCGTATGAGCACCTGTACTGCCACCTGGCGGGCCGCGTGGAAGGCAACACGTATCGCAGCGGATCCGTTCTTCTGGTGCAGGGTCAGGCTCTGCGCACGGGACAAACCATTGGTCACGTCGGTCTGACAGGCAGCACCACCGGACCCCACCTCCATTGGGGAATACGCCATGGCGATCGTTGGTTGGATCCCGCTGCCGTCTTGCGGGCCATGGCTGAGGAGCGGCGACGCGGACGAGCGTCTCAAGCAACGACTCAGCAGACCGTCAGACGCGCACCTGTGCAGGTTGGCCAGACCTTTTAATGTTGGAGAGTGTTTCCTGTCGAGAGGGTCTTCAGGCGTTGATCAGACCTTTTCCCGCCGCAGCCTGTCCGCCGGATCGCATTCGCGGCGCTCTCCCTTCGCACCATCCCCGTTGACACCTGTCTGTTGACCGGTGTCGATCGATCGAAAGCCAGCCCGCCAGCAACCAGGCTTTTGTCGATCTCCCCCTCGTCCTTTCCGCCTGCCCGCTGTGACCCTCACCCCAACTCCCCCCAACGAAGCAGCCGTCCACCCCAAGACCAACAGGGTGGTTTCCATGGAGGAGAACCGTGGGGGAAACCTCCTTCCCAGGCGGTGCAACGGAGGCGATGCGCTGATGGATGCCCTCCATCGACATGGAGTGCGCCACATTTTCGGCTATCCAGGCGGTGCGATCCTTCCGATCTATGACGCTCTGCACAAGGCGGAGGATCGGGGCTGGCTGAAGCACCTCCTCGTCAGGCATGAGCAGGGTGGCGCCCATGCGGCTGACGCCTACGCGCGAGCCACTGGCAAGGTTGGCGTCTGTTTCGGCACCTCCGGCCCTGGTGCCACCAATCTCGTCACCGGCATCGCCACGGCATACATGGACTCGGTGCCCATGGTGGTGGTCACCGGCCAGGTTCCTCGGGCGGCCATCGGAACCGACGCCTTCCAGGAAATCGATATTTTTGGCATCACTCTCCCGATCGTGAAGCACTCCTGGGTGGTGCGGGATCCCTCTCAGATCGGGCGGATCGTGGCTGAGGCCTTTCTGATCGCCGCCTCTGGCCGTCCGGGTCCGGTCTTGATCGATGTACCGAAAGACGTGGGCTCCGAGGAGTTCGACTACGTGCCCGTGGAGCCCGGCACCTCCATCCCCGCAGGTTTCCGGGACACACCCGCCCCCGATCCAGAGGCGTTGCGCCAAGCTCTTGAGCTGATCCCTCAAGCACGCCGGCCCCTTCTGTATGTGGGTGGTGGCGCCGTGAGCAGCGGAGCCCACGCTGCGGTTTTGGCCTTGGCCGAACGTTTTCAGATTCCCGTCACCACCACCTTGATGGGCAAGGGCGCTTTCGATGAACGCCATCCCTTGTCACTGGGAATGCTGGGGATGCATGGCACCGCTTACGCCAATTTCGCCGTCACAGAGTGCGACCTGCTGATCGCCGCAGGTGCTCGTTTCGACGATCGCGTCACCGGACGGCTGGACACCTTCGCGACCCGCGCCCAGGTCATTCACATCGACATCGATGCGGCGGAGGTGGGAAAAAACCGTGTGCCCGATGTGCCCATCATTGCGGATGTGAACGCGGCCCTGACGGCTCTGCTCGCCCTCTCAGACCAAGAGAGCGCCAAGGGACTCACGACGGCCTGGCTCTCACGAATTGCAGAGTGGAAAACGCACTATCCGCTGGTGGTTCCCAAGGCGGAAGGAGACATCGCCCCCCAGGAAGTGGTGATCGCGCTGCGCGATCTGGCTCCCGGGGCGTACATCACCACCGATGTCGGTCAGCATCAAATGTGGGCGGCTCAATTCCTGCCGACCGGTCCTCGGCAGTGGATCAGCAGCGCTGGCCTTGGCACCATGGGCTTTGGCATGCCAGCTGCCATGGGGGTGCAGGTGGCCCATCCGGACGCGCAGGTGGTGTGTGTCGCTGGAGACGCGAGCATTCTGATGAACATCCAGGAGCTCGGCACCCTCACCCAGTACGGGTTGCCAGTGAAGGTGGTGGTGCTCAACAACGGTTGGCAGGGAATGGTGCGCCAATGGCAGGAAACCTTCTATAGCGAGCGTTATTCCGCCTCTGAAATGACCAGCGGCATGCCCGACTTCAAGGCGTTGGCCGAGTCCTTTGGCGTGCGCGGGTTCAAGATCACCCAACGCGCTGATCTTTTTCCCCAGCTGGCAGAAGCCCTCGCTCACCCTGGCCCGGTGTTTGTGGATGTGGTTGTGCGGCGCAACGAAAACTGCTATCCCATGGTTCCTCCCGGGGCCAGCAACGCCCAGATGGTGGGTCTGCCGTCCCATCCTGAACTGGCCATCGACACCACTCGCCAGTGCGCCTCCTGCGGCGAGTCCACATCCAGCGCCCACCACTTCTGCCCTAGCTGCGGCTCCAAACTCTGAACTCCTCTGCCTCGCCCACACCAAACAAACAGACCCCTCCCTGTGGCTTGCGGTTGCGGTGGCCCGCTCTGATGGTCCCGATCCTGGCAACGTTGGTGTTGCTGGGCTCCCTTCTGGGCATCCCGGGGATCGAGGTCCCCGAGGCCACGGCAGCCGAGATTCAAGCGGTTTCAGGACCCACGCGGCTGCGGGTGGGGGATCAGAACCGGAGCTATCTGGTGGACCTGGCCTGCGTGTCTGTGGCGGAGGCCGACCGCCAGTCCGCCATGGAGTGGATCCGCCGCCATGGATCCCGAGGGACACGGGTCAACCTTCGCCCCCTTGGCCAAGAGGAGGGCGTGTTGATCGCCGCTGTGCGCGTGCTCAGCAATGGCCTTGATCTGGGCGAGGGACTGGTGGCTCAAGGCTTGGCGACCCCCAGCCCCTGTCCAGACGCCGGAGGGGAGGGTTGACGCCATGGCCGACAATCGCTTGGCCAAGGGGATCGTGTTGGTGCCCAGCCTGCTCTTGGGAGGAGCGTTCCTGAGTGCCGCCGCCTGGCTCGATGGCCCAGCGGCCCAGAACCGAGGCCTGGCCCTGACCCTCGGAATGGTGTTGCTGGGCGCCGGTGGTCTTGCCCAGTTTCTGCCCAGCGGCTCCTCCACCCCACCGCAGGAGGACAACCCATCGACGAAACCGCCAGGCAAGGACGCTCCAGCGAGAGACACCACCCGCACAAAAGCCCCACCCTCCCCTTGAGCACATCGCTTCATCGGTCCCCAGCCCCGTACCGGACGGTGACAGAGCGATCACGGAGCGTCGCGACCGCAGCAAAGTGAGAGCAGCGAAGGCGTGCCAACGTGCAAACCCACACCCCATCCTCCGAGATCGCCTCCCCAGGGCGGCTTGTGGTGCCACTGGCGGAGGTGGGGCTCAACTCCCTCGCTGAAGTTGGGGGAAAGAATGCCTCCCTGGGGGAGATGATCCACTCCCTCAGACTTCAAGGCGTGCGGGTGCCGGAGGGATTTGCCACCACCTCCACGGCCTATCGCCTGTTCCTTCGCGCCAATCAGCTGGCTCCAGTCCTCGACCGTGAGCTGGCCTCGGTGGATGGCTCCGATCTGGAGGCGCTGCGAGTGGCCGGACGCGCTTGCCGGGCGGCGGTGCTCTCCGCTCGCCTGCCAGCGGAAGTGGAGGAGGCCATTCTGCGCGCTTATCGCGCGATGGCGGGCCCGGACGGAGCGCCACGGGCTGTGGCTGTCCGCTCCAGTGCCACCGCAGAGGATCTGCCGGAGGCCAGCTTCGCCGGCCAACAGGAAACCTTTCTCCACGTGGAGGGGGAGGCGGCCCTGCTGGAAGCCTGTCAACACTGTTACGCCTCACTGTTCACGGATCGAGCGATCTCCTATCGCCTCCATCACGGCTTTGGGCATCAGGAGGTGGCCCTGTCCATCGGTGTGCAGGAGATGGTGCGCTCGGATCTGGCCGCTGCTGGCGTGATGTTCACCTTGGACACCGAGACGGGGTTCCGCGATGTGGTGTTGCTCACCGCCGCTTATGGACTGGGTGAAAACGTGGTGCAAGGCGCGGTGAATCCGGACGAGTGGCTGATCCACAAACCCACCCTGGAGGAGGGATATGCGTCGGTGATCAGTCGTCGCATGGGCAGCAAGGCGTTGCGCCTGGTCTATGGGGAGGGCTCTGCGTCAGAGGGAAAAACGGTGCGCAATGTGACTGTGCCGGAGGCGGAACAGCGATGCTGGGCCCTGAATCAAGAAGAGGTGCTGACCTTGGCCCGCTGGGCCTGCCTGATCGAGCGTCATTACAGCGAACGCCGCGGCCTGCCCACACCGATGGACCTGGAATGGGCCAAAGACGGCCTCAGCGGAGAGCTTTTCATCCTGCAGGCTCGGCCGGAAACCGTGGAATCGCGACGCGGATCGGCGGTGCTGCGCAGTTGGCACCTCCTGACGCCAGGAGTGAGACCCATCGTGACAGGTCGAGCGATCGGCTCCTCGGTGAGCAGCGGCCTGGCACGGGTCATCCATGATCCGTCCGAAATCGAACGCTTTCAAGACGGCGAGCTGCTGATCACCCGTCGCACCGACCCGGATTGGGAACCGATCCTCAAGAAGGCGAAGGGGGTGGTGACCGACCAGGGGGGGCGCACCTGCCACGCGGCGATCATTGCTCGTGAGATGGGGATCACCGCCATCGTCGGGACCGGCGAAGCCACGCGACGCATCGCCGACGGACAGCCGATCACGGTGAGTTGCTGCGAGGGCGAGCAAGGACAAGTGTATCCCGGCTTGTTGGACTTTGAAGTGCGGGAGCAACAGCTGGAGCATCTCCCCGCCACACGCACGCAGGTGTTGATGAATGTGGGCAATCCGGAAGAGGCGTTTCAACTGGCCGCCATTCCTTGTGATGGGGTGGGTCTGGCCCGGCTGGAATTCATCATCGCCAATCAGATCAAGGTGCATCCCCTTGCTCTGCTGCAGCCGGAAAAGATGGCCTGTCCGCAGGAGCGGGAGGAGATCTCCCGACTCACGAGCGGCTACGCCAACCCCGCAGACTATTACGTAGATCTGCTCAGCCAGGGCATGGCGCGCATTGCGGCCGCCTTCCATCCCAAGCCGGTGATCCTGCGCTTTTCAGACTTCAAGAGCAATGAATACGCTCGCCTGCTGGGGGGCGCGGCCTTTGAGCCGCAGGAGGAGAATCCAATGATCGGATGGCGCGGGGCCTCCCGCTATGTCTCCGCAGCCTTTCGTGACGCCTTTGCTCTGGAGTGTCAAGCCCTGCGGCGCGTGCGTGAGGAGATGGGTCTGACGCAGGTGATTCCGATGATTCCCTTCTGCCGCACACCGGCGGAGGCCGACCGGGTTCTGGAGGAGATGGCCCGCCAGGGGCTGGTGCGCGGGGAGAAGGGCTTGCAGGTGTATGTGATGTGCGAATTGCCAAGCAACGTGGTGGCGGCCGAGGCATTCGCCGAACGGTTTGACGGGTTTTCCATCGGCTCCAACGACCTCACCCAGCTCACTCTGGGGCTGGATCGAGATTCGAGCCTCGTGGCGGATCTGTTCGACGAACGCGATCCCGCCGTGAAAACAATGATTCGCTTGGCCATCGAGACGGCCCACCGTTGTGGTCGGAAGATTGGCATCTGCGGTCAGGCACCCAGCGACTATCCCGAATTCACCCGTTTTCTTGTGGAGTTGGGCATTGATTCGATCAGCTTGAACCCTGATGCGGTGGTGTCCACCCGGTTGCGGATCGCGCAGCTGGAGAGCTCGTTGCCTTGAAGACAACAGGATGGCTCGTCCCTGGAATCCATCCCAGGCAGATGCAAACGCTTGAAGCGTCAGTGGTCGACCATCACAGCTTCGTGTCCAGCTTCATCGCAGCTTTGCGCGCAGCTGAATGTCTCTCCTCTGAGCATCTCTCCTTCCGGCCCACATCGCCGGGATGGTTGTGGGCAGGAAACCCTGATTCCAGGAAGCTCGACCTAAAGGCCAAGGCACCGAAGCGAACGGTCAGAGTTGAGCTCCGCCGAGAGCTACGAACTGTGAGGAGAAGCTTGCAGGTACCCAAACAGTGGCAACGACGAATTAACTTTATTGCTGTTGTCATTGTTTTGGTTGAGGTCCATGCCTTCCGGACTCCGGGTGACACGGATCGATCGCGTACCAGCTGCGGGCCCTCTTCATCTCGTTGTCAACGGCAGCTCCATTGCCGCCCTCCAGCATCACGCCGGCTTGGAACTGACTGTGGCTTCCGGGGAATTGCTCTTGGAGGTTCATGCCAGCAGCGGCCTGCCGGTGTTTCAGGTGCTCGACATCGCCCCTGGCTGCACAGCAAGGGTGCGGATCGGACGTCGCTGCAACCTCGGCGTGATCGATTCCAGCCACTATCTCCACGTGGAGCGTCCCGTTCTGGGGTTGCCGGATCGCACCATCCACCCCCTGAATCTCTCGGCCCGCTCCGCCTTGCAATGGCTGCGCGAGAAACGCGCCCTGGGGGAAACGCTGAGCCCGGCACAGACGACTTACCTGCACACCCACAGTCCTCTGACACCGGAGCACAGCCCCCAACAGCGGCCGTCCTCCATCCCCTCACTGGCGGAACTGGGAGCCTTCGCCGCCCTGGGTCTCGGCATGGGAGCTAGTGAACCTGAGGTGCGAGAGGCGCACCGCCTGCTGAAGAGCATTCATGGCAGCAAGGGAGGGCACTCCTCGGAAACGCTGCAACGTCTGGACGAAGCCTTTCATCTCGCCATGGAAGCCCTGGCCCGACGAACCGTGAACGCGGGCCTGTCGGAGGTGGGCCGATAGACCGACACCTCGAACGCTGGCGCTTGTTTGCACTCAAGCTGCCCTTGGAGCATTCCAGCGACGACCTTGTGCGGGCGATTCTTCAAAAACTGCGCCTTCCCCCATCCGCTCTGCGCTCCCACCAGATCGTCAAACAAAGCATCGACGCACGTCGGCGGGGGGAGATCCATCTGGTTTATGCCCTCGATCTGGAGCTCGATCTCAATCCTGTGGAGAAGGCTCGCTTTCGACGCCGCTTCGCCCATTCCACCCAGGTGCGCCCCTCCCCGGATCACACCTTCCACTTTGTCCACGCTCCACGCCCCCCATCAGCGAACAACCTGACAACGCGGCCCCTCGTGATCGGCGCTGGGCCCTGCGGCTATTTCGCCGCCTTGTTGCTCGCTCAGCTGGGTTGGCGGCCGCTTTTGTTGGAGCGTGGTCAACCCGTGAAGCAGCGCACTGCGGACACCTTTGGCTTCTGGCGCGGGGAGCGTCCTTTTGATCCTGAGTCCAATGTGCAGTTCGGCGAGGGCGGGGCGGGCACCTTTTCCGACGGCAAGTTGTACAGCCAGATCAGCGAGCCGCCCCCCTACGTGCGCAAGGTGCTGGAAGAGCTGGTGGCCGCTGGGGCCAACCCCGAGATCCTCACCGTGCATCGCCCCCACATCGGCACCTTTCGCCTGGCCACGGTTGTGCGGGGGTTGCGATCCAGGATCGTTGACCTGGGAGGCGAAGTGCGTTTCGGCGCCCGGGTGGATGGGCTGATCTTGGCGGATGACGGCAGCCGCCAGGTCAAGGGAGTGCGCTTGTCGGATGGGTCATCGCTGAAGGCCAGGCATGTGGTGCTGGCGGTGGGTCACAGCGCCCGCGACACGTTCCATTGGCTGGAGCGCCAAGGGGTGGCGATGGAGAGCAAGCCTTTTGCCATGGGCGTGAGGATTGAGCACCCTCAGGGCCTCATTGATCTCGCCCGTTGGGGCACCTGGGCGGGTCATCCGAAACTCGGATCAGCGGAATACAAGTTGGTCCACCACACTTCGTCTGGCAGGGATGTCTACAGCTTCTGCATGTGTCCCGGTGGTTGGGTGGTGGCCGCGACCTCCGAGCCAGGTTGCGTGGCCACCAATGGCATGAGTCAGCATTCCCGTCGGGAACGCAATGCCAACAGTGGCTTGGTGGTGAACATCACAACCAGGGATGTGGAACCTTGGGCCCGTTGGCCCGGAGACCCTCTGGCAGGGGTGGCCTTTCAACGCCACTGGGAGCATCGAGCCTTCCAGGCCGGGGGAGAAACATACAGAGCACCAGCCCAAACCCTGGCGGATTTCCTTGTGTCCGCGCCAAGAATCGTGGGGTGCCCTGAAGATCAAGCACCGAGGGCGGAGGGATCCGTGAAGGGGTCGTATCAGCCCGGCGTTGTCATCACCTCCCTGGAGGGCTGTCTCCCCGACTTTGTTGTGTCATCGCTTCGCGAAGCTTTACCGGTTTTTGCACGGCGTCTGCCTGGCTACCTGTTGGACGATGCTTTGTTGACGGGAGTCGAGACAAGAACCTCTTCGCCGCTACGGATTCGCCGTCGTGAGGACGACCGCCAAAGTGAGAACACCCCCGGCCTGTTCCCGGCTGGCGAGGGAGCCGGCTATGCCGGAGGCATTCTCTCCGCTGCGATTGATGGCTTGAAGGTGGCCGAGGCGGTGGCCACGGCCATGACAACGCTCAAACCTCCTCTTCCTCACCTCCCAGGGGAACCAGACGGATCTGCTTGCGACCCAGCTTGATCTCAAATTCATCCCCCGGCTTGAGGTCGAGAAGGGCCGTGTAGGCCTTGCCCACCATGAGATTGCCGTTGAACTGGACCTTGGTATTGAAGCTGAGCTTCCGGCCAGCCTTGCCTCCTTTGGAGGTGGAGCCGATGTCCATGCCCTTGGCATTCAGCAGCGCTTCGTAGAAGGCCGTGAAGTTGAGGCGTTCTGTTCCATCCTTTTTTGTGGAGATATAGCCACAGGCCCGAACGAGGTCGGATTTGTTGACGTCACCCATTTCCTTGACTTTGGCAAGGAGATCAGACCCTGTGAGCATGTTTGCAAAATGCGACATCTGCATTCTTACAACAGACTGGTGCACGACGCAAGTGCCACGATTGCAACCCATGACGCCAAGGGCCGTGCGTTCCTTCCTCGCCCACCGACCTAAACATCTCTCGTCCGAGCACTCAGCCTCGGCGAGGCGTCACCACACAAGTCAAGAAAAAACGAGAGGTTCTGATGAGACACGCTGTCCTCTTCTCAGGCAATACCCGCTACCAGCAGCCTCTCAGCTTTGGGACACAAGACCACTCCACTGCACCGCCTTCACTTGGTCACGCCGCCAGGAATGAAAAAGCAGTGGCTCTGCAACGGTGCAAAGAGGACAAATGCTGATGTTGGCTGGCGGTATGTCCTCCAGTTCCAACTGGCGTTGCGTTGCCAGGCGGATGTCCAGCCGATCCCGCGCGGGATCAGGATCGGCCGCGAGGCCGCCGCAGGCGAACAGCTCCTCAATGGCACCAGCGCCGCCAGGATGGCGCGAAGCCGGTGGGAAGAGGGATTCCGCCACCTGCTGGCTCACCACCCGTTCCACCTGATAGGCCTTGCCGCTGACGGCGGGCCCCAAGGCGAACAGCAAATCACGCCGGCGGCTGCCGGCTTCTTCCAACAACGCGATCGCGCGAGGCACGATCCGTCCCACCACACCACGCCAACCGGCATGGCACGCAGCCACACGCCCGCTCCGAGGATCGGCGATCAAGACCGGGGTGCAATCCGCGCCGCAGACCCAGAGACTTTGGCCGCCGGCATCGCTGACCAGGCCATCGGCTTCGGGCCAGGGGGGGGCGGAGGCCTCCCGGGCTGGGAGCACGTGGGCGCTGTGGATCTGCCTGGGCCGGTGCACGCTGACGCCCGCACTGAGGGCCGCCACCAATGCCTCAGGAGTCCGTCCCTGCCACTGCCGCGTGAAAAAACCGTGTTCAAAGGCCGCAAGCAAATCGGCCTGCAAATACCATCCGCCATAGGTGCCCACCCACGTCCAACCGGGGAGTGTGTTGAACCGGGCATCCGGCCGGTCGAACGGGGGTGGTGCCGCCTCAGTCATCCGGCAGATCTCGAAGCATCCAGAATCCTTCGAAGTGTGTGCTCTGCTCGCTGGATTGCACCGCCAGGAATTGCAGACCCGCCGACTCACGCCGAGCGCGGGACAAGGCCTCGCTGGCAGCCGCAGCCTCCTCTGGCGTCAGCGTGGCCAAACGCCAACGATCATCCAGGCCGGCCTCCAACACGAGTTGTTCCTCGTCCATTTCCAGCCGCACCGGTTCCAGCCCAGCCAGCCAACCCGCCAGAGCCAAGGCGCGGCCGCGACTGAAGAGGCGGATCCCGGGCACAAAAGCCGTGGCCTCCAACCCATCGGGCAGCCGGAGCAATTCAGCGAAGCCGATCGACCAATCCGCCGCCTCTCCAAGATCGGTGGCGGGCAAGGAGGCCCAGCTCCAGCGATCGCCTCGCACGACTTCGGGCCACGGAAGGGCCACAGGACGCTGGGTTTGGGGCGGTGGCGCCAGAGGGCCAGCCATGTAGCCCTCCTCCTGCGGATAGAGATCCCGCTCCCGCTCCCGCAACCAGTCGATGAGGGTGAAACAGCGGCGGCTGGCCAACACAACCAGGCCCAACCCGTCTGCGGCCCGTTGCACCATCGGACGCATGGAGCTCCGCCAACAGCGCAGGCGACGAGGGCGCGGATGATTCTCCCGATCCGCCTGGACCAAGGCCTCCGCCAAGGCGTCCCGGAGCCATTGGGAGTTCACCGAAGCGGCAGCGCATCGCTTTTCAAAACGAAAAGGCGGGACAGCATCAGCCGTTGACGTGTTGCCCCCCGTGTTCGCAGGGGGGGTGGCGCAGATCAGCACCTCCCAACGCTTGCGACCATCGGCCTCCAACACAGGGCGGGAGTAATAATCAACCTCCCAGTCAACGTTCTGGAGATCCACAGAGGCTGCGGAGCCAACCGTCATGGGGTCTCATCCGCAGGGGCGGGGGTCCCATCCGCAGGGGCGGGGATGTCGTCAGCAGCGTGGACCGGTTCGGTTCGGGCCGCCTCGGCAGCCTCCAGCCGTTGTTTCAGAAGGGAGCGAGCGCGGGCAGCGCGTTCGCTCGCCTCCGCCATCACCTGATCCTTGGCAATCAACAACTCACCGGGTTGCTGCTCGAGCAGGGCGGTGTTCAAAGCGATGCGACCGCGCTGCCCATCCACCTCCATGACCAGAGCCTTGATGCGCTCTCCAGGCTGAAACGCTTCCCTCAGATCACGCAGAACGGCTCCAGTGACAGCGGAGTGGTGAAGCAGGCCGCTGACACCCCCGAGATCGATGAAGAACCCATAGGGTTTGATGGCATTCACCTGGCCCTCCACGAGTTGCCCAACGGTGATCTCGCTGAAGCGGGCCATCGTGGCCGCTTTCTTCTCGGACAGAACGAGCTTGCGCGTTTCCGGATTCACTTCCAAAAATGCCGCGGCAAGGGTTTTGCCAACCAGCGCCTCATGCTGTTCTCCCTCATTGAGCTGGGAGCGGGGAATGAATCCGCGCAGGCCCTCCAAGTCGCAGGTGACACCGCCGCGGTTGAATCCGTTCACCTTCACTTGAACGACCGTGCCCTCCTTGTTCAAGCGCATCACCCGATCCCAGCTCTGCCGCAATTCCAGCGCCCGCACGCTCACCGTCACCATCCCTTCCGCGTTCTGTTCGCGGGTGACCAACACCTCAACAGGCAAGCCTTTGGGGAAACGTTCCTTGATGTTGGTGATCACGCCAAGTCCGCACTCCCGCTTGGGCATGAAGCCGGGAGCTTTGCCGCCGATATCCACGTAGACCCCATCGCTTTCGACGCCGATCACCTGGCCCTTGACCAGATCGCCGGTCGTGCCGATGGGCTCGTTGTCATCGAGTGCGGCAAGGAAGGCCTCCTCGTCAAAATCAAAATCATCCACCGTCCGCCCCGGAGGGCGGTCGGTGCCCGCCGGACGAGGCGCCGATCGGGAGGGTTCGGACCGACGGCCTCCGCCGGGGGCTGGCCCCAGAAGATCAGCCATCGTGAGCCCCTCCAGCTCCGCCATGGAGAACAGCTCTTCATCGGAGCGGCCACCCCCCGCAGCCGGTCGGAAGGGCGAGGGGGCGGCGGGCGCCATCGAGGGAGCGGCGGGCCTCGGCTCGGGAGCGGTCGCCTGGATTGGAGCGGAAACGGTGTCCGACTCCGCACGGCCCGTGGGGGAAGCCACCCCCTTTGGTTCATCTTTCTTCAGCAACACCACTTGGGGCGGCCGGCGCGGGGGGGTGGCATCCGCCCCGGCCCCCCGGGAAGCGGGCCGCCGGGGCTGGAGTGGAGCGGGCTTGCCGGGGCCGGCCATCACCAAGAGGATCAACTGGATCCCACACTCTACGAAGTCCTCTCAGCGCCAGGATCGATCGTGATGTCCGTCCCGCCCCCTCGCGAACCGATTCCAGATCGCCATCTGGAGCGACTGCCCTGGCCTGCGGTTCAGGCGGCGGCGAAGCGGGAGGGCAGCACCGTGCTCTGGGCCATGGGCTCCCTCGAACAGCACGGGCACCATCTGCCCCTGCACACCGATGCGTTCTTCGCCGACCGGCTTGTGGAGGCCTTGATTGCGACCCTGCCGGCCGACTTGCCCCTTTGGCGCCTTCCTGTGCAGATGATTGGCTATGCGCCCGAGCACCGTGGCTTTGCGGGCAGCTTCAGCCTCGCAGCCGTGGATGTGATCGCTCTGGTGCGGGTGGTGGGCGCGGAGCTGGCCCGCTGCGGATTCCGCAGGCTGGTGTTGATGAATGGCCATGGGGGGCAGATTGGCCTGCTCGAGGTCGCGGCGCGCGAGGTTCGCGAGAGCCATCCCGATTTGGCCGTGCTTCCTTGCTTCCTGTGGCGCGGGCTGGACGATGCGGCTTCCCTGATTCCCGAACCGGAGCGCAGCCAGGGACTCCACGCCGGGTTGGCGGAAACAAGCCTCATGCTTCACCTCGCTCCAGATCTAGTGGGGGCCGATCGTCTGGCGGATGGCCCGACGCCTGACGACAAGCCACCTCCAGGCTGGAGTTGGGAAGGCGGGGCACCCACCGCCTGGCGGACGGGGGAGATCAGCACCTCTGGCGTGATCGGTGACCCGACCGGAGCCACAGCAGAGCTGGGCGCGAAGCTGTTCGAAGGATTGGTGAACGGATGGAGTCAGCGGTTGCGGTCGCTGTTGACCCAAGACTGGCCTCCCAGGCACTGGCGACCATGATTAAACTCACCGCACACCCATCTGCCTTTGCCATGTCAAGTCTGGAGACCGATACCCTTGCAGTCTCTTCCCAAGGCGATGGTTGCACCACTGAGAGTTCCTTGCCGGATTTCAGCACTGCCGCATACAAGGAGGCCTACAGCCGCATCAATGCCATTGTGATTGAGGGGGAGCAGGAGGCTCATGACAACTACATCTCACTTGGCACACTGCTTCCTGATCAAGCTGAAGAATTAGCTCGGCTGGCGCGCATGGAACTGAAGCACATGAAGGGCTTCATTGCCTGCGGCAACAATCTCGGCGTCGAAGCTGACATGCCGTTTGCCCATCGCTTTTTCACCCCTCTGCGCGAAAACTTCCAGAAAGCTCTCACCACTGGAAACGTCGTTACATGCTTGCTCATCCAAGCGCTGTTGATCGAGGCTTTTGCCATCTCCGCATATCACATCTATATTCCGGTGGCGGATCCATTTGCGCGCAAAATCACGGAAGGCGTGGTGAAAGATGAATACACACATCTCAATTACGGGCAAGAATGGTTGAAAGCCAATTTCGAGTCCAGCCGTGATGAACTTGAAAAAGCCAACCGCGAAAACCTTCCCCATGTAAGAAGGATGCTGGAGGCCGTGGCCACCGACGCCGCTGAGCTGGGGATGGAGAAAGAAGATCTGATTGAGGATTTCTTGATCGCCTATCAAGAGGCCCTTACGGAAATCGGATTCAACTCTCGTGAGATCGCCCGCATGGCAGCCGCAGCACTGGTGGGTTGAAGGGTTCTTTACCGGCGGGGGGCATGTCAGGATGCTCGATGGCATCCTGCCGACTCCATCCCCCCAGTCCTGCCCATGTTTGGCCTGATCGGTCATTCCACCAGTCTTGAAGCTGCAAAATCCCAAGCCCTCTCCTTGGGTTATCCGGATTATGCGGAAGGAGACCTGGACATGTGGTGCAGTGCCCCCCCTCAACTCGTCGAACGTTTTGAAGTAACCAATCCGGAAGGAAAAACCTTGCAGGGGGCTTATATCGATTCCGTGTTTGTGCCAGAGATGCTCGGACGGTTCAAAACCGCACGACGCAAAGTGCTCAACGCCATGGAGCTGGCTCAAAAAAATGACATTTCCATCAGCGCTCTCGGCGGGTTTACTTCCATTATTTTTGAGAACTTCAATCTGCTCCAGCAGCAGCAGATCCGAAATACTGTTCTTGATTGGCAACGATTTACGACAGGCAACACCCATACCGCCTGGGTGATCTGCCGCCAAGTCGAACTCAACGCCCCGGCGGTGGGCATCGACCTGGCCACGGCGCGCGTGGCTGTCGTTGGCGCCACCGGAGACATCGGCAGCGCGGTCTGTCGCTGGCTGTGGCAGCGCACGGGTGTGGCAGAGCTTCTGCTGGTCGCCCGTCAACCCCAGCCCCTCAAGGAGTTGCAAACAGCCTTGGGAACCGGCCGGATCCTGTCTCTCGAAGAAGCTTTGCCTGAGGCGGATGTGGTGGTGTGGGTGGCCAGCCTGCCTCAAACGTTGTCCTTGGTCGACATCGCCTTCCGCCGCCCATGCCTGATGGTGGATGGTGGCTACCCCAAGAATCTGGACAGCAGGGTGGCCAGCGAAGGCTTGCACGTCCTCAAAGGGGGAATTGTGGAGTTCTGGCAGGACATTGCCTGGCAGATGATGAGTAGCGCTGATATGCATAATCCAAAGCGCCAGATGTTCGCATGTTTTGCCGAAGCAATGCTATTAGATTTTGAAGGATTATATTCAAATTTCAGCTGGGGCCGGAACAAGATCACGATCGACAACATGGAGAAGATCGGGACGGCTTCCGCTCGGCATGGCTTCACACCCTTGGGTCTCAATCAACAGCCCACACCCACTCTCGTGATGGCCTGAATTCCCCATCGGATCCCCACCTCCCACGACCTTTCCCCCCATGGCCCGCCGCGCTCTCCTGGAATTCGAGAAACCGCTCGTAGAGCTCGAGGAGCAGATTGAGCAAATCCGCCAACTGGCTCGCGATTCCGAGGTGGATGTCAGCCAGCAGCTTCTCCAACTTGAAACCCTGGCCAGTCGACGACGGGCAGAGATCTTCCGCTCCCTTACTCCGGCCCAAAAGATTCAGGTGGCACGCCACCCCCAGCGTCCGAGCTGCTTGGACTACATCCAGCTCATCACCGATTCCTGGTATGAGTTGCACGGCGATCGCTGCGGCAGCGACGACAAGGCTCTGGTGGCGGGGATCGGCCAAATCGGCGAACACGCTGTCCTGCTGCTGGGCCATCAGAAGGGACGGGACATCAAGGAGAATGTGGCGCGCAACTTCGGCATGGCGTCCCCGGGGGGATACCGCAAAGCGCTGCGACTGATGGAGCATGCGGATCGCTTCCAGCTACCCATTTTCAGCTTCATCGACACACCCGGGGCCTATGCGGGCGTGTTGGCAGAGGAGCAGGGCCAGGGAGAAGCGATCGCGATGAATCTGCGCGAGATGTTTCGGCTTCGTGTGCCGATCATCGCCACTGTGATCGGCGAAGGCGGCTCTGGAGGGGCTCTGGGCATCGGCGTGGCTGATCGGCTCTTGATGTTCGAGCACAGCGTCTACACGGTGGCCAGCCCTGAGGCATGCGCCTCCATCCTGTGGAGAGATGCGGGAAAAGCTCCCGAGGCGGCAGAAGCTTTGCGCATCACCGCCGCTGATCTCGAACGGTTGGAGGTGGTGGATCACGTGCTCTGCGAACCTTCGGGTGGCAACCACTGGGCCCCCCTTCAGGCGGCCGAAACCTTGAAAGCGGCCCTGTTGAGCCAGTTGCGAGACCTGCAGACCCTCGGTGGCGACGAGCTGCTGGAGCGGCGCTACGCTAAATATCGACGCATCGGCCGCTTTCTCGAGAGTTCCACCCCAGAACCCCAGCATGCCGTCTAAGGTTTATCAGCATTCCATTGCATTTTGAGCGTCGTCTTGATCACTGGAGCCTCCCGTGGCATCGGCGCTGCCACAGCCCGAGCCTTTGCGGCCGCAGGCTATCGGCTTCTCCTGCTCGCTCGACCTTCCGAAGACTTCCATCGGCTCACCGAGGATCTCCAAAAGTCGGGCACACGCATGGAAAAGGCTGAGGTCGATCTCAGCCATCCGGAGGCCATCGCTCCCGGGGTTCTTGAACTCTGTTCGCGCGGACTTGTGCCCACGGTTGTTGTCAACAATGCTGGCGCGGCCTGGACGGGACCGTTGTCGGAGATGCCTCTCGACCGTTGGCAATGGTTGGTTCAACTCAACCTCACCAGCGTCTTTCAGGTCTGTCAGACCGTGGTGCCACTCCTTCGTGCCGCGGGAGGAGGTCTGATCGTGAACGTGAGCAGTCACGCAGCCCGAAACGCCTTCCCTGGCTGGGGAGCCTATTGCGCCAGCAAAGCCGCGCTCACCAGCTTCAGCCGTTGTCTGGCGGAGGAGGAGCGCATCCACGGCATCCGCGTCACCACCCTCACCCTTGGTTCGGTGAACACTCCCCTTTGGGACAGTGAAACCGTGCAATCATCTTTTGATCGCCGTGCGATGCTGTCAGCAGATCAGGTCGCTCGAACCTTGTTATTCCTTGCCGAACAGCCCCATCAACAGGTGGTGGAAGATCTCACACTCATGCCAGCTGTCGGTGCTTTCTGACTCTTTCCCATGACCTCCACCCTCCCCCCGCGCACCACGACCAAGAACGTTTTCGCAGCGGAGGATTCCCCTACGCTTTCTGTTAGCGAACGCATTCGTCAGCGCCTTGATCAAGCTGAAGTTCCTTACTTCGCCAACGACAACATCGCACCCTATCTGAGAGAGGGTGAGATGGAAGAATTAGAAAGAGAAGTTGGCAATAAAGTTCGTGATCTTCTGAGGAGCTTGGTGATTGATATTGATAACGACCACAACACAGAAGAAACGGCTGAACGTGTTGCTCGCATGTATTTGCATGAAGTGTTCAAGGGTCGCTATCATCAACAGCCCAAAATTGCCAGCTTTCCAAACGTCAAAAATCTTGATGAAATTTATACTGTCGGTCCCATATCTGTTCGCTCGGCGTGCTCCCATCACCTGGTGCCCATTCTTGGTAATTGCTGGATAGGCATTAAGCCAGGAGAGCGTGTTATTGGACTTTCCAAGTTTTCTCGTGTCGCCGATTGGGTCTTTTCCAGGCCCCACATTCAGGAAGAAGCTGTCATCATTCTTGCAGATGAGATTGAGCGTTTGTGCCAACCCAAGGGCTTGGCTATCCTCGTCAAGGCACAGCACTATTGCATGAAGTGGCGCGGGGTAAAGGAATTGCAGACCAGCATGATCAATTCTGTTGTGCGCGGTGATTTTCGTCACGATCCGAGTTTGAAGCAAGAATTCTTCGAGCTGGTCAAGCAGCAGGAGTCTCTGCTCGCCTGAAGGCCAGGCTCGAAGTCCTTCCCTCGTCGCCGCCACACTCCCCCCTCCGGATTCATGGCCGGGGGAATTCAAAGGCTGTCCTCAACTTGGGTGATCAGTTCGGCCACCCGATCAAGGTTTTTCCAACCGGGGCGATCCTCCACACCGCTGGAGACATCAAGCCCATAGGGGCGACACACGCGCAGCACCGCTCTCACCGTTTCAGGGGTCAGCCCTCCAGCAAGCCACCAGGGAACGGCGGGGGAGAATCCCTCCAACCAGTCCAGGGGGATCGCCTGGCCTGTCCCCCCCAGTTGACCAGGCACCCAAGCGTCCAGAAGCAGGGCCTGCGTCACACCGCCGTAGTCTTCTGCACGGCGCAGATCCTCCCGAGAGCGGATGCGCAATGCCTTCCAGATCCCCACCTCCGGCCCCAGTTGTCGGAGGAGATGTTCACAGCGGTCCACACTTTCCTCACCGTGCAATTGCACGATTTGATGGCCGTGCGCAGCCTGAAGCGAAGACAGCTCCCTCTCGCCAGGATCCGCCGTCACCAGCACTCCCAGGACGCCTTCCCTGGCGTCTCGAGCCGCTGCAAAGACAGCCGCACGCTCCTCCACAGCCAGAAAGCGTCGCGAGCCGGGCACAGCCACCACACCGATGGCATCCACCCCCATGCCAGCGATGGCGGCCGCCTGGCGGGGGTCGCGAAGGCCGCAGATCTTCAAGCGAACGGAACGCGCAGGCTTGCTCCTCCTCGGGATGTCAGGTTCCGTCACGGCAGGGGGAAGGTCAAACTCAGACCTTTCTAAGGTTCACCGCTTAGTCTTTGCTTTTGGCGCGGATCGGTCTGTGGGACAAGGTTGGGAATTCATGCGAATCCGCGGCATCTCCTTGCGCCTGCACCCCACCTGGTTTGTGGTTCTGGCGATGTTGACCGTTCTCTTCGCTCAGGAATACCGACAAACCTTGGGACCTGGAACCGGAATCGTTCTGGTGTGGTCGATCGCGCTGGCGACCGTTCTGTTGTTGTTCCTCTCCGTGCTGCTGCACGAATTCGGGCATTCCTTTGTGGCTCTCAGCCAGGGGGTGAAGGTGCGCAGCATCACATTGTTCTTTCTCGGTGGCGTGGCCAACACCGAATCGGAGTGCCGCACAGCACGAGGAGAATTATTGATGGCGGCTGCTGGTCCCGCAGTCAGCCTTGTCCTTGGGATGGGTTTGCTGTGGGTGCAACACAGCGCGACACACCTTTCTCCAGCCCTGGGGCAAATGACCCTGCGCCTGGGGGGACTGAACCTGATGTTGGCCCTGTTCAACCTTCTGCCCGGCCTGCCCTTGGATGGAGGTCGCATCGTCAAAGCGGTCGTTTGGCATCTGACGGGAAGCCAACAGCAGGGGGTGGCGGTAGCCAACGCGCTTGGCCGCCTGCTCTCCTTGTTGGCCCTGGGACTGGGGGCGGCCCTCACCTTGGCGGGATCCAAGGGAGGCTTGTGGCTGCTGCTTTTGGGCTGGCTGGGTCTTGGAGCCTCCCGCGGTGAGCACCAGAGGTTGATGCTCCAGCGACTTCTTGGGGAGATGCGGGTGAGGGATGTGGCCAAGCGACGCTTTCGTGTCCTGGAAGCGGGGGAGCCCCTGCGAGCGGTGAGTCGCATCCGCTTGACCCCGACCTCCACAGCCCCCGCCGCCGCCAGCCTCTCTGCCACGCAAACAGGCGCGGGCGTGGTGACAGGCCCGACGGCGGTTGGGCCAGCGGATTGGCTCCTGGTTTGTGATCGCGGCCGCTGGACAGGGGTGATCGACGAAGCGCCCTTGCGGGAGTTGCCGGTGCAGCGCTGGGACGAGGACCGCGTTCGCGATCACATGCGCCCTCTGAGCAGTTTGACCGCCATCGCGGAGAGCGCCCCTTTGTGGCAAGCGGTGCTGGCCCTGGAGCAGGACGACCGGCTGCGGCTTCTGGTGTTGAGCCCGGCAGGCCTGCCCTGCGGCACCGTGGATCGCCCGGATCTGGGGGAGGCCGTGCTCGCTCGCCTGGGTATTCGCGTGCCCGAGGCGTTCCTGGCCCGGGCTCGCCAGCAGAACGCCTATCCCTTCGGATTGCCCCTGGGATCGACAGCCCGTGTGCTGGCGGAGACGGAAAAGGGGGCGGAGTCCACTGCGGCCCAGTCACCCACGTCCTGAGTGTCAAGACTGGAGCCGATGGCCAGCCACTCCTGTGGCGTCAGGGGATCACAGAGGAGGGAGGCTGCGGGCGGGGGATCTGCCTTCGCCGCGAGGCCAGCCCCCGGAAGCCAGCGCAGAGCAGCCTCTACAAGGTGAGCCTCGAGCGCGTTTCCGCGCAGGGGGAGGGCCGCAAGCCCGGGTGGCGGTTCGTCAAACACCGCCCGCCAAAGGTCCCCATCGGGGTCGAGCTGCACACTGCCATGTTGCAGAAGGGCGCCACCGCGCCAGAGCTGAGCACTGCCAATACGTTTCACTCCGTCGTGGTGCACGAGATCGGCGGCGGTGCTGCTGGCAAAGCAGTTGGGCTGCCCGGCAGTGGCCGGCGCATCGCCGAAGCGCAACGGCTGGCCCATGGCCGCGAAGGCCTCACGCAACCACTGGCAGCAGAGGCGATAAGCCTCGCGCCGTTGACGGGGGGGATTGGGCCAGACGAGGGCATAGGTGATGTCGCCGCCATGGAGCACGGCGGAACCACCCGTCGGCCGTCGCACGAGGACCAGACGACCCATGCGGACCAGGCGCAACCAACGCTCCTCCAGGACGCGCTGATGTTTTCCCAGGGACAGTGTCGGCTGGCTCCAGCGGTAAAGGCGCAGCACGGGCCCCTCTCGCTCGCCAGCGGCGATGCGCTCCAGGAGCCAGGCATCGATGGCCATCTGCCAAGCACCCGAGAGGGTGCAGGGGGGAAGCCAGCGCAGGCGGGGAGTCACATTCCCTCAGCTCGCGGCGCAAAGGTCCAGAAGCCTGGATCCAGGTCGTAACCAAGCACAGCGGCCATCTGGGCCAAACCCTGACGACACTCCAAGCCTTCGGCTCGAGCGAGAGCGTCCAGAAGAAACAGTCTGTGGCTAATCCACAACTCCAGGCTGTCGGGGGCGAACTGCAGGCCCTCGTTGCGGCTGAAGCGATGGGGGAGCAACATCGCCACATGGCGGGCCAGGGTGCCCCCTGAGCGCTCGAGGAGGAGGGGGAGCCAGGGATGCTCGGCATCAGCCCGCAGACACCAGAGGCGCACCTCGGGGATTTCAGACAGTTCCCGGGGATCGTCCGCAGGTGTCGACCACTGGAGTTGCAGCCCAACCTGCCCTCCAAGCGAAAATCGCTCCGCCAGAGGCAAAGCCGCCAGCGACGCAAGGGGCGCGAGTTGAAGGGTCTGTATCTCGTCGGCGCTGACCGTCACGAGCGGAGGTGTGTGGGCCATCAAGAGCTGTGACAGGGCCAGCGTCAGAGCTGGACCGTAGCGGCTGAAGGACGAAGAATGGGACGGTTCTCCCGCCGATGACCATGATCACCCAGACAGAAATTCTGATTGCTCTGGTGGTGGCCGCCCACGCGGGCGTGCTGGCCGTGCGCTTGTGCTTCAGCCTTTACAAGGCCTAGGGCAAGTTGTCTGAAACGCCCCCTTGGCAAGGGGTCGTATCAACGCTAGAAGCGGTGCAAGCTCCTCCTTGGTCCGGTGCGCTCCTCCTCCCCCCGCAATCTCTCCGCCCCCACCAAGCGTTCGCGCGCCGGCGTGACCTCCAGCAGCCGCGCCCAGCCCGTCAGCCTCTCGACCCGACGGGATCGCGCCGAGCAGGAGCGTGTCCCGCAGACGGCCCGTCCTTCTCGGATGGTCGTCTCCCATGGGGCCGAAGTGCTGTCCCTGCGGGAGGACCGTCGAGAACTGGTCTGCAGCGTGATCGGCTTGTCCGTGAAGGTGGGCCTGGCGGTGATGGCCGGGGTCAGCTTGTTTCGGCTGGCCGGGGCCTATCAAGCCCGCATGGAGCGTCAAGCGGAGTTGGCTGCGGTTTTGGAAATCGAACAGGCTCAGTTGGCCAAGGCTCGCAACCGCTTTGATGAATTGTTCACCGTGGCGGGGGAGCAGAAGTTGATCCGGGAGCAGAGCCAGTGGATCGCCCCCAATCGCCTGCGAGTGGTGTGGCAAAGCTCAGACCCCCAGCCGGACCGTCCAGTGCTGGCGATGAAGCCATCTGCCCCGGAGACGGAACGTCGTGGCGAGCGTCCTTAGAGGGAGCCCCCTGATCCTTGGAACGAACCCGTAGGTTGGGGGCGCGAGAGTGCGATCCATGCCCATGAGCAGCATCCAAGGCGTCGGCCCCGTTCCTGGATCCGATTCTGGCACTGTTCTGATCACAGGCGCCTCCTCCGGCGTGGGTTTGTTTGCCAGCAAGGCCTTGACCGATCGTGGTTGGCACGTGGTGATGGCCTGCCGCGATTCGGAGAAGGCTCACCGTGCCCAGGCAGCTCTGGCCATTCCCGATGCGGCGGTCACTCACTTGCAAGTGGATCTCGGCGATCTCGACAGTGTGCGGGGATTGGTCAAGGCCTTTCACGCCACGCAACGTCCCCTCGACGCCTTGGTGATCAATGCTGCGGTGTACATGCCGCGACTGAAGGAGCCGAAGCGATCGCCCCAGGGCTATGAATTATCGATGGCCACCAACCACCTCGGCCACTTTTTGCTGATTCAATTGTTGTTGGGAGATTTGGAGCGCTCCAGCCATCCTTCACGCCGGCTGGTGGTTCTTGGAACCGTAACAGCGAATTCCAAGGAGCTGGGTGGAAAGATTCCAATTCCCGCACCTGCGGATTTGGGCGATCTGGCGGGATTCGCCGCAGGCTTCAAAGCCCCGATCAGCATGGCGGATGGCAAGCCGTTCAAACCTGGCAAGGCCTACAAGGACAGCAAGCTCTGCAACATGATCACCACGCAAGAACTGCATCGGCGCTTGCATGAATCCACAGGAATCATTTTCACCTCTCTGTATCCTGGCTGCGTCGCTGACACCCCCTTGTTTCGGGACACACCAAAGGCCTTTCAGACCATCTTTCCCTGGTTCCAAAAAAACATCACCGGGGGGTATGTCAGTCAGGCGCTGGCGGGACAACGGGTGGCAGATGTGGTGAGCGAGCCGGCTTTTGCCGTCTCCGGGGTGCACTGGAGCTGGGGGAATCGGCAGCGGAAAGATGGCGAACATTTCCGTCAAGAACTGTCTGACAAAGCCAGCAACCCAAACACCGCAAGCCGAGTGTGGGATTTATCCATGCGGTTGGTGGGCCTTTGAAGGGCGCATACCTGGCCAGAGCCGCAGGCAGACCGCCAGGGCGTTGCTAGCAAGATGTCAGTCGCACCGCATCCTTCATGTCCCGCACCTTGCGCTGGGTGCTTGGTCTGGCCCTCGTTGCCGGCCTGCTTCTCGGCGCGTTTCTGTTTTTGCCGTTCCGCTCCTGGTTGCCCGGGGGCACAGTGGCCGATGTGCCGACCCGTGAGGTGGTGAATGGCCCTGCCTTCAACCGCCTGTTCCCCAAACCCCAGCCCGGAGAGGAGTTGGTCTTCACCCAAGAGAAGCGGGGCTTCAGCCAGGCTCGCCTGAAGGAAGGCGACACCACCAAAGCCCTGCTGTCCATCTCCGATGTGATCACCGCGCCGGAGGCGCGCGAGAAGTTCAGCGGCAGCCATCAGCAACTGCGGAGCTGGCCTTTGGTGGAGCAGGGTCCCCAGGCCAGCGCCCTCCTGGTGGCAGATCGGTTCCAGGTGAAGGTGATCGGCCAGAACACGGGGCTCGATCAAGAGAAGCGCCATGAACTCCTCAGCGCCTTCGATCTGAACGGATTGGCGGCGCTCCAGCCCGCCAGCCAGAAGGTCCGTGGCGCCCTCGCTCCGGGTCGCGGGGAGCCTGTGCGCATCCCCGTTCCCGGCAGCCAGCGGAAGGAGGCCATGGAGCAGACCCCCACGGTTATGGAGCCCGCCGCATGAGCACCATCCTCGAACGCCTGGATCATCTGCCGAAGCGCAACCTCACCGTCTTGGCCCTCAAGGGGGTGGGCACCCTGGTGCCGGGGGGGTGGCGCAACCTCACCAGCGCCGACGACCTGATTGCCGATGTGTTGGGCAGTCCTGACCCTGAGTTGATCGCCCGGGTGCGATCACGAGCCGATGTGCTCAGCCGGGCACGGCATGAGGGCTACAGCCGAGCCATGAGCCTCTACGACGCTGTCAACCGCTCCCAGAAAGCCGCTGGAGGATTGCGGGTGCTGGCCAATGTGGCCGGCGCGCTGCCGCTTGTGAAACAGATGGCCCAGCTCACCCCCGCCAGCGAAACCTTGCAAGCGGTGGACCTGAGCCTGAAGGTCGCTGCGGAGCTGCTGGCTTTCACCCAGGTGAACGGCCTGCCAGGAAACAGCTTCGGCGATTTCGCCGCCTCTCTCCGGGAGTACACGGGGGAAGCCAGCGTGCGCATGGCGGCCTTGGTCTGCTTTGACGCCTTGCTTCCTCTGGGGGATGACGCCCTGCAACGGCTCGACAGCCTGCTGGGCCGAGTGGGCCAGAAGGATCTGCGGGCGTTGCCGTCCTATGCCGGGATGGCGTCCTTGATCCCGGGCCGGGGAGATGAGGCCCATCTCAACTTCCTGCGGCAAGGCGTGGACACCTGGCTGGGCTGGGCTGGCGGCTTCGCCAGTGGCCTGGGCTTGACGGGCCAGAAGGCCGTGCGCGCCTTGGAGAGCACCATGGGTCCGTGGCAAGGGGGCTTTGACCAGCTGGCCACCTTCTTGGATGCCTTCACCGACACCTACCAGCACACCGGGGTCCAAGCCATCGCCCGGCGGCTGGTGGAGAGAGCCGCCGCTGAGATCTGAAGGCGCGGCGGATCGGACCCTTTCCCCGCCCTCGCGGTCTCGCCCCGTTGTCGAGACGGCGAGGGCGGCCCTTGGGAGACCAACGTCAAAAGGTGGAGGCGTAATCAGGGCTTAACGGGCCGTTAACGCCTCCCTCCCTCCCTACCGGAGAGCATGAGCTGGTTCACCAGGCGCGCATGAACCGATCAGACGAAGGATCACCCTCCGAATCCTTTGCTTCCTGTCGCCCAGTGCCGAAGGAGCTGCCCACTGGCCTTTTGCCTCACCATCCGGTCAAGACAAAATCGGCGCGGATCCGAGCCTCCCTCGCCAAGGGAAGTCTGGTGCTGGCGGGTGGCCTGGGCCTGGTGACAGGAGGGATGGTTGGAGGGTCTGCTCTGTGGGCCCAGCAGCGGGGAAGCTTTCGCAGCAGCGGCTCCAGCACGGTGGGCCCGATCACGACCCTGGCCCTGCAAGAGTTTGCCCGCACCAGCCAAGGAAAGGGAACGAAGGTTGGGCCGGTGGTGGAGAACGGCACCAGCGCTGGCTTCCGCGATTTCTGCACAGGAAAGACGGCTATCAGCAATGCCTCCCGGCCGATCAGTCGCCGTGAATTGGCCACCTGCAGAGACGCCAAGGTCACGTTCTATGAGCTGCCCATCGGTTTTGACGCGATCACAGTGGTCGTGAACCCGGCGAACACCTGGGCGCGTGACATCACCCTTCCCGAATTGAAGACCCTGTGGTCACGTTCCGCAGAAAAAACCATCATGCGCTGGAACCAGGTCCGCCCGAGCTGGCCCGCCGTTCCAATTAAACTTTTCAGCCCCGGAGAAGACTCCGGGACTTTCGACTATTTTACAAAGGCCATTACTGGAGTACAGGGCAACTCCCGTCGAGATGTTGTTCGCAGCGAAGATGACACTGCATTAGTCACGGCAACGGCTAACAACAGCAATGCCATGAGTTATTTTGGCTTTGCTTATTATGCTAATAATGCCAACAAGTTGCGAGCACTGGCAATCGCTGGCCCCAAGGGCAAAGTCATGCCCTCGGTGAAAACTGTTCAGAATGAAACGTATCGCCCCTTGTCGCGGCCCATGTTCATTTATGTGAACGCGCGGGAACTTGAAAAGAATGCAGACCTTCGCAATTTCGTCAACTTTTATTTGAATAACGCCGCCAGGATTGTTCGCCAGGAGGGCTCGGTCCCACTGTCCGACTCACAATATCGACTGGTTCAGAACAAGCTCTTTCGCCATGTGCTTGGTTCAGCTTTCGCTGGAGACCTGCCTATCGGGCTCACCCTTGGCGAGTTATTGAATCGCAGCATCGATGCCAATAAAAGGCCTCAGTTCCGTCTTTGAAACTGAGCTGAGGCCTCAAGGCTCAAGGGCCAGCAGGGACCATGGCAGAGGGTCAGCGGAGACGACGGCAGTGGCCAACATGGATGAAGACCACTGCCCCCGTTTCACCTGATCAATCAAAACCCAGCAAGTCGAAGATCTCGCGGTCTTTCAGGGATTCAGCTTCGAGAGGTTCAACATTTTCAAGCATGGTGCGGGCGAGGTTGAGATATTCCTCTTGCACCGCCTCCACATCGGGGCTGGGCTCCATCTCAAAGATGGTGCACTTCTTGAGGCGTGAGCGCCGGATGGCGTCCACATCGCGGAAGTGGGCCATGGTTTTCATGCCCACCCGCTCGTTGAATTTATCAATCTGATCGGTATCCCGGCTGCGGTTGGCGACCACACCACCAAGGCGAACCTTGTAGTTTTTGGCCTTGGCCTGAATGGCAGCGATGATCCGATTCATGGCAAAGATGGAATCGAAATCGTTCGCTGTCACAATCAGGCAGTAGTGCGCATGCTGCAGGGGCGCAGCGAAACCTCCACAAACCACATCGCCAAGCACATCAAAGATCACCACATCGGTATCTTCGAGCAGATGGTGTTCCTTGAGCAACTTCACGGTCTGGCCGGTGACGTATCCACCGCAACCGGTGCCAGCGGGCGGGCCGCCGGCTTCGATGCACTGCACACCGTTGAAGCCCTCAAACATGAAGTCTTCCGGGCGCAGCTCCTCGGTATGAAAATCCACGGTTTCGAGAATGTCGATCACCGTGGGCACCATTTTCTTGGTGAGGGTGAAGGTGGAATCGTGCTTGGGATCACACCCGATCTGCAACACCCGCTTGCCGAGCTTGGAGAAGGCCGCAGAGAGGTTGGACGAGGTGGTGGATTTACCGATGCCCCCCTTGCCGTAGACCGCAATCACCAACGCGCCTTCCTCGATGCGCAGACCAGGATCTTGATGGACCTGCACGCTTCCCTCGCCGTCATCCCGATGACGGGCCCCGGCGGATTGGCTGCCAGTGAAGGCGGGGGGCTGAAGGGTGGTGGTCATGGGAACCGGGGTTGGCCAAGGGCACTGCACTTCATACAAAGACAGCGGCGGGGTGGGTGGGGGGCAGCCCTCGCAAAGCGAAACAATGGGGTTTCGCAAGGGGTGGAAGGCAGGGGTCCCTCCCGGGAGCGCCAGCCACGGCGACGAATCGCTGGCTCGGGGTCCAAACCACAGAGGCCACAGTGTTGTGCTCTGGTGATGATGACAACAACCCACCATGTGGAGCGTTCGCTCACGATCAACGGGTCGCTGGCGCGCGAGACTCTTGAGGCGCGCTTGGCCGTGGGGAATTTTGATTCCCCGGGCGCGCAGCTGGGCTTTGCCAGCAGGTTGGCCAGGGAAAACGGCTGGTCGATGCGCCAGTCGGACCGCGTGATCCAGGACTGCCGTCGCTTTCTCCTGTTGGCGGTGACGGCGGGCCATCCCGTCTGCCCTCAGACGCCATGGATCAGGCCTGGCATCTGCACCTGCTGGACAGCCGGGCCTACTGGGAAGAGTTTTGTTCCCGGGTGCTGGGTCAACCGCTGCACCACAGCCCCGCCAAGGGGGCTGCAGGGGAGCGGGAGCGGTTGCGGGAGTGGTACCGGTGCACCTTGGCGCGTTACGGGGAGACGTTTGGCAGGTGGAAAAGGGAAATCGCGCTGATCAGCACATCAGACTGGACCGGTGAGCGAGGCATGGCACCGCGTATCTGGTAACCGGTGACAGATCACCTCATCTTTCACATAGAGGCCAAGTCTAAAGAGCGCCATCCCGCCCACTCGGCAAGCAGAGCTGCAGGGAGAGGTTCAGTGAAGAGGGCTCGAACAATGAAGACAACACTTTCTTGAGATTAAGGATAAGGTAACCAAAGGATGCTTTTGGCACCAGAGAAGCTCCCGCATTGGCAATGGCTCGCACCTGTCTGATAAAAAGATCTTTAAACAACTGCATCGGCAATCACAGACGCAAGTGATCCTCCAAACATGCCACCGTTTTTGTCTGGCTACTTTGCGATTAGCTCCTCCTCACCCTCCAATCTCATGGCTCTACGCTCTGGTCAGATTTTTGGTTTTCTCCTTCCTTACTTCGGAATGATTGCTTCTGCAATCGCGCTTTGGTTTGGAGGAAATTGGGCGATTCGCATCGTCGCAAGTGTCTGCCGCCGCTCTCTTCTTAAGGGAGGCATGGAACCAGGATTAGTCGCTTACATCGTCTCTGTTCTTGCCACTTCGTTAAGAGTTTTCCTACTTCTTTCCATCCTCGGCGTTTTTGGGATACAAACAACTAGCTTTGCAGCCCTGATCGCAGGGGCTGGCTTGGCCATTGGGGCTGCAGCGAGTGGATTGCTGAGCAACTTTGCGGCCGGCGCTTTTTTGCAAGGATTGAAGCCCTTCAAGACGGGCGACTATGTTATCGCGGCCAATATTGAAGGCACTGTCGAGGAAGTTGGCATGCTCGTCACCACTATTGTCACCCCCGATCATGTCCACACCTTTGTTCCAAATGGTAAACTGTTGAACGATACCATAAAGAATTACTCCTCCAACAACTATCGGCGTATTGAGCTGGAGGCAAACCTTGAGGAAGGCGACGATGTTGTCAAAGCCATTGAGTTGCTACAAACAGCGTTGCAAACTGTTCCCAATCAAAGCCCTGGCAAGCAACCAGTAGTGGATTTACTCGAATTCAAGAAAAAGGGGCCTCGTCTGGCAGTTTGGCTATTCACGCATACAAATTCCTACTGGCAAGTTTATTTTGATGCCAACAGAGTTATCTCCAATGTTCTTCTTCGCCACAATCTCAAGCCATCAAGTCCAAACCAAGAATCGGAGAAGACTGCGTCTTCCTTCCTAAACTGACTCCACTGCGCAGCGGACATCACGATTGGCCCAAGTGCTGCTTCTCCGTGTTCGCTTCAACACCACCATTGCGGGTCCACATCGGAGGGGAGTGATGTTAGATCATCCTTTCAAAAAGAGGATGTGAATTTTTCAGAATTGAGTATAGCCAACTCGGCCCGGGCTTTCAAAGCCTCACACATTCTTCACTCGAAATGATGTCCGCCAGATTCTGGCAGGCCTCGATCTATTAGGAACTTCTGCCACATCTTCCCCCTGGATTGCCCTCCCAATGCATCAGGTGTTTCAAGTGCTGCACCAGCTGGCCTTGAATCCGCCACTCCAGGCCCGCTCTCCCCCCAGTGCCCTGAGCCGACTGTGTCCCCAACCGCCGGAGGAAGCGGGAAACACGAGCGGGTCTCGCTACGTCCTTTGGAAACCACTTAAGAGCTAACCGCGCGACATTGGAGAATCCGCCAACTGACAGGCGCTTGATCTGATTGCGCCACGAGATCGTTGCCGCCTCTATTGATTACGGTCCCGGGAACATCCTGTCAAGCGCTACTTCAGCCGCGTGGCCACATGAAAGCGCTCCAGCCACCGGTTCACGCGTCGGCGCAAACGAGGGGGCACCTCCTGGGCCAGCCGGACCAGCTCCTCCGCAGCCAGGCGATGGAGCAGGCGGGCATCCACATGCCAGAGCGACTCCGCCTCCCGGATCAGCCGCGCCCATGACCGCACCGTCTGCCAGCGGCGCAAACGCTCCTGCATTGCGTCCACGGACCTGGCCGCCTCGGCGTCGGCGTTTCGGGGGTCCCGGATCACGTCGCCATCGGGATCGGAGCCTGGGGGGGTGTGCTGCATGCCATCAGGGTGCCGCCTCCGGTGGTCTATCGGCCCGCTTGCACCATCGGGCTTCGGAGATCTGAAGAGATTCCGAACAATCGTCATCGGCAACCATCGCTGGCTGCCAGGCGCGGAGTCGACTCGGACCTCAACCATCACGGACCACCGGGTGCACAGGGAACGGAAGCGCGGCGACTTCCCGCTCGCTCAACCGCTTGCTCCAGGCGCCAGGCACGGGATCGTTCCAGCGAAAACCGGCCTGCTTCGCCAGGTGGCGCTCGCTGTAGCTGAGTTGCGCTTGATAAAGCCGCCTCGGCTCACAGGCCTGACGCAACAACCCCTCCAGGTCATCACAACGCTCCAGCACCTGCACGAGATAGGTGCAATCCGTGAGGGCCCGATGCGCCGCCCACACCGGCACCCCATGGGCGATGGCCAGATCCCGCACGGAGGGTGCCGCCCGCAGATGTTTCTCACTCGGCCAGCGGATGTCCTCCATGGAGCAGATCCAAGGCTTGTCGATCGCGGGCAGCGCCCCCCGACCGAACCACTGACGATCAAAGGCCGCGTTGTGGGCCAGGATCGCGTCCGCCGCAGCCACCATCGCCATGAAACAGCGCATGGCCTCCTGCCAGGGCTGGGGCAACCGGCTCACCGCCGCTGGAATGCCGTTGATGGCCTCCGCCCCGTTCTCCTGGCAGGGAAGCAAAAACGACACCTGCGTGAGGACGGCCCGGCTGGCCACTTGAAACAACACCGCCCCCACCTCGATGCAATCGCCATCCTCGGGATGGAGGGCTGTGGTTTCGGTGTCCAGGATCAGCAGGCGCTCCAGCACCGGGGAAGGGCCCGAGGCAGCTGGCGATGTGAACTCCGGCAGGGAAACCGCTGGAGCCCTGCGCCCCTTGCCCTGGACGGACACGGACATGGTCTCCAGAGGCTTGTCCTCCACCTTCAGAGCCGAGTCCTCCGGGACAGCGGGAGGGCGCAAAGCCACCGCGTCTGCGCCAGATCGCTCCGGCTCCGTGGAAGCCGGTTGGGCCAAGACCGCCAGGAGGTCGGCTTGTTCCCATTGCTGGACAGCTTGCTCCACAGCTTCCACCAGCGCCTCGGCGATGAGCTCCTCCATGGTCTCAGGCCACGCAAGGTCGGCACTCCGCCCCTGGGCAGACCAGCTGGATCCCTAGGGTTTCAAGGCCTTCCTGACCGCTGCCGTGCCCGCTTCCCTTGCTCCCGGTGACCGGGCTCCCTTGATCGCCCTCAAGGACGCGAGCGGCAGCGAGCGCCGCAGCGACCAGCTGGAGGGTCAACTTTTGGTGCTCTTCTTCTATCCCAAGGACGACACGCCGGGTTGCACGATGGAAGCCTGCGCCTTCCGCGACAGCTTTGCGGACTTCCAGGCCCTTGGCGCCCAGGTGTGGGGCGTGAGCGGGGATGATGCGGCGAGCCATCAGCGCTTCGCCACACGCCACCAGCTCCCCTTTCCCCTCTTGGTGGATCAGGGCAACAGTTTGCGACGCGCCTTCGGGGTGCCCAACGCCCTGGGTTTCCTCCCCGGGCGTGTCACCTATGTGATCGATGGCGCGGGCGTCATCCGCCACGTCTTCAACAACCTTCTCGATGGCCCCGCCCATCGCCGGGAGGCCCTGGAGGCCGTGCGGCGGATTGCGGCGGAGACCAAGGGTGGCTGAGGGGGAATGGCAACGGCGGGGGCCCTTGCTGGAGCTCGCCGCCCAGCGGCCGGTGGGAGTGGTGGAATTCATCGGCGGCAGCTATCTGGCCACCACTCCCCACATCAGCTATCGCCGCCTGCTTGAAGCCCTGGTGGCCCGGGGCTGGCTGCTGCGGGCCTGGAGCTACGTTCCGGGATTCGATCATCAAAGCCAGGCCAACGACGCCTGGCGCGCGTTCCGCCGCGCCCGAGAGGAGTCGCCCCTGCCGGGTGGTGGACCTGGTGATGGCGCGGTGTTGCGACTCGGCCACAGCCTGGGCTGCAAACTTCATTTGCTCGCGCCCGACAACGGGCGCGGCTGCTCCGGACTGGTGGCGCTGAGCTTCAACAACTTCTCGGCCGAACGCTCCGTGCCGCTCTTGAGCGAGCTGGGCCAGCAGCTCGGCTTTCGCAGCGAATTCAGCCCCTCCCCCACGGAAACCCTGCGGCAGGTGGGGAGCAGCTACCGCCAGCCCCGCAACCTGCTCGTGCGCTTTCGCAGCGACGGACTGGACCAGAGCCGTCGCCTGCATGCCGTGCTCCAGGAACGGCCCGACGACGCCACCACCCTGCTCGATCTCCCCGGGGATCACCTGACCCCCGCCAGCGCCGGCCTGCGCAAACAGTTGCTGGGCGATTGGGCCGATGACCCCAGCAGGCAGCGGCAGATCGACCGGCTGGCCACCACCATCTCCGCATGGATCCAACACGCGGATAAAGAAACCTAGGCTTGACAACTGTTGCCTTGATACCCATCTTCAAGAAGAGCTGATACATCACCTTCTTCATGCCTTCCCTGATTCGCTACTTCCTACTCGGCTGGCAACGCAGCTTTGATTATTCAGGTCGCTCCAGCAGGCCCGAGTACTGGTGGTTCTATCTTGCCAATTTTCTTGTCGGCCTTTTATTCACCCTGCTCAGTGCCAAATCAGGTTTTATTCTAAGACTTTTTTTCGCCTATGCTTTTGCGTCAATTTTTCCCAGCCTGGCAATCATTATTCGTCGTTTGCGTGACGCTGGCAAAGCCTGGCCTTGGATCTTCATCAGCCTGGTCCCATTGATTGGAGGGATCTGGCTGATTGTTTTGCTCTGCCTCCCCTCGCTGGCCCCCGTCTGACCCTGGACCCTGGCTGGCCCAAAGAGATCGCCCCCCCCCACAGCGTCGATGCTCCAGGAGGAGGTTCTCCCAGCCTGGTGAGAACTCCCTGCTCTCCAGCAGAGCGTTGCTCGACCACCCTCTCAGCTCAGACCCTCAACGCATCCAACACCCCCCGATCCTCGAGGGTGCTGGTGTCGCCGCTCACCTCCTGGCCGGAAGCGAGGGCGCGGAGGATTCGGCGCATGATCTTGCCGCTGCGGGTCTTGGGCAACGCCTCGCTGAATTTGATCACGTCAGGCCGGGCGATGGGTCCGATCTCCTTGCTCACGTGGGCTCGCAGCTCCGCCACCAGAGCATCATTCCCTGCGCGGCCGGCTTCCAGCGTCACGAAGGCCACGATGCCCTCCCCCTTGAGATCATCGGGCCGGCCCACCACGGCCGCTTCCGCCACGGAGGGATGGCTCACCAGGGCGCTTTCAATCTCCATCGTGCCCAACCGGTGACCGCTCACATTGATCACGTCATCCACGCGGCCCATGACCCAGAAATAACCATCAGCGTCGCGACGGGCGCCATCGCCAGCGAAATACAGCCAGCTGCCATCCGCCGGACGGATGTGCTCCCAGTAGCTGCGGCGGAAGCGATCGGGATCGCCATGCACCGTGCGCATCATTCCCGGCCAGGGGCGCCGCACGGCCAGATAGCCGCCCGCATCCGCCGGCTGGGACGCACCCTCCAGATCCACGATGTCCGCCGCGATGCCGGGCAGAGGAAGGGTGCAGGAACCGGGCTTGGTGGGTGTGGCGCCAGGCAAGGGGCTGATCATCACCCCGCCGGTTTCCGTCTGCCACCAGGTGTCCACCACCGGGCAGCGGTTGCCGCCAATCACCTCCCGATACCACATCCAGGCCTCCGGATTGATCGGTTCCCCCACGGTGCCAAGGATCCGCAAGCTGCTCATGTCGTAGTGGTCGGGCACCTCCCGTCCGCTCTTCATGAAGGCGCGAATCGCCGTGGGCGCGGTGTAAAAGATCGTGCAACGGTGTTTCTGGATCACCTCCCAGAACGCGCCGGGCTTGGAGGGGCGCGGCGCCCCCTCGTACATCACCGTGGTGGCTCCGTTGGAGAGGGGGCCGTAGACGATATAGCTGTGCCCGGTGATCCAACCCACATCCGCCGTGCACCAGTGGATGTCGTCGTCGCGGATGTCAAAGATCCACTGAAACGTCAGATGGGCCCAGAGGTTGTAGCCGGCGGTGGTGTGCACCACCCCCTTCGGCTTGCCCGTGGAACCGGAGGTGTAGAGCACAAACAGCCGCTCTTCGCTGGCCATCGGCACGGCCGCGCACGCCGCGCTCTGGCCCGCCACCCGATCGTGCCACCAGTGGTCGCGGCCGGCGACCATGGACACGTCACCGCCCGTCCGACGCACGACGAGCACATGCTCCACCGTGGGGCAGGCGCCCTCCGCCAGGGCTTCATCCACCGCCGGCTTCAGGGGCACCGCCTTGTCCTTGCGGAAGCCTCCATCCGCCGTGATCACCGCCTTTGCCGCTCCATCGATCAGGCGATCGCGCAGGGCTTCGGCGGAAAAACCGCCAAACACCACGGAATGGGGGGCGCCGATGCGGGCGCAGGCCAGCATGGCGATGGCCGCCTCCGGCACCATCGGCATGTAGAGCGCCACCAGATCCCCCTGGCCGATCCCAAGCGCTTTGAGGGCATTGGCCGCGCGGCACACCTCCGCATGCAGCTCGCGGTAGGTGAAGGACCGGCCGTCGCCCGGCTCCCCCTCCCAGATCAGCGCGGTCTTCTCCGCCCGGCCGTTCGCCAGGTGGCGATCCAGACAATTGAAGGAGAGGTTGGTGGTGCCACCCTCAAACCAACGGGCGAAAGGGGGAGTGCTCCAGTCGAGCACCGTGTGGAACGGCTCGAACCAGTGCAGCTCCTGTCGGGCGAAATCTCCCCAGAACGCCTGTGGATCGGCCTCCGCCTTCTCCACCAGAGCCTGATAAGCCTCCATGGAACCGATGCGGGCCCGGCTGGCCAGCTCCTGCGGGGGTGCGAAGCGTCGTTGTTCTTGCAGCACCGACTCGATGGTGACCTCAGGCATCCGCAGGAGGTGGCAACTGGCCATACTTAAGCGCAAGGCGCACTCCCCTGCGCCATCGTGGCCACAACCGTCACGCGGACCATGCCGGCCTGGCTTCCCGTCGCCATCCTGCTCGCTGTGGTCATGGTCGGCGTGGTGGTCTCCTTGACCCCTTCAAGGGACGATTTTCAGTGGTTTCTGCGCCTCCGCCGCCCCCGCTGGCTCACGTTTGAACGCCTGATCCCCTTGATCTGGCTTGTGATCTACGCCTGCTTTTACGCCTCCGCCCTCCTGCTTTGGCAGAGCACCCGCCAGGGTTGGCTTGTGGCGGCCTATCTCCCCTTGTTGGTGTTGGTGCAGAGCTACACCTGGGTGATCTGCCGCACGCGCCAATTGCGTGCCGGCACGGCCGTGGGATTCGCCGGATGGGTTTGGGGGGTGGCATTGGCTGTGGTGGTGTTCAGCCAAAGCCCCTTCGCCGCCCTCCTTCTGATCCCCTACCTCCTCTGGAGTCCTGTGGGCACCTTCGTCACCTGGCAAATGGAGCGCCTCAACCGTTGATCCCGCTCTCCCTCAGTTCCAGGCGGCCATGGCGGCCCGCACGATCGTTTCACTGACCCCAGCCTCCCCGGCACCGCCCAAGGAGTCCAGCGGAGGGGGAGGAGCCTCCCCCGCACACTGCGGGTCCAAACCGCCAGGTCCCATGGCGATCGAGCAGCGCTCGCCGCTGCGCAGATCAATCCGCTCCACGGGCACATCATCGATCCAGCGGTAGGCGAACGGTCCCTGGAACGAAAACTGATCCATGGGAAGAGCCCGGAAGATGATCAGCCTGGCTGGGCGGGGGGGGATCCCGTCAACCCTTGAGGAGGAGCCCGATGATCAGCCCTGCTGATCCCCGCTTGGCAAGCGACGCCAAGAGCGTTAGTCAAGGGGAGCTTCGCCACCAGCTCGCATGGCGTGGACCAAGGATGCGGGATCGGACTCCGACCCCCCCCGCCCGATCACTCCCCATGCCGCTCCAAGCCTGGATGCGCAGGGACGGCTGACGTACATCGGCGAGGACGGCCGGCGCTACGTGGTGGGCCTGCCCCCAGACATGGATCCGGCCACTCTGGAGCGGGTGATGGCGACCCTCCGGCGAGGGGGGCAACTGTTTGATGAAATCGAACGCCTCGCCCATCGCTGGATTGCCCAGGTGTGTGGCCCGGATCTTGATGGACGAGCCGCCATGGTGTTGCTGGTCACCACCCTGGAAACCTCCCTGGAGGAGCTCTTTCCCGAGGCGGACTCCCCTTCCAGTCCAGAGGAGGACTGAGTCCTCCCCATCGGGTCTGGCGATCCTGCAGGCTGGGGGGATGCCCCTGCCCGCCGCCTGCCTGTTCGATCTGGATGGATTGCTGCTGGACACCGAGCCGCTCCATGCCCAAGCCTGGCGCGAGGCCGCGAACCATTTCGCCCTCGCCCTCAGCACGCGGGATCTGCTGCGGCTGCGGGGGCGCAGGCGGCTGGATTGCGTCGCCCAGGTGCGCGAGTGGATCGCCGAGCGCACAGACCACCCGGCCCCATCGGCTGAAGCCCTGCTGGCAGTGCAGCAGCCTGTGGCGCGACGCCTGCTGCCCACCGCCCCGCCGGTGGAGGGAGCGCCCGAGCTGGTGGCCCGCTGTCTGGAGCAGGGGGTGCCGATGGCCCTGGTCACCAGCAGCACGCGGGAGGCGGTGGCCCTGAAAGAGGCTCCCCATGGCTGGCTGGCGGCCATCCGCGTTCGGGTGCACGGCGATGATCCCGCCTTGGGGGCGGGCAAACCCGCGCCAGATCCCTACCTGTTGGCCGCCGAACGACTCGGAGTGGAACCATCCCGCTGCTGGGCCTTTGAAGACTCCTTGGCGGGAGCCCAGTCAGCGCTGGCGGCCGGATGTCAGGTGCATGTGCTGGTCTCGTCCGATCCAGAGGAGTGCGCGCGGGAGGCTGTGGCGTTTCCCGCCGCGTGTCGTCTCGTGCGGGGCTTGTGGGAGGTGGTGCTGCTGCCCTGAGGCGCCCGGAGGTGGTGGCTCCACCACGGGCTGCGTCATCAGAAGAGGCGGCTGAGAACGAAATCCGGCAGGGCGCGAAGGGCGCTGCGGGGTTCGGAAGGGGGCAGCCAGGCCAGGGCCTCGCCAGCCTCCCTGGCGAATTGCTCGGCCAGGGCGCGGGAGCGGGGGATGGCCTCGCAACTGCGCACCAAATCCAGCGCCTGCTCCAGATCGCCCTCTTGGCTGAACTCCCGCTCGATCAAACCCGCCAAGGCGGGTCGCTCTTGCAGGGCGTAGAGGGCTGGAGCCGTGAGGTAACCGGCCGCCAGGTCGCTGGCGGCCGGTTTGCCAAGCTGCTGATCATTGCTGGTGAAATCCAGGATGTCGTCCACCACCTGGAAAGCCAGGCCCAGCTGGCGACCGAACCGATAGAGAGCATCCAGTCGCTCGGGGGCCAGGTCTGTGAGCACGCCGGCGGCACGGGCGCTGTTGGCCATCAGGGAGGCTGTCTTGCAATAGCTCTTTTCGATGTAAGCCTCAAAGGTCTGGCCGGTGTCGTAGCGAAACAGGCCCTGACGCACCTCCCCGTCCGCCAGATCCATGATCACGCGGCTGAGGAGCTTGACGACGTCAAGGTTGTCAAGATTCGCCAGGTGCCAGCTGGCCTGAGCGAACAAAAAATCGCCGGCCAACACCGCCACGCGATGGTTGAAACGGCTGTGAACGGTGGGGACCCCACGACGGGTGGAGGCTTCATCCACCACATCATCATGAACGAGGGAAGCGGTGTGGATCATCTCCGTGATTTCCGCCAGCCGGCGATGCCGAGGCGTGAGCAAACCATCGGGCGAGATGGCGCGGGAGATCAGCAGAACAATGCCGGGCCGCAAGCGTTTGCCACCCGCAGCGAACAGGTGTTCCGCAGCCGCTTGCAGGATGGGATGGCGAGCGCCAATCAGTTGACGAAGATCGGCGACCAGGGCATCCAGATCGGCCGCGACCGGCAAAAGCAGCTCCGCAACCGTGCTCACAACGCCTCCCTTGAGGTCCAGATCTTAGAAGGCGCACGGCGTCTACTGTTGGGCGGGAGCGTCAACCAGGCTCCACCCACCGGTGTCGTCGCGTTGCCAGCGCAGTTCCCCGCTGCGGGATTCAAGGCCGAGAAGGCGATGGCAGGCCGCATCAAAGCGGGCTGAGGATCCTGTGGTGAAAAAATGATGCGTTCCCCGGGCGTCCGCGCTTGTGGCGAGGCCTCGCTCGTTGAGCACGCGCGCCAGATGGGCCGCCACCGCGGGCGCCGGGTCGATCACCCGCCGCTCTGAACCCGCCAGGCGGCGGATGGTTTCGATCACAAAGGGGTAGTGGGTGCAGCCGAGCACGATGGTGTCGGCATCGGCGGCCAGCATCGGATCCAGAAAACTCCGCAGCAACCGCTCCAGCTCCTCCTCCGAGGCGCCGGACTCCACACAATCCGCCAGACCCAGGCACACCTGCTCCACCAGCCGCACCCCTGAGGCGCAACGCCCGACGGTGGCGCGAAAGAGATGCCCCTGGAAGGTGGCCGGCGTGGCCATCACCCCCACCACCTTGGTTCGGCTGAGGGAGATCGCCGGTTTGACCGCAGGCTCCAGCCCCAGGATCGGCATCGCTGGATAGCGTTGCCGCAAGGCCTCCAAGGCCACGGCGGAAGCGGTGTTGCAGGCCACCACGACCGCCTTGCAGCCCTTGTCGATCAAGAAGCGGCAGAGCCCGTCGCAGAAGGCCATGACCTCCACGCCACTGCGATTGCCGTAGGGCACATGGGCGCTGTCCGCCACGTAGAGGGTGGATTCCGTGGGCAACTGCCGCACGATCTCGCGCCAGACGCTGAGGCCACCGACGCCGGAATCGAACAAGCCGATGGGCTGGTTGGTCATGCTTGCCTCCCCCTCATGGCACCAGCACGTCCAGGATGCCTTTGGTGATCGCCACAGCCAGGTTTTGCCGGAAGCGAGGATCCGCCAGGCGAGGGGCGTCAATCTCCCCGGTGACAAAGCCCATCTCGACGAGGACCGAGGGCATCACGGTGCGCCGGATCACGAAAAAGCGTCCCGGTCGCGCCCCGCGATCGGGGCTGCCAGGGGAGACCGCCATGAGCTGCCGCTGGATCGACAGGGCCAGTTCGTAGGCCCGGCCTCCCTGGAAATAGAAGGTTTCGACGCCGTTCACATCCGGTCGGTCCATGCTCAGGGCATTGGCATGCAAACTGACGAAAAGATCCGCTCCACTCCGGTTGGCCAGCGCCACCCGCGGTGGCAGGTCGACATCCACCTCGCTGGTGCGGGTGAGCAACACCTGCACGCCCCGGCTTTGCAACAGCTGGGCCACCTGCAACGCCACGTCCAGCACCACATCCGTCTCGCGCAACCCCCCGATCCCCACAGCTCCGGGATCCGGCCCGCCATGGCCCGGGTCAAGCACCACCCGAAAGCGTCCCCGTGGCGCGACAGGGAGGTTGCGGGCCGTGGGTGGGTTGCCGGTGGGCACGGGCGTGATGGTGGCGCGGGTGAAGCCACCGGCGCTGGAGCCCCGCCCCCTGGCGGCGAGCGTGGGGGCGTCGAGGTCGCCCTCACCGACCAACGGCAGGCTGCGCCGGGGGACCCCCGAGAGCTCCATGCGCCAACGATCCCGCGCCACCCCCACCAACCGCAACTGCCGCGGATCCAGCCGAGTGCCCGGGCTGAACTCAAGCACCAGACGGGTGGTTTGGGGATCGGGACGGCCCACGCGCACCTCGACCAGCGCGCCAGCGCCCCGCAGGCTGCGGGGGCGAATCGGCGCTCCTGGAAGGTCGAACCAGACACGGGGGCCCTGTCCCGGACGCCCCTCCTGAAAAAAGGCCCTCACCGAGGCGTCTGGGGAGGTGCGCAACTCCAGCTGCCCCTCACGGTTGATGCGCCAGGCGAAGAGGCTGCTCGCCGCTCGTGCTTGCAGAGGCGTCAAGGCCAGCAGCAGCCAGCCCGCCAGCAGGACGAGCGTCCGTCGGGTGGTCACCATGGCCGCGTCAAAAGAGGGCAGGCTGCCGGTGCCGCAAACTGGGCATCTGGGCCCGCACCCGGCCCACATGCTTCGTGTCAACCGGCGCCACCGCCACGCCAGGCGCCTGGCCCGCGTCGGAGAGCACCGTTCCCCAGGGATCAATCACCAAGGCATGGCCGTGGGTCTGGCGGCGCCCTTCGTGTTGGCCGGTCTGGGCCGGAGCAAGCACATAGGCGGTGTTTTCGATCGCCCTGGCCTGAAGCAACACCTGCCAGTGATCCTTGCCGGTGTAGGCGGTGAAGGCCGCAGGGATCAGAAGCAGCTCGGCTCCCCCGCCAACGAGATGGCGATACAGCTCCGGAAAGCGCACGTCGTAACAGATGGAGAGGCCCACCCGGCAGAGGCCGGGCACCTCCACCACAGGGGGGAGCTCCTTGCCGGGTTTCACTGTGGCGGATTCCCGGTAGGTGCTGCCATCGGGAATGTCCACATCGAACAAATGGATCTTGTCGTAGCGCGCCAGCAGCTGGCCTTCCGGTCCCACCAGCTCGGCCCGGTTGAAGGTGCAGCCAGCCCCGGCGGGCACCGGGAAGCCCCCACCCAACAGGGTCACCTGATAGCGGCGAGCCATGGTGACCAAAAAACGCTCACAGCACTCGGCCAGGGTGGGAGCGAGCTCCAAACGGCGCTGGTCGTCGCCCATGAAGGCGAAGTTCTCCGGAAGACCCACCAGCTCCGCGCCGCGCCGGGCAGCCATCTCAATCTGCTCCTCAGCGGCGGCGAAATTGGCCTGAGGATCCGACGTGCTGGTGAGCTGGAGGGCTGCCGCCAGAAAACTGCTCACTACCGTCCTGTCGTCGCAGGGGCGAACTGTAGGGGACGCCCTGAAGAAGACAAGGGTCCTCTGGAGCTGAGCCCCTCAGCTGGCCCGCAACACCCCCGGCTCCGCCTGCAGCGGCACGATCCCGAGGGAATCCACGGCGGCACAGCAGGCAAAATCCGCATCGTGATCGCCCAGGCCCAGCAGCCGTTGGCCGTGGCTGGCGGCCCGCAGGCAGGTTTCCGTGTCGTGGCGCCATTGCTGCCAGAGGGCAAGGGCGGCCAGCATCTCGTCGTTGCCGCAGCTCACCCCCCGGTGGGGGGCCACCGCCAGCTCCATGGCGGCGGAGGCCACCGCCCCCGCAGCCAGGCTGTCCTCCAGGGAGTAAGCCCCTTCCCAGCCGCTGCCCACCAACCACACCCGCTGGCAGTCGCGCGCGATCAGACGCCTGGCCACGGCCGTGCGGTTGGGGAGGCAGGCCGTGAGCAAGAGCGGAACATCCCGCACCGCCGCCAGGGAGCGGGTGCCATTGGTGGTGCTCATGAAGATTCGCTTGCCAGCCACCACCTCGGGGGTGACGGCCAGGGGGGAGTTGCCCAGGTCGAAGCCCTCCAGGCGGCGGCCGCCCCGCTCTCCCGCCCGCAAGCGCAGCTCGGCGGGCCAAGCGGCCGCCGCCGCGTCCAGCTCCTCCAAATCGGCGAAGGCCTGGATCGCCTCCGCGCCGTTTTGGAGCGACCAGGCGATGGTGGTGGTGGCCCGCAGCACATCAATCACCACCGCCCCATCGGGACCTCCATCCGCCGGCCCCACCACCTCGGGCACGTTTTCGGAGGTGTGGAAATAGAAGAGTTGCATGGTCGCCGCTGGCCGTTGCCGGCGAGTGTGCCAGAGCGGCGCGGCCGCAGAGGCGGCCCCGCAGGCGGCGTGGGCGGATTGGGCGGCGGGGCTGCGGGGCGGCGGGGGATTGAGCGGTGGGGCGGCGGCGGAGCAAAGAGATGACTCACCCACAAAAAAAGCTCCCTCCGGGAAGGGGGAGCGGGGAGGAGACCTTCAGGGTTGGCCCGGGCCGCTGAGGCGGCGACGCGAGGCCGAGAGAGCGTCAATCCCGACGGCTGCCGCCATTGAGGGCGATGATCAGGCGCAGGATGAAGATGAAGAGATTGATGTAGGTCAGATACATCCCCAGAGCACCCGCGAGGTACTGGTCATCGCGGTAGGTGCGGGGCATGGTGTAGAAGTCGACGAACGCCGCGCCGATGAACAGGACGGTGCCAAAGCCGGCGATCATCAGTTCAAACGCGCCACCGCCGAAGCCGGGAAAGAACAAGCCGCCCACCAGCTGCACCACCATGGCGATCAGCAGGCCGACGATGCCGAGGCCCACGACGCCTCCCAGGGCCTGACCGACGTCGTCACTCATGCGCTGGCCAAAAATCGAGGCCAGGATGAACGTGATGCCAGTGGCGGCGGCGGCGGTGGCGATGGCGCCCATTCCCGCCACCAGCTGGGCCTGCACCACGATGCCGCTCAGGGTGAAGCCCGTCAGCAGGCTGTAGGTGGTGAGGAGGGGCAGGGCCGTGCTGTTGTTGCCCTTCAAAGCAACGTTTTGGGCGACGAAGAAGAGGATGAAGTTGCCGATCAAGGCCACGAAGAAGAGCGGCATGAACAGCGCTGGTTGGGTGGCCATCAGGGCCATGCCACCCAATACGCCGGCGGCGGTGAGCACCATGCCGCCTCCGACCACCGGCAGGGCCTTGCGAAGAACGTTCGGCCCGACCAGGGCGCTGCGGTTGGCGGCCTGGATGGCCTGTTGGAAATCGCTATTGGCGGGCATGTCCTTGGGGAAAGGATCGGAATGGCCTTAGTTTGGCAGCCTGGGCACGGTGCGTGGGAGAGGCCCGCGTGCGGATCTCCGGATGGCCGAACGCCTCAATGGCCCGCCTCAGCGCCTTCCCGCAGCGGGGCGAAGGCCACTGGCGGGCAGGAAGGCGAAGGGGGCGGCGGGCTCGAACTTGGCGGCCGTTTCCCCCGCGTACACCTGCCCGCCAGCCACCCGCAACCGGCGCACAGGGGCTCCCGGGCGGAGATCCAGCTGGTCGAGCGACACCCAGAACACGTTGGGGGCGGTGACGGAGTCGAACAGCAGCACCCGCCGCCGCTGATCGCTCACCACCCGCCAGATGGTGGAGGAGATGTTGGGGGCTCCGGGGGTGGTGATGCCCAGGGGCACGCTCACGCCCCGCACCACCGAGAGAACGCTGGCCAGGGCCTGGAAGTGGAAGGATTGCTCGGGGACGGCGTTGATGTAGGCGGGATCCGCCGTTCTGGGGATGGCGCCGAGCAGGAAGGAGGCCCGGGCAAAGCGGTCGGCAGCCCGATTGGTGCCCGGCAGAAAGGCGAGACCGCCGATGGTTTGCCAGTAGGTGTTGATCGCCAGCTGTTGATCAAAACTGGGGGAATTGGTCATCACGGTGTATTGCCTTCCGTGATGGATGACCAACTTGCCGTTGATGTATTCCAGGATCGCGGAATCGCCACTGGCATCGGAAAGGGCCAGGTGAAGTTGCGCCCCTTGGCCGTTGGGAAGCTTGGGCGCCACGATGCGGAAGGGTTCGGCCCGCAGGTGGCTCACCGCCTCGGCCACGCTGCCAAATTGGTCCAGCACGTATTGGGCCCAGAGGGAGATCGAGAGCACTGGCTTGCCATTGGATGGGCCGTAATTCGATTCCGCCAGGTAGAGCAGGTTGGCCACCAGGCCCTTTTCATTCAGCCCCTCCGCTGTGCCGAGGTCGTAGCCGCTCACGATCACGCTGCCGTAGCGCGACCGCCAGCGCGGCGTGTTGGCGCCCCCCAGCCCCGTGCGCTCCATCCCGGCGGGAAAGACCCACAAATTGGAGCGCATGTCTTCCGCCCAATCCATGCTGCGGCCGGTGATCACGGTGCCATCGGGGGCGGTGTAGAGCACGCGGGTGCAGGCCGTGGCGGGCGACGGGCCGGTGAGGAGAGCGCTGAGGAGGGCGCTGAGGCCGAGCCGGCGCGCCGCCCGCCTGCCCTGGCGACCAATGGCATGGGGGCGGGGGAGCAAACGGCGCATGGGGGCCAGGCAGCG
>JBJOHA010000038.1:0-9176 GCA_046047935.1 Cyanobacteriota bacterium
TTGAATCCCTCCAGCAATTCCAAAACGTTCACCTCCTCGTAGCTCACCCGGCATTCGATCGTGAGCTTGCCATCCTGCTTGCGTTTGAGGAGATTGGCTTCTTGATAGCGCTCCGGAGTTGTGGAGTGGCGGCATTTGCTGCAGAGGCAAGGCACGAATTTGCGCACTTTGTCTCGCAGGCCTTCAAAGCTGTCGTTGAGGGCATCGAGATCGCTGGCAATCACGTTCAGCAGGGCTTTGCGCTCCGGTCCGCGGGCGCGAAGTTCGATCTCCTGGCCGGAGGAGGAGACGCGGGCCAGCAATTCCGTTGGCCCTTGTGCGAAGCAGACCCCATTGCGCCAGGAGCGTTCCGGCTGGCGGACGAATCGATGCATGCGCACCATCAGCCGGCTGATCAAGCCCTTGGGAAGGAAGCTATAGCAGTAGGTCAACACCAGATCATCCGAGCGGGGCCAATCCTTCACCGCCTCGGGAACAACGGGGGAGAGCAGCTGGGGTGCCAGCCAGGTTTCGGGATGTTGATCACGGAGCTTGTAGCAGAGCTCGAATTTCTCCATCAGGGCCCGCAGTTCAGGATGCATGTCTTCATAGATGTGCTCTGCCCAAATCCGCTGACAATCTGCTTCGCCGAAGTAGCCCGAACGGGCTTTGGTGGGCTCATCATCAAGCACGTTGAAAACAGCCTCCGTCGCCCAAGTGTTCTGGAGGATCACATAACGAGACAGGAGAGAATTCTCTTGGAAATGGAGGAATACACCAAGATCATGAAGATGGCGGCTCAGCCGGAGCGCTTTTGTTTCATCAAACTCCAGATGGCGCCCATAGATCTGAAAATACTCCTTGCGGCTGATGAAGGGGGCCTGCAGTTTGCGCTCTTCCAATTCGGCACGAATCGCCAGCCAGCGGGCTGGCACCGCCTCGCCCACGTGGGGCAACTGCTGCACGTGAAAGCAAATCGCTGCGGCCAAGGCCTCGGCTGCCTTGGGCTGATCGAGGTTGCCGCGGTACACCTCCTTCACGTTGGTGAAGCGCCCCTTGATTCCGTCTTCATCAATGACCTTGCTGCGCCCCGCCTTCTCATTTTGGAAGATCAGCACCGGGCTGCGCTCGCTCAGCGCCTCAATCATCTCCAGCCAGTATTTGAAGCCGTCATCCTGCGCCGCTTGGTTGTTGTTGCGGGTGTCGTCAACCAGAATGTAGAGGGAGCGCTTCGTGAGGAAAAACTGGTGGGTGGCGTGATAAATCTGTTGGCCGCCAAAGTCCCAGACATTGAGCTGAAAGGGCCGCCCTGCGGCATTGGTAAACGCATGGCGGTGGATGTCGATCCCTTTGGTGGATTCCTCTTCCGCCGGCAGTGGGCGATCGGTTTGGTAGAGCCGGCGCAGCAGGCTGGTTTTTCCCGCACCACCATCCCCCAGGATCAGCACCTTGGCCTCATAGAGATGATCCTCTCCCTGCAAATCAATTTCGCGGAGATAATTGAGAACGTCGTCCTGGCCTCGTTGAACGGTTTCTGGAGATGGATGGATGAGGGGGCAGTTGTAGACATTGATTCCATTCTTAAATCCATGCTCTTCCCATTTTGCCTCCAGGCCTCTCTCCAGTAAGAACCGCAACGGAGATAGATCCTGAACCTTTGTTCCCTTCAGGTTGAGGCAGGTCAATCGCGCCATACTGGCGAAGGGCGTTGTCTCAACGACAGGATTATGTGAAAGATCCAGCAAGCTGAGCTGGGTGAGGGCCGCCAGAGACGCCGCTCCGTTATCACCAATCCCGTTCCACCCCAGGTCAAGGAAGGTGAGCTGGGTGAGGGCCGCCAGAGACGCCGCTCCCTCATCACCAACCCCGTTGGCCGCCAGGTCAAGGGAGGTGAGCTGGGTGAGGGCCGCCAGAGACGCCGCTCCCTCATCACCAATCCCGTTGTCCCACAGGTTGAGGGAGGTGAGCTGGGCGAGGGCCGCCAGAGACGCCGCTCCCTCATCACCAATCTCGTTGCCCGCAAGGTTGAGGGAGGTGAGCTGGGTCAAGGGCCTCAGCCGTTCCGCCAGGGCCTTCACCGGTTGCTTGAGCTGATACAGCCTTGCCTTGGCACGCAGCTCTTGCGGCCACTGGTTGACTGAGGCGGGCAAAACAAAGGTTGGGCCCAGAAGCACCAGCTCCGTGGTTCCCTGACGTCGCCATTCGGGAATCAGGGCGTCGAGCTCGGCTTCGGAGAGGCGTTGCAGACGAGGAGTGGCAGCCATGGCTGAGCTCATGGAGAGCTCCGGGTGAACCATTCGAGGCGATCCTTGAGTGCGTAGCTAGTTTCAGCGTCCTGGAGCTCACACCCGGATCGGGGCTCAGATGATCTGGATGGGCTATCCATCCGGCTTCTCCGCTCACCTGCTGGTGGAGCTTATCGAAGCTGGCCTGGGGGTGGCAGCGCGGCGCGGCGGCAGCGCTCCTCACCAAGACATGTGGCCGATTCAGAGCGGGGTTCCGGGTGTCCATTCCCCTGAGTTCGCGGCTGAATTGGCAGCTGAGGCGCGGCGGCAGTCGCGGTTGATGGCGCAGAGCCCAGAGGAGCAGAGATCCAGCCCGTGCAGCGGAGAGACATCTGCACCATGGCCTGTGGATCCGACTTCAGCGGATGGGCGCTGGCGGCTTCCAGCCCGTTCGCGTCAGGCCGGTTGAAACACCGGAGTGATCGGCAGCAGGGTCTCGATCGTCCGGCTGTCACTGATCTGGGAGTAGTGCTCCAGCGTCACCCCCACCGGCTTGCCCCCCTCATCGAAGTCCACGATCAGGTTGTCACTCACGGCCTCAGAGCTGCTGCTTGCCCGATCAGCCAGCTCGATGTAGAGGGAGTCGGTATAAGGGAAATAGCGAATTTTCATGGCGCGGGTGGCGCAGCAGGTGGAGACGGCTGTGAGCGGAGGCGGGCTCTGAGGAAACCCCGGTCAACAAAGGCGTTGTGGACGGTCACTCTGACCTCAAGATTAATGACCCTGAGCGCACGGTTCTGTGCCTCCGGCATCAGCCTCCACAAAGCAATACGGCCATCGGCCTGGCTGCGTTCCTCCAGGGGGTCAGCCAGCACCCGCATGATCCACGCCTCTGCGATGCCCGGGTGCTTCTGGCGCACCACATCGCGGAAGTAGGCCGTGGTCTTCATCGAAATGCTGATGGGCAAAAAGCGTGTTGGTTGGCACGTTGCGAGCATGGCGTGCAAAACCTGCTGTTGCATCAGGGGTGGCGGCTTGGAAGGTCGCGTCAAAGGCTCAGCTCACCGGTCAGATCGTCAGTCAGTCAGCCAATCCCAAGATGACCTCATCAGATGCCGTCATCATCGGCACCAGTGTGGCCCTGCCCGCTCCGGCAACGTTCACCGCTTCCATCTTGGCGACGACGAGCGGGAAGAGCGCGACAACAGGCTCCGCTGAGGGCGCGCGACGCCCTCACCCCACCAGGACCCGCTGGCCCTGGTAGCGCCGCCGCTCGGCCAGCACGGCCAGCTCGTCGCTGTCGGCCTCCTCCAGGGGGAGATCAAACCAGAAGGTGGTGCCCACCCCCAGCTCGCTCACCATGCGCACCTCGCAGCCATGTTTTTCGAGGATGCCGCGCACGATGGAGAGCCCCAGGCCGGTGCCGACTTCGGTGTGCACGGCGTTCTCGACGCGATAGAAGCGCTCGAAGATCCGCTCCTGATCCGCCTGGCTGATGCCCGCTCCCGTGTCGGCCACCTCGATGCGCACCTTCGGCAGCGGCGAACTCAAGGGGCAGCAGGGGGCTTCGGCTTGGCCCGCGCCGGGATCGATGGCGCAATGATCCGGCCAGGGATAGGCCCGCAGGGTCAGACGGCCGCCGGGAGCTGTGAACTTCAGCCCATTGCCCACCAGATTGTCGAACACCTGCAGCAGCAGATCCCAGTTGCCCCGCACCCTCGGCAGCTGCGCCTCGCACGCCAGCTCCAGCGCCACCCCCTTCTCTTGGGCATTCAAGCGATAGGTGCGCAGGGTCTGCTCCATCGCCACCTCCACCTCCACCGGCTCCAGCTGCCACTCCCGATCCGACTCCAGCCGGGAGAGATCCAGCACGTCATTGACGAGGCGGGTGAGCCGATCGGTTTCAGCATTGGCAATGCCAAGAAATTCGTGCTTCTGTTCGTCGCTCAGCTGGTCGCCCATGTCGTAAAGGGTTTCGACATAGCTCTTGATGTTGAACAGCGGTGTGCGCAACTCGTGCGAGACATTGCTGATGAAACGGCTCTGCGCGGCGTTGAGCTCCACCTCTCTCGTCAGGTCTTGCACGGTCATGGCGATGCCCTTGAGGCTTTCGCCGCTGGCATCGCGCACAGCCTGCAGCACGATGCGCAACGTGCGCGGCGGATCCCCGAGGCTGCAGCGCAGATCCGAGGATTCCTTCTCGCCGCTGATCAAACTGGTGAGGGGGCCATGGAGCTCCATCGCCAGCCGCTCCGGCAGCTCCGATTCCAGCTCGTTGCCCTCCAGATTGCGGCCCTCCCAGCGGAACAGCCGGCGGGAGGTGGGGTTGGCCAGCACGAGGCGACCCTCCTCATCCAGCAAGACCGCCCCATCCGCCATGGTGGCGATCAGCGACTGCTGCTTCACCTGGGCGGCGGTGAGCTCCTCGATGTTGGCTTCGTTGTAGGCCTCCAGCTGGGAGGCCATGGTGTTGAAGCCGTCCAGCAGCTCCCCCAGCTCGCCGCCCACCGGCAACGCCAGGCGGGTTTGGAAGTTGCCGCCGGCAATCGAGCGCACCCCCCGCAGCAGTTCCTTCACCGGCTGGGTGATCGTCAGGGCATTGAACACGGAACCCAGAATCACCAGCACCCAGATCGAGATGAACACCGCCACCGTCACCTCGCGCGTGAGGGCGGCGCTGGCCAGCAGCGTTTCGTTCGGATTGATGCCCAGGGCCACCACCCCCAGATAGTCGCCCTCCTCCACCAGGGGCACGAACACGTCGGTCACCTGGCCAGCGGGGGTGAGATGTTGGCGGATGAGGGGGTTGTCGGGGCGCTGGGGGAGGTCGGCTGGCAGCTCCAGCCGGCGGCTGAGCAGCTCGTTGGCGGGCGCCGAGCCATCGCCGCCCGTTCCCATCGGGATGCCGAGATAGATCGCCCCGTCGGCGTCGGCGAACACGATGTAGCGCAGGCTGTGGCTTGTCTGCCAGAACCGCTCCGCCACGCTCGCCAGCTGGGCTCGACCCCCCTGGCTCACGAGCGGTTTCACGTTGGCCGCCAGCAGCAGCCCCAGATCCCGCGCGTAGCGGGTGTCGCTCAGGCGGGCATCCCGCTGGATGCCGTTCAGCGCCACAAACGTGATGCCCGTCATCAGCAGGCTCACCACCAGGGTGGCCACGGCGAGCAGCTTGGTCTGCAGGCTGAATTCCGCCCACCAGCGGGCCAGCCGCTCCCGCCACGGGCGCCGCTCGCCGGTCATCGCCCGCGCCCCCGCACTTGATGGCCGATGTCGCGCCGATAGTGCATGCCCGCGAATCGCACCCGCTCCAGCCCCGCGTACGCCCTGGCGAAGGCGGTGTCGAAATCCTCCGCCTGGGCCACCAGCGCCAGCACCCGGCCGCCGCTGGTCTCGCACTGCCCGTCGGGCCGGCGCCGCGTGCCAGCGTGGAAGAGTTGCCGCCAGGGCTGGGCCTCCGGTCGCCCCTCCAGGGGGTCGCCGCCGCGGGGGGGGCCGGGATAGCCCGCCGCCGCCGCGATCACGCAGGCGCTGCAGCCGGGCAGGATCGTCAGCGGTGGCGCCTGGGCCAGGCTCCCCGCAGCGCAGGCCAGCAACACCGCCGCCAGCTCCGGACCCAGCAGGGGCATCAAAACCTCGCATTCGGGATCGCCGAAGCGGCAGTTGAATTCGATCACCCGTGGACCGGCCTCGGTGAGCATCAGGCCGGCGTAGATCACGCCGCGATAGGCGATGCCCCGCCGCCGCAAGGCCGCCAGGGTGGGTTCGAGCACGAGGCGGCGCACCTCCGCCAACCCCTCCTCGGGCAGCAGCGGCGCTGGCGCGTAGGCCCCCATGCCGCCGGTGTTGGGTCCGGTGTCGCCCTCCCCCACCCGCTTGTGATCCTGGGCGGGGGGCAGCAGCACCAGGCTTTCGCCATCGGTGAGCGCGAACACCGACACCTCCGGACCCTCCAGCCGCTCCTCCAGCACCACCGTGGCCGCCGCCGCGCCAAAGCGGCCGTCAAACGCCTCCGCGATCGCCTGGCGGCACTCCTCCAGGCTGTCGGGCACCGCCACCCCCTTGCCCGAGGCCAGGCCGTCGGCCTTCACCACCAGCGGTCGCCCCTCCCGCTCCAGCACCGCCAGGGCCTCCGCCGCGGAGGTGGCGCACCAATGGCCCGCCGTGGGCACCCCCGCCTCCACCATCAAGGCCTTCGCCCAGCGCTTGCTCGCCTCCAGCGCCGCTCCATCCGCCCCCGGGCCGAACACCGCCAGGCCCGCCGACCGCAGATGATCCGCCAATCCGGCGGCCAGGGGCGCCTCCGGTCCCACCACCACCAGCTCCACGCTGTGGTTCCGGGCCGCCGCCAGCAGGCCGTCCGCGTCGCTTTCCGCCACCGCCAGCTGCCCGCAGCCCTCCACCTCCGCCGTGCCGCCGTTTCCTGGCGCCACCCACACCCGCTCCACCCCGGGGCAGCGGCCGAGGGCCCAGGCCAGGGCGTTCTCCCGGGCGCCGCCCCCCACCACGAGGATTCGTGCCGGGGCGAGGGGCGCGCGGGGGGACGCGGAGGGGGGGGGGGACGACATGGCGAGCGAAGAGGGGGCGGGCGGCCGGGAGGGCGGCTGCCGATAGGTTGGGCGGAGCGCAGCCTCGCCCGTGGCCACCCTGCCATTCTCCGTTCCCGCGACCGCCGCGGCGGTTTCTCGCTCGGGGATCCGGGGCCTGGCCGCCAGCCTGGGGCTCGCGCTGGTGTTGGGCGTGCCAGCAGCCGGGCGGGCGAGCCCCGCGTTCCCGACTCCCGCCCGCTCAAGCCCCGCGCCTTCCAACCCCGCGCCGTCTGCCTCAGGTCCACCCGCCGCAGGGCCGTCTGCCGCAGGACCGCCTGCCGCAGGACTCTCTGCAGCAGGGCCGTCTGCCGCCGGGGCCGCAGAGATTCCCCGCTCCCAGCGGGTCACCGGGCGACCCACCACCTCCAGCGGCTCCCCGGCCGCGGCCGGGGAGCCGGCTCCCCCTGGCGCTCCCCCCGCGCCGGCGGGCCCCATGAGCGAGGCCGCCTTCAACGCTCTCCTCCAGCTCAGCGACCTCGATCTCCTCAACAGCGCCTGCGCGAAGATCGTTGAAGAGGACAACCCGACCCGGCTGCGCCTGCTGCAGAACCACCTCCTGGACCTCAAGCCCGCCCCGCAGCCCCTGCCCGTGCTGCTCGCCAACGCCGAGGTGCTCCTCACCTGTCGCGGACCTCAGGCCGCCCTGCGCGTGCTCGAACGCCATGGCCCCGGGCCCGGCGCCCCGCGCGCGCAGTGGCTGCTGATGCAATGGCGCGCCGCCAACGCCGCCCTTGATCACCGCCGCGCCGCCCTGGCCCTCCAGCGGCTGACGGGCGGCAGCGAGGCTCGCCTCAACGGGCTCGCCCTCCCCCTTCAGCGGCGGGAGGATGGCACCGTGGTGAGCCGGTCCGCCGTCGACCTGCTGGCCGCTCATCTGGAAGCGCGCGGCTATCCCGAAGCCGCCGGCGCCCTGCTCCTGCGCCAACCCTCCCCCGGCGCTCCCGGCGCCGCGCAGCTGGCCAGAGCGGTGGCCCTTCTGCGGGAGCTGCCGCTGGAGGAGCGCGAGGCCCTCTTGGAAACCGCCCTCAACCAGGCGGCCGCCGCTGGCGCCTGGAGCCTCGTGAGCGACCTGCTCGACGCCCAGGCCGCCCTGCCCAGCGCTCGTGCCCGGGCGCGACGCCTCCGGCTCAGCCCCCGGCTGGATGACGCCTACGGCGAATGGCTGCTGCTGCGGGAGGATCCAGCAGCCCGCGACCGGGCGCGCGAGCTGGAGCGGCGCCTGCGCTCGCCGCGGGCCCCCGGGGGCCACGCCGCCACCGAGGCTGAGGCTCCACCCTCCGCGAATCCGTCCACGACCCCTTCCGCCATCCCCCTTCCATGAGCGTTCCCCTTCAGCTCGGCGCCCTGCTGCATGAGGGCAAGGCCAAGCGGGTCCACGCCACCGACCGGGCCGAGGTGCTGGCGGTGGAGTTCAAGGATGACGCCACGGCCTTCAATGCCGCCAAAAAAGCCTCCCTCGCCGGCAAGGGGGTGACCAACTGCCGCATCTCCGCCCTGCTGTTCGACCATCTGGCCCGCCGCGGGGTTCCCAGCCATCACCTCGGTCTGCTCCAGCCGGGCTGGATGGCGGTGCGGTCGGTGACGATCGTGCCCCTGGAGGTGGTGATCCGCAACCGGGCGGCCGGCTCGCTCTGCCGCCAACTGCCCCTGGCGGCGGGCTCTCCCCTGGTGCCGCCCCTCCTGGATCTCTATTTCAAAGACGACAGCCTCGGCGATCCCCTGCTCACGGAGGCGCGACTGGAGCGCCTGGCGCTGGTGACGCCCGCGGAACGGCAGACCATCGAAGATCTGGCCCGACGGATCAACGATGAACTCCTGGCTCTTTTCGGGTCGGTGGATCTGGATCTGGTGGATTTCAAGATCGAATTCGGGCGGGATTCCAGCGGCGCGATCCTGCTGGCCGATGAGATCAGCCCGGACACGTGCCGGCTTTGGAACCGGTCCAGCGGCGATGAACAAGAGCGAATTCTCGACAAAGACAGGTTTCGTCTGGATCTTGGCGCGGTTGTCGAGGCCTACGGGGAGGTCCTCAAACGGGTCGAAGGGGTCTGTCCTGAACCGGGGTTTTATCGGTAAGGTCTGCCGGAATTGCGGCCTGGCCGCGCAGCAGAGGATTCATGCCTGGCGATCGCCCCCGAACGACGCCCCTGACGCCGTCCCGTTCGCCGCTCCGTTCGTCGGCGGTGGCCGCCGCCCTGCCCCTTCTCTCCCTGGCCCTGGCGGGTCAGGGGAAGGTCGTCGCGGCGGAAACGACCTCGGCTCCGGAGTCCCGCTCGCCCGTCGCCGCCTCGCCGCAGGTGGCTCTCGCCACGTCGCCCCGGGCCACCTCCCCTGCGGAACCCCCGGCTTCCTCCCCTGCGGAACCCCCGGCCTTCTCCGATCCGGA
>JBJOHA010000039.1:0-18704 GCA_046047935.1 Cyanobacteriota bacterium
ATCGTATGTTTCCGGTTCGCCCATCATCAGTTCTGCTGTTTTTAATGGCCTGACATTGGCGGATTTGGGGCTCACTCCAACCTCCGGCACGGTCGGCACCTGGACTCTTGAGGGCACCGGAGACACGGTGAATGTCAACGTTGTTCCTGGTCCCCTTCCCTTGCTTGGCGCTGGTGCCGCTTTCGGCTTCAGCCGCCGCCTGCGCCAGCGCATTCAGCGGAACAAGGGCGCCGCCAGCGTCTGAGCTCGTTTGTGCTCCAGTTGCGTTCTGCCCTGGTTCCGCCAGGGCTTTTTTCTGTTCTCTCTCCTTTTCCCTTTGGGATCTGCTCTCCCCCCGGATCTCGTCCCCGTGCTTGACGATGCTGCGCACGACCGTTGTCCGGCGTTTCGCCCATCAGGTGTCCGTCGCCATTGCGTTCGCCACCGCTCGGTCTCTTGATCCGCGTTGGTCTGCGGCGAATGCCGCCTTGGCTGGCCTCGGCCCGGGTGCCGCTGGATTAGCCCAACACCCTCACCCTGCTGACCTCTGCGAAGAGCCGGGATGGCAACGTTGCCCGGCAGGCCATCACCACAGGCACCGCACATGGGGATAAGCGAGGATTTTGCTGTCAGCGCTCATCAGGGGAATCCCAAGGTGGCGAGCCTGGGCGACCAGGAAGCGATCGGCGGGATCGGCGTGGAAGGGCTCCGGCAGACGAGTGGCCAACACCGCCACCAGGGGATCCAACGGCAGCAGCCGCACCTGCGGCAAGGCGGCCACCAGCGCCAGCCAATGGTCCACCTCCATGTTGAGCGCGAGTCGGCCCCGTTGGGTGAGCATGGCCACCTCCCAACAGCTGATGGCCGAAACCAGTAGCCCACCTCCAGCTGCGGCGTCTTCTTGCCCCTCAAGCGCCACGCGAGCCTCATCGGACAGACGTTCCAGCGCGCCTGTGGCCCACCAGATCACGACGTGGGTGTCCAGGAGGATCAAGTCAAGGCCTCCCAGTCTCCTTCGGCTGCAGGTGCGAAGGGATCGTTGAAGTGCAACACGGAGCCGCGCAGCTCCTCCCGGGGATCCACTGGAAGGGGGTCGGCGGGGCGGTAGGGCCGAATCTCCAGGGTTGGGCGGCCATGGTCGGTCACCACAAGCGGCTGGCCAGAGGCCTCAATCTCACGGAACAGCTCCAGGGCATGGGCCTTGAAATGGGATTTGGAAACCTGCCGCGGGCGCGAGATCTCCGTCACGGCCCGAGGGGACAGGGAAGGCATGGCAAGACTCTGAGCGTAGTCATCAGACTATGGTCATTTTGCCGAGAGGTGTGAAGCCGGCGCTCATCGAGGTCAGCTCCAGCACCAGGATGCTGGCCAGGGCGCGTCCCTGTTTCGCTTCCGCTGGAGGCGAGGGGAATTGTTGCATCAGCGGTGGGTCATTCCGGCTCCGCGTCCGGGTTGGGCGCGCACGCCAGCGCAAACCTCGGCAGTCTGGCCCGGGCCGAAGGCGGGGGCCTGGATTGGAGAACGGGGCGCGACGCGAACATGTTCCCGGCAGCTGATGAGCTGCCCGCCGATGGCTTCGCCCGAGGATGGCGCGGCCGCTCTGGAAGCCGCCAGCGAACGGCTCGCCTGGCCCTCGGCCCAACTTCCGGGACGGCCAAGATCGAGGGTCGAAAGGAGGAAACCGCCCGGGCACCCGAGGAGCCCAACGGGAGCAGCGGCGCCAGATCCACCACCCCGCCTACGCTTGGTCCCATGGGATCTCCCCTCCCCACTGGCCTGGAAGCGTTGCCCGCTTGCCCCCTCACCCCGCCGGATCTCGGCCCGGGGCTGGACGACCCGCGGATCACGGCCGCCCTGGCCGACCTGGGCCGCGATCCCGAGGCGCCCGCCCTGGTGCTCTTTGGCTCCCGCGCCCGAGGAGAGGCCCGCCCCAGCTCCGATCTCGACCTGCTACTGATCGTCGCTGCTGCCCTCACGCCGGAGCGGGAACGGGCCCTGCGCTCCCGCGCGAGGGCTTTGCTCACGCCCCTTCTGCCCGTCGACCTCGACCTGCTGATTGCTGATGTCGCCACCGCTGCCCACTGGGCCGGATCCCGCTGGCATGTGCTGGGCCACATCCATCGCGAGGGGAGGCGCCTGCTTGCCCCCTGAGGAGGATGCCCGGGCGATCCTGCGGCTGGCCCTGCGCCGCGAACACTCCCTTGCCGCCAGCCTGGATCCAGCCTTCGCGCAAGAAAACTGGGGCTTTCTCGCTCAGCAATGCGTGGAGAATTTGTTGAAAGGGTTCATCGTGCTGGCCGATGGCCAGCCGCCCCTCAGCCATGACCTGGAGCGTTTGCAACACCTGGCCGGTGTCTCGCTGCCGGAGGATCTGTTGGAACTGGGAGAGTTTGCGGTCAAGGCGCGTTATTCGCCAGAAGACACCCCTCTGCCGGCCTCCCGGGAGCGTTTGCTGGCCGAGATCCGCCACCTGCGGGAGGAATTCGAGCGTCAGATTCCAACGCGTTGACCGAACGCCGACGATTCGCGGCTGTCCTGATCTGGTGGCCCGCCCCAGATCCCCCTCATCCCTGCCGCAACCAGGCCGCCGCGTCGCAAGCGTGATACGTGAGGATCAAATCCGCCCCGGCCCGCTTGAAGCAGAGCAGGGTTTCCAACACCACCGCCCGCTCGTCGATCCAGCCCCGCTCGGCGGCGGCCTTCACCATGGCGTATTCGCCGCTGACGTTGTAGGCGGCGATCGGCTGGTCGCTCTCCTGGCGCAGGCGGTAGATCACATCCAGATAGGCCAGGCCAGGCTTCACCATCAAGATGTCGGCCCCCTCGCCCTCATCCAGCTCGGCCTCGATCAGGGCTTCGCGGCCGTTGGCCGGATCCATTTGATAGGTGCTCTTGTCATTGGGGATGGGCTTGCTGCCGGTGGCCCGGGGAGCGGAATCGAGGGCTTCGCGAAAGGGGCCGTAGTAGGCGGAGGCGTATTTGGCGGTGTAGCTGATGATGCCCACGTGCTCGAAGCCCTCCACGTCAAGCGCTTCGCGGATCGCTCCCACCCGACCGTCCATCATGTCGCTCGGTCCCACCAGATCAGCCCCGGCTCGCGCCTGCGTCACCGCCTGGCGGCAGAGGATCTCCACTGTTTCGTCGTTCAACACCACTCCCTCCGGGGAGACGATGCCGTCGTGGCCATCGCAGGAATAGGGATCCAGTGCCACATCCGTCATGATCGTCATGGCGGGGTGGGTCGCTTTCAGGCGACGGATGGCGCGAGGAATCAGGCCATGTTCGTTGAAGCACTCCGCGCCGTCCTCGGTTTTCAGGCCATCCGCCACTTTGGGAAACAGCACGACACAGCGGATGCCCAGATCCCAGGCCCGCCCGACTTCCTCCACCAGCCCATCCAGACTCCAGCGCTGGGCGCCTGGCATGGCGCCGATCGGCTCGTTGCCAGCCCCCTCATGCACAAACAGGGGGTAGATGAAGTCGCTGGGGGCCAGGTGATGTTCGCGCACCAAGGCCCGGAGTGCCGGCGTGCGCCGCATCCGGCGGGGACGATAGGTGAGCTCCATGAAGACGGCAGGGCTGGCCGGATCCTACGGACCGCCAGCGTCCAGGCCCCCGTTGGCCACTCCCTTCAGAGGCGGGCGGAGGCGAGCCAGCCTTGGCGAGGATCCTGGCTGCGGTGACGGCGCAGGTCTTCCAGCAGCTCCTTCTCCCGCGGGCTCAGCTGATCGGGCAAGCGCAACACGGGGGTGAGCAGCAGATCCCCTCGCCCGCCACCCGGCAAAGGCCAGCCCTTGCCCCGCAGACGCAAGCTGCGGCCGAGGGTCATGCCGGGAGGCACCTGAACGGTGGCTTCGCCGTCGGGAGTGGCCACGAGCAGGTCGCCGCCCAGGGCCAGTTCATCCAGGCTGAGGGGCAATTCCGCCCGCAACTGGTCGCCATCCAGACGCCAAATGGGATGGGGTTGCAAGGTGATCTGCAGATAGAGGTCGCCGCGGCGGCCCGTGCCCGGCTGGAGGTTGCCCTTGCCTTTCAGGCGCAAACGGCCCCCGGGTTTCACCCCCGCCGGGATGCGCACCTGCACCCGCTCCTCATTGACGGCCAAGGTGCGCTCGCAACCGCGGAACGCGTCGGCATAGCTCAAGGAGAGGGTGGCTTCCGCGTCGAGGTTGACCGCCCCGCCGCGCATGCCTCCCCCGGGGAAGCCACTGCCAAAGCCCCCGGGGAAACCACCGCCGAAGCCACCGCCTCCGGCTCCAGCGGAGCCGGGACCGCCAAAGCGGCCCAGCAGATCATTGACGAAGTCGTCAAAGCTGCCGTAGCGGCCGAAATCCACATCAAAGCCCATGCCGCCACCGCCCGGGCCCGCGCCGCCCACCTGGCTCCAATACTGGCCAAACTGCTCATAGCGGCGGCGCTTGTCAGGATCGGAGAGCACCTCGTAGGCCTCGCTGATCTCCTTGAACCGGGCTTCCGCGTCCTTGTTGCCGGGATTCACATCCGGGTGATATTGCCGTGCCAGCTTGCGGAACGATCGCTTGATCGTGTCGGCGTCAGCGCCGCGCTCCACCCCCAGAACCTTGAAGTAATCGCGATAGCCGTTGGCCGCCATGGTTCCAAGCTCCTACGCGGCATTCTCTCAGCCCGCTTCCTGCGGGCGGGTGCCTGCCGGTGGAGGGAAGGCCGTACGGCGGAAGATGGAGGCGGATGGCGGACGGTGGATGGCGGAAGGTGGATGGCTGCCCTTAGCCTTCTGGAGGACATGTCGAACTCCTGTCATGGGTCGGACTCTGGTGGCGGTGGGGGTTGTGGCGGCGGCTCCGTTTCTGTGGGGCCTCGATGCCGCTGTGTTGAGCGCTCCCGGAGGGAGCCCGGGGTCCAGCGGTCTCCCTTCTCCGGCTGTGGTTTCCGACCCCGCCGCGACAACACCGTCCACCTCGAGCCTGGGTTCCGCGTTGAAGCCCTCCAGTGCCCAGCAGCTGGCCTTGGTGGACCATCTCCGCCGGAAGGGAGCGGTGTTCTATGGCGCATGGTGGTGCCCGGCCTGCTTCAAACAAAAAAATCTCTTTGGCCAGCAGGCCGGCGACACCTTGCCATATGTGGAATGCGAAAAAACCAAGGACCAACGCCAACGCTGCGCCACTCTCGGGATCGGCGCATACCCGACCTGGGTGCTGGGCGGTCAGCGCCTGGAAGGCGTGCAGAGCTTGGAGCGCCTGGGACAGTGGAGTGGCTTTCAACCGTAATGATCTTTACACTCTGATCGCTTGATTGCTGGGGCCGAGTGTTTGATGGACGCGACGGCTACATTGGTTTCGTGGATTATTCTCTTAGAATCAGCGCAAACGAGCATAGTCATCATGGGTCTCAGGTCTCCCAGGTCGGATTCGTTCAGCAGCTCCTTGTTTCCGACCCTGGCTTTGCCGATCGGCACGGCTCAGCCCTCTCTGGTGTTGTTGTCTGTCACAGCCAGTTTCATCCTGGCGTTTTGCCTGACGTTTTGTTTCGTGGGCCATGCGCCCAAGTCTCAGCAGCCACTTCCAACGCCACCTGCGATCAGCTTCCTCCACCTCAACTGACCCCCTTGTTCCTGCCACAAGGCCTTTAACACGTCAATAGACCTGGTGTCTCTTAGGCGATTCGATCTTAATATCTCTTAACCATCGATCATTCAAACGATCAAGACAAGGGGCACACGTCATGACGCGTGCCACCCCCAGCATGTTCATCCATCGATCAACGTCCGCTCTCAGGATCGGCTTTGGGGAAGCAGGCACTTGTCCGAATCGCATCCAGCCGGACCAGCCTCCAACACGTCTCCATTGTCGTAGTGCTGCAGAGCCGCGAAGAAATCCTCCTGGCGGCGCCGAGCTTCCACGTCTCCCCGCAACCGCTGGTACGTCGCTTGATCGATCGGTTCAAAGGGGAGGCGGGGGAAGGTGGCGTTGGCATCAAAACGAGCCAGAAGCGCAGCGGAGATGTATCCCTCTCCCTGATCAATCGCCCGGTGGATGGCGGCCGCCAGAGCGGGAATCTCATGCTCACGAAATTCCACCGTGGCAGAGGTGTTGTGGGCGGTGTAGTGCTTCTGCACTTGCATATAGAAGTCAAACTGGGCCAGGGCTGAAAACGTGTTGATCTCCACCTGATCGGCTCCGGGCAGATTGGCCCAGCTCACCTCCGTGGGAATTTCCACCAGCCATTCCGTGCAGCGGGGATCAAAGGGATCATCGAGCAGACGGCCCTCCTCATCCTTGTCGCTTTGGCTGGGGACGATGGTGTAGCCAAAGTCCATGCACGCCAGGGCGACAGGATCGTTCTTGCGGAAGGTGATGCGACGGATGAAACGCTGCGCTTTCGGGGGATGCCAGCCGGGCGAGGCGCCTGTGAGCAAACTTTTGGTGCCGGCGGGTTGCACGGTGGTGCAGCGGTTCGGGCGGCGCAAGCCATGGCGATCGCAGTACTCCCCTACCGTTTCGTCCACAATCGCGCGCCAGCGCTTGAGATAGCGGGCTTCCTCCTGCCGGAAGGCGCGACCGTCCTCGCTATCGGGACGGCCCGCCTCCCACCACTGAAGCCAAGGGGTGCCGAAGGCTTGCACGAAGAAATCAAACAGCCCGGTGAAGCTCACCCCCACGATCGGGTCCCAGGCGCGACTTTGGCGGTAGCGCTCCACCTCGAAGCGGTGGTTGAGCAGGCAGGCCACCGCCAAGGCGCCGGCACGGAAGGCCTCCTCCTGCCCCTGCTGATCGCGGGGGTCGAGGCGATTGAGATGGATCTCCGCCAGGTTGCAGTGGAAGTCGGCCCCCAAAATTTCACCGCAAGGGTTGAGGCCGTAGCGGCCGAGGCGGTGCTCCAGCTCCGCGTCGCTGATCTCGGGATGATGCAAGCGCAGCCAGCGCCCCGCCTCCTCGCGCCCCTGGTCGCAATAGAGGCCCACGAATTCCTCCCGCAGCTCCGGGGTGGGGAGCAGATCGGCGTTGGAGCGGGCGATCGCCTCCGGCGCGAATTGAATGGCCCCTTCACCGGATTGAAATTGCTTGGTGACGGCCTCGAGCACCGTCTCATAGCTGGGACGATGGTGGAACACGCGGGTGTGGTTGGCCATGCGCAGGGCGTCCCGCTCTGGATCAATGCGCCAGTTGCCTTCGCTGTCCTGCTGCCAGAGGTTGTCCTTGGCCCCGGCGGCGGCGGTGTCCTCCGCGGAGAATTGACGCATGCCGGCGCTGCGCCGGATGTTGCCCGCCACGATGGTCACCGCCGCCTCGTCAATGAGCAGGCAGCACTCCACCGAGGTGAGCTGGCGTCCACAGGCCCGGTTGAGGATGTGGGCGACCCGACCGTAGAGATCCCTCAGCTTCACCGGATTGGCCATGCCGCCGAATCCCTTCAAACGCTCGCCAACGGGGCGAACATCGGACAGGTCCACCGAGATGGCGATCGGCTCAGGACCGAATTGCGGATCGCTGCTCAGTTGCAACAACAGGCGATAGCTCTCAACCCAACCTTGGCGGGTGTCGCCAACCTTGATGGTCACCGTCTGACCCGCAATGGCGTGGGAGGTGCGCTGCTGCCGTTTCTCGGGTGGGGTGGCGCCGATGTCGGTGACCTTGACGATCTGCAGGGTGTTGCGCACCGCAGGCAGGCGATCGATGAGGCGGGGCTCGATGATGGCCCCTGTGCCACAGCCCATCATCGCCAGATCCATCATCAGGGCGAAGGCGTCCCAGTCCACCAGGTTGGTGGAGGTGCAGTTGTAGGCGCCACTGAAGTTCTCGGGCTGGGCAATCCAGTCGGTGCCGCCGATCCAGAGCCAGCGTCCGGAGGGCAGAGCCTTCTGCTCCAGCTGCATGCGCCGCAACAGGTCGACCTCGTCGTCCGTGAGGTGACCCAGCTGGCGCAGTCCCCCCAGGTTGCGCTCCACCACCTGCTGCCAGCTTTCCCGCCCAGCCGCTCCTTTGCGGCTGTATGTCCGGTAGAAGACCGGATTGGCGGCGGGGGCCGTGGTGGGAAAGTCGCCGGCCGCATGCGTCGCGGCGATGGGGGAGCTGGCCGTGGCGGGGGTCGCGGAGATGGTCACGAAAGAAGGGGACTCACACGGTCTGCGGCACCATAACGCCACCACTGGGGGGCATGCTGCTCATCACGCACTAGCCCCAGTGTTCAGCACCACTGCGCCTTCCAGACATGCAACGCCGCTGCGAGCCTGAGTTGATGGACGACCCGCTGCAAGCCCGCGTCTACGCCGAGGCCGACTTCAGCCAAAGCGATCAAGCTTTCACCGATCGGATCCTGGCGCTGCTGGCCGGGGGCGAGGGCGCCGGGTCGTTCCCCGCTGGCGATGGGCAGGCTTGCTCCCCCGCCGCCCTGGAGGAGCGGATCCTGGATCTGGGTTGCGGACCGGGCAACATCAGCTTTCGCCTGGCGGAGGCCCTCCCCGACGTGCCTCTGCTGGGACTGGATGGTGCCGCGGCGATGGTGGCGCTGGCGGAGGAGCGGCGCCAGGCGAACCCGGATCGTTGGCCCCGCCTCGGCTTTCTCCAAGCGCGTCTTCCCCTTTCCTCCGAGGCGGTGGCGGAGCTGCCCGCAGGGTTCGCCCCCCCCTACTCCCTTCTGGTGAGCAACAGCCTGCTGCACCATCTCCCCGATCCGACGGTGCTGTGGGAGGCGGTGGTCCGTTGGGCGGCGCCGGGAGCGCTGGTGGTGGTGCGCGACCTGCGCCGGCCAGGCAGCCCGGAAGCGCTGCGGGAGCTGGTGGAGCGCCACGCGGGGGAGGCGGCTCCCCTTTTGCGCCGCGACTACGCCGCATCCCTGGAGGCGGCGTTCCGCCCCGAGGAGGTGGCGGCCCAACTGGCGGTCGCGGGCCTGAGCGGTCTGAAGGTGGAGCTGCGGGACGACCAGTATCTCGATGTCAGCGGGCGCCTGCCGGGGTGACGGCTTCCGAGGCGCCAGGGGCTTGCGGGGGTTCCGGCGCCTCCGGGTCCGCTCCTCCTTCCCGAGGGGGACGGTTGACGGGCGGCTCCTCCGGACCGACCACCTCAATGGCGCTGCGCTGCACCACCAGTTGGAAACGGAGGGGTTTCAGGCGCCGGTTGATGAAACGCTGCACTGCCGCCACCTGGGCCCGGGTGGGCAGGTTGGGGTTGCTCACCGTGGCGCGCGCCGTGATCTCTGGAGGATCGCTGTCCCATTGAATCGAGACATCTTCCAATCGGGCGTCGCGGCCCAGGGTGAGCGTTTCGTTGCGCAAGCTCTGCTGCACAAGCTCCTCGATGCGTTTCTCCTGGGCCTGGCGGCGGGAGGTGGCGAGCAGATTGAAGAAGCTGCCGCCCAAGGGCACCACCAGGGCGGCGGTGAGCGCCAGGCTGGTGAGGCCGAGACGGCTTCGCAGGAGTCGGCCCCGGAAGGGGCGCTCCAGCAGGCTGAGGGCCACCATCGCGCCACTGAGAATCCCCAGCAGATTGGTCAGGAAGAGGAGCAGCGCTCCCCCCGCCTGCGTCCAGAGACCAGCGGAGAGGGAGAGGCCGACCACGCACATCGGCGGCACCAAGGCCACGGCGATCGCCAGACCCGCGAGGGCGGAGATGGCCTCCTTGCGCAACTTGGCGAACATCGCCACTCCGCCTGCGGCCAGGGCGACCGCCAGATCCAGGAGGTTGGGTCGGGTGCGGGCGATCACCTCCTCCCCGAAGCTGGGCAACCCCACCAGCCAACCCACCCCCACCGACACCAGCACCCCCAGAACCACCCCCAAAAGAAGGGTGCGCAGGGCTCGCAGGAAGCTCGGCAGATGCCCCCGCAGCACCTCGAAGGCCATGGCCTCCAGCGGCAGGATCCAGGGGGCCACCACCATGGCGCCGATCACGACGGCGGCGCTGTTGGCCAAAAGGCCCAGGGTGGCGATCAGGGCGGCGCCAAGGGTGAGCACCACAAAGACGGTGCCAAACCGGGCGTCGTTCTGAAATTCTTGGCGCAGGCTCTCCAGCCTCAGGGTGCGCTCCGCAGCCGGATCCTCTGCTGCTGCCGCTGCTGCTGCGTCCGGCGGAAGGGGTTCAACCATGGACGATGGCCCGGGAGCGCGACTGACCGACCATGGCAACCGTGCAGCGGCCTGTCAGCCCTCCCTCCCGCAGCGGGGGTTTCGACTGGCAGGCTGGGGGGATGAGCAAGTCTGTTTCGGATTCATCGACTGGCGTCTCGTCTGGCGTGGAGGCTGGCGTGGCGGCTGGCGTGGCGGCTGATGTGGCGACTCCCTTGTCCCCGCCCGTGCCGATGGAAGCGTTGGCCGAGGCGGTGGGACGCCGTCGCAACTTCGCCATCATCTCCCATCCCGACGCCGGCAAGACCACCTTGACGGAGAAGCTGCTGCTCTACGGCGGTGCCATCCAGCAGGCGGGGGCGGTGAAGGCGAAGGGGGAGCAACGCAAGGTGACCTCCGACTGGATGGAACTGGAGAAGCAGCGGGGCATTTCGATCACCTCCACCGTGCTGCAGTTCGATTACAGCGGTCGCACCCTCAATCTCCTGGACACCCCGGGCCACCAGGATTTTTCGGAAGACACCTATCGGACGCTCGCCGCGGCGGACAACGCCGTGATGCTGGAGGACGCCGCCAAAGGCCTGGAGCCGCAAACCCGCAAATTGTTCGAGGTTTGCCGGTTGCGCCGGATCCCGATCTTCACCTTCATCAACAAGATGGATCGCCCCGGCCGAGAGCCGCTTGATCTGCTGGATGAGATCGAAAAGGAGCTGGGACTGGCTTGCTGGCCGGTCAACTGGCCCATCGGCGGGGGGGATCGGTTTCAGGGGGTGATCGATCGACGCTCGCGCGAGGTGGTGCTGTTCGAGCGGGCCCAGCGGGGGCGGCAGAGCACGGAGCGGCGGCTGCCCCTGGACAGTCCAGAGCTGGCGGAACGGGTGGAGCCCGACCTGCTCGCCCTGGCCCTGGAGGAGCTGGAGCTGCTCGATGGCGCCGGGGAGGCGCTGGATCTGGAGGCCGTCCATGCCGGCAATCTCAGCCCGGTGTTTTTCGGTTCGGCGATGACCAACTTTGGTGTGCGCCCCTTTCTGGATGCCTTTCTCGACTTGGCCCAACCCCCCACAGGTCGGGCGACAAGCGAGGGGGTGGTGGATCCTCTGCGGCCGGATTTCAGTGGTTTTGTCTTCAAACTCCAGGCCAACATGGATCCGCGTCATCGGGATCGCATCGCCTTCGTGCGGGTGTGTTCAGGCAAGTTTGAAAAAGACATTTCCGTGCGCCACGCGCGCAGCGGGCGGATGATCCGGCTGTCTCGCCCTCAAAAACTCTTCGGCCAGGATCGGGAGGTGGTGGAAGAGGCTTACCCGGGTGATGTGATCGGCTTGAACAACCCTGGCATGTTTGCGATTGGCGACACTCTCTACGTGGGCCCGAAGGTGGAATATGAAGGTATTCCCTGTTTCACGCCGGAACTCTTTGCCTGGTTGCGCAACCCCAATCCCTCCGCGTTCAAGAGTTTTCGCAAAGGGGTGAACGAGCTGCGGGAGGAGGGAGCGGTGCAAGTGCTTTACGACACCGATCTCAGCAAGCGGGATCCGATTCTGGCGGCTGTGGGTCAGTTGCAGCTGGAGGTGGTGCAATACCGCCTGGAGCATGAATACGGGGTGCAGACGCGCTTGGAACCGCTGGATTTCACCGTGGCCCGTTGGGTGGTGGACGGCTGGCCGGCCCTGGAGCGCGCGGGCCGCCTGTTCAACTGCAAAACCGTGCGCGACGCCTGGGATCGACCGGTGTTGCTGTTTCGCAACAGTTGGAACCTGCAGCAAGTGCGGGAGGACCACCCCTCTCTGGATCTGAGCGGGGTGGCTCCGGTGGTGAGCGGCATCGAGCCGATCAGCCTCTGATCTCCATCCGGGGCGAGCACGCGCTTGCGGGGTGGATCCGCCAGAATGAACTTACGAAATGTAAAGGGCTCGTCACTTCGGCATGTCCCACCCCTTCTGGCTTGCCCGCCCTCGCAGCGATGGCGGTTCTGACTTTGTCAAATTCCTGCCCGGTCTCGACGGTGTCGAGATTCGGGAGGGCAGCCACCTGCCTCCCCAGATGCCTCTCCTCAAGCGCCGCTGGCGTCTGGCGCCAGCCGAGGCCGAAGCGTGTCGTCAACGCTTGTTGCAGGAGGCTGGCTTTCGACGGTCCGATCCCCTGTTTTGAGGCGAAGTGGCTTTAATGGATGATGAGCGGCCAGCACCATGACAGAAGGATCGCCCGATCCCTATAGCTTCCTTGAAATCGCTCCGGAGAGCAGTTTCGAGGATGTGCAAACCGCTCGCCAAGCCAAGCTGGACGCGGTTGGTGATGACCCGCTGGCCCGCTCTCGGGTGGAAGCGGCTTACGACGCCATCTTGATGGACCGGCTCAAGGAGCGCCAGGCTGGCCGCGTCAGCAGCGCTGCTCGGTCCGCGTCTCAAAAGGAAACCGCGCCAACCCCGGCGCGCCCATCCTTGCCCCAGCTCCCCCAACTCCCTTCTCTCCCGCTGCCGCGCCTCGGCGGAGGGGCCAAGCCCGCCAGGCCGCTCACGATTGCTCTGGCGACGGGCAGGGAGCGTTGGTTTCCCCTGATCGCCCACGGCTCCTTGCTTCTGCTGGCCCTGGGGTTGCCGGGTGCCGCGCCGGATTCTTTGATGGCCCTCGGTGCTTTGGCGACCGTGATCAATCTGGTGCGACGCAACGGAGGTTTTTTCCGGTCGGTGGGCTGCGCGCTGCTGCTGTTGGTCGTGGGGTTGGGTCTGTCTCTGGCCCTTTTTGCCGCCCTGGGCTTGCCCGCCGGTTCGGCCATGGGGATCCAGCCGATCCAGGTGCAGACGGCCCTGGCCTTGCTCGCGCTGATGCTGGGCGCCCTCTTCATCGGCTGAGCCAGGGGTTGGCTCCCACTGCCGGGGTCGGGGATCTCGACAGGGGAATCAGGAGGCCTCGACGGGGATCAGGCGGTCTCGACGGGGAATCAGGCGGTCTCGAATTCGGCGATCAGGCTTTCCAGCTCTTCCGCTTCCACGCCATACACGGCATTGCAGAAGTGGCAGGTGAGTTCGGCCCGGCCGTCCTCGCGCAGGATGCTGCGCAGCTCGTCCCGTCCGAGGAGCTTGAGCGCCCCGACGCTGCGGCGACGGGAGCAGGGGCAGTGGAAGCGCACCTGCTGGCGCGCTGCGACCGCCTCCAGGGGTTGGGGGTCGAGATCGGGAAACACGTCCTCCAGCAAAAGGTGAAGGGCGTCCCGATTCCTGTCGAGACGCTCGCTGAAGCCTGTGATCTCTCGGCAGCGTTCCTCCAGCAGGGTGACCAGGGCCGGATCGGAAGCGGCCTTGGGGAGCACCTGAACGAGAAGGCCACCGGAACAGCGCACGCCCTGGCTGTCGATCCGCTCGCCCACGAACACCGCCGAGGGGGTTTGCTCCGAGTGGAGCAGGTAGCAGGCCACGTCATCGCCGATGCCGCCGCTCACCAGCTCCACGGTGCTGCTGAACGGTTCCCCTTCGCCGAGATCGCGCACGACATGGAGGTAGCCGGTGCCGGTGGCGCGGCGGAAGTCGAAATGGTGCTCCCCCTCAGGGGTTTCCACCAGATCCAACTCCAGCGCGGGATGGCCCACGTAGCCCCGCACCGTTCCATCCCGGCCCGCATCCACCATCAGGCCCCGCAGGGGGCCATCGGACTGAATGCGGAGATTGACGCGGCCATGGGCCACCTTCATCGAGCTGGCGAGGAGCAGGCCGGCGGTCATCGCTCGGCCCAACAGGGCGGTGGTGAGAAAGGAGAGGCCGTGGCGCTTGCGGGCGTAGCGACTGGACAAGGTGGTCGTCACGGCCACCAGGCGGATGCCGCCTCCTGCGGCCGTGGCCCGCAACAGTTGATCAGCCATCTCCACACCGCCTGTTCGGAGTCATCGTAAGGAGAGCTCCCGGGCGAGGGGACGCAGGAGCCCCTCCTCCAGGCGCCAGCCGTTGGGAATGCGCGGCAAGAACACCTCCGGCTCATGGGTCACCACCAGCAGGGCACGGTCGCGGGAGAGGGTGAGGAGGAGATCGATCACCCCGTCGCGCATGGTCCAGTCGAGGCCGGCGGTGGGTTCATCCAGGAGGAGCACCTTGGCATCGCGCAGCAACTGGACCGCCAGCGCCAGCCGTCGCTGCTGACCGCCGCTGAGCTGCTCCGGCACGGCGGTGAGGGGAAGATCGGCCAGGCCCACCCGGGCCAGCACCTCCTGGAGAGCGGCGCTGGAGCATTGCCGCTGCCCGAGGCGCAAGTCTTGTCCCACGGTGAGACCCAGGAAATGGCGCTCGGGAAACTGAAACACCAAGCCGCAGAGCCAGCGGCGTTGGCGGGCGTTCAGGGGGACGCCGTCCCAACGGATCGTGCCCCCATCCGGATCCGCCAGCCCGCAGATCACCTCCAGCAAGGTGGTTTTGCCGCTGCCGCTGCGGCCCGCCACCAGGGTGGGCGCCCCCGGCGCCAGGCGCAGGTCGATGCCGCGCAGCACGGGCTGGGCCGAGGTGGCGGGGTGGTAGTGAACCGCTTGAAGCTCGAGCATCTCGCCAGCTTGCCCCCTCGGGGGGGGGGGAGGGCGGGATGGCAGCCTGAGGTCAGTGACGCCGCCGCTGCCGTGGATGTTCGCTTTCGCGACGTGGATCCCTTTAACTGCTGGTTCTGGCTCCGTTTCGCCCATCCCCCCGGCCAGGGGGAGAGGGCCTATGTGGAAACGGCGTTCGACAGCTGGTTCTATCTGGGCAAGCTGGGGGGATTCAACGCGGAGAACCTTCAAGCGCAAGAGGCCGGCGCAGACCTGAGCTGGATGCCCTGGGAGAAGGAGACGGCGGAGCGGGCCTTGCCAGCGCTGATGCACAACATGGGCGCCATGGAATACCAGGGGGAGTGGGCGCGTTGCTGGCTGGATCTCGGCACGAGCGACGCCTTCGCCCTCGATGTGCTGATCAACACCCTGCGGCAGATCGACCGCGACGTGGTGGAGCTGTGCGAACTGGTGATCGGCGGTCTTCATGAGGATTGGCCGATCGAGGATGAACCGGAGAGTCCCTTTGCGACAAGCCAGGGTCGACTGGCGGGTTGAGCCATGGCGCGGGAACGGCGGCGGCTGCTCATCTCCCCCGAGCGCCTGGCCCAGCGGTTCGCCCTGCTTCCAGCCGAGCGCCACTACCTCACGCGGGTGTTGCGTCTGGCGCCCGGCCAGGGCTGTGAGGTGGTGGATGGCGCGGGACGGCGCTGGGGGGCGCGGCTGACGGGGGCGGGTGAGCTGGAGCTGGAGCAGCCCTTGCGATCTCCCTTGGAGGAGCGGCCCGCCCTGGCCCCGGTTCTGGAGTTGGCGGTGGCCGTGCCCCGGCAGGAGGTGGAGCTGGTGTGGCGGATGGCCACCGAGCTGGGGATCGACCGCTTTCAGCCGCTGCTGGCCGAGCGCTGCCAGGGGCGGGAGGGCTGGCCCCTGGAGCGGTGGAGCGCGATTGTGCGCGAGGCGTGTGAGCAAAGCGAGCGGCTCTGGCTCCCTCCGTTCGCGGCGCCCAAGACGGCGCTGGAGTGGTTGGCGGACCCGAAGCCGTCCCCCCAAACCATTGCGAACCAAGAACACGACGGCGCTGGTCTCCACCTGTTGGCCAGCAGCCGGGGAGAGGAGCGGGCGTTGCTGCCGCGCCTGCTGGCAACGCTCCCCTCCCCCTGGCCCTGCCTTGTGCGGCTGGCGATCGGGCCGGAGGGGGGATGGAGCCCGGCGGAGGAAGCGCTGGCCCTGGGGCGGGGGTGGATCCCGGTCAGCGCCGGACCCACCGTTTTGCGGACGACCACGGCGGCGGTGGCGGCGGCGGCTTGGTTGACGGGCTGGCGAGCGGACCTCAGCTCTTCATCATCCCCTTGGCCATCTCCTTGAACGCCCCCAGGTTGGCTCCAGCCTTGCGCCGCCGGCGCGGCGTGGCGCCGCCGGGCACGACGCACTCAGGGGCGAAGGTGGAATAGGTGGGCGCTGGACGGCTGGCGGCCTCAGCGGCGAGTTGGGCGGCGATCTCCTCGGCGGTGGTGCGCACCCTGCTGGCGGCGGCAGATGCAGCGGCGGATGCATCGGCGGCAGATGCAGCGGCGGGGGCTTGAGTCGCGGGTGCCGCGGGTGCCGCAGGGGAAAGGGCCACGGGCGCCTGGGGGGCGGCGTTTTCCAGGGCCGGAGCGACGGCGGCGCTCGTCTCGCGGGCTTTGGCCGGGGCGGCCTTCGCCGGAGCAGAGGCCGGGGCGGAGGCCTCAGCGGAGGCCGGGGCGGAGGCCGGAGGGGCCAGGATCACGGAGGATTCCGCCCCTTTCGCGTCCTTGCCCTGTTCGCTGCCCGGTTCGGTGAGGTCGAGGAAAAACTTCGGCTTCCGGAAGAAAAACATGACCGGTGGGCGGCGGCTTTGGTGTGCCGATTATCCGTCGCCGAGGCCCTGTGGACGTCAACCCTTAGACCTGTGCAACAGATGCGCAGGTCCATGCCGCCGCTTTCGTTGTCGTTGCCCAGTCAAGACGGCGCTCACTGGCTGGTGGCGCTGGCGATCAATGCCCTGCTGATCGCCTTGGCCCAGCGCGCCCCCCTCCTCACGCCCGCCGGCTGGGTGCACGCGGGGATCCTGGGCACGCTGCTGTGGGGAAGCCTGGGTTGGCGCGGCTGGTTGGCGGTGGTGGCCTATCTGGCCCTGGGATCGGCGGTGACCAAGCTTGGCTTTCGGGTCAAGCGGGCCAGCGGCCTGGCGGAGGGGCGGGGGGGGCGACGGGGGCCGGAGAATGTCTGGGGCTCAGCCCTGGTGGCGGCTCTGCTGGCGCTGCTCACCCCTTGGGCGGGCGTGGAGGCCCCCCGGCTTCTGGTGGGGTTTGCCGCCAGCCTGGCCGCCAAGCTCGCCGACACCTGCGGCAGCGAGATCGGCAAGCGCTGGGGGCGCCACACGGTGCTGATCACCACCTTGCGGCCCGTGCCGGCGGGCACCGAGGGGGCGATCAGCCTGGAGGGCACAGCGGCCAGCGCGGCCGGCGGCGTCGTGATGGCCGTCGTGATGGCGGCGCTGGGGGTGATCGAATCCCCCGGCGCCCTGGCCCTGGTGGCGGGGGTGGGTCTGCTGGCCACGCTGCTGGAGAGCGTGCTGGGCGCCACCGCGCAGCAACGCGTCGCCTGGTTGAGCAATGAGCTGGTCAACGGCTTGCAGACCCTGGTGGCGGCAGGGCTTGCCGTGGCGCTGGCCCCCGTGGTGCCGGGGGCCACCTGACGCGCGAGGCGGCGCCCTCAGCTCGCCGCCTCCTCCGGCAACGGGAGCGGCCCGAGGAGGCGCCAGGCCTCGGCGCGAGTCCGCAGCTCCCGCAGGACGGCGTTGCAGCGCCGCTCGGCCATGCGGGGATGCAGGCCCAGCCGCTGGCCCAGCTCCGCCCAGGTGCAGTCGAGCAGCACACGGTCGAGCACCAGCTCCCGCAGAAGAGGATCCAGGTGCCTCAGCTGCTGGCGCAACCACAACCGTTCTGCCCGCCACTGTCGATCGGCTTGGGGGGGCGCCTCCCGGGGCAGGGAGCGGGGATCGGCCACTTGATCCAGCCAGGTGTCCTGCCACTCCCCCTCCATGGCCCGGGATTGGGGGGCATCAAGGCTCAGGGGGATGGCGATCTGGCGCAGGCCCTGTGCCGCGTCGAGGTCGTGAAGGGAGCAGCCGAGGGCTTGCGCCAACGCGTCGCGATCCAGGGGCGGCAGGCCCGCGACGCGGCGCCGCTCCACGAGGCTCCTGCTGCGCTGATGAAGCTCCCACACCGGCCGCGGGGGACGAATCCAGGCTTCCCGATCGCGGATCTCGTGCTGGATCGCTCCGCGCACGTAGGGCACGGCAAAGGTGCTCAGGCAGCGGGTGCGGCGCAGGTCAAAGGCCTCCACCGCCCGGATCAGTCCTTGGCTGCCCACTTGCACCAAATCCTTGTAGGGCAGATGGCTGATGCCGTTGAAGCGAGCGGCCACGCGATGCACCAGCCCGAGGTTGGCTTCCACCAAGCGGTTGCGCCAGTGGAGCCTGGCGGCGGCGTCGGCGCTGGCGGCGTAGGCCGCCAGCCAGCTGCAGTTGAGGCTGGAGAGGTCCGTCCGGTCGCCCGGGTTCTGGCGACGCAGGGCGTGGAGGGAGCGACCCGGCGGGCGGGGCGGGCGATGGGGATGGGACGACGGGGCCATGGTCCACACGGCGAATTGTCCCCAGAGTCGTCTTGATGCCACGTACTGACATCCACCGATCAGGGGATTTCACGCTCCCCCGAGCGGGGGATTCCCCCTCCCCTATTCGGGGGAGGCGGCAGCGCGGCTCCCTGAAACGGGATGCCATGGCTCAGCAGCAAGAGATCGGCATCGGTGGAGCGTCTGGGCAGCCCAGACGGTCAAGGCGCATCCTCCTGCGAGATTCCAAGGCGCGCACCCTGCGAGATTCGGCCATCACGCCAAGAGGCGTTCACCGCCGTGCGGGTGTCGGCAGGTCCAAAGGGTGCAGGCCCGCCCAAGCGTTGAGCGCGGGCCAGCGGCGCACCCGCTCAAAAAGGAAGCCGTGCCCCTCGCTGTTGCCATGCAGGCCGTCGGCCGTCAGCCACTCGGCCCAGCGGGGCTGCTCCAGGAACGCCTCGAGCACCGGCAGGAACGGCACCCCCGCCTCCAGGCAAGCCTCCTCCAGCAGGCCCTCATAGACGCGCACGTCAGGCAGGGAATACC
>JBJOHA010000040.1:0-13983 GCA_046047935.1 Cyanobacteriota bacterium
CTCTTCCCTGTGAGCGCGATCTTTATCAGCTACACCGGCCGCGACCCCAGGGCTCATTAGAGGTCAGGCAGAACCAAGTCCCCGCCTAGGCTCTCGCCAGCCCAAAAGCTCCAGCAGGCCCTTGACGTCGTGGACCAGGGCGTCGAGCCCATGGGTGATGGACGAGAAGCCACCGAGACGCAGGGCGTTCATGGCCAAGCTACGAAGTGTCGCCATCACCTGCACGCCGTTGCGCTCGCCGTAGAGATGTCCATCCTCATCGCGCGTGGTGTCACGGGGCCAGTGCCAGGAGTTCTCAATGCTCCAACGATCACGCACATGTCTTAAAAAAGCATCGGCGCCAGTACGCAAACTCGTGATGTAGTAACGGGTTTCATCGATGAGCTTCTTGCCTCGCTTGCCCTTGGTTCGCACTGCGATGATTATGGCGCTGCCGGGCCAGTTCGCCACAACCCAGGCTGGTGCGGGCATGGCACGGAGAATCCAAGTGATGTCACGGCCATGTCCGCGTTCACGCTTGCTTGTCTGGTGGGTGATCGTTGAACAGTGCGTCAAGTGCTCCCTGATCACCTGAAAACCCTTGTGGCGACTGTTTTTGTCCGCAATCAGGAAGTCGGCATCGCGCCTCTCGAGGTAGAGAAGAAAGGGCGGTTCGCATGCAACGCATCCGCTTGCACCAACACCCCCTCCAGCTCCACATGCTCCAACAACGCACGGAGAGCCGCGATCTCTCCGCCTTCGTCGGTGGCGTAAGTGCTCTGGGCGTAGCCGCAAGGCTTCCACGAAGCGGTTGGCTACGCCGAGAGTGTTGGCATAGAGGCTCACCTGAGTAATAAAACGCTCTGCGCCAGAGGCGTTCTCGGCGACTCAGCCCCTGAGTGTCTTCCCGTCGCAGATCAGGGAGTCGATGGGGTCGGCATGGCTGAGACGGGCGCTGATCTAGTTCCGAAGCAGCCCCTCAAGGCGCTCAACGTCCAGCTGGGCCAACAACAGGCGGAATGTGGAATCTAATCGCGTCTTGAGGATCTGGGTGCCGAGATCGTGGTTCAGCGTCTTGCGATGGCGTTTGGCAAACCTCTCTATGCCCATCAGCGAGCCCTGGTTGCTGAGAATGGCGAGGATCGCTACCAGGAGCATCCACCACTGGGGAAAGCGGATGCCGCGCCGCATGCGACAGTCTGGCAGGGCCTTGAGAAAGCTGATCAGATCCGTTGCAGAGGCTGGGTTTTCAAGCAAAGGATCCAAGAGGTGACAAGCGGGATGGTCGAACCGCACCGCATGGGCCAAGGCCCGTCGAGGCCTACTGTGATACTTCTAATGAGCCCTGGCCTCCCGGGCCCCGGGGGATGGACCAATCCAGCAGGCCAGCAAGCCGCGCCTGGCGTCCAGGAGAGCAGCTGGCACCTTGCGATGCGCAGATGCAGATGCGCAGCTGCGCGCCAATGGGGATTCAGCCCCTCAGGGCTTCACCACAACCGGTGTGCCGAGATCCACCTTGTCGAACAGCTCGCGCACATGAGGGGTGAGCATGCGCACACAGCCATGGGACACAGCCGCCCGTGAACGCACGGTCCACTCCCAGGCGGTAGGCGTTCCATGGATGCCGAACTGATCGCGTTCGGTGAAATGGAAGCCGATCCAGCGGTCGCCCAAGGGACCCTGGGGGCCGATGGTGGGGTTGTTCTTGCCGCTCTTTGTGCTCTGGTACTGGGGATTCACCACCTTGTTGCGGACGGCGAAGCGTCCCGTGGGTGTGGGGGTGGAGGGGTCACCGACCGCCACAGGCCACGAGTTCACCACCTTGCCGTTCTCCACCAGGCTGATCGTGCGCTTGCCCAGCTCCAAAAGGATTTCCCGGTTGCTGGTCAACGCCGCCGTGGCAGCGGGCTGAGCCGCAGGGCTGGCCGTGGGTGTCGCGCTGGCGGAGGGAGTCGCGCTGGTGGGTGCCGCCGCTGCCGACGCGCTTGCGGTGCCCAGGGAGGGCACAGGCGGGGGCGGTGGGGGCTCCACAGCCTGAACTCCCCGCGGGGCCAGAAGCAGTGCCGAGGCCGACAACGCCAAGGAGGCGGCGAGGGGGCGGAAAAGACGTCCCATGGGTGCAAGAAGAGAGGTGAGAGAGGTCATGGACGGCCTCAGCCGACCAATCGGGGTGCAATCGTCTCGGTATAGCGCGTCTCGCACTCCTTGATGATGCGGACAGCTTCCGAAGTGTCAAAGAAACCGTTCACGCGGCAGGTGCCCGGCTTTTTCAAGTCTTTGTAGTGCTCCCAGTAATACTGCGTTTCCTTCAACCAGTGGGGACCCAACTGCTGGTAATCGGTGATGTGATCCATGCGTTTGTCATCCGCCAACACCGCAATCACCTTGTCATCCACCTCACCTCCATCATCAAATGTCATGATGCCGATGATGCGCGCCTCCACCAAACTGCCTGGCACCAATGGCTCGGTGACGCCAACGATCTCCACATCCAGTGGATCACCATCCTCATCCCAAGTGCGCGGGATGCAGCCGTAAGCAAAGGGATATGAGAGGGAGGAATAACCGACGCGATCCAGCTTCAGATGGCCGGTTTCCGTGATCAGCTCGTATTTGTTGATCGTCATTGAATTCAACTCAACGATCACATTCAGGCGCAGCTCGCCCTCGTCGGCAAAGGCCGGCAGCACATGCAGCAGGTTGAGCATTGTGCGGCTGGGGGCGTGGTCGATGTTTGCCATGGCGATCGTCAAAGCCGCGCCATCTTACGGAGCCAGCCGCGCAACGCCCAGCCTCAATCGCCCAGCTGCGCCACCTTCCCTTTCAAGTGGGCCAGGAACGGTTCAGCGCTCAGGGGGCGCCCGCTCACCGCCTCCACCAGCTCCTCCCCGTTCACGGCCCGCCCCAGCGGCCACACCCTTTCGGCCAGCCACGCCCGCAGGGCCGCCTCGTCGCCCGCCGCGATCCGCTCCTCGATCGGTCCGAGCGCCTCGCCCATCGCCTCGGAGAGCTGGGCGCTGATCAGATGACCCAGCGCGTAGGAGGGGAAATAGCCGAACAGGCCCTCCGCCCAATGGATGTCCTGCAGACAGCCCTCCCGGTCGTTGGCGGGCGTCAGGCCCAGCAGCCGCTCCATGCGGGCGTTCCACTCCATGGGCAGGTCCGCCACTGGCATCCCCTCCTCCAGCAGGGCCACCTCCAGTTCAAAGCGCAGCACGATGTGCAGGCCATAGCTGAGCTCGTCGGCCTCCACCCGGATCAATCCCGGCCGCAGGGGGTTGAGCGCGCGCCAGAAACCCGCCGCGCTCCCCCAGGGGTCGCTGCCAAGACCCGCCACGAAACGGGGATGCCAACGTTCGGCGAAGGCCCGGCTGCGGGCGACCCGGCATTCCCAGAACAGCGATTGCGACTCGTGCACCCCCATGGACGTGGCTTCGCCAAGGGGCCAGGGAAACCAGTGGTCATCCCCGCGGGGCAGGCCCTGCTCGTAGAGGGAGTGGCCCCATTCGTGGGCGGTGGCGAGAAAAGCGGACAGGGGCTGCCCCGGCACCATGCGGGTGGTGATGCGGAAATCCCCGGGGCCCACCGTGCAGGAGAAGGGATGGGCGGAGCGGGCGCGCTGGCAGCGGCTGGCGTCATAGCCCCAGCTCGTGAGCAGTTCGGCGCAGAGCTGCTCCTGCAGCGCTTCCGGCAGCTCCGCAGGGGGCGCCTCGGGAGCGTCGCCATTGCGCCGGGCCCGATGCTCGCGCGCCTCCTCCAGCAACACGGGAATCGCCGCTTTGAGGGGGGCGAACAGCTCCTGAAGCCGCGCCTTGCGGATGTCGGGCTCAAACGGCTGGGCCAGGATGTCCCACACGCTGCTCCCCTCCGGCTCCGCAGGCGCGAGCTGGCGCGCTTGCTCCCGCCGCAGCTGGATCAACGTCTCCAGAGCGGGGGCGAAGGCGGCGAAATCCGCAGTGGCCCTCGCCTCCTGCCAGATGGCATTGCCCCGCGACTGGGCCTTGGCCAGGGCCGTCACCAGGGCGGGATCGAGGCGCCGCTGCCGCTCGAGGTCCTGCCGCAGCAGCCGCAAGTTGCGTCGCGTCGCCGCTGGCGCATCCCTCTCCAGGGCCGCTTCCGCCGCCGCCACCAGCTCGGCGTAGGCCGGGCTGCTCTGCCGCTCATGGAGCTGGCCCGCCAGGAGCGCCAGCTGCTCCCCCCGCCAGGGGGCGCCAGCGCTGGGCATCACGGTGTTCTGGTCGTAATAGAGGGCGCTGCTGATGGAACCCAACAGGCGTGTCTGGTGCAGGTGGGCGCGCAGGGCATCGAGGGCCGGACCCTGGGTGGGCATGGCAACAGGGCGATTGGCGCTCAGCATGACGCCGCCCTCCCCCCGCCCGCCGGGCCCCTGGATCAGGGGCGCAACAGCTCCGCCATCGGTCGATCCACCTCCTTGAGGCGGTTGAGCACGAGCCGCATGTCCTCCTCGCTCAGTTCGCCGTCAGCGGTCCACTTCAGGCAGGTTCGGGCGAGACAGGAGCAGCTTCGGGGGTCGTCGGTGCGGGCCATGGTGCACCCCTGGAATCAATGGGTTCAGTGTGCGCTGGACGGCGGGAGCGGGTCAGCCCCCGATTGGGGACAGTCCGCAGGGCGGGGGTGGAGTTCCCCTCCTCGGACTGACAAGATGGCGCCGCTGATCCCCGAGAGGGGGGAGGCGCTCTCCTGCGCTCGTGTGCCCCGATGTCCCTGGAGCAGTTGAAGGCCTTCCTGGCCCGCATGCAGAAGGATGAAGCCCTCAAGCAGCAGGTGTTGGCCGCCGCCACCGCCGATGATGTGGCCCAGATCGGCCTGCGCAGCGGCTACGAATTTTCCGGAGATGAGCTCCTGCGCGTGTCGGGTCAACGGTTTGACCGGGTGACCGTCCGCAAGAACGATATCCCCGGCGAATACAACTGAGGGCCGCCTCACCCCCCGGCCCGCGTTCCCGGCCCTTGGCCGCCAGAGGGGCGCGGTCCCCAGGGACGGGCCAGGGGCTCACCGATGAACACCCCCTGATCCGGCATCGCCACGCTGCGCCAGTAGCTCTCGATCAACGTGTCGCCCCGCCGGTAGTAGGCCAGCAGCAGCCCCGGATTCGGAAACTTGGAGATGTGATTGCAGGGCTCCACCACCGTGCCGTAACTGCCGGTGGCCCCGGCCTCCAGCCAGCGCAGCGCGCTCATCTGGCCGTTGCCCCCGTCGTCAGCCCGTCCAGAGGGCCCCGTGAGCATCCCCCCGAAGGAGGTGAGATGGTCGCCCACCGCGCCGGGACGGAACCGGTTGCTTCTCAGATCGGGCACCGACGTCAGGCCGGTGACGTAAAGCATCACATCGCGCGCGCCTTTCAGGCTGTCCCCCCGCAACACCCGCACCTGAAAGCCGGGGTCGGCGGCGCGCAGCACATCGCCAAAGCGCTCCGCCCGCCGATTGCGGGCTGGATCGCTGGTGCTCATCAAGTAGGCGGTGCCCGGAGGCGCCGTGCCCTCCGCCGCGATCCCGCGCTCGATCAGGGCGCGGCCCGCCTCCACTGTGGTGGCGGCGAGGAGCATGGTGGGGCGCACTCCCAGGTCTGACCAAGGCCGCCGCACATCGCCCCGCGCGTAGTACGGGCTCAGGGGGGTCGAGCGACAGGTGTCGCCGCAGCCGGAGCGCACCCGTCCAAAGGCGAAGGCGCTGGTGATCGACACGCACTCCACCCGCCAGGGGGCGGTCCAGGCCAGGGCGTAGGCCTGAATCTCGGGGGGGGTCCGCCGCCGCACCTCCTGGTGGAGGGCAAGAAAATCAGACTGCGACAGCGCCTGGCGCCCGGGCGGAAAGCGCACGCGGATCACCTGGCGCGGCGCGAGGCCGCGGGCTTGGATGTAGCGGGCGCCGATCGCCTCGCTCACGGGGTCGGCGGCGTTGATCACCAGGGCGAGGTGGCGTGCCTCCAGGGGGGTGCTGGCAGCCTCCGTCGCGTCCGGCGACACCACGGACAGCACAAGCCGGCCGATTCCGAGCATGAGCGCCGCAGCCACCACCACCGACGGCAGGAGCGGCAGCGGCCGGGCCAGGGGAAAGGGACGTCGCGGTGGCATGGCGGGCTGGGAAACCTCCCGTCCTCCATCGTGCCCGTTGGGCGTTCCATCGGGGAGGACGGTCGTCCGCTCGCCCGTTCCCCGGGGGAGGGACGCAAGATGGGCGGCACGACCCCTTCCCTGCCTGCCCTCCCGTGACCGCCCACCCCCCGTCGTCCCGTTCCGTCGCCGGCAGCCACCGCCCTGAGGCGCCGCTCTTGCGACGCCCTGCGGCGGAGCGTTTCCACAGCCGCCACGCTTGGCTGGACAGCTGGCACACCTTTTCGTTCGCCTCCCATGTCGATCCGGCTTGGATGGGCTTCGGCCCCCTGCGGGTGATCAACGACGACACGATTGCCGCCGGCCAGGGCTTCGGCCCCCATCCCCACCGCGACATGGAGATCGTCACCGTCATGGTGGAGGGGCAGCTGAACCACCAGGACTCCATGGGTCACAGCGCGGTGCTGCGCGCGGGGGAGGTGCAGCGCATGAGCGCTGGCACCGGCATCGTGCACAGCGAGATCAATGGCGGTGAGCGCTCCTGTCGCCTGCTCCAGATCTGGATCCAGCCGGATGCCCCTGGCCACTCCCCGGCCTATGACCAGAGACCCTTCCCCCAGACCCCGGGCTGGACCCTCCTGATCGATCCGCAGGGGGTTGACGGGGCGATGGCCATCCATCGCCCGGTGCGCCTCTGGCGCGGCCGTCTGAATCCTGGCCAGACCCTGCTCCCGCCAACCAGCATGGAATCAGCACCCTCTCCGGGGTGGATTCAGCTCATCGACGGCGAGGTGTGCGTGGCGTTCAGCGCGGAGCACCCCGCAGCACCGCCGGCTCCGTTGGACTCCGCCGCTCACGCGACAGGCGCTGGCGACGCCATGGTGCTGGCCCGGGGCGATGGTCTGGGGTTCACCCTGGCCAACGCCCCCACGGGGCCTCTTACCGGCGGTTCCGGGGGCGCCGATCTGCTCTGGTTCTCCCTCGCTTGAGCCCGTCGCCTTCTTCTGAAGGGCCTCAACGCACGAACAGCAGCTCCTGATAGGTGGGCAGAGGCCACAGGTCGTCATCGACGAGCACCTCCAGGCCATCCACAGCCTCCCGCAACTGACCCATCAACGGCATCAGGGTGTCCGCGCAGTGGCGGAGGTGGCCATGGGCGTCGTGGGGAGCGCCTTGCAGCGCCCCCTCCAGGGCGGTGCACTGCTGGACCAGCTGCTGATGGAGGCCCGCCACCCGCTGGATCACACTGCGGTCGGTTGCCAGCCCGATGGCCTCTTGATCTCGCAGCGAGCTGGCCAGGCGCTCCAGGAAGGTGTTCACCACCGGATAGATCTGGGTGCGCGCGATGCGCAGGGCCAAGCGCGCCTCCACCTCAATGGCAAGGACGTATTGCTCGGCGTACACCTCAAAACGACTCTCCAGTTCCAGCGGGGTCAACACACCCTGGCGCTCGAACAGCTCCCGGATGTCCGGACGCTCCAGCACTGGCAGGGCATCCGCGCTGGTGCGCAGGTTTTCGAGCCCGCGCTCCTCCACCGCCACGCGATGCCACTCGCTGGAGTAGCCATCCCCCCCGAAAACAATGGCGCCATGGTCGTCCATCGTGCGCTTCAGGACCGCGAAAGCCGCTTCCTCCAGAGGCGCTCCCGTCCCCATCTGATCGTCCAGCTGATCGCAGATCCACTGGAGCGAGTCGGCCATAATCGTGTTCAACACCACGAGTGGACCCGCCACCGACTGGCCGGAGCCAACAGCGCGAAACTCAAAACGGTTGCCGGTGAAGGCAAAGGGTGACGTGCGGTTGCGATCGCCGGGGTCGCGGTTGAGATCCGGCAATGTGTCGACACCAAGGGACATCAGCGCGGCTTGAGCGGACCCCTCCAACTTGCCTGTCTTGATCTGATTGAAGATGTCTTCCAGCTGGCTGCCGAGATAGACGGAGATGATCGCTGGTGGCGCTTCGTTGGCCCCCAGTCGATGGTCATTGCTCGCTGTGGCGATGGCGGCGCGCATCAGGGGGCCAAAGCGGTGCACGCCGCGGATCACGGCAGCGCAGAACAGCAGAAACTGAAGGTTGGCATGAGGCGTTTTCCCCGGGTCGAGCAGATTGCCCTGGGTGGCATTGCCAATCGACCAGTTCACATGTTTGCCGCTGCCGTTCACTCCGGCGAACGGCTTTTCGTGCAGAAGGCAGGAGAGACCATGGCGCTTGGCTGTGGCTTTGAGCACCGTCATGATCAGCTGCTGGTGATCCGTGGCGACGTTCGCGGCTTCAAAATAGGGAGCGATTTCAAACTGCCCTGGCGCCACTTCGTTGTGGCGGGTCTTCGCCGGGATGCCGAGCCGGTAGAGCTGCAGCTCCACATCCTGCATGAACACTTGAACACGATCCGGGATGGCACCGAAATAGTGGTCGTCAAACTGCTGGCCCTTGGCCGGCGCCGCGCCGAACAGCGTCCGGCCGGCCAATTGCAGATCGGGCCTCAGGGAGCTGAGGGCGGCATCGACCAGGAAGTATTCCTGCTCGGCGCCGCAACTGGAATTGACCGGCGCAATGTCGGTCTCGCCAAGCAACCGCAACAGCCTCTGGGCTTGACGATTCATGGCGGCGTTGGAGCGCAGCAACGGCGTCTTCTTGTCGAGGGCCTCGCCGGTCCAACTGACAAACACCGTGGGGATGCACAGGGTGACGCCATTGGCGGTGCGCATCAACCAGGCCGGACTGGTGACATCCCAGGCGGTGTAGCCCCGCGCCTCGAAGGTGGTGCGCAGGCCGCCGTTGGGAAAGGAGGAACCGTCTGGCTCCCCCTGAACCAGCAACTTGCCGGAGAACTCGGCGATCGCCTTGCCATCCGCCTGCGGGGAGATGAAGCCATCGTGCTTTTCCGCCGTCAAATTGGTGAGCGGATAAAACACGTGGGCGTAATAGAGGGCGCCCCGGGCGCAGGCCCATTCCTTCATCGCTTGCGCCACCGTGTCGGCCACCCCCAGATCCAACTTGCTGCCCAGGCGGATGGAGCGCTGGATCGACTTGAACACGTCCTTGGGCAGGGCGGACTTCATCGTTTCCAGCCCGAAGACATCGCTGGCCCACAGGCTCTCCAGGGAGGCCGCCGGATCCACGGGAACGGCCTGCCGCTCCAGGATGGTGTGCATCGCTTGCAGACGGGCGGGAGAAGGCATGGGGGTTCGGAACTCAATGTTCTCTTAGCCAAGACAAGCGACCCTGACCGTCGATGCCTCAGGCGCTACATATCGTCCTTTCCGCTGCGGGGCTGTTTGGGGAGTCCTATCTCCAATCGACTGTCAGGCCTGGCTTCAAGAGGGTGTGGCCCCTGGCCGGAAGAAATGCCAACGTTTCCAGGAGCAGCCCCCAGCAGCAGCCCCCCCCCACCGACACAACGTTGACCCAAGGCGTTTCCGACTCTCCCCCGATGGCTTGCCCTCCTGCCCCGTCCCCCCGGCGGCCTCCGCTCCAACGGCCGGCGGCCGGGTTGTGGTCGTTCGGATTGGCCTGCATGGCCCTGGCGTGCGCGGCGGGGAGCTTCCTCGGGGCCGCAAGGGCGGGTGAAGCCACCCTGCGGGAATCGCGGCAACAGCTCCGCCAATTCCCCTTCCGGCCCGATTGCGGCGGCAACACCCAGGAGATGGTGGCTTGCCTCTGGGAACGCCGCAATCAGGCGGATGCCGCCCTGGAACAGCGCCTGGGCTCGGCACCTCTTCTGGAGCAGTGGCGCTCCATCCGTCGAAAGGTGTGCCAGCCGGTCGCCGACAAGGCTCGGGGAGGTTCCCTGCATCCGATCGTCTGGCTGAGTTGCGAGAATGCGCTCACGCGCGAGCTCTTGAAACAGATCCGCCAGCCCCTGACGCAAAGCGTGGATCTTTGACCGCCACCGCCCCGTCGGGCGCCACCGCCCGTCGGGACCCTCCGTCTTGCCGGTCTGTGCCACACGTTGACGGACCAGTCGCCGTGAGCCATAGTTGCGATGCCACAAATGGCTTGAGAATAAACGCTTTTTGACGATGCTCATTGTTCAGAATGAAACGGTTATTTATGTATTATGTCCTCCGGGAATTGTGACTGGAGGTATTGAAGCCATTCATCAGTTGGTGCACAAGTTACGGCAGTTTGGGCTTGATGCGAGGATTGTTCCAACGTCTCCAGTGCGTAATCCTGTGCTGCTTCAGTATAGAAACTATGACGTTGCTTTTGATTGTGAGGTGAGGGATGACAAGCTAAACATCTTAATCACCACAGAGGTCAATCCCCATGGGCTTGATCCCTATCGCTTCATTCAAAAAGCGTTGTGGTGGCTTAGTGTTGACAATCATGAGGACTTGCGAAAGCCCTTTCGGTTCGGCCATCCCGAAACGGCCGACACAGTGCATTTCGTCCAAAGCGCCTACGCGGCCTCCTATTTGGAAGGGAAAGGACAGTCTTGCTTTTTCTATTTGACAGATTATTTGCATTCTGCCTATTTTCCGCGAGGAAGGCTCGGGCACAAAAACAACATTATTTTGTATACACCCGTCAAGGGAGCCCAGCCCTTCATCGACCGGTTGCAACAAGCCGATCCCTCGATGCAATGGCTGCCGTTGAAGGGCATGATTCGCAAGCAGCATGCGCAAGCCATGCGCGACGGCAAGGTTTATGTTGACTTCGGTCGCCACCCCGGCAAGGACAGGCAGCCGAGAGAGGCGGTGCTGAATGGCTGCTGTGTTCTCGTTGGTCTAGCAGGTTCCGCGCGTTTCAAGGAGGATCTTCCCATCCCTGACGCCTACAAATTTGACTTGGCTGATCTGGATACAGCCAAGATCCTGGAGACGATTCGCGACTGTCTTTCCTCCCACGAGGAGCGCTTCCGCGACTTTGCTGATTATGTTGACTTCGTACGACAGGATGAACATCGATTCGAGGAGGAGATCAAGACGGCGTTTGATGTTCAGACCCTCAGGCCAAGGCCCGAGGCGCTCGTGAAATTGGGCAATATCCTCAGCTTTGCGCAGCAAAATGACTGGTTCACCACCTCACGCGGCTTGATGAACGAATTGCTGCCCCTCTCACTCAGCCGCTGGTCCAAGCGTCTCTACCTCTCCTCCAAGGGCGCCAGTGAGTCCACGCTGCGTTGATTCGGGGTTGGCACGTGCCCCGGTTCAGGCCAGCAAGCGATCCACGCGCTGCGCGAACTCCACATCCAGGTTGGACAAACCACCGAGATCGTGGGTGGTCAGCCCGATCGTCACCCGGTTCCAGACGTTGCTCCATTCGGGGTGGTGGCCCAGGGTTTCAGCCACCAGGGCCACCCGCGTCATGAAGCCGAAGGCTTCAGAGAAATCCGCAAAGCTGAACTGCCGTTGCAGGCGCCCCGCTTCCAGCTCCCAGGCCGGAAGGGTGCGGGCCAGGGCCTGAATCTCTGCGGCGGTCAAGGGAGTGGCGGCCATGGTGATGAACAACGCGGCAGAGCCTGGCAAGACTAAGAGTTCGCTGAAAAACCCGGTTCAGCCCGGCCCACCCCCGACACGGTTCAAGGCGGGCTCCAGCAGGGCGTCGAGGCGAAAGGTCGCCGCGTTGCCAGGGGGAGCCTGGAGCTCCTCCAGGGTGAGCCGGTAGCGTCCCCCACCGAAATTGAGATCGCGGAAGTCGCCCGGGCGCCAGAGGCTCGCCGCCGCTCCCGCCAGGCTCACTTTGGCGCCCTCGCCCTCCAGTCCCTCCACCACCAGGGGAACCTTGCCCCCGAGCACCTCGCGGGAGGCGCCCACTGAGAGGCGAAAGCGCTCTTCGATGCGGCGGCTGGTTCGCAAGGCCGCCAATGTCTCGACAGTGGCCTTGTGCTCCCGTTCCAGCCGGGCGTGTCGCCGCTGGAGGTCCTCCAGGGCGAGCCGGTCGGCCGCTGGACCGGCCAGACGCTCCAGATCCCCCACCAGACGAGCCAGATCCACGTTGCGCGTGCGCCGAAGAAAGGTCACCTCAGCCTCCAGGGCTCGGAGCCGGCCCTGCCAGCTCCATTGGGCCACCAGCCAGGTGGTGGCCACCAGGGCGGACGCGCCGGCGGCCACCACCACCGTCCAGGGGGGCGGGCGGCGCGCCGCAGGCGCACTGGACGACGGGTTGGCGGGAGGAGTCGGGATCTCGCTGGTGTCCATGGCTTCCTACGCCGCAGCGATGGGCGTGCCGAGGAGATGGAGGCAGAGCCGGCGCCGATGGGGACGGGCGCGATGTTCCCAGAGGTAGATCGCCTGCCAGGTGCCGAGCACCAGCTGACAGTTGTGGAAGCTCAAGCTCAGGCTGGTGCAGGTGAGCGCGGTGCGGATGTGGGCGGGCATGTCGTCTGGACCCTCATCGTCATGGTCGTAGGGGCGCAGGGGACCTTGACCACTGAGGGGACGGGTGCCCTCCCGGGGCACGAGAGCCTGCAGATAGGCCGTCAGGTCGATCAAGACGCGAGGGTCGGCGTTTTCGTTGATGGTCAGCGAGCAGCTGGTGTGCAACACGCTGATCACCGCCATCCCCGTGGCCAGACCGCTGGCGCTGACCTCGCCGTTGAGGGCTGCGGTGAGATCAGTGAAGCCCTCGCCGCTGGTGCTGGCCTCCAGGTGGCGCAGAACTTGCTGCAGCATGAAAAGCGCGGCTGACAACGCCCAAGGTAGTGGGGTTGCTGGCGGATCACGGGTCGAGAGCATCCCCACGCCAGGACCGTCCTGGAACGAGACCATCCCATACAGTTGCTCGATTGCTCGATGCCCCGCTGCTGACGATGCCCTGCTGGACCTCGCCTTGGCCAGTGGCCGCCGCTCTTGACTCCCATCTGCTGGCCGCTGGATTGGAGCGATGTCAGGACCCGCTGGAGGCGTTGTCCGCAGATGCGTTGATCGTGTATTCCCCCCCGGATGTCCTTCTGGCGGAAGGGATGGAGTCGTCTCCGGATCCGCCGCTGGCGCGGCGGTGGTCCACGACCTATCGCCAGCTGCAATCCCATTACGGCCGCCATCGCCTCATCGCCGCCTGGCGTTTGCAGGCGATGGCTCCCGAGGCCATCCGGGGCTGGCTGGAGGACGCGTCGCCCCTTCATGCCACGCGGACCTTCCCCGAACCGGAACCTCTCTCCGCTCTGGTGGCGCGAGCGCTGCTGGACAGCCAACCCGATCTGCTCGAGGCTTATCTCGACCTTGAATTGGTTGCGGAGCTGGCGGGGGGAGAACCGGACACCGCCTACCTGCAACGCCTGTCAACGGCCGTCGCTGACAGCGGCATGCTCTTGGAGAGCTGCTGGCGGCCGCATCAGCGCGAGCGGGCCCTTCTCCGGGACAAGGCCGATCACCTGGCCAGAGAGGACGCGCTCGCCATCGAGAGCCAGCAAGCACGGGAGGCCGAAACCCGTTTGCGCGATCAGCTGGCGCGGGCGCGGGAGGAATGGGAGCGACTGTCCCGGGCCCAGCGGGTCCGGGACGCGCGGCTCAGGCAACTGGAGGAGATGGTGGTGGCGCAGGCGAGCAGGGCCCAGCGTCTGCAGGCGGATCTCCATCAGGTGAGAGGGGTAAAGGAGGAGATCCGGCGGAAACGGGATGGCCTGCGGCAGGAGCTTCATGGCCTGGCGCGGGAGAGAGATCAGGCCTTGGTCGCCGTGGCCGCTGTCCAGCAGCGCATGGCCGCGCGCGACGCGGAGGTGGGGCGGGCTCGAGACAAAGAGGCCCGGCTGCTGGCCCAGCTGGAGGCTCTGGAGACGGAGAAGCGGCTGGCCCTGGAGGCGGCGGAGGAGCGGCTGCAGCGTCTGCACGATCTGCGAGACGACCACGAGCGCCTTGTCCTTGGCCAGGAGGCCGGGGAGGCCCTTCTTCAGCAACGCGATGAGACGGTTGCCTCCCAAGCGGACAGGATCCTTCGTTTGGAGGCGGATCTCCTCCAGATCAGCGGAGAGCTGGAGGAGGCTCA
>JBJOHA010000041.1:0-3069 GCA_046047935.1 Cyanobacteriota bacterium
CGCTCCCACGCGAACCGTCCGTCAGGAAACAACCGCTGGGCCCGCTCCGGCCACACCACAGCGACAAGGCGCGTGCGGGCGATGGCCGTGGGTCGGCCCAAGAAGGGCTGGGCCTGGCCCATGGAGGTGGCCCGGGCATCAAACTCCTCCAGCAGCTGCTGGTTCGCGGGAAGCAGCACCCGCGGCCGCTCAGGTCGGGGCTCCAGGCTGTTGTTCACCATGTCTTGGGAGCCCTCCACCTGCCAGCGCAGGTCGATGGCCCCCTCCCGGCGCTCAAAGGCGGGCTCCAGGCGCTCCAAGCTCTCCTCCAGCTCCGAGCCGATGCTCACCAGCAGGGGACGGCGCAGGCCGGGCAGGGGAGCCGCCGCGAGCACCACCGCCAGAGCTGCGAGGCCGATGGAGAGGAGCCGGCGACGGGTGAGGCCAGCCATCAGGAAAGGTCAGCGTTGTGAGAGAGCATTGTGGCGAAGGCCACGGTGTTCGACAGGCCGGATGGGCTGAACCAACCGTTTCTTAACCTTTCCCATTATAATGATTGCCACTGATCTTTCTCGCCAATTGCAAGGCCGTCGCCCATCTCTTCACGCCGGCCTGGGGATGGCCCTCGTTGGCGTTCTGGCAGGTTGCCAATTCCTCCCCGGGCGCTCGGAAACGATCAGCATGCTCGTGGGCAGCGCCCTGGGCGACGTCTGCACCCAGGCCTCCGAGGCCATCGCCCGCAATCCGCCTCGTCTGGACGATGGCACCAGGGTGTTGCTCGCCTGCCGCCAAGCCGGCAGCGGTGATGTGGTGACAGAGATGGAGGGCCATGCCAGGTCAGTGCTCCAGGCCGGGGCGGATCCCGCCGATCCCCGCATTCCCACCCTGCTCTCGGTGGATGGAGAGATCTACCAGGAGCTGCTCCGCCATCGACTGCAGGCCCTGGCGCCCAGCCAGTCGCTGATCCCACCCCTGGCCGACACCCCGGCCCTGGCCACCAGCCCCATGGTGCTGATGACCCCCCCCGCTTTGGCCAAGGGGCTTCAACGGGCTGATCCCTACGGGGCCCTGGCCCGTGCCAGCGATCATCGCCAGCTCGACCCGGCGGCCCCCTCCCAGCCCATCCGCTTTGTGCACACCGCCCCCACCCGCTCCAATTCCGGCCTGCAAACCGTGGTGGCCATGGTGAGCGACTTGGCGCGCAAACCTCCGGAGCAGCTGCGGATCAGCGACGTGCGCGCCAGCGCGCCGGGCCTGGCCGATCTGCAGCGGCACATCACCCGCTACGGCAGCTCCACCACCGAGCTGGCCCGGGCGATGCAGCGCAATGGTCGATTCTGGGCCTCGGTGGCCTCGGTTTATGAGTCCTCCGTTGTGGCGGCCAACAGCAGCCGCCAGGGCGCTCAGGAGCCTCTTGTCGCCGTCTACCCCCCCTCCACCTACTCCAGCACCATGCGGGCGATTCTTCCCGCCGCGCCCTGGGTGTCCCCCCGGGAGCGGGAGGCGGCTCTGCTGTTGATCGATCGCCTCCAAGAGCCAGCGATTCAGCGGCTGGTGGCTGAGTCAGGCTTGCGGCCCGCCAACCCCGCCGTGCCCGCCAATCGGGTGATCCCCGCCAATGGCGCGGATCCCAAGGCGGTCTACAACTCCCTCCGGGCGCCCCGGCCCGAGGTGGCGGAGGAGATCATCCGCACCTGGCGCGAACTGGTGAAGAAACCCTCCCGCGTGGCCCTGGTGGTCGACAGCTCCGGTTCGATGGCCGGCGACAAGATGCCGGCCGTGCAGCAAAGCCTTCAGACCTACCTGGGCCAGATCGGTCCCCGGGATGTGGTGGGTCTGATCGATTTCGATAGCTTTGTGCAGAGCCCCGTGGTGGTGCGCGGCGGTGGAGTTGATCAAGGGAAGGCCGCCGCCTTTGTGGCCGGTTTGCGCGCCGAAGGCGCCACCCGGCTCCATGACGCCGTGCTGGCGGGCCGCGATTGGCTGCGGCAAACCCGCCGGCCCGGAGAGATCCTTGCGGTGGTGGTGCTCACCGATGGCAAGGATTCCGGCTCCCCCCTCACCCGGGAGGACCTGATGGCGGAGTTGCGGCGCAGTGGCTTCCAAAGCGATGAGCGCATCGGCGTGTTCACCATCGGTTTTGGCAGAAGGGGCGACTACGACGCCGACGTCTTGCGAGAGATCGCCCAGAGCAACGGCGGCGAATTCCTGGAGGGCACGGCCGACACCATCCGGCGTCGCCTCGATGACCTGCAGATGACCTTCTGATCCCCTCGTCTCCCTCCACGATGGCTCGCTCCGCCGCCTGGCCCAATCCCCTCGATGATCCCCTCGCCGTGGCCGTTGCCGGCCTCGTCCTGGTGCTGCTCACCCGCCTGGCCGGCCTCCCCCTCTGGCTCACCCTGCCGCTGGCGGTGGCCCTGGCCCTGGGCCTGGCCTGGTGGAGGCGGGGAACCCGGCGGGAGGTGTTGCGCGATCGGCGCATCAGCGCGGCCATCGATGCAGCCCTGGAGCGCGCCCACCAGCTGGCCACCCAGGCGGAACGGGTGCGCACAGAGGCCCTGGCCCGCTTCCAAAGCCCTGACCACCTGGAGGGCCTGGGCCTGGTGCAGCTGTGTTGCGAACGGCTGCGGGGCTTGCCGGACCGCATCGCCGAGCGCCGAGGCCTCCTGCTGTCCGGCGGTGGGGTGTTGCTCCCCGCCGAGGAGCTGGTGGAGCGGCTGAAGCGCGAGGAGCTGGCTCTCGCGCGGGAAACCTCCCCCATCCTTCGTCAGGAGCGCACCCGGCTGGTGGAGCAATTGCGCAGCAACCTCGCGGCCGCCAAGCAGGGAATCGATGAGCGGGATGGGCGCCTGCTGTCCCTCTCCACCCGGTTGGAGAGCATCGACGGCGGCTTGCGCCACCTCCAACGCCAGGTGGCGCACCAATGGCCCAGCTCCGAAGCGGGCGATGCGGCCATCACCCGCGCCGTGGCGCCCCTGGATGAAGCGCTGGATCAGATCGAAGCCCTCCTCGCTGCCGGGAAAGCCCCCTGACCCCAAGGGCGACCCTCCCACGGAACCGTCCTCTCGCCTGGGTTCGATATTTCTC
>JBJOHA010000042.1:0-35622 GCA_046047935.1 Cyanobacteriota bacterium
GGCACATCCGGGAGAAGGGCTTGGACAAGCAGTTCTACCTTGATCTGATCCTCGCCTTGGTTCGTGAGCACGGGCCGGTCGCCCGTCAGGATGTCGATCAGGCGCTCATCCCCAAACTCCCCGACCGCCTCACCGGGGAGCAGAAGCGGCGCAAGGTGCAGAACCTCCTTCAGGAGCTTCGCCGGGCCGGTCAGATCGACAACTGCGGATCCCGCGCAGCTCCCCAATGGGTGCTTCACGCTGATGGGGAGGGAAAGCGGTTCCGATGACCAAGCTAAGGCTGGAGATCTCTCACGCCGCTCTAGCAAAGGGCAACGCCCTGCAACCCCTGTCCTCGCTTGGGTCCGGGCCTTTGCTAAATCCAGCTGCATGGGCAGCATTAGCAAAGGGAAAATTAAAGGTGCGCCCACCAACGCCCAGGAGCGCGGCACGTGCACTCATGCGGTATTTGCCTTTCTGGGCTGCTGCCAGACCCCACGGGCAGCCATGCCCCTGCCTCTTGATGGCTGCTGGATCAGGAGAGGTGCCCTGGACCCCTCCACAGCCCGGAATCCCCGTCACAGCAACCCTTTTGCTACATCATCCCTACGTGACGGGAACATGATCGAGGCGCCCCCATGACCACCGACACCACCGAAAAGGGACTGGAGGCCTTGATCGTGCGGGCCATGACCGGTCGCACCGACGTGCTCGTGCCCACCCATGCCGCCACTGAAACCAGTGTGCCGGTGGCTGGTGGCACCGGTTGGCTGCTGGGAGATCCCACCCATTACGACCGCGACTACTGCATTGATCTCGTGCAGCTGCGCGGCTTCCTGCAGGCCACCCAGCCCGATGCCCTCGCTTCCCTGGCGCTGGAGGTCGATGGTCCCACCCGCCGCAAGTTCCTGGCCCGCTTGCAAGGGGAGATCTCCCGGCGCGGCACGATCGATGTGCTGCGCCACGGCCTCAAGCACGGGCCCCATCACCTCGACCTCTTCTGCGGCACGCCTTCACCAGGGAACCCCACAGCGATCCAGCGTTTCGCCGCCAACCGCTTCAGCGTGTCCCGCCAGCTGCGCTACAGCCGCGATGAAACCCAGCGCGCTTTGGATCTGGGCCTGTTCATCAATGGCTTGCCCGTGGCCACCTTTGAACTCAAGAACAGCCTCACCAAGCAGACGGTTGCTGACGCCGTGAAGCAATACCAGCTCGACCGCGATCCGCGCGAGAAGCTGTTCGAATTCGGCCGCTGCCTGGCCCATTTCGCCGTGGACGACCATGAGGTGCGCTTCTGCACGCACTTGAACGGCAAAGCCTCTTGGTTTCTGCCCTTCAACAAAGGTTGGAACGACGGCGCGGGCAACCCCCCGAACCCGGAAGGCCTCAAGACGGCCTACCTCTGGACGCAGATCCTCACCCGCGAAGGTCTCACCGACATCCTTGAGAACTACGCCCAGGTGGTGGAAACCAAAGACGAGAAGACCGGCAAGAAGAAGGCGGTGCAGATCTGGCCCCGCTACCACCAGCTCGATGGGGTGCGTCGCCTCCTCGCGGATGCCGCCGCGCACGGCGCTGGTCGCCGCTACCTGATCCAGCACTCTGCCGGCAGTGGCAAGAGCCATTCGATCGCCTGGCTGGCCCACCAGCTGATCGGCCTTGAGCGCAACAACAGCGCCGTGTTCGATTCCATCCTGGTGGTGACCGACCGCCGCATCCTCGATCAGCAGATCAAGGCCACCATCAAGCAGTTCGCCCAGGTGGGCGCCACGGTGGGCCATGCCGAAGATTCTGGAGACCTGCGCAAGTTCATCGCCGAAGGCAAAAAGATCATCATCACCACCGTTCAGAAGTTTCCGTTCATTCTTGATGAGATCGGCAATGAGCAGCGCGGCCGCCGCTTTGCCATCGTCATCGATGAAGCTCATTCCAGCCAGGGTGGGCGCACCTCGGCGGCCCTCTCCTTGGCCCTCTCCACAACAGGAGCAGAAGAAGAGGAGGAAACCACGGAAGACAAGATCAACCGGCTGATGGAGGCCAAGAAGCTGCTGCCCAATGCCAGCTATTTCGCCTTCACGGCCACCCCCAAAAACAAGACCCTGGAGATTTTCGGGCATCCCGACCCCCAGGCCGATGGAACCGTGCGCCACCTGCCGTTCCATAGCTACACGATGAAGCAGGCCATTCAGGAGGGCTTCATCCTCGATGTTCTGCGCCACTACACACCGGTGGAGAGCTACTACAAGCTCATCAAAAAGGTGGAGAGTGATCCCGAATTCGACAGCAAGCGCGCCAAGAAAAAGCTCCGCCGCTACGTGGAAAGCCATGAGCATGCGATCCGGCTCAAGGCGGAGATCATGGTGGATCACTTCCACGAGCAGGTGCTTTCCCTCAACAAGATTGGCGGCGAGGCCCGATCCATGGTGGTGACTGGCGGCATCGAACGGGCGATCCAATATTTCCATGCCTTCTCCAGTTATCTCAGCGAACGCAAGAGTCCATACCGGCCCATCGTTGCCTTCTCCGGGGAGCATGAGTACGGCGGCACCAAAGTCACCGAAGCCTCCCTCAACGGGTTTCCATCGAGCCAGATCCCCGACAAGATCCAGCAAGATCCCTATCGTTTTCTGATCTGTGCCGATAAATTCCAGACCGGCTACGACGAACCCCTGCTGCACACGATGTATGTCGACAAAGTGCTCTCGGGCATCAAGGCGGTGCAAACGTTGTCAAGGCTGAACAGAGCCCACCCCAAGAAACACGACGTCTTCGTGCTCGACTTCATGAACGACATCGACACCATCCAGCAAGCTTTCGCTGACTACTACCGCACCACGATCCTCGCCGAGGAGACCGATCCCAACAAGCTTCATGATCTGAAAGCCGCTCTGGATAGCCATCAGGTCTATGACCAGCCTCAAATTGACGAGCTGGTGGAACTGGTTCTACAGGGCGCGGATCGCGATCAACTCGATCCCATCCTTGATGCCTGCGTGGCGGCCTACCGAGAGCAGCTTGACGAAGATGGCCAGGTGGACTTCAAGGGCAAGGCCAAGGCCTTCACCCGCACCTATGGCTTCCTCTCATCGATTCTCCCCTATACCAATGCCGATTGGGAAAAGCTCTCGATCCTGCTGAACTTCCTCATCTCCAAGCTTCCGGCTCCGATGGAGGAAGACCTCTCTGCTGGCATTCTCGAAGCGATCGACATGGAGAGTTACCGCGTGGAGAAACAGGCGGTCGTCAGGATTCAACTGCCCGACAAGGATGCTGAGATCGAACCGGTTCCCACCGCCGGTGGTGGTCGCAAACCCGAAGCTGATCTCGATCGCCTTTCCAACATCCTCAAGGTGTTCAATGACCAGTTTGGCAACATCGATTGGACCGATGAAGATCGCGTCAACCGCTTGATCACAGAAGACATCCCCAGGCGCGTTTCAGTGGACCCGGCCTACCAGAATGCACGCCAGAATTCCGACAAGCAGAATGCGCGCATCGAACATGACAAGGCACTGACCCGTGTGATGACGGATGTGCTAAAAGACGACATGGAACTCTTCAAGCAATTCATGGACAACGAATCGTTCCGCCATTGGATGGCGGATACGGTCTTCGGGCTGACGTATGAATAAGCCTTACAGGCCCCAGGGCGCCTGAAAAAGCCACGGCCCGCCGTGAAGCTGCAAGAGAGCGACAAGCCCGCCCAGATCCGCTCGATCCAATGAGGACCACGCCCATGATCAAGAGAGGCGGGGGTTGGCCGTCTTCCGTGTGGGCTGGTCCCATCTCGGTTGGCCTTGCCCTGCTGCTGGGGGCGTCCCCTCCCGCCCGGGCTGGCAGTTACCAGGCCCGCTGCGCCGGCCAGCAGGCCTGTGAGGTGCGCCTCGACGCGACCCAGCTCACCGTGGACGGCCAAGGGATTCCCACCGCATCCATCACGGGCTGGAGCAAGGGAGGGCCCGGCGTGCAATCGGATCCAGCCTTGGGCGCTGCCGCCACCATCTTGTTGGGAGCTCCCGGACGCTTGCTCTACGGCTCCGGACGCTACTCTGAGACCTTCACCATCCGCTACACCACCCCTGAGGGCAAGGCGGCAGCGGTGAGCTTTGCCTTTGAACAGGTGGATCAGGGCCGCTTTTTTGAAACGGAATTGTTGTCGCGCACGGGTCTGCCGATGACACCCGCACCGAACACCCCCGCCCCCTGACGCCGTGTTGCGCGCACTGTCACAGGAGAGCCGTGCCGGGCCATGCGTTGGACCGTGAGCTGTAAACTCCGGCATGGAACCTTCACACGGAAGCGATGCGGTGTCGTGCTGCAAGGGTGCGCACAGCCTGCCGTGTTGTCTGGTGTGTGAGTCTGGCCAGCTCGGTTGTTTTCTTTGGCCATGGCGCCTCCAGCAGCTCCCCCCTTGCTGCGGACCGCTATGACACAGCCATCTTCGTCTGCCGCTCCGTCGATCCCACTCCCACGCCGTTGAACATTCGCGAGAAACCCTTCGGCAGAATCCTGGGACGACTGTCCCCCCAAAGTCTTCTCTACGTGAGGGGGAGGGATCTGAAGCAGCCGGTCCGGGGTTATGTCCCCATCCGCTTTTACTTGGAGGTGACGTCTGCTGATCTTGAACGCACGACGACACCATCGCTGCCTTCGGCTCCAGCAGGTTGGGTGTGGAAAAACTACATCACGTGCGAATTGCTGTCCTGATGGCCATCAGCCAGATCACGGTGTCGCGCCGAGACTCGGACAGGTGCCTTTGCCCCAGTCCACCTGCAGTTCGCAAAGATCCGTCTCTCGCAACCAGGACACTGCCCTGCAGGGGGCGTTAAATGCTCCGGCCAGAATGGAGGCCCACTCTCTTGGGAAAGAAGTTACGGGCGGTCTGTTATGAATGACCCTTGTGCCTTCACCTGAGCCATGACAATCCAATCGAAGATGAAACATTTTGTTTCTGCGCTGACCATCGCACTGGTGGCTGCGACTTCGTTGCGTCAAGCCAATGCCTGCACAGGGATTACGCTCGTCGCTGAGGATGGTGCGGTTGTCTTTGCACGCACTCAGGAATGGGGGACTTTCGACCTCAATTCACGGGTGGCCATCGTGCCACGTGGCACCTCCATTCGAACGACCCTTCCTGACGGAAAGCAAGGCCTGTCCTGGGTGGGTCGGTACGGGATGGTCGGGGTGGATGCTTTGAAAAAGGATGTGTTTATCGATGGAATGAACGAAAAAGGTTTGACTGCAAATTTATTTTATCACGAGGGCTTTGCCGAATACGCGGAATACGATCCCAGCAAGGCGGCCACCAGCGTGCCGATCATGGCCCTGGCCCCTTACCTTTTGATGAACGTTTCGACAACGGAACAAGCCAAGGCTGCCTTGGCCCGACTGCATGTCGTTGGCGTCAAAGAACCCAGCATCGGTGCTGTGCCGCCCTTGCACATGATCTTGACCGATCAGCGAGGCAAGGCGATTGTCGTCGAGTTCACGAAAGGAGTTACAACCATCTACGACGCCCCGCTTGGAGTCATTACAAACGGACCAAATTATGACTGGCACATCAGCAACTTGCTCAACTATGCCAACGTTGATGTGCCATTGCCCCATCGAAAAATTGAAGCCTTGAGATCTGTCAAGTTTGGAGCCGGGGCGCGTTTGTATGGTCTTCCTGGTGACCTTACATCCCCATCCCGCTTCCTTCGTGCTGCGGCCTATGCCAGCACAGCGAGAAAGACTCCTGACGGCAAGGAAACATTATACGAAGCGTTCCGTATTCTTGACAACTTCAACCTGACAGTTGGAACCGCAGCCGCCGAAGGTGGTGGGGAAGTCAACCAGAAGGGTATGCGCAGCTCGACGATTTGGACGACAGCATATGATACCAAGAATCTGGTGATGCAGTATCACACCATGCACAATCGGCGTGTACGACAGATTAACCTAGGCGACATTGACTTCACCGCCAAAGACATTGTTCGCGTTCCGATGGATCGGGTGAAAGCGCAGGATATTGACATCGTCAGCGTGCCAAGCAAACCAATGATGCCAGGCGGTTGGAACGAGGGCACAGTCGATCAGCCAACAGAAGAGGCCGTGGCTTTCATCCTGAGCCAGATGAACAGCAAAGCAAAGCTCAAGCGCATTGTGGGAGTGAAAAAGCAAGTCGTCAATGGAATGAATTATGACATCACTTTTGAACTAGATAATAATACACTATGGAATGCGATCGTTTACCGTAGTTTGTCGGGAGAGTTTTCCATCCGGAAGAAAGCCCACAAACTTGAACCACAAACTTGAAACACAAACTTGAAACACAAAGTTGAGTGATGTTCTCGGCCGTGTCCAATCCGGTCCGTCCAAATCTCCCGGTGATGGCGGGTATCTGAGCGTTGCCTGGCAGCGCAGGCACCCGCCGCGCAGTTGATCTGCGGCGTTTGCCTGACCCGCTGACTTCAGATGCACGGCGTGGTCCAAGACATGGCCAGCGCCCGATCGGCGAGACTGTGTCCCCGGGACGACGTCTCCGCCTGAGCGCACAAGGGCAGATGCTTGAGGTCTCGGCGCAGAGGGCTGCATCTGCTTTTAACGGTTGGCCTTGAACGGTTGGCCTTTAACGATTGGCCTGTGACAAAGCCTCCGGAACTGTCGGGCGCGACCGAGAGGGCTCCTAGCCTGCGACCCAGTGGTCTCCTGGCGATGGGCATCCTCGACGTGGTGGCGGCGACAGAAGCCCGTTTTCGCCAGCGCGAACGCGAACGCGACAGCAATCTCACGCGGATCGCCAACGGGGAGATCCTGCAGATCCCCGCCAACAGTCCGGAGCTGGTCAACAAGCGCCTGCGGCGCCTCCATGCGGATCCCGAGCGGGTGCGGGCCCTGACCACCGAAGGGCTTCGCTTTGATCCCCAGGGGCCCGGACGCAGCCCGCAAGGCTTCCCGCGCGCGCTTGAGCGGGTTCTGGATACAAACGATCTCATGGGGATGCGGTTTTTCGAGCAGGGCTTGCGGGCGGCTCGCTCCGTGGCGCGGGTGCACATCCGGGGTGAACGCGGAGAGGCCCGGGGCTACGGAACAGGCTTTCTCGTCTCCCCTCGGCTGCTGCTCACCAATCAGCACGTGCTCCCCAGCGCCGCCCACGCCAGGCGTTCCCTCGTGGAGTTCAACTACCAGGAGTCCGCCACTGGCGAGATTCGGGCCAGCAAGGTGTTCCCCCTGGCGCCTGAGGAGTTCTTTCTCTCCGACACGGAGCTGGATTACAGCCTGGTGGCCCTGGCCCCCCATCCGGGGTTGGAGGCCTACGGCTGGTTGCCCCTGATCGCTGACACCGGCAAGCTGCTGGTGGGGGAATCGGTGAACATTATTCAGCATCCCAACGGGGAGCCGAAGCAGCTCGCCATTCGCCACAACCAGGTGGTGGATGAGCTGGAGTTGTTCCTCCACTATCAAACCGACACCGATCCAGGCTCCTCCGGCGCCCCGGTGTTCAACGACCAGTGGGAGGTGGTGGCGCTGCACCACTCCGGCGTGCCGAAGCGCAATGGGCAGGGGGAGGTGCTCACCAGCGATGGTCGGCTCTGGCAGGAGTGGATGGGGGAACAGCACATCGCCTGGGTGGCGAATGAAGGGGTGCGCGTCAGTCGCCTCGTGCGCCATATCCGCGAGCGCCCCCTGCCGCCGGAGGGCGAGGCCCTGCGGGACCAGCTGCTGGAGGCCCTTCCGCCACCCGAGGAGCCGCTGGCCGACCTGGAGGACGCCCGACCCTTGCCTGGAGAGGTGTGGCTTCCGGAGGAGCCCCCCTCCTTGGCGGGCCCCGCGCCACTGGCGCCGTCCAGCGGCGTGGTGGACCTCCCCTCCCTGTCCAGCGGGGCCACCTGGACGATCCCCCTGCGGCTGAGCATCAGCTTCGGAGCGCCGGTGCCGGAGCCTCCCGGCGCGTCCCCGGCCCCGCTTTCGGAGGGAGGAGACACCGCGCAGGAACGGCTGGCCCTCTTCGGGCGGCGTCCTCCCCGGCCCCCGGCGCCAGCCCCCGCCCCGCCGGTCAGCGCCGCTGACTTCCGCCTCGATGCCCTGGCCTCCGACCGTTTCGATTGGCAGGCCAGCCTCTCCCTGTGCCTGGCCAGCGAATTGGCCTACAGCCCGGCCGCTGTGGTGAACGCTCGGGCGCGCGCCTGGGGCTTCAGCGACAGCGCCTTTGTGGAGAACGGTCCGGCCCAGGGCTTCCTGGCCTGGACCTCCGAGGTGGCGATGGTGGCCTTCCGCGGCACGGAGAGCACTGCCGACTGGCTCAGCAACCTGCACCTCACCACCCGGGAGCTGACGGGCTTCGGCCGCGTGCATGCGGGTTTTCTGCAGCAGTTCGAGGCGCTGCGCCCGGAGCTGGAGCGTCTCCTCAACCTGCAGCCCGACCTGCCCCTCCAGGTGACCGGCCACAGCCTGGGGGGGGCGATCGCCGTGCTGGCGGCGAGCAGCTGGGCTGCGACTCGCCCTGTGCGTGGGCTTTACACCTTCGGTCAACCCGCTGTCGCCGCGGATTCCGCCACGGCCATGGCCATGGCGGCGCGGCTGCCGGGTCGCTGGCACCGGCTGGTGAACGACGCCGACATCGTTCCGCGGGTGCCGCCGACTTATCGCCATGCGGGCCACCTGTTGCGCTTTGACAGCAAGGGCCGCGTCAGCAGCTCCCGCGCCGGCGCCGCCGAAGCCGCCCCGGACCGTCGCGGGGCCAACCCCCTGCCGGGAGCCGAGGCGGCCTCCCGCAGTCCAGATCCTCTGGCGGACGACAGCATGCTCACGCCCGAAGACTTCCGCGCTCTGCAGGGGCAACTGCAAGCCGGCGTCGCCACCCGAGGCCTGGAGGGCAGTCGCGGCCTGATCAGCGACCACCTGCTGCCCGGCTACCTGAGCCGGATCCGGCAGCAGATCGGCTGAACCGGCGCGGTTCGCGGCCCAACCCAGAAAAAGAGCGTCTATTCTCCAGCGATTCCACTGATGCACCCCTGATGAGCGCGTCCGCCCCCGCCCCTGTGAACGTGAAGGACGTGGTTGTGCGCGATGCCCGGGGCGTGGAGCGGCGGCTGGGCGACTGGGCCGGCCAGGTGCTGCTGATCGTCAACGTGGCCAGCCGCTGCGGCTTCACCCGCCAATACGCCGGCCTGCAGGCCCTGCAGGACACCTACGGTGCGAAAGGCTTGGTGGTGCTGGGCTTCCCCTGCAACGATTTCGGCGCTCAAGAACCCGGCACCCTGCCGGAGATTCAGCAATTCTGCTCCACCACCTACGGCGCCAGTTTCGAACTCTTCGACAAGGTGCACGCCACCGGCGCCAAAACCGAGCCTTACACCACCTTGACCCAAGCGGAACCCGCCGGCGACGTCGCTTGGAACTTCGAGAAATTTCTGGTGGGTCGCGATGGCACGGTGATCGCCCGCTTCAAGAGCGCGATCGAGCCCGACGCCGCCATCCTCACCACAGCCATCGAAGCCGCTCTGGCCAGCTGAGCGCTGGGCGCGGCCCTTCTCAGCCCTTTGCTAATTGTGGGTGTACGGCCCAGATCCTCCTGTCTGGTCTGTTCAATCCTCCCCATGACTTCACTCTCCCTGCGGCGCGGCCTTGCGGCCCTCGGCGGCATCGCCCTTCTCTCCGGAATCAGCGGCCTTGCGGCTGCAGCCAATCCCCTCACAGGCAACGCCAACACAATTTTTGGCTTCAGCTGTGTACAGGCCTCTGGTGCTTATTACATCGGACTGGGCAACATGCCAGCCCCCTTTGGCAATGTCGCCATGAATCCGCGCAGTGTGCAACCCCTGCAGGGCTCGGGTTTTGTGCCTGTCGCGCGCATCGCCTCCTCCATTGGAAACTATGCGGTGGATCGTCGCTGCTCCACCATTGCGACCCGACTGACCAACCTGGCTCTGGCAACTGGCACGGCTACGCCCAAGGGTATTTTCAACCTGGTCAACTTCCTGGTGCCTGGACAGATTGGCAATCAGCAGGTGATCGCCATCGACAAACTCACCTTTGGTGATGTGTTGGCAACCGTGGGCCAGGGCATGAACGCCAAGCAGGCCATCAATGTCTTTGGCCAACGGATCCAACGCGTTGCCGCTCGCCAGGCCATCGCCAACTCCCTGGAGGATGGCGACATCATTCTCTTTGAATTCATCGAGATCACGCCCTGAGCTTGGCGTGCCTGCCTCCAGGGGGAGGTCGCTCCCCGCACTGAGCACCCTCCTCCGCAGTGGATGCTGGCCGGGTGGAGCCACGGCGAAAGCGCTGGGCTCCGACCCGCCCACAGGATCTGTTGCATGGCACAGTGCGACAAAACATGCTTAAGCCATAGTTGAAACCGGAGAACAAGTTCACCCTGGTATAGTTGGCTTTGTCCTGGTTGGCTCCATTCATTGTAAGCTCAACCGGAATGCTTGGGCCCATGATCCCAAACGTTGAACTTCAGAGCTTGGTGGGCGCGCAGATCATGTGTGCCATCAGCGCGCTCTCCGCCATGGGCTTTCGCTGTGTTGACATCTCCAGGCAGACGCTTCACCTCGGTCATCAACCGGCCGGCACTTTTTTATGCACGCTCCGCAGAGATGTCGACGCAAAGGCACAGCCGTTGGCCATCCTTCTTCATTTTTCTGAACAGGGAGTCGTCACTGCGGTTACCCCAAGCGCGGATCGATCCGACAGCTGAGCCCGTCGGCTGATCTGGGAGAGTGAGCCACCCGAGAAGCGGAGCGCCTGTGAATCCTCCCGACACCGCCGCCGTCCTGGCTTTGGCAGGACTGCTTCTGCTCACTCTGTTGCTTTGCTCTCGGGAGTAGCATTCACCTTTGAGGCCAACTTCTGAGCCAAAGTCTTTTCGCGCCGCCGCCACCCTGGCAGCGCCGTTGTCTTCACGGCCTCGGCCCAGTGTTGATTGTGTTGGCTCATCTCGGTTGCGGTCTGCTGCTGGCCACTGGTTTGGGCCTTGCAGCGGCATTTTGGGCCCTTGGCCTTTATCTCCTGCGCATGCTGGCCACCACCGCGATCTATCACCGTCTGATTGCCCACAGGAGCTATCAGGCGCCACGCCTGGTTTGGTGGATCGGTTCCCTGGTGGCGGCCTCCGCTGCGCAGATGGGTCCGAGCTGGTGGACCGCCCATCATCGCCAGCACCATCGCCATGTCGACACCCTCGACGACCCCCACTCGCCCCTTGTGCCCAAGGCCGGTTGGCCAGGCTTCTTTCGGTCCCAGCTGGGTTGGCTCCTGACACCTGGCTTCCATCCAGGCCAACTGCCGGCGGATGTGGAAGCCGATCCTGTGCTGCGCGGGATCGATCGGTTGCATGCCCTGCCCCCGCTGGCCCTGGCCCTGCTGTCGTGGCAGTTGGGTGGAGCGGAGTGGTTGGGAGCGTTCTGCCTGAGCACCACCCTGCTCTTCCATGGCGTGGCCAGCGTGAATTCCGTGGCGCACCTGCTGGGTGAGCAGCCCTTTGGCTCGGCCAATGCCAGCCGCAACAACCGCTGGGTGGCTCTGCTCACCCTCGGGGAAGGCTGGCACAATCTTCACCATGCCTTTCCGAGCTCCGTGCGGCAGGGGCTGACGGTGGTCGAGGGCCAGGTGGTCACCCTACCCGATCCCACCTACGGATTCATCCAGCTGTTGCAACGCGCGGGCTGGGCTTCGCGGCTGCGGCTGCCCGCAACGCGTGCCTTGCTGGCCCGGGCCGCCAAGGACACCACCCCATGAGAAAGCCGCCCCTTTCGGGGCGGCACTGGTCCATCAAGATCTGGCGCCGTCGCCAGGGCGACGGCAAGCCTGATCCTCACCAACGCTGACCGCCACCACCGCCGCTGGGGCGAGGCTCGGCTTTGTTGACGCGGATGGTGCGGCCCATCCACTCCACGCCCTGGAGGTCGTCAATGGCTTTGGTTTCTTCTTGGGTGGAAGCCATCTCGACAAAGGCGAAACCGCGCTTGCGGCCCGTTTCGCGGTCGAGGGGCAGGCTGCACTTGCTCACCGAGCCGTAGCCGGAAAACAGGTGTTGCAGATCTTCCACTTCGGCATCGAAGGAAAGATTGCCAACGTAAATGGTCATAAAACAAACAGGTATGGGCAAGATTCGTTGAAAGTCCTGGAGAAAGTCGCTGGCCTTGAGGAGAAATCTTTTGGAGGTCGCCGGTCTGGAAGGAAACCCGCTGAAGGAGGATCGCTGAATCCCCTCCACCGTACATCAGGGAGGCCATTGGCTGCCAGGACGGTCCAGAGCATGCACCGATCCCGGGTCCGGCGGCTCGTGCTGGCCCTCCCACAGGGACTCAGCCTCCGAGGTTCGGCTATGGCCTCCCGCAAGAAAGAGCCCCGGCCCTTCGCCCTCTCCCCTCGGCGGCCGGCGCCCCTTGCCTGTGATCTGCGCTTCTCGTCTGGAGATTCAGCGGGCGAACCTGCGGCTCTGGCATGGCGACCTTCCCCTGCGCTCCATCCCCTGCGCTCCAACTCCTGCGCTACACCCCCTGGCGCCAGAGCCGAACCCAATGACGGGAGCACGCGCTCCGGCAAGAACCTTTTTTAACACCAATTTTGCCAGAACTTTATTCCGTCTTCACAGCAGATTGATGAGGGTTGCTGACGACTTTTGCAGCCGTTCCGTCTTGGCTTGAGGGTGGCCGCAAGTCGCATCTCGGGGGGGTGCATGCATTGGATCAAGCTAAACTGCTTCATGATTCGTTGACTGCGGCATGCATCGCCGGGAGCTTCTGCTGCAGCTGCTCGCTCTGGGCGGAGTCAGTGGTCTTGCCCCGTGGGCTCGCGCCAGGACGGCTGAGCCCCTCCCGGCTCCCTTCCCAAGCCTGCCCCTGCCCCTGCCTCTGCCCAACGATGGACGGAGCGGGGCGGACCAGCGCCGAACGCTGGCGCGCGTGACGTTGGACGATCGGTTGCGGTTGCCGACGGGATTCACCGCTGATCTGATCGCGGTCTGGGGCGATGCTCTTGGACAGGGGCGCTTTGGCTTCAACAATGACTATTTGGCATTCTTCCCCCAAGGCGACGAGCAGGCCTTGTTGACCATCAATTTCGAATACATCAGCTTCCGACCCTGGCGGGAGGGACTGGCGGAGGTCGTGGCGAAGCCACCGCCTGTGCAGGCGTTGATCGACGCCCTGGCGTCTCGAGATGGTCGCGTTGATGTCACCAGCCTGTCTGCGGACGACCCCCTCCGCCCCCTGGTGCGGGAGGTGGCGACAACCGCCATGGAGGATCTGGGCATCGGCGTGGCCAGCCTGCGTCGCGATCGCAACGGTCGCTGGCGGCGGGATCCCGGCCCGAAGGATCGCCGTCTCACAGGCCTGAGTGGACTGGAGGATCCGGGCCAGCGCTTGCGGACCACGGGTCCTGCGGCGGCGGTGTTTCGGCGCGACCAGCGGCTGGGATTCGATGACGGGCTGGGCGATCGGGTGATCGGCACCTTCGCCAACTGTGCGGGGGGCACCACCCCCTGGGGCACGCTGCTGTCGGCGGAGGAGAACTTTCAGGACCAAGTTGTCGAGGCCGTCCATGCCGATGGGTCCTCGCCGCCCCCGTCCGCCCTGCCCTTCCGCTGCGACGCGCAACGCCTTGGAGGTCTTGGCAACCCTTTCCGCCTGGCAGGCAACAAGTATGGCTGGATGGTGGAGGTCGATCCCTCTCGCCCTGAGCAGCCGGCGGTGAAACACAGTTGGTTGGGCCGGTTTCGCCATGAAGCGGTGGCCGTGAGCGCCGTCGCTGGTCAACCTCTGCGGGTCTATTCCGGGTGCGATCGCCACGGCGGCCACCTCTACCGTTTTGTCAGCGACAGCATCGTGCGGGATCCAGCCGACCCCGCCAACTCCCGTCTCCTGGAAGCGGGCCGTCTCGAGGTGGCGCGCTTTGAACCGCTCGGGCCAAGCGGTGACGGGCGCGGTCGATGGCTGCCCCTCGCACCCACCAGCGCAGTGGATCCGGTGGCTCCCAGCCGCATGGAGGCCTTTGGCCTGCGCCAACCCACGCGCGTGCCCCACACCGATCGAAGCCGCCCGGGAGCCGAAGCCCTGAACGACGACGCGGCCGTGGCGGCCTATCGGCAACGCTTCCGCACCCTCGCCGATCTCTATCCAGGCTCTGGCGAGGAGCAGATGGGCGCCATCTTGATCGATGCCCACCTGGCGGCCAATGCCATTGGCGCCACTGCGGGCGCCCGCCCGGAAGACACCGAGCTGGATCCTGTGAGCGGCGCCCTGTTGATCGCTTTCACAGCGGCGGGAACAGACGGGGAGGGCAGAGCGGATCCGGCGATCTTCCGTGGCCCAGCCGGGGAGGCCTCCTGGCCCCACGGCTGGCTGATGCGGCTGGAGGAAGAGTCCGAGGGGTTTCGCTGGCGCATGGTGGCCACAGGAGGAACGCCCTGGCAGGGGGGGATGGGCTTCGCCAACCCCGACAATCTGACCTTCGACGGTCGCGGCAACCTCTGGATGCTCACCGATCGCTCCAGCGGCGACGCCAGCTCGGATGTCTTCGGCAACAACAGCTGCTGGTTGTTTCCGGCCGCCGGGCCCCTGCGCGGCCAAGCTCTGCCGTTCGCGACCGGTCCGATGGAATGCGAGCTCACCGGCCTCTGCCTGGAGCGCCCTGCCCCGAAAGGCCAGGAAACAACGCTCTTCCTGGCGGTGCAGCATCCCGGGGAGGCCCATGGAACGCGCCGGGGCGGCGCCCATGAGATGCAGGCCCATCCGCTGGTGGATCGGGACGGAGTGGCCTTTGAGCAGTTGCGCACTGTGCCCCTCGGCTCGAACTGGCCCTCCGGAGTCCCCGGGCGCCCTCCGCGGCCTGGCGTGGTGGCGATCCGCCGCCTGGAGGGAGGTCCGCTGTTGCGCGGGTGAGCCGCCTGTGACCCCTTGTCCCTTAACGCCGTCCTAACGCGGCCGCAGCATGGTGGAAGCCTTGCGCCTCGCTCCCATGACCCCCGCTGAAGCCTTCGCCGTGATTCCCCTGGCGGCCGTGTCTGCGGACAACCTCCTTCAGCCCGAGGAAGCCTCTGTGCTGAACAAGCAGCTGCGGGGCCAAAGCCCCTACAGGGAGATGAGCCCTGTGGCCTTCGGCACCATGGTGTCCACCATCCTTTTGGAGCTGCGCGAGAAGCGAACAGCGCTGTTGCAGGAGGCCATCAGCGTGCTGAGTCCTCCCGAGCAGGAGAAGGCCTATGCCTTCGCGGCTCGAATCGTGCACGCCGATCGCATCGCCACGCCCGAGGAGGCCAGTCTGCTCGCTGAGGTGGGCGACCTCCTGGCCGTTCCAGCGGAGCGGCTCAGGCAGATCGAAGACTCCTTCTCGCTTCTGAGCCCTGAGGCCCCTTGAGGGCGTCCCCCCGTGGATCGCGGGCCCGGCTCGGCGGTTGACTCCCGAGACCCCGAAGCCCCGTCGGGGTTGATCCTGGTGTGCGGGCTGGGGGCGTTGGGCAGGGCGTGCCTGCGCATCCTCCTGCGTTTCGACGTTCCTCTGCGCGGCGTGGATTGGCAATCCCCGGACTGGCTGGTGGGCGATGAGCTGTCCGACCTGGCGCAGGTCGTGGTGATCGGAGACATGCGCAATCCCTCGGTCCTGCTCCGCGCTGGCGTGCGCGAAGCGCGCGCCGTGCTGGTGCTGACCTCGGACAGCGGCTTGAATCTGGAAGTCGCCCTGCAAGCGCGTCTGCTCAATCCCTCCGCGCGGCTGGTGGTGCGCTCCAGTGGCGGCCAGGGACTGGAGCGCCACCTGCGGCGCCGTCTTCCGGGCCTGGCCATGGTTGACCCCCAACTGTTGACGGCAGGCGTCTTCGCGAACGCCCTGCGCCTCGATGGCAGCGAAGCGGCCTTCACCCTTGAGGGAGAACAGGTCCGGGTGCGCCGGGAGGTGCTCCAATCCGACAGCCCGGATGATCTGTTCGCCCTTCAAGAGCGGCAACGGCGCCTGTTGCAGTGGTGCGCCCCTGGTCGCTGGGATGCGGCGGGGGAGCCGGCGAGCCACTGGTGGGACCTCAGGGAGAAGCCACAGGGCGGGGATCACCTGCTCTGGCTCGAGGTGGACAGCCCGCAGGACCATCGGCGGGGCATCAAGGGCGGCTGGTTGTCGCTGACGCGCTCCCGCCTGCGGCTTGCGGCGGAGAGCCTTCTGGAGGGCCTCAGAAGCGTGCCGCAGCGCTGGGGTCGGTGGCAGCTGGCAGGGTGGACATCCCTTCTGCTGGTGCTCCTGGTGGGCAGTGCCCGCTTCGGCGGGGGGTCCCCCATCCGGGGATTGCTCCTCACTGCGGCCTTGCTGAAGGGGGAGTATCTCGATGCCCTCGGCGCGATGACCGGCGGCGCCTCCCTGGGCCCCGACCATCAGGGGATGGCCGCCCTCGCCCTCGTCTTCGCCCTGGGCGGCACCCTCTTCACCGCCTGGCTGGTGGCCTTGGTCGTGGATTGGCTGCTGGCCCGGCGCCTGGGCAGAAGGGAACCCCCCGCTCTGCCCTCCGGGTCGCCCTACGTGCTCCTGGTGGAGGGGCATCGCCTGGCCCTGCGGCTGGAGGGGGTGATCGCGCAGAGCCGGGCTCGGGTGCGGCGGGTGCAGGAGGGGGGAGCGGGGGAGGTCACCCCCGCCTATGCCAACTTGGAGCGGGCCTTGCGGCAGCTGCGGCATTGCCGCTGTCAAGCCGTGGCTGTGCTGGGGGATGACGTGATGGCCAACCTGGAGACGGCCCTCAACCTTCAGGAGACGTTTCCCTTGGCGCGGTTGGCCGTGCGCTCCCAGGCACGGGGCCATGGCGCCAGCCTGGGTCAGTTGTTCCCGGGGATCGAGGTCATCCATCCCTTGGAATTGGCGGCGGATGCCGTCGTGGCAACCGCCTTTGGAGAGCGGGTGCGGGAGGTGTTGCGGGTGGCCGACAGCCATCTGCTCCTCACCGACTACCAGCTGGTGGCAGGCGACACCCTGGTGGGGAGAAGCCTGGCCGCCATTGCCGAGGGGTATGGCGTGATGCCTCTCTCCCTTCGCTCCGCCGGCCAATCGCGCGCGCAAATTCTGCCGAGTCTCGAGCGGGTGTTGCAACCCGGAGACGCCCTTGTCGTGCTGGCCCCGCTCAGTGGACTGCGGGCTGTCGAGGAGGGTCGGTTGCGGGCCCCGAGCTGGCGGCTGGAGCTCCGGGGCACCGGATTCAAGGCGGATCTCTTTGAGGGAAAGATGCTGCTGGCGCGGCACTTCGACCAACCCCCCGGAGCGATGGGCCCTTACCTCGACTGTCGCCAGGGCCCCCGGTGGACACCACCCCTGCATCAGGCCTCAGCGCGCCTGTTGGAGTCTGGATTGCGGCGCCTCGGCTTCGACTGCGCCTTGATTCCCGACGCCTCAGCCCCAGAGTCTGCCGGGGAGGCCTCCCCCGACTCCGGGACGAGTTTCCGTGAGCCGCCTCAGGGGAGGCAAGGCTGACGACCATCGCCAGCGCGCAGCGGTTTCACATGCCAGATGCTCTCGGCGTAGGCGCGAATGGAGCGATCCGAAGAGAAGAAACCAGCCCGGGCGGTGTTCAAGAGAGAGCTCTCCTGCCAGCGAACCGAATCGCGCCAGAGGGTGGCCACCCGATCATCGGCGCGGCAGTAGTCGGCCAGGTCGGCAAGCACGAAAAAGGGGTCCCAACCCACCAGATTCTCCACCAATGGCTTGAAAAGATTCGGGTCACCCTCACTGAAGTGGCCCCGCTCAATCAGGCCAAGGGCCTCTCGCAACCAGGGAAGTTGCGGCAGGACCTCCCAAGGACGGTAGTCACGCCCCAAGGCGGTGATCTCGGAGGCCGTATGGCCAAAAAGGAAGAAATGCTCGGCGCCCACCTGTTCGCGGATTTCCACATTCGCTCCATCCAAGGTGCCGATGGTGAGGGCGCCATTGAGCGTAAACTTCATATTGCCAGTGCCCGATGCTTCCAATCCAGCCGTCGAGATTTGCTCGGAGAGATCGGCGGCTGGATAAACCTTCTCACCCAGCTTGACATTGTAGTCGGGAAGGAAGACCACCTTGAGCCAATCACGACAAGCGGGGTCTTGGTTGATCACAGCGGCGATGCCATTGATGAAGCGAATGATCAGTTTCGCCATGCCATAGCCCGGTGCCGCCTTGCCACCAAAGATCACGGTGCGCGGCACCAGATCGGCCGTATCCCCCGCCTGAATGCGTAGATAGTGGCCGATCACACCAAGGGCATTGAGGTGCTGGCGCTTGTATTCATGGATCCGTTTCACCTGAACGTCAAACAGACTGGAAGGATCCACCTGCACCTCGCATCGCTCCGCAATCACCTCGGCCAGTCGACCCTTGCTGGACCGCTTGACCATGGCCCAGCGTTGCAGGAAAGACCCGTCTTTGGCCAGGGGCTCCAACTGGCGCAAGGCATCCGGTTGGGCAGCCCAATCCGATCCGATCACATCCTGCAACAAAGCATCCAGCGGCGGATTCGCCAAGGCCATCCAGCGCCGGGGCGTCACGCCATTGGTGATGTTGGTGAAGCGCTCGGGAAACAGCGCGGCGAAATCCGGCAACAGGGAGGTGCGCACCAGCTCGCTGTGAAGCGCCGCGACACCATTGATGTGGTGTGCCGCCACCGTGGCCAGATGGGCCATGCGCACTGTGCGTCGGCCATCTTCCCCGATGATCGATACCCGGCGCGGCAGATCGAGATCCTCAGGGTGGTGCAGACGAACCATTTGGAGAAAGCGCCTGTTGATCTCGTAGATCAACTCCAAGTGGCGCGGAAGCAATTCCCCGAACAGGGCCAGATCCCAGCACTCCAAGGCCTCGGGCAACAAGGTGTGATTGGTGTAGGCGATGGCTCGATGCGTGATCGACCAGGCCTCCTCCCACTGGAAGCCATGCTCATCCAGCAACAGGCGCATCAATTCAGCCACGGCGATGGCTGGATGGGTGTCATTGAGCTGCACGGCCCAATGCTCCGCAAAGGTTGCCAGAGGGATGTTGCGCCTTTGCAAGCTGCGCAGCATGTCTTGCAGAGAACAGCTCACAAAGAAGGCTTGCTGCTTCAATCGCAATCGCCGGCCAGCATCTGTGCCGTCATTGGGATACAGAACCTTGGAGAGGGTTTCGCTGGCCACCTTCTGTTCGACGGCCCCATGAAAATCACCGGCGTTGAAGGCATGAAAATCGAAGGATTCGCTGGCTTCCGCACGCCACAACCGCAGGCGATCACAGGTGTTGACGCGGTATCCGAGCACAGGCACGTCATGGGGGATGCCCACCACCACCTCCGCTGGATGCCACTGCACCCGCAGACGGCCATCGGCGAGGCGTTCCATGCGGGTATGACCGCCAAAGCCAACCCGACAAGCCTGTTCAGGATGCAGCATCTCCCAGGGCCAACCACCCTTCAACCATTTGTCCGTGATTTCCACCTGCCAGCCATCACGAATGATCTGATCAAAGATTCCAAATTCGTAGCGGATGCCGTAACCCGTGGCTGGAATCTCCAAGGTTGCCATCGATTCCAGGAAGCAGGCGGCCAATCGTCCGAGACCGCCGTTGCCCAAACCCGGTTCTTCCTCAACGTCCAGGACAGCGTCCAGGTGTTCCACGCCAAAACGCCGCAAAGCCTCCGCCGCTTGATCCTGGAGGCCAAGCATCAAAAGGTTGTTGCCCAACTGCGGGCCGATGAGGAACTCGGCGGAGAGGTAGGCCACCACTTTGCTGGGATGGTCGCGCAACGCATCCTTGGTGGCCAGATGGCGTGTCATCAGGCGGTCGCGGACCGCATGGCTCAGCGCCAAGTAGAGATCATGCAGGCTGGCTTGATCAGCCGGACGGCCAACGGTGTAGAACAAATGCTCCGTGATGGCGTCAAAGAGGTCGTCCGCGCTCAGACCGGTGCGCTGTGGATCGGCATAGCCGGCGGGCCTGGGGAGGCTCCCTTGCATGGTGGCGGACATCGGCCCTGAATCGTCTACGTCCAGATTGGTGAGCGTCCATTAAGCGCGCGCTAAGGACAAGTCAACAGAGACGACCTTCAACCATTGTCATCTCTGATGACGTGCGGCGTCGGGCTCTCGGCCATGGCGCTGCCGGGAAGGGGGGAGACCAGGGGAAGCTTCCATTGGCGCCTGATGCGCCAACTGCAGTGTTGCAGCACCTGTCGGGCGATGTTGAATCCTGTGGCAGCTTCAAAGCCAGAGAATTCAGGCGCACTGTTGATCTCACAGACGCGAAACTGGTCTCCATCAAAGAGGAGGTCCACTCCCGCAATCTCCAGGCCGAGCGTGGCGGCACATTCGCGCGCTAATACCTCGATCCCTGGCTCCATCGGCCACAATTCACCTCGTCCTCCTCGGGTGATGTTCGCCTTGAAGCTGCCATCTGTGCTGCGCCGCAACATGGCGCCAACCACCTGGCCTCCAATCACCCACACTCTGAGATCCTGTCCAGGCCGATCACCAATGTAATTCTGCAAGATCAAGCTTTGTTGTCCATTCAAACTGGAAACCAGTTCCATCAGATCACGAAAGCTGGAACGATTACGGCTGAGGTAGATCCCCTCGCCATGGGAGCCAACCAGAAGCTTGACGACACAAGGGAATCCAATCTGGCGCTCCACCAGGTCGAAATCGACGGGAAACCGGACCAACATGGTGCGGGGGATGGGGAGATTCGCGCGAGCCAGTTTCTGCAGGCAGACAAGTTTGTCCTTCACCGCTTCGATCGCTTGACTATTGTTGATCACTGGCACAGAGAGCTGTTCAAACTGTCGCAGCACCGCCAGAGTGAAGGTGTTTGATCCACTGCCCGCGCGTGGAAGCAGGCCATCGGGCAGGTTCACCTGCTCGCCGCCACGCCGAATGGAGCGGGGGCCATCGCGGCTGACAATCAGATCGATCTCCTCTGCGGCAACGAGCTCCAGATCAATGCCAAGGACGCGAGCCTCCTCCAGAAAGCGGGTGGATTCGTAGGCGACGGGCTCGGCATTCAAGCCCTGCTTCTGGAGGATCCATAACTTCATGCGAATTGCCCTGAGCCGTCGATGAACAGCAACTTGATCGTAGGCCTCACCCTCATGAACACGTGCATTCATCACGGTTATTGGTGACTCCATCGCCCGACCATGACGGGCCGAGTGTGGTGGCCAAACCGATGATTATTCGAAAATAGCTTAATAGCATTGCAACAGGTTGAATCCAAGGCATTTTTGATACGTGTCAGGGCTGGCCAGATGACAGACACCTCACCCGCCTCTGCGCTAACGAGTGACAGGTGCCTGGACGGAGACCAGGGCAAGAGTGTCAACAGCTAACCCCGCCTTAGGGTGATCTTTGCCCGCCCGGAGCCCATGGTGCGGGAGGTTGGGATGTGAGCGGCCGCTGGACGGTTCCAGGACAGTTGGTTCCAAGACTCCTGGTTCAAGGAATCGCTGTCACCAACCGCTTCGTTCTCCCAAAGCCTCATCCATGCCTGTCTCATTCACCGGGTCTTACACCCAGACCTTCGATGCCTTGGCGCTGGCGGGGACAGGGTTGACGTGGACCAATGATCAAACCCTGCCCGGTTGGTCTTTGTTCAGGCAGGCTGGAGGCGGCGTCGCGCTCTCCACCTATTCCGCCAACAACGGCAGCAGCGCCACCGGGGCATTTGTCAGTTTTGGCGGAAATGGCAGCTCGGATCGCGCCCTGGGTGGCGTGGGCTCGGGGGGCACCTATTACGGCTCGCCGAGCAGCGGTTCGGTTGCCGGTTGGTTTGCCCTTGCCCTCACCAATGCGAGCCCCTTGCCTATTCAGAGCCTCTCCATCTCGTTCCAGGGTGAGCAATGGCGCAACGGGGGCAATACCACGGCGCAAACGATGGTGTTGCAGCACGGTTACGGCGATCGCTTCGCTGAAGTCTCCGCCTGGCGCACCCCCGGCGGCTCCTTTCAATGGTCCTCTCCGGTGGCCACTGCCACGGCGGGGGCGGTGGATGGCAACAGCTCCGGACGGGTGAGCGGTCGGGGGGGAGAGCTTGACCTCGCCGCCACCCCATGGGCCCCTGGAGCCACCCTCTGGCTGCGCTGGGTGGAGAACAACGACCCGGGCAACGACCATGGACTGGCCATCGATGACCTCTCCATTCAGGTGGTGATGACGCCCGAAGGTCCTGACGATCGCCTCTCGCTGATCTCGGAGGTTCAAGGCAGCGGAGCCATTTCCGGCATGGCTGGGCAAAGGGTGACCCTGCGGGGGATCGTGGTGGGTGATTTTCAGGCCGCCAGCGAATTGGGGGGGTTCTTTCTTCAGGAGGAATCCGCCGATTGGGATGACCATGCCCTCACATCCGAAGGCCTTTACGTGCTCCATGCCACAGGCGGTGGCAACGCGGATGTGAATCTGGGCGATCGGGTGCTGCTGAGCGGCGTGGTGGAGGAGCGTTTCGGGCAGACGGTTCTCAACAATGTCAGTGGATTGACGGTGGAGGAGTCTGATCGTCTCGCCGAGACCAGCTCGGTCGCCATCCCTGATCTCCTTGGCCAGCGCGCCAGCGGCAGCGACCTGGAGCCCTTCGAGGGGATGTGGGTGCGCTTTCCTGAACCGCTCAGCGTCAATGGGCTCTACGGTCAGTTTCGCTTCGGCGAGGTGGAGCTCAGCGCGGGGGGTCTGCCGACACAGCCCACCAATGTGATGGCTCCCGGGCCAGACGCCTATGCGGCAGAGCAGGCCATGGCCTTGCGGGAACTGGTGTTGGACGATGGCAGCCAAGCGACCTACCGTCCGGCCAGCGCGGCCACGGCCGCCGCGCCTGTTCGTGACCAGCTGCTGCGGCGGGGTGACATCATCCGCGATGTGGAGGGCGTCCTCAGCTACGACTTCGGCAGATATCGCCTGCACCCCACCGCGCCCCTGGCCTTCGTCAACGCCAATCCCCGCCCCCCTGCTCCTGACGCTCCCGCTCCAGGCCAGTTGCGCGTGGCCAGTTTCAACGTGCTGAACACCTTCACCACCCTCACGAGCGACGGGGCGCTCACCGACAGTGGCTTGACTCCCCGGGGGGCTGACACGGCGGCCGAGCTCGAGCGTCAGCTTAGCGGTCTGGCCTCGGCGCTGGCGGGGCTGAAGGCGGATGTGATCGGTCTGATGGAGGTGGAGAACGACGCTGACGACGGCACCCTGGCGGCCATTGCCAGCCGCTTGAACGCCAGCTTGCCTGCCGATTCCGATCGTCTTTACACCTATGTGCCCACTGGTCTGATCGGCACCGATGCCATCAAGGTGGGCATCCTCTACAACACTCGATCCGTGGTGCCCGCAGGGCCCGCCATCCCGCTGGACGCAGCCGCCTTCACCGACCCTCTCGCCAGTGGGGAACCAAAGAATCGGCCGGCCTTGGCTCAGGCCTTTGCGGAACGGGCCACGGGAGAGGTGGTGAACGTGGTGGTCAATCATTTCAAGTCAAAGGGCAGTTCAGGCGCGGCGGGAGCCGACCTGGATCAGCTGGATGGCCAGTCCGCTTTCAATGCCACCCGTGTCGCCGCCGCCAGCGAACTCTTGCGGTGGATCGACACACAGCCCACAGGAAACGCTGATCCCGACTGGTTGATCCTCGGGGATCTCAATGCCTATGCGAAGGAAGATCCCCTGCAGGTGTTCGAGGCCGCTGGCTACCGCAACAGTCTGCCCACCTTCACGGCGGAGCCACCGTCCAGCTACGCCTTCTACAACCCGGTGGAGATGAGCGGCGCGCTGGATCACCTCCTCTTGTCTCCCTCGCTCGTGCCGCAGGCCACGGCGGCGACGGATTGGAGCATCAACGCGGCGGAGGGAGCCTTCCGGGATTACAACCTCGACACCGACAGCAATGGCAGGGCCAGTGTCAGAGATTTCTTCACCCCCGCAGGGTTTCGCACCTCCGACCATGATCCTCTCCTCCTCGATCTGACGCTTGGCCGCACGCCGCCCACGGGGCTGGCCTTCAGCCACGGCGTGGCGTCCGGTGATCCTTATCAGGATTCGGTGATCCTTTGGACGCGGCTCACACCCCCGGAGGGATTCGCCGGACTTGTGGATGGGCGCTGGGAGCTGGCGACGAGCGACAGCTTCGCGCCCTCCTCCCTGGTGGCCCGGGGCGCGTTCACCACTAGCGGCGGAAGGGACTGGACGGTGAAGGTGGAAGCGACGGGTTTGAGCCCGGACACGAACTATTTCTATCGCTTTGTTTCCGGGGAGCAGGTTTCACCGGTGGGTCAGACGAAAACCCTCCCGGTTGGCAGTGATCCCGTGCGCCTGGCCGTGTTCTCCTGCGCCAATCTTCCGGCGTCGGATGAGTTTGCCGCCTATGGCCGCGCGGTCGCCATCCAAGCGGCGCGACCTTATGACGCCCTCGTGCATTTGGGCGACTATCTCTACGAATACGGCCCGGGGGGTTACGAAACGGCGGAAGCAGCGGCTCCAAGCCGAGGCTTTCAGCCCGATCGCGAACTCCTCAGCCTCGACGATTACCGTCAGCGCTATGCGCAGTATCACTCCGATGCCAATCTTCAAGCGCTGAGGGCTGTGGCGCCGTTGATCGCCATTTGGGACGATCACGAAACCGCCAACGACAGCTGGAAGGATGGAGCCCAAAATCACCAAAGCCCGACGGAAGGGGAGTGGTTGCTTCGTCGCGACGCGGCTTTGAAGGCCTACTACGAGTGGATGCCGATTCGAGAGCCAGGGCTGCGTCAACCCAGCGATGACGCTTCCGCCCTCTCGCCGCTCACCCGGGGCTGGCGCTCCTTCGCCTTTGGCGACGTGCTTGCCCTGCATGTGTTGGAAACGCGGCTCACCGCCAGGGATGAACCCCTGCGTTATCCCGATGCCGCCGCCGTGCAGGCACGCCTCAATGCCATTGCGAGCGATTCGGCCCTCAGCGCCGCCTATGCGTCCCGATTGGGCCTGGCTCCGCCTGTGGACCCTGCCGAACTGCCGGCGTTCGCCGCAGCGATTGCTCCACTGGTGACGATGGATCTGGTGTTCGCTGTGGCGCATGAGGCTTGGAACGACCCGGGTCGTGATCTGATCGGCGATGCTCAGCTGGCCTGGCTGCAGCGGCAGATGGCCAGCTCATCCGCCAGCTGGCAGGTGCTGGGGCAGCAAGTGTTGATGCAATCGATGGCCGTGCCGGCGGAGCTGCTGCTTCAACCGGGCCATCCCGCCCTGCTCGATCGCTATGCCGCCCCCTTGCAGAAACTTGCCACGGGGACGCCATTCAGCGAGCTCACCGCCAGCGAGCGGGCCTTGTTCCTGGAGGCTGGCAAGATTCCCTACAACCTGGATGCCTGGGATGGCTACGGGGTGGAGCGAGAAACCATCCTGCAAACCGCCCTTCAGCTGGGGAAGCGCCTGATCAGCCTCGCTGGCGACACCCACAACGCCTGGGCCGGTGTGCTCGACACCCAGACCGATGGCGTCAGGCCAGCCGGCACGATCGCTGGTGTGGAGTTCGCCACCCCCGGGGTCACCTCACCCGGACTGGAGAGCGTTCTCGCCGGGGCCGATTCCTACCTTCGCGACCGTTATCCCGCCATCGACGGGTTGGATGGACTGTTTCTTGGTTACATCAATGGGTTGACGTATGCGGATGTCAATCGACGCGGCTTTCTCGATCTCACCCTGACACCGGATGAGGTGATCGGCGATTTTCAACTTCTCAGCGGAGTCGATCCCCTCACCTCCGGGCCGCGCTGGGTCAGTGAACGGGTGATCGCCAATCAGGACCTTGCGCTCACGGTGATCCCGGAACCGCCCACCCTCTCGCTGATCCCACATTCCGCCGACAAGCCCGAGGGCGACATCGGCTCCACGCCGTTCACCTTCACCGTCCAGCGCGCCGGTGATCCCTCCGTTCCCGTGAGCGTCTCCTGGGCTGTCACCGCGTCAGGTCCGCAGGGGGCCAGCGCTCTTGATTTCAGCGATGGCGCGCTCCCCAGCGGCACCCTGGTTCTCCCCGCGGGCGTGACCAGCGCGCTGCTCACGCTGAATGTCGTTGGGGATCGCACGGTGGAGGGTGAGGAATCCTTCACGCTCTCCCTTGCGAACCCCGTTGGTGGTCTGCTGCTGGCTGGTGTCAACAGCGCCGGTGGTCGCATTCAGAACGACGACGTTTCCGCCGCACCCGCTTACACCTCCAGCCAGAGCGCCTCCACTGTTGATGAAGGGGGAGTGCTGGCTGTTGGTCTGAGCACGGCCAATGTCGCTCCGGGAACCCCGATCTATTGGCGCTTCAGCGGCACGGGCATCACCGCATCGGATTTCAGCGATGGGCAGCTTCTCGGGGGGAGTGTCATCGGCGCCGATGGACGCGTCGGTTTCAGCAAAGCCATCGCGGTTGACCTGGTCTCCGATCCCCTGGAAGAGATGGAGGTGCGCTTCTACAGCGATCCGGAGCGCAATCAGGCGGTGGGCTCTCCCCTGCGCGTCACGATCCTGGAGCCCACCGTGGGGATCGTCACGGAGGGCGGCGACATCCTCACCGGGAGCGGGGCCGCAGAATCCCTCAGCGGCGTCTTGCCGGGATCCTTGCTCCGGGGCCGGGGCTCCTTGGATCGCCTCACTGGAGGGGGTGGGGCCGATGTGTTCGTGCTCGGCGACGCCGCAGGCATCTTCTATGACGATGGCACCCCTGGCCTGGGCAGCGCCGACATGGCGGTGATCACCGATTTCAGCGCCGAGGACAGGATCCAGCTCCATGGCGTGCCGGCGGACTACAGGCTGGTCAGCGGTCGCCATGGCGGCGTGGCGGGTTTGCGCGTCGACGCCCTGGTGTCCGGCCTGCCGGAAGCCATCGGCTTCGTTCAGGGAGCCAACCCGGCCGCCTTGAGCCTGGCGGACGCCTCCCGCTGGGTCTTTGTCGGCTGAAGCGATGGAGGCGCGGGGGGGGGGACGCGAGGGGAAGCGGTCAGAAGCGTTCGGGACGGGGGTCGCGCCAGGTGGGTTTTCTCCCCTCCGCGCGCAGGCTCGCTGCCCGCGCGTCCAGCCAGCGCCGTTCGAGACGCCAGAGGCGATAGGGTTCCGCGCGCGCCAGTTCCTGGCCTTGCCAGCCCTGCCAGTGCGGCCGCCTGGCGGTCTCCGCGTCGATCACCAGCAGCACGTGGGGCTGCTGCTCCGCTGAAGCCGGCTGCAGTCCAGGGCGGCGTTCGTGGCGAAGCCGATCCGCCAGGTTGACCAGGGCCGCCGGTGAGCGTCCCTCGAACAACACCGTGGCCCGGCTGTAGAAGTGCAGCGAGGGTTTGCGCAGGCCCACCATGGCCAGGGGTTCCGACCCCGAGGGGCGGGAGGCGGCCACGGCCGCCAAGGCGCGGATGGGCGCACCCCGCAACCGATCGCCGATCCCCCAGACGGGGAGGAGCAGCACGGGCACCAGAGGCACGAGGGCGACCTGGCTCAGCAGCAAGCGGAGAGCCGGCCTGCGGTCCGCCATCCCCGCCATCCCCGCCAGTGGCCAGGCAGCCAGCAGCATCAGGAGTGCCCCGTGGAACAACCAGGAACCCGCTCCCAGGGCCTCTTGCAGGCCAGGGAGAGTGGGGTCATCGATTCTGGTCAGCCAGAGCGGCGCGGCGGCCAGGGCGAGGCTGATCAGGAGCAGGCTTCCCGTCGAGCCGGTGAGAGCCCAGCCAAGGTGTCTCGGGGCCAGAGTGGGGGCGAGGGCCACCAGCAGTGCGGCGGCGGGAGTGGCCACCAGCCAGTAACTCGGCAACTTGGTGGCGGAGAGGGAGAAAAACAGGAGCACAGCCAGCAGCCAGGCCGCGGCGAACCGTCCGAGGGAGAGGCTGGGTGCCTGGGGGCTCCGCGCCTCGCGCAGGCAGCGGCCCAGGCTGAGCATCAGCATGGGGGTGTAGGGAAGGCTGGCCAGCACGAGCACCAACAGGAAGTACCACCAGGGCTGCTGATGGTTGTTGACCACGCGGGCGTAGCGCTGCAGATTGTGGTAGCCGAAGAAGCTGTCCCAGTAGGGGCGTCCCTCCCGCAGCAGGGCCAGGACATACCAAGGCGCGGAGAGGCCCAGGGCAAGGGCCAGCCCCTGGAGCGGTCGCAGGCGCTGTCGCAGCCGTTGGCGATCCGCGCCGAGAAGGCAGAACCCCCCCAGGGTGAGCGGAAACAGGACAAGGGCCACAGGCCCCTTGCTGAGCACCGCCAGGGCCAGCGCAGCCCAGCACGGCCAGCTCCACCCGCGGTCAGCGGCATAGGCGCGCCAAGCGAGCAGCAGGCTGCAGGCCAACATGGCGTTGAAGAGGGCGTCGCTCACCTCCGCGCGCCCCCAGACGAGAACAAGAGGGCTGAGGGCGAAGGCCAGGGCTCCGCTCAACGCCTGGAGGGTGGGGATGCCGCGGGAGGAGGGAGGCGCTTCGCCTCCCGCTTGCGGCCAGCGGAACAGGGTGTCGGCCAAGGCGAGCATGGTGAGCACCGTCGCCAGGGCGGAGGGAAGGCGAGCCGCCCAGCTGCCAAGGGGATCCCAGCGGTCCACCCCGGGGAGCGCGTAGAGCCCGCCCATCAACCAGTAGACCAGGGGTGGCTTGTCGTAACGCGGCAGGCCGTTGACCCATGGGATGAGCCAGTCGCCACTCTCCGCCATGTGGCGCGAGGAGGCGGCAAAGAGAGCGGGCGTCTCATCCACAAGGCCGGTGTGGCCCAGTCCCCAGAAAAAGAGCACCGCGCCGAGCAGCGCGACAAGCGAGAGGGCGACGATGCGCGGACGGAGGTGGGCCAAGAGGGCAAGTCGGGCAGACGGCAGGGGTCCGCATGTGTGGCGGATGACAGGGCGGGGGATGGAAGACGACGGGCTTAAAGAGGTGTTAATCCACGGCAGAGAAAATACTGTTGCCGTGCAAGAGGCAACGATGCGCTTCCTGCCACCTGAAGACGTCGCCATTGTTTGTCACGCCCAGAAACTCTGCCTGCCCGAGGCATTTCCAAGTCCTGCTTATTTGTGTCCGAACTGGTGCATGGCCCTGACCCTTGTCTTGGCTTTGCCCACATTTGGGTATTCGTTTGTGTTGGTGCCGATTCTTTGGGTGATTCAACATGACCGCACGGCCAATCGCCTGACACGTCTGCGCTTGGAACTGAATCGGCTTCAGTCGTTGGAGGTTGCCGGTTGAGGGGAATCAGGCATCGGAATCCGATGCCTGACTCTGGACTCGGATGCCACGCAAGCGCTCATCCATGATTTGAAGACTCTCAAGCGCAAACATGGGGAACTCCTGAATGGCCAACATGAAGCGCTCGCGATCCAGTGGCAGCAATTGGACGGCGCTCAAGGCTTTTGCGGTGCAGTAGCGCCGCTTGGCCGTGTCCACCATGACATCGAAGCCAAAGCAACATCCAGGCTGGAGAATTTCTTGCAGACCTTGGCCCCAGCTGATCTCGACGGTGCCATCGACGATGGCGTAAACGAACGCTCCAGGATCATCCACCTTGAAGATGAAAGCTCCGGGCGGATGGGTTTCCAAGGGATGCCCCTGGGCCAGATTCAGGATGGTCTGCAGAGCGATGTTGGGCTGGACGGGCATGGGTAGGGAGGGAAATCAGGGCTGAATGGTCGCCAGGGCCTGTCGCCCCTTCTCCAGAACCGACGCGGGAAGGCTGATGAATCCCAAGCTGTCCGCCATGGCTTGCGCGGGCTCGGAGAGCGTGTAGCTGAACGCCTTGTTGAGGGCGTCATGCCGGGGTCCGTTGCCTGTTTTATAGAGAAGAATCCAAGTAAAGGTGACGATGGGGTAACCCGCCGAGGGATTCGGATTGCTGCCGGTCAGATCGGGGCCGAGGTCGATGGAGGCGAGAGCCTCCTGCTCACTTTGCAAAGAGAGCGGGACCAGTTTTCCAGAGGCGTTGGTGAGCTCGGCGGCTTGCAGCGGCTCCTTCACAAAGGCGGCCTCCACATATCCCAGGGCTCCATCCACTTGATTGAGCTGGGCCGCCACGCCCTCGTTGCCCTTGGCGCCGGTGCCGACAGGCCACTTGACGCTCTTCCCGCTCCCGATCTGCTGCTTCCAGGTGGAATCAATCGCCGCCAGGTGGGCAGTGAAGTTGGCGGTGGTTCCGGATCCATCGGAACGCACCACCACCTTGATCGGCTTGGCGGCGCAGCCAAGTTGGCTGTAGTTGTTGATCTTGCCCTGGAAGATCCCCACCAGCTGCTCCTGGGTCAGCTTCAAGGCGCAACCCTTGTTCTGATAGGCGACGGCGATGGCCCCGGCCGTCATGGGAATCTGCACCACGCCCTGAGACACCTTGGCGATCTCCTCGGCCTTCATGGGCACGTCGCTGGCGCCAAAGTCGACGGTGCGGGCGATGAATTGCCGCACCCCGGCCCCCGAGCCGACGGATTGGTAGTTCACCCGCACCCCTTTGCTGGCCAGATCTTGGAACCATCGCTGGTAGATGGAGGCTGGGAACGAGGCGCCCGCGCCATTCAAGGTGGTTGTGGCTGTTCCGCACCCTGAGGCGGAGAGCACCATGCCGACAGCGCAGGAGAGAGCGACGACGCGTTGGGAGCGTCGCCGGACGTCGGAAGGTGGGAGAGCCATAAAGGTTTTGGTACCTCAAGCAATGTAGGAAGCGGATGCCAAGGGAGCGTTAAGCATGCGTTATGGAGAGGCCGTCGACTTCACCGGGCCATTCCCCGTTTCAGGCCTCACCGCCTGCGGTCCCCCCCCCAACTCCGCCAGCCGTTGCCGCGCCAAGCTGGCCTGGGTTTGCGCTTCCACCAGGTTGGCGCGACACTCCGCCACCACCTCCGGCGGCGCCTTGTCCGCGAAGTTGGGATTGGCCAGGCGGCCTTGCAGGCCGCCGATCTCCTTCTCCGCCTTCGCCAGATCCTTCTCCAGCCGTCCGCGCAGCGCCTCCACATCCACCAGACCTTCCAGGGGCAACACCACCTGCAGCTCGCCGCAGACCCCGGCCAGAACCCGCTCGCCGGCACCCTCCTCCGTCGCCCGTTCCCTCGCCGCCCGGGCTGCCTTCTCCTGGCTCCACACGGCCACTGAGGCGGCACGCGTCAAGGCGGTGATGTCCGCCGTGGCGTCCTCCAGCAGGGCGGCCAGCTCCGGTCGACCGGTGATGAACCGCACCGGGGCCGCCTGGGAGGGCTTCAGCCCCGCCACAGCCCGCAGGTTGCGCACCACCCGGATCGCCTCGATCAGTTCAGCAAACGCCGACTCCAAGCCGTCATCCAGGGCGGCTTCGTCGATCGCGGGCCAGGGGGTCAGGGCAACAAACGTCTCTTCAGGGGCGCCCGTCAGGCCATGCCACAGCTCCTCCGTGATGTGCGGCAGGAGCGGGTGGAGCATCACCAGCAGCTCGCTGAGCACCTTGGCGAGCACCTGGCGAGCGGTGCGTTGATCCGCCAGGGCCGCGGCCCTGGCCTCCCCCTCCAGCTCGCTCGGCACCTGCAGACGCCGCTTGCTCAGCTCCAGAGTCCAGTCGCAGACTTCATTCCAGGCGAATTCCCACAGCCCTTTGGCCGCCTCGCCGAGGCCATAGGCGCTGTAGCGCTCCGCTGTTTCGCGGTTGACGCGGGCCAGGCGGGAAAGGATCCACCGATCCGCGAGCCGCAGGGGGCGGCCCTCCCGCTCCAGCGTCGCCGGATCGGGGGCGCCGAGGCTCGCGGGCGTTTCACCCCCGAGGTTCATCAGGGCGAAGCGGGTGGCATTGAACAGCTTGTTGGCGAAGTTGCGAGCCGCCTCCACCGTGGCGGAGGTGTCGCGCTTGCGGTCGTAATCCAGGCGGATGTCCTGGCCCGCGCCTGCGACTTCACGCACGAGGGCGAAACGCAGGGCATCGGTTCCATACCGATCGATCAGGAGCAGGGGATCGATGCCATTCCCTGCGGATTTGCTCATCTTGCGGTTGAGCTCGTCGCGGACGAGGCCATGGATGTAGACATCGCGAAAGGGCGGCCCCGCCTCCGGCAGGAAGGCTCCCGCCAACATGGTCATGCGCGCCACCCAGAAGAAAATGATGTCAAACCCTGTCACCAGCACGCTGGTGGGATACCAGGTGGCGAGTTCCGCAGGCATGGCGCCTCCCTCCCCGGGCCAGCCCAGGGTGGAGAAGGGCCACAGGCCACTGGAGAACCAGGTGTCGAGCACGTCGGGGTCCTGCTCCAACCGCAGCTCGCGACCCGTCGCCGCATGAACCGCGCCGAAGGTCTCCTCAGCCTTGCGGCGCGCTTCCTCCGCGTCGCGGGCCACCACCCAGGGGGTGCCCTCCGTGATCACCCCCCCGGTTTCGCTGACGACAAACCAGGCCGGGATGCGGTGCCCCCACCAGAGTTGACGGCTGATGCACCAGTCGCGGATGTCGGTGAGCCAATCGCGGTAGACCTTGCCCCAGCGCTCGGGCACGAAGCGCGGCTCGCCGTGATCGAGGGCCTGGCGGCAGTGGGCGGCCAACGGCTCGGCGCGCACGAACCACTGGGTGGAGAGCAGCGGCTCCACCGGCACCTTGCCGCGATCGGAGAAGGGCACGTTGTGGCGGTAGTCCTCCACCTTCACCAAAAAGCCTTCCTCCTCCATCGCAGCCACCACGGCCTTACGGGCCTCGAAGCGATCGAGCCCCTGGAAGCGGCCAGCGGCTTCGTTCATCGAGCCGTCTTTGGCCATCACCGTGATCAGCGGCAGGTTGTGGCGCTGACCGATCGCGAAGTCATTGGGATCGTGGGCGGGGGTCACCTTCACGCAGCCGGTGCCGAACTCCGCATCCACGTGGTCGTCGGCCACGATCGGGATCTCGCGGCCCACCAGCGGCAGGGTGAGGGTCTGGCCCACCAGCGCCGCGTAGCGCGGATCCTTGGGGTTCACCGCCACGGCTGTATCGCCCAACAGGGTTTCGGGGCGGGTGGTGGCCACTTCCAGGAAGCCGCCGCCGGCCGTGAGCGGATAGCGGAAATGCCAGAGGTGGCCGTCCACCTCCTTCATCTCCACCTCCAGATCGCTCACCGCGGAGCCCGAGGCAGGACACCAGTTCACCAGGTATTCACCCCGGTAGATCAACCCCTGCTCATGCAGCCGGTTGAACGCCTCAATCACCGCCTCACTGCAGCCGGCATCGAGGGTGAAGCGCTCGCGCTGCCAATCAACGGAATAACCCAGCCGGCGCAGCTGGCCCACGATCGTGCCGCCGCTCTGGGCCTTCCATTCCCAGGCCTTCTCGAGGAACGCCTCTCGGCCCAGATCTTCTTTGCGCTTGCCGTCAGCCTTGAGCTGCTTTTCGAGGATCGTCTGCACGGCGATCGAGGCGTGATCCGTGCCGGGAAGACAGAGCACGTTTTTGCCGCGCAGGCGCTGGAAGCGCACGATCGTGTCGATCAGGGCCGTGTTGAAGGCATGGCCCATGTGCAGGCTGCCGGTCACGTTCGGCGGCGGGATCACCACCGAGAACGGTTCGCCAGGGGCGCTGGGATCGGGGTGAAAGGCGCCGCTGGTTTCCCAAGCCTGCTGCCAGCGCGCTTCGGTGCCCACCGGGTCGTAGGTCTTGGGCAGAGCGTCAGTCACGGGCGCAGGAACAGCCAATCGGGCCATGCTCGCAAAACGGCGCCGAACCAGGGATGATGAGCGCGCTGAGCACAGCGATGGCGCTGCCCCTCCGATTCATTCCTCAGACATTCCAGGGCTGGCTGCGCGCCCTGGGCCTGATCTGCAGTCTGAGCCTGAGCGGCTGTGCGGGAGGGGTGCCCTCTGTGCTTTATCTGGCGGGCAGCACCAACAGCGATCACGCGCTCGACACGGAACTGCTGGATGAGTTCGACGAACGGTTGCGGCTGCTGGAGCAAGGCTTCCGCCAGATCAACAGCAACACCCGCTTCCAGCTCAGCCTCTACCCGGAGAGCCAATTCGAGGCTGCCATCCGTCGTCGCTCCACGAGCGGCCTCGGTCCAGATCTGCTGTTTGTGAATGGCGATACAGCTCTACGCCTGATGCAACACCGCCTAGTGGATCCCTACCCGGCAACGGCGGGGCAGCTGAACCTGTTCGACCCTGAAGCGGTGAAGCGCCTGCGAGCACCAAATGGCCAACTTGCCGGCCTACCCGTGCTCATGCAAGCCCAGCTGGCCTGCTTCAACCGCAAAACCGTTCAGGCGCCTCCCACTACCCTGAACGAGCTGTTGACGAACAGCGCCCAGGGCAAACCGAGCGGGCTCCCGATCACCCTGTACAACCTGTTCTGGACAGCCGGCAGCCAGGGCGCTGTTGCGGCCGTGAACCGAGCGCTCTTGCGCAAGCCGATTACCGAACAGGATCGCCGGGACATCCAGCGCTGGCTGAGTTGGTTGCAGAACGCCAGCAAGCAACAAGGCATCAGCTTTTATGGCACGCAACAAGCTGTTGAGGCTGACTTCATGGCCGGTCGCCTGGCCTGGATCCCCTGCCGCAGTACAAGCCTGCCTCGCTTGAGAAAGCACCTGGGCCAGGCCCTCGGTGTGAGCGCGCTACCGGATGGTCGTTATGGCCAGGCAAGCCCGGTGAACCGGCTGCGTGTGCTTGCACTCAGCCGCGGTTCGAGCGCCATGGGACGCAAGCGAGCACTGGCATTCACCAAGTTTGCCGTGAATCCTCTTGTGCAACGCGACCTCACCATTGGCTCCCAAACGGTGCTGCCAGCCAATCGGTTTGTGAAGGTGCCCGTGAGTAGCTCCACGGTGCTCGCAGCGATGGTGAAAGCGGGCGAGCAGGGCAGTCAGATCAATGAGATGGTGGCCATGCTGCATAGCAACGATCCCCGCATCCAAACCAACGCGCACCTGATCAGCCAACTGGTTTTTGGTGAGATGACCCCCCAAGAAGCCACCGACCAGATGATCACGGTGCTGCAATCGAAACCAGCACAACAACGATGAAAGATCTGCTGCTGGAAGTCTTGGGGTGGCTCGGCTACCTGGAACGCCCAGCAGTGGTGGTGCAGCTGCTCGTGAGCGTTGCTTTGATAATGCTCACGCGGATCGCCCGCCGCCATCACTGGCTCGGGCGCTGGCCCACGCTGGCCTACGCGCCACTTGGGCTAGGTGCTCTGGGACTGACCAGTGGGCTGCTCCATCACCTCAACCACCCCTATGGCCTGGCGCGCCTGTTGGGCCAGCTCTGGCTGGGTTGGTTTGCTCTGACGCTGCTGCACCGACTGCTCGGCCGCTGGATGCGCCCAGAGAGGGTGCATCAGTTGGAATCGCGGCTGCTACGGCCGACATACCTGCTCGTGGCCACACTGCTTTTGATCAGCGAGCTCGACAGCCTGCGGAATCTGGCCGTGGTTCCGCTGGGCTCACTGTTTGGTGTGCCGCTCACGGCCGGGAAATTGTTTCAGGCCGGTGTGATCGTGTACGTGGTGCTGGTGGGCTGCGGTCCGCCTGCGGCGGGTCTGGCCTGGCTGGTGCAGCGAGCCGTGGGGTTCAGCGACGGCAGCCGCAAGGCCATGGAACTGATCCTGCGCTATGCCGTGGTCGGCATCGGCCTGGTGGCGGTTGCTTTACATCTCGGGCTCAACACAACCGCGCTGATCGCCGTCGCCGGTGGCTTGTCGGTGGGCCTGGGCTTCGGCATCAAGGAGGTGTTCTCCAACTTCGTGAGCGGCATCTGGTTGCTGTTTGAAGGCTCCGTGCGGCCGGGTGAGGTGCTGATGCTTGATGGCGATCCCTGCGAGGTGCGCC
>JBJOHA010000043.1:0-88501 GCA_046047935.1 Cyanobacteriota bacterium
AAACCTGGATGTAAGCATTCTCTCGGATCTGCTCGACAGTCTCCTCATCGATCAAGCCAAGCCGCTGCTTGATGAACAGCGCACCAAACGCCAGCCTCACAGGCTTTGCAGGAGCGCCAGTTGTAGGGCTGAATTGAGGGGCATATGTTTCTTCCAGCTCTTCCCATGGCATCAGCGATGCAAACAACACCCAGCGGTTTTCCGGGTCCAAGGTGCCGCCAAAAGGCACATGAAACTCCGCGATTGAGAGCTGGCCGTTATGATGTTTTCGGTACATCTGGAGCGATTAACAGTTAGAGCAATCATGAATTGCTCCGTTCGGGGCCAGTTTAACGCCTCTCACTCCGTGAGACCAGTTGCGCTGCAGTGGATTTGCCTTATTCAGGAGTCCCTAATTAGTTTGCCGCAACATTTGATTTTTTGAATTTCAGGATAGACTTCAAGTACATCTCGAAGATCCACCCCACACGATAAGAAGTTATTCTGTACGATAATCAGGATTATTTCTGTAAAGTATTTTAATTACTTTCTATATATGCTAATATATTTTTCGAGATTCTCTCACTAACTTGGCATTATTCTCTAATTTTTTCGTTTCCTGTTTTTTCATCCAACTGCTTCTTTTCTGAGTTTGACTTAACTATGCGTTCATCATCGAGCTTGAGTGAATCCTCTGGAATTGCTTGTATATAATGATTAGAAAAATATGAATTCTTGGCTTTTTGAAAGTAGCTATTTTTAGCTTTCTTTCTATAACTGTCAGTATATGCATTTCCATAATGATAATAATATCCATATTCATATCCATAATCGTTGAGATTTGTTGGGAACGATACCTGATTGCAAATCAACCCTAGGACATCAACCCCTGTCGCTTTAATACGGCGACAGGCTTGTGGAGTCACTTGTCGTGAGACCTTGCCTAACCCAACAAGGAATAAGATTCCATCTAACTTTTCACCTAAGAGAATTGGATCTGCCAATAATAGGCAGGGGGGACTATCAAACAAGATAATATCATAATTTAGATTATTTCTCATATTCTGAACAACCTCTTGACACCTTGAGGAGTTTAATAGTTTGGCTGGATCTGGTGGTTTCGGTCCAGATGGAATAAAATCAAGATTTTCCTGCACTGGAACAAGTAAGTTTTCAAAGACAACTTTAGCGTCAGTTAATAGTGTTGAAAAACCATCGCCCCCCGATGGAACCCCTAAATATTTTGCTTGCGTTGGCAACCTCATGTCAGCATCTACCACAAGAACTTTAAGTCCGAGGTCTGCAAGTGTCCTTGCAAAGATTGATATTGCTGTCGATTTGCCTTCCCCTTGCGTAGAAGATGTCACACCAACAACTTTGATATCTCTATCAGCTCTTAATAAACGAAATGTTGTAAAAAGGCTTCTGAGTGATTCCTTGATCGCAAATCTTTCACTCGCGCTCATATTTGAAATGCTTTTACTGATATTCATGCCTGGCTCTAATGGCAAGTATGGAACAAGACCGAGAACGGGAAGTTGAAGCTCCTTCTCAGCTTCCATCGGTGTATGAAAAACATTATCTGTTCTTTCTCTGATAACTGCCGCACCAACACCAAAGATTAAGCCAAACAACAATGCTCGTAATAAGTTATTTCTAATATTGGGGGATACTGGACTAGGGTCAAACGTAGGGGGTGCAATTATTTGCCACGGGGCAACAAATCGAGCCCTTTCCAATTTATAGCTTTCAATGGCTGATACATATGATGCATAATTTTCTCGAGCAGCCTGAAGACGTTCAGACAAAGCAATGAATTCTTTGATTTTCGTAGGACTATTCTTGAAATTTTCATTAAGCAAGAGTATCTGACGATTTAGTTCATCTTGCTTCTTTGCATTTTGGAAAAGTTGATCTCTCAAAACGTCAAGCTGCAATCCTCTCACCACAGGCGCTAATGCATTCCGACGAGCAAGTAAGGATTGAACCACAGGAGAGTCATCACGGTATACGGACCTGGCTTTAGCTAATTCAAGATCATATTTTTTAAATTCAGATTCAGGATCATCTGCACCTATAGTTTCTTGAAGAACTTCGGTTGGCGCCTTACCTTGTTGAGGGACCAAAGTACCTTGACGCCCCAGTTGTTCAATTGGTGCAGGCGCACCAGAGGGACGATAAGATAATTTTCCAGATTTAACGGTATCGATCTGGTTTTGAATTTGAACTTGCTCTACTTGAAGCTGAGTAACCTGGTTAACCAAATCATTCCGCTTCAATTCAATGGCTTCGGCATTAACCGTTGGATCAAGTACAAGATTTTTTTCCCTAAACTTTCTAAGTTGATTTTCATAAAGAGTTACTTTTGACATAATTTCTGGTGCTTGACTATCTAACCATTTCATTCCTCCATCAATGCCTAGTCTTCGTTGTACTGTTGAGAATTTAACATACTCATTAGCAATATTTTCAAGAATCAAGCGACCTTGTTCTGGATTCGTCCACCATAAGCTTACTTTCATGACCGAAGTTGTGTTATCACCACCTTGGATTTCTAGTCGTTCAACAATTTGTGACGTTTGCAATCCCATCCTTTCTGCTACAGGAGTGACTACAAATGGGCTGCGTAAAATAGCTCTTAGCGCGGGTATATCGTTGGTTTTTGTTCTGGCTCTTGCTACGGTAGCAATTTTCCCTTCAGCTCCAAGTACCTGATCGTCAAGAATGGCTGACTCAATTTGAAGAATGAAATTCCCTGAATAAACCGGATTAAACTTCAATTCTCTCCAGGTATTCAACGCTAATATTCCAGATACGGCAGCAGATGTTATCAAGAAGATGCCTTGACGTCTTTTAATTGTTCGAAGAAGACCTCCCAGTCCTCCCTGCTTATTTTCTCCGCTAGAGAACATCGAGAGATTGGATTCTCCCTGTGTTGATGTGTATGGAGAGGTGGGTAGTTGGGGAAGAGCAGGGCCACCACCTGACGCTGGTTGAAATGGGGCTCCGGTCGTTGTCACAAACTTTTTTTCACCTGACTGAGTATTCTACGACGAGATCTGAAAAGGTCAAGTGGCCGCATACAGATGATTCACCATCCTGGTAGTCGAACAAGCAGGCAGGACATCGGCTAAAATTTATAAAAGAAGAATACTTGGCTTGAAATGAGTCTCCTGACAATCAAAAACCGAGTCGCACGCCAATGCGGCTATTACCTGTCGATTGTCTTTACCACAGTCAGCATCGTTTCCCCATGGCAAGTGGCCTTTTCCAACCCCGTCACGACACTCGCTCAAGCCGGTAGTTCTGAAAAAACAGGTCGAGAAATTCGTGTAGGCATGAATGATTCAAGACCTGCAGGCGAACAGCGAAATCTAAATTTGACTGAAACGTATACAGATCTATACACATTGGGACCCGGCGATGGATTAACTCTTCTATTTTTAGACCCTGAATTAAAAGAGGTTGGTGGTCCGTTTGCAATTTTAATGGATGGCACTGCCATATTGCCATTCATTGGGTCTGTACAGTTGGCGGGTTTGACGATTGGTCAAGCTTCTCGTTGGTTAACGAGTCTTTATCAGAAGCAGATTGTCCGGCCCCAGTTGCTTCTGCAACTCACAACTCCCCGACCTACCAAAATTACTGTTATTGGCGAAGTTACAAAGCCTGGGTTTTTTGAATTACAGGGATTACCAAGACCAATTACTGCGATTCAAGCCGCAGGTGGAATTACAGCGAATGCTGATATACGAAAAGTTATGTTGCGTAGAGTGGTTGGTCAGGAAGGAGCGCAGAAACAAACTTTTTTGGATTTATCTCAAGTCTTTTTCTTGGGAAATCAGTTTCAGAATCCCATCTTATTTGACGGAGACACGTTAATTATAGGAAGGGCAACTGAGCCGCTTCCCGATGAGATTCTACGGATTGGTCGGACTAATTTGGCACCGACACAGATCAATGTCTCTATTTTGGGTGAAGTAAAGGCTCCTGGCACTATTGGACTTCCCGCCAACACTCCCTTAATGGAAGCTATTTTTAGAGCAGGAGGTTTGGCGAAATGGAGAGCGAATAAGAATCATATTGAGCTTATTCGATTTAATGATAACGGCACGACAACACGTCAGGTCTTCACATACAAACAAGATCTTAACGTTTCCAATGGATTCAATCCACCGTTACGCGATCGAGATACGATCATCGTTAACCGCTCATTCTACGGAGAGGCTATTGACGCTCTCAATGATTTGGCTGTCCCCATTGGTATCGTTAACAACCTTGGCGGTATTGGCAATAACTGGGGCTGGAATAATAACCGTTAATCCTATCTAAAACCATCATGAATCTTTTTTCACGCTTTCATTCTAAAGATCAGCGAGCTGCATTCTTTTTTGCTCTGTTAAGTCAGTCAATCTGGTTACCAGTGATCTTTGCAGGGTCTCATGATCAACATGCACTCACAGCATCTACTGACATTAATTCCCATGCGCGGACATCTAATCAGCGTTCAGTTATTACATCTTCCCTTCACGGACGTGCAATTTCAAGTGCCGATATATCCACTCGAAAAGTAGGGAAAGGCGAGGACACGGGTATCGTCCTTCGTTCAACCCTCACTCACCCAACAGCGAATAGATTTGAGCACACTCATTTTCAAAGTGACGGTCCACTTTCAAAATCATTGATTAGCTATGGTCGTGCCAACTCAAGCACTTACCCATTGTTAAGCAACCCAGTGGTGACAAAATCGAACAATTCATCTTCGCTGCATAGAGTTCAATTTCCTTTATCAGGACCTGGAACATTCGTCAACAAGCTTTATAGCAATGCTGAATTGTTGGGCGGTGTATTAACTATTCAAAACATTAATGAGCCTCTCATGCCCGCAGTTGCGAGAGCTGAGCGTGCTCAGTGGATGCGAAGTGGTGACCCTCTCGCTCCTCTTCCCGAGCCCTGGCGAGAGCCAATGCGTCGTGCTCTTACATCTCTGATTAATCCAGGCACGGTGAATAGTGAGAGTAGATCTTCACGCGTTGAGAAAGTGTTAGATTTGGATTATGCTCGTTTCGTACATGTACCTTCAACAAAAGTACGACGATCCAGCGAAGTTCCCTTGGCGTTGCAAGCTGATGGAAGCGTTGACATTCTCAATCAACCAGATGATCCCGCGATTCTCGAAGAAATTAATCGTTGGTCGACAAGACAACAATTGCCAGCGAAAGGAAAAGTGAGACCTGCAGTTGTGCACTTGCATCCACTGATGAATGAGCCAGAGGAAAAAATTTCAAGAAATGGTAAAAGTTTCTCTCAAATCGTCCAGTCAGAACAAAAGTTGCCAACAAATAAACCACTCAAAACTTTAGTAAAAGTGCAGCAAGCGCCTACACTTTACCCCTCAGCGATGGAAACAAGGCAAGCGAGCCCGATTCCAGCCGCGAGTGAGACTCCATCCACTTCGGAATCTTCAGCAGTGAGCCCTTCCTCACCCGCACCTGATCTGGAACCGCTTGGTCTCAACCCCCTTCCACCTGCCAACGAGTCTGAATCGTGATCAACCAACAATTATCAAACGAAAAAACGCGTTTGCTCAAAAGCAAATGGATTCATCCTTTACTCATTTTTGTGTCGATCTCCTCTTTGCCAGGGCTTGCTCAAAGCTCATCATTACCCAGTCGTCCTGTCTGGGCTGCCACCTCGGATGACCCCTTTGCCCGCACACTCCAGTGGACGAAGGTTGAACAGTTTGGAGAACTCCCACCTGCTTTTCGTCCAATTCCTTCCCGAATTGATCCCAGTGAGCTCGCGGCCAGGCCACGCTTGGAAGGTCCGTACAAAGGACGAGGAATTTTTGGAGTCGGTGGTGGGATTCGAGCAGGAGTTTACACAGGTGATCAAACAAATGCTTTGCTGACAACTCGCTTCGGCTATAAATTAGATGATAACTTCTCAATTTCACTCCGACCCACCAATATCTTCTCAAGCTATGACAATAATAACAATAATGACTTTTTTAACAATAATGAGTTTCGAGTGCCAGTTACTTTTGACCTTTTTCACAGTGCTCTTATCTCTCCTTACATCGGGGGTGGTATCGCAACCAACACGGATGGGCTTGGCTACACAGATGGAATGTTCACCGGAGGGCTGGACATCAATGTCACAAAATATTTAACTGTTGGACTGAATGTAAACTACATCTATCAAAATAATATTGATGACACGGATTGGGAGGCTTTAGGCATGATTTATCTTCGCTTCTAAAAAAAGATGTTTTCCTGTCTGGCATCTACGGTCAAGGCATTCCAGAGGTTGGGAAAGATTGTCATGTGTAGACAGACACAAGCGCTTTCATGATTTCTTGTTTTTGCTCGTCATCATAGTTCCAGCGGCGAAAAAACTTTTCTTCCTCCCCTTCACCCTTGAGTCCATCTAGCAGAGACTCCAATTTTTGCTTGACAAGAAAAGGATCAAGCTGAGCCAGTAAATCGAGGCTGCGACCTCTCACCCGCAACGAGCCATCCAGCATGGTTGAATCCTGCTGGCGGCGATGATGAACGGACATGGCTGTGCTCATTGCCAGGTTACGGACCGTAAGGTCCACCACCTCCATGCCCGCCTGTCGCAATTGAACGACCAAGGGTTCAGGCAGACGATCCATCAGCGGGGAATCTGAGGTAAGCGATACGACAAAGAATCCTCGAGCACCGTCCCGATGGCTGACGAGATGCCCAACCTCATCAGCCAGCACTTCATCGCTCAGCTCCCCGGCATCCCAAAGTTCCATGCGTTCGGAGACAAGAGCCATCGCCTCCTGGAAGGTGGGCACGCTGGACATGGATCAACCCTGACGGCTGCGAACCATCTTCGCCAAACGCGGACACGAACTGGCAAATTTGAAGGATGGATCACAGCACTGCCTCCCCTGTTCCCGCCGAACACTCAGGCCCCATCTCCTCACCACCTCCCTCAGAGTTTCGATCGGGCTTCATCGCCCTTGTCGGTCGCCCCAATGTCGGGAAGTCGACACTGCTGAATCGCTTGGTGGGACAGAAGGTTGCCATCACTTCACCCGTAGCCCAGACAACACGAAGGCGCCTGCGAGGGATCCTCACCACTCCAAACGCTCAACTGATTTTTGTCGATACGCCTGGCATTCACAAACCTCACCACCTGCTCGGAGAACGCCTGGTACGCAGTGCGCGCGAGGCCATCGGGGAGGTTGACGTGGTAGTCCTCTTGGTGAAGGGATCTGAATTGGCCGGCCGCGGTGATGCCTTCATCGTGGAACTCCTCAGGCATGTTCAGGTCCCTGTGCATGTGGCCCTCAATCACTGGGACAAGGTGCCTCCTTCCCAGGCAGAGGAGCAGCTCAACAGCTACAAGCAATTGCTGGGAGAACAAACGGAAGCAGGCGCCCCTCAATCCCGTTGGCCTCTCCACACCATTAGTGCCCTGACAGGATCAGGAACGGTTGATCTGCTGACATCCCTGGAGAAGGACTTGCCCATGGGACCGTGCCTGTATCCCCCAGACATGGTGAGCGACCAATCAGAGCAGACACTGTTGGCGGAGCTTATCCGCGAGCAGGTGCTTCACCACACGCGGGAAGAGGTTCCCCATTCTGTGGCGGTGCAGATTGATCGCATTGTCGATGACGATCGGCTTGCAACGAAAGGCAAGTCCCGGATCGCTGTTCTTGCCACGGTGCTCGTAGAACGACAAAGCCAGAAGGTTATCCTTATCGGCCGCGCTGGACAAATGCTGCGCACCATTGGCAGCGAGGCCCGGAGGCAAATGGAAACGCTGCTGAACGCACCGGTGTATCTCGAACTTTTTGTGAAGGTGGTGCCCCATTGGCGACGCAGCCCCGCGCGGCTGGCAGAACTGGGTTACGGGGGCCAAGACTGAGAGAGAACAGCGTGTTCCGACCACGTATGTTCGGAGCACAGCAGAACTGACGCCTTGAACACTTTTCCCCCCGAGGACATCCGCAGCTTTCTCCAACTGTGCTCTGGCGAATGGCTGACCTTACGCAGTTTGTTGGACGCGGAACCTGTGGGGATGAAGGAATCCAAGGAGGGATCCGGGGAGGATCTGGAGGAATCCCAAAGCTGGCATCAGGCGGAACGAGGGGAATTGAAGGTGGAGTTCCTGGAAAATGACGAAGCTGGCATGTGTGGCGGAATGGAGGTTGAGCTTCCCAATGGAAGCAGGGTTCAACTGAACTTCAGGAGCGATGGTTCCGTCGTGCTTGCCTGCGGTTTGGGCCAATGGCAGCTCACAGAGGACGGAACCCTTGAACTGAGGATGGAGCAGGGGGGGAGGCTGGTGAAGGAGCGAATCTGGTTCAGCAAACCCAACCTGCGGCTGCGCTGCACATTGGAGCAGGGTACAGACGGGAGTCCCGGCCGAGCAAGCTTCAGCTCCGAGATCCGACGGGTTCCTCGACCCGTTGAATCCATTCGTCCAGTCCTGGCTTGATCAACAAACGAACGACAGCCATGCGGATCGATGTGATCAGTCTGATCCCAGAGGTCTTTGATGGCCTGTTCAAACTCGGGGTGATTGGTCGTGCGCTCACGCGAGGTCTTGCAGAACTTTATCTGCACAACCCAAGGGACTATGCCACAGATCGCTATCGCAAAGTCGATGACGAGCCCTATGGAGGTGGTGCGGGCATGGTGCTCAAACCCGAACCCGTCTATGCCGCCTTTGAAGCGATCCCAATCATGGGTGCTCGCCGCAGTCTCTTGATGACCCCCCAAGGAAAGCGTTTGCACCAAAGCGATCTTGAGCGCTGGGCCAAAAGCGCGGATCAACTTGTGCTGCTCTGCGGGCATTACGAAGGATTCGATGAGCGAATTCGCCCATTGGCTGATGAAGAAGTTTCTCTCGGGGATTTTGTGCTCACCGGCGGCGAACTCCCAGCCATGACCGTGATCAACGGCGTGGTGCGCCTGCTGCCGGGCACCGTGGGAACCCCTGCCTCTCTCGAAGCAGAAAGCCATCAGGGGCACCTTCTGGAACACCCCCAATACACCCGACCTGCCGTTTTTCGCGGCATGGAAGTCCCAGAGGTGCTGAGGAGCGGCGATCACAAGGCCATTGCCCATTGGCGTGAAGTCGAGCGCCAGCGGCGAACCCGGGAGCGGCGCCCGGATCTGTTCGCCCTCTGGGAAGCCCAGAACGCCTCCGAGTGGAAGACTTGAGCCTTCCCCCGAGAAGCTCCCCATGGATCTGCGCATCGGCCAGGGCTATGACATCCACCGGCTGGTGGACGGGAGGCCGCTGATTCTGGCGGGAGTCTCCTTGAAGCATCCAGCTGGCCTGGGGCTGGACGGTCACAGCGACGCCGATGTCCTGGTGCATGCCCTGATGGACGCCTTGCTGGGAGCCTTGAGCCTGGGAGATATCGGCCAGCACTTCCCGCCCGGTGATCCCCGTTGGAAAGATGCTGACAGCCTCCTTTTGCTGGAGCACGTGATGGCGATGGTGCGAGAGCGGGGTTGGGGACTGATCAACGTCGATCTGGTCGTTGTGGCTGAACGACCAAAACTCCGTCCTCATGTGGAACAGATGCGGGCCAATCTTGCTGAACGACTGGCGATCTCCGCTGATCGGGTCGGGGTCAAGGCCACCACCAACGAAGGGCTGGGGCCCACTGGACGAGAAGAAGGCATCGCTGCTTACGCCGTGGCATTGCTGGTTCACCCTTGAGCCTCTTGCACCGCTGCCTCCACGCCGGGGAGAGTGGCCAACTCTTCGGAGAGGTTGCCACAATGGAGGACCATTCCAACCTCTCTGGGCCGTGTCCTGGACCAAGCCCTCGAAGGGACAACAGTGAAGAAGCCGCACGAATGCGCCAATCTGGCTGACCTTCGCCGGGATTCTCTCGACCTGCTTTCAGGGGGCGGTTCGGTGGTTCAGCCGATGCCCACACAGGGGGAGCATGGCGTCGCCGTGGTGGAACACCTGCGGCTGCGCGTTCCCCTTGAGGGTCGCGAGGCCTGGTTGCGGGCCGAACTGGACACCTGGGATCCCTGGCTGCGTCGGCAGAATGGCTTCGTGAATCGGGAGATCCTTTGGGATGGCACCGTCCAGGAGGGCGTGTTGTTGATCCACTGGGCCAGCCACGCAGCGTGGAAAGCCATTCCGAGCCAAGAGGTGGCGATCGTCCAGGCGTGTTTTGAGGCGGCTGCAAAGCGCTGGCTCGCCCTCCCCCCCGACAGCGACAATCCCTTCCCCCTGGTCTACGCGGGGGAAATCCGAGAGGCATGACGACAGAGGCTCATCTGGATCTCGATCGCCGCGGTCGGATCGGCATGGTGGAAGCCGTCTGGGGGCAGCACAAACAGCCGGCGCACATTGCCACCATCGTTCGCGACTTGGTGGCCGCCGGAGAAACCGCCCTGGTGACAAGGGTGTCTCCTGGAAAAGCCGCCGCAGTTGGCCGGCTTCTGCAAGCGCAGGCCCCCCTGGATGCGTTGATGACTTACCACCCTGAGGCGCGATGTCTGACCGCGCCGGCATTGCCTCCCCTTCAAGTTGGGATCGGACAAGTCACAGTGGTGACTGGTGGGACCAGTGATCATGTGGTGGCCCGTGAGGCCACACTTTCCTTGCGTTGCCATGGCGTCCGCACCACCCTCCTGGAGGATGTCGGGGTGGCCGGACTCCATCGCCTGCTCAGTCGACTGGACAGCTTGCGGGAAGCCAGCGTCCTGATCGTGTGTGCCGGCATGGAAGGAGCTTTACCTACGGTCATCGCTGGGCTCATGCCCCAACCGGTGATCGCTGTTCCGATTTCTGTGGGATATGGGGTCAGCGCGGGAGGCACGGCAGCTCTTCAGGGCATGCTCGCCAGCTGTGCCCCGGGCCTGACCGTAGTGAATATCGACAATGGCTATGGTGCCGCGATGGCCGCTCTCCGTATCCTCAACTGTCGAAGGAATGGTCCAAGCCATTCCGGGGCTGAAATCCTCAAAGATGCTGAAGCTGGGGATAGGCCGTAAGCAGTTCTTCAGTCGTCAGCACCTCGCCGATACCTTCCGGTTGCCAGATCACCTCCAAAGCAATGAGATCTTCTTCGCTGATGGCACCAAGGCACTGCAAAGCTTGGCGAAGTGTATCTGCGGTGTTGGTCTCTTTGAGCAGGAGACGGTTGCGGGCGGCAACGAGAAGCGTGACCGCAATGTAGTCGCTCCCGATGGTTGCAGGCTCCTTTCGCTCCTCCAGAGGAGCCGCTTGATCACGGCGTCCAGAAACATTGCTGAACACCTCCTTGCGCAACTTGCTTCTCTCCTGCATGGACAGGCGGTTGAAGGTGTCTTCCGCCGAGTTGGCGGGAACCTGAGCGGCCTCAGCATTGGCGTAAACCCAAAGCTCTGGGTTGCGCAGCAAGGAAAGCGTTGTTTCCTGCAGCACCCTCCGCAATCCGGCCTGAGTGCCGGTATCGGCTGTGGTGGCCAGACGACGAAGGTCGGACTGAAGGTCTTTGGCCGCAGGCAAGAGCCCTAACTGAACCTGCACAAGGGAAACGGGACCTCGCAGCAGGGAAGAGCCTTCCTCGCCGGAATAGCCACCGGCACCGGAAGAGCCATTGCCTCCGCGCAGGGCGTTGACGAACAGGCCAACGACAGCCATGAGCAAGAGGAACCCAAACAGACCACCTCCAAATCCAAAGATGGGCACGATGAACGGAAAGCCAAAGCCACCACCGCCGTAGCCACCGCCGTAATACCCGCCGCCGTAGGGGACAGGAACATAGCCGCCACCCCCACCGGAACCGCGATACCGGCTGCTTCCTCCCCCAAAGCTGCGGGGCGAGGGAGAGGAACGAAAACTTCCCCCTCCGATCCTGCCTCCACTGGCCGCATCCGCAGCATGGGGCACCAGAAGAATCATGGTGCTCAACACGACGGGGACGACCAACAGGCCGGCAAGACGCTTGAGCATTCGGGATCCCATGGGGGAAAACAGACAAGCCATTCGTGAAATCTACGCACCTCCTCCGACAATGGTGACCACTTCCAGAACATCGGATTCCACCACTGTCGTGTCATCCCATTGGGATCTTGGCAAAATGAGACCGTTGCGTTCCACAACGACCACGGCCGGTTGAAACCCCAGCGCAAGCAACACCTTGCGCAGGTCGCAACCCTCGGGGCACGCGCGAGGCTCCCCGTTCACCTGGATGCGGATCATTGCGGGAGCTCCATCGCTTGAAGCAGAGTGAGGGCGGCTGCCCCTGGATCCGCCGCCTCGGTGATAGCGCGAATCACAGCCACCCGCTGCGCACCCGCCGCCCGAACAGCGTCCACGTTTGAGGCGTCAATCCCGCCAATGGCAAACCAAGGGATGGGGCAGTCAGCCGCTGCGGTGGCCACGTAGGCCAAACCCACAGGGGAGCGCCCGGGCTTGGAGGGGGTGGAATGAACCGGACCGACCCCGACGTAATCGCAGCCCTCCATCACGGCCTGGCGTAGCTGCTCCGGCGCATGGGTGCTGCGGCCAATGAGCCGCTCAGGCCCCAGCAAACGCCGAGCCTCGGCCACGGGCAGGTCGGATTGGCCAAGGTGAACGCCGTCGGCTTCCGCCGCCAATGCCAAATCCAAGCGGTCGTTGATCAAGAACAAAGCCCCGTGGCGGTGGCAGAGATTGCGCAATTGCCATGCCTGATTGAGCCGTTCCAGGTCGGTGGCGGGATCTTGCTTGGGGCGGTACTGGACAAGACGCACGCCCGCCGTCAACGCCGCCTCAACGACTCCCTCCAGGTCAGGCGTCGGCGAGGTGATCAGGTAGAGCGTGCATCGGGCCAGCCGCCTCCTCCTTGAGGAACCTTCCGGAGCCTCCCCGCGCAGGCAATCAGCTTCCAGGTCGTAGAGGGCGTAGCGAATGCTGGCAGCCTCCTGCGCCAAGGAAGGATCCACGCTTCTTCCAAATTCCTCCAGCACGCGCAGGGCCTCCTGAACCCGGGCCCCGTTGGCGGCGACCACGGCCATCGGATCCTGGCGCTCCTGCTGCGCGGGGTGGGTGAATCCCGCAGCCACATCGGTGGCGGCGTGGCGGGCCAGCTTGTAAGCCAGGCGATGGCTGCACCCCAACCGCTGTCGCAGATCCTTCAGTCGAACGACGAGATCGGAGCGTCGCAGAACAAAACGGCTCCAGTCTTCCAAGACCCTGAGGCCCTCGCGGGCCCGGTCCAGGTTGGCGTCCAAGAGCCGTTCGATGGCTTCGTTCTGGCCATCCTTGGCTGTCCCATGGGAGAGAGAATCCCCGCTCATCCCGCCTCCATCCATGCGGAACAAAGCAAACGGGTGGTTTCCACGTCGCGCGCGATCTGGTTGGACAGATCAGCGAGGTTGGCGAAACGATGCTGCCCGCGGAGCCAGCGGAGGGGTTGCACCAGCACCTCTCGGCCTTGAAGATCCACCTCCCGATCGAGGACATGCACCTCCGGCATGGAGGGAGCCTCTGGATCGACCGTGGGTTGGCGACCCAGATTCATGACAGCGGCAAGCGGTTGGCCTGCCAGGTCGCCCGGACGTTGATCCCCGGGGTCGCCGCCGAACCTGTGACCGATCCAGACCAGCGATGCGTAGACGCCTTCCATGGGCAAAAACTTGCCAGCACCAACCTCCAGATTGGCGGTGGGCCAGCCCAGTTGGCGAGCCAGTCCGCGCCCCTTGACGACCTGGCCCGCAAACCGATAAGGGCGACCCAGGAGAGCCTCTGCGGTCGCAATCCTTCCCTCCGAGAGGGCCAAGCGGATGCGGCTGCTGCTGATCCTTCCCTGGTCGTCGTGAAGCATGGGCACCACGGTGACGCGCATCTGCTGACGGCGACCCAAGCGAACAAGGTCAGCGGCGTCACCGGCCCGTTGGGCCCCGAAACGAAAGTTTTCCCCCACCGCCACAGCACGAGCTCCCAGCTGGCCCACCAACACCTCGTCCACAAAGCGCTGGGGACTGAGGGCCGCCAGATCTCGGGTGAAGGGGAGCATCACCAGTTGTTCCACGCCCAACGGTTCAAGGAGGCAGAGGGTCTCAGCGGGCAGATCAAGCCGCAGCCGGGTATCCCCGTAAAGCACCTCACGCGGGTGGGGCCAGAAACTGACCACCGTTGGCACAGGGGGTGAATCCTGGCGAGAGTCCTCCCGCGCCAGAGCCATGGCCGCCTCGATCACGCGGCGATGGCCGGCATGCAGGCCATCGAACGTTCCCAAGGCCAGGACGGTGGGGAGTCGCGCCGAAGCCGGTGGAGAGAGGCTGGTCACGGTCAAGGTCGAGGGCGCGGACGCAAACCGGGGCGGCACCCCGGGGAGGCGGGCTTCGGGATGGGCCTTGCTCTCTCTCCCCCGATCCTCCCATGGCAAGTTGGGGTGTGTCTGCGCAGCACCATGGGCGACCCCATTGACATGAGCCGGGTTTCGTCGGCAATGCGTCGCATGGGCTGGGTGAGGTTCTGGAGCCAGCTCACCCTGGGTGTGGTGGTGGTGGGGGTGCTGTTCTTCAGCAAGGTGGGCAACCAGCTGGCGGCGAATTCCCAGCGGGCTCTCGGCCTGGGACCAGGTCTCTCGTTGACCACCCTCTCTTTCCTGGTGCTGTTGTGGAGTCTCTGGCAGGGGTGGTTGATCGTGCGTTGCGGGCGGGCGCTGGCCAAGCCGGTGCGTCCCAGCAAAGGGGAGACGTCCCAGCTCCTCAAGCGCGGCCTGATCGGCGATCTCCTGGGCCTGGTCCTGGCCTCCGTGGGCTACCAAGCGCTGGCCGGGAGTCTTTTCGTGCAGGCCTCCTTGCAAGCGCCGGGCTTCTTCGGAGCCCCGATCAGCGGAGGACTGAATCGGGTGGTGGGCTTCCCGATCACGTCCATTGAAATGCTCGGCGTGCTGAGCAACACCCAGGTGTTGTTCGCCCATCTGATCGGGCTCGTGTTTTCTCTGTGGTTGTTGCAACGCATCCACCGGCGAGGCTGATGGCCGCTGACCACGGGCTAAGAGACAGCCCTGGCCGCCCCACCGATGGCCGGCATCCCCGGGAGGCGGGGCAGATCCGTCTCCTGGCCCCGCCAGAACAGCTCCGGCTGCAGAGGCGACAAGCTCGGACCATTGGCCTGAATCCAGGCCGCATCCGTTGGCCAGGTGTCGGGACCCGCCACCCGCGCTTCCAAATCATTGCTCACCTCACCGGCCAACCAGTAGTACACCCGGCCGCGAGGATCGACGCGGCGATCGAATTGATCCACGTAGCGTCGCACCGCAGTGCGACACCAGCGCAGAGGACCCAGCGACTCCTCGGGCACAGGCGGCACATTGAGGTTGAGCAGCAACCCCTCCGGCCAGCCCTGATCCAACAGGGCTTCCGACACCTCCAGGGCCAGCCGGGCGGCCGGGCCAAACTCCCGCCAAGCAAAATCCGCTGCGCTCACAGCCAGGGAGGGCACTCCCTCAATGGTGCCTTCCATCGCGGCTGCCACCGTGCCGGAATAGAGCACGTCCGTGCCGAGATTGGGGCCATGGTTGATGCCCGAAAGCACCAGATCGGGTGGCTCCTCCAAAAGGCGGAAGAGGGCGAGCTTGACGCAATCCGCCGGGGTGCCACTGCAGGCCCAGGCGGTCACTCCCTCGGCGAAGAGTTCATCGGCACGCTCCGCTCGAATGGGCGTTTGCAGGGTGAGGCCGTGGCCGGTGGCCGAGCGCTCCTGGTCAGGGCAGACGACGGTGACCCGATGCCCCCGGGAGCGCGCTTCCGCAGCCAGGGATTGAAGGCCATCGGCGAAAACGCCGTCATCGTTGCTGATGAGGATGCGGAGCGGGCGCGTGCGGGAGGCCCCTGACCCGGGAGAACGGAAGGGGGATGGGCCGGGGTTCGGCGAAGGGCTGCTGGCGGGGGTTGTCATGGAGGCGGGGAGGGGAGGGACGACCCCGGGATCCAGATTAGTCAGCTCCCTACAGTCGCCCCAGCCATCAACACGCCGTGAGCCGCGATTCCCATCCCTTGACCGGGAGCGACCTTTTAAGAAAGGTGAAAGAGCTCGGCAGAGTCAGCAAGACGGAACTCGTGCGCGGTTGTGGCTATGTTGATAGCCAAGCAGACGGCTCTGAGCGGCTGAATTTCTCCGCATTTTATGAAAGTTTGTTAGCAGCACAGGGAAGACAGCCAACAGACTCAGCAGCCACGCATGAGGGGAAAGCTTCAACATTGGGCCAGCAACTTCAGGTGCTGGCCGGCGTGGCAGAGGGCGAGATTCTCCAAGCCAGCGACACTGCTGAACTTGAAGATTTGCGGGTGAAGCTGCTCGGAAAGAAAGGTCGTCTCTCAGCGGTTCTGGGCGCCATGGGCAAGCTGTCGGCCGAGCAGCGTCCGCTTGTGGGGCAGCGGGCCAATCGGATCAAGGAACGGGTGCAACAGCAGTTGAGCGCGCGTCTTGAGGAGCTGCGGTCAGCCCAGCTGCGGGAACGGCTTGAGCGGGAGCGCCTCGATGTCACCATGCCCTGCGCCCTGGTGCCTCCCGGCCATCGCCATCCCCTGGTGCGCACCTGCGAGGAGATCGTTGACTTGTTCGCGGGCTTGGGCTATCAGGTGTCTGAGGGACCGGAAATCGAAACCGATCACTACAACTTCACCGCTCTCAACATTCCCGCGCATCACCCGGCACGGGACATGCAAGACACCTTTTACCTGCGAGCCGGAGATACAGGTGAACAACGTCTGTTGCGCACCCACACCTCCCCCGTGCAAATCCGTCACTTGGAAGCCAATCCGCCGCCGGTGCGCATCGTGGCTCCCGGTCGGGTGTTCCGACGGGATTCCATCGATGCCACCCACTCCCCGGTGTTTCACCAGGTCGAGGTGCTGGCCTTGGACGAGGGCCTGGATTTCAGCCATCTGCGGGGCACGGTGACCACCTTCCTGCGGGCCTTCTTCGGGGATCTTCCCGTGCGCTTCCGCGCCAGCTACTTCCCCTTCACCGAGCCTTCCGCCGAGGTGGACGTGCGCTGGCGGGGGCGCTGGCTGGAGGTCATGGGCTGCGGCATGGTCGATCCCGCCGTGCTTGAGGGACTCGGGATCGATTCCACGCGCTGGAGTGGTTTTGCCGCGGGGCTGGGCGTGGAGCGGTTCTGCATGGTGCGCCATGGCATCGATGACATCCGCCGCCTCTACACCAGTGATCTGCGCTTCTTGGAACAGTTCTGACCATGCACTCATACACTCGGTAAGCCCTGTTTCCTGCGATCGGTGCCCCGCGTCGGACTGATCGTGAATGACGGCAAGCCGTTGGCCATCGCCACAGCCGACACCATCCAGGCCCGACTCAGCGAAGCCGGGGTGGAGGTGGTGCGTGTGAGCAGTTCCGGGGGGGTGGTGGGCTTTGCCAACCCGGATCAGCATCTGCGAGGGGTGGGCTACGCCGCCTGCGTTCCCAAGGGATTCGACACCAGCCTGCAACTGGCCCTCGTCCTGGGGGGGGATGGCACCGTGCTCTCCGCCGCCCGCCAGACCGCCCCGATCGGAGTACCCATCCTCACCATCAACACAGGCCATCTGGGGTTTCTGGCAGAGGCCTATCTCAAGGATCTGGATCGGGTGCTCGACCAGGTGGTGGCCCAACGCTGGAGCGTCGAGAACCGCTCCATGCTGGTGGTGACCGTGATGCGCGGAGAGCAGCGCCGCTGGGAGTTGCTCTGCCTCAACGAAATGGCCCTTCACCGTGAACCCCTCACCAGCATGTGCCATTTCGAGGTGGCCATCGGACGGCATGCCCCGGTGGACATTGCCGCGGATGGCGTCATCCTCTCCACGCCGACCGGCTCCACCGCCTACTCCCTCAGCGCGGGGGGGCCTGTGATCACTCCCGATTGTCCCGTTCTTCAGTTGACGCCCATCGCCGCCCATTCCCTCGCCTCCCGGGCGCTGGTGTTTTCCGACCAGGAACCCGTCACCGTCTTCCCCGCCACTCCCGAGCGGCTGATGATGGTGGTGGATGGCAGCGCGGGTTGTTACGTGTGGCCGGAGGATCGGGTGCTCATCCGCCGCAGCGAGCATCCGGTTGGTTTTGTTCGTCTGGCGGATCACGAATTTTTTCAGGTTTTGCGGAACAAGTTGGGCTGGGGCCTGCCCCATGTCGCCAAGCCTTTCCAGAACAACGGCCATGGATGACTCCGCCCCCCTCCTCTGGCTGGCCGGGCAGGCCGCAGTCGAGCTGGCCCCCCGGCTGGAGGCTTCCGGCTATCGAACGATGGCGCTGCCGCCCCTGGACGCGGCAGAGGATGTCGCCATGGCGCCACCTGCCGCTGTGATTCTCTCCCCCGCCTTCGCGGATCGCATTCCGGGCTTGCGCCACCGCTGGGGGAGGCTGCCCATCCTGCTGGGCGCTCCACGAGACGATGTGGAAGGCCGCTGCCAGGCCCTCAGTGGAGGAGCGGACGATCTGTGGCTCACCTCCGTGGGGCCCAGCGACCTGCTCACCCGGTTGCGCCTCCATCTGAGCCTGCGGGCCGCAGACGCCCCTCCAGGCGACGACGCCATCGTGGTGGGCGATCTTCAGGTGGATCCCTCCGGCCCGACGGTCATGCGGGGTGGGCGAGTCTTGGACCTCACGAGTCGGGAGCGGCAGTTGCTGTTGCTCCTCCTCCACCACAGGCCTGGAGTGGTGAGTCGGGAACGGATCCTGAGAGACATCTGGCCAGAGGTGCGCGGGGCCTCCAGCAATGTGATCGAGGTGTATGTGCGCTACCTCCGGCGCAAGCTGGAGGAGGGGGGCCATTCACGGCTCATTCACACCGTGCGCGGGCAGGGGTACTGTCTGCGTCTCTCTCCTGCAGCTTCGCGCTGAGCAGGATGCGCGTCTCCCACAACACAATGCCCTGGCACCATCCCCGAACGTCAGGCGGAGTGCGATCTCCGAGGGCGGGCCGTCCAGCCGGCCCCCTTCACCATCGCGGAAGGCCCCTGCTGGCCGGCGGGATCCTTGCTGTGAGCGCGCTTCTGGGCTCCTGCAAAGCGGCGGAAAAGGAACCGAGCCCGCCCCAATGGCTGCCGATCGAGGCCCGGTGGTGCCTGATGGAGGGCGATCCGCCCCCCTGCATCGACTTGGAGGTGCCCCAAACACCTCGCCAGTACAGCATGGGATTGCAAATGCGCCCGGCCCTGCCCCCCCTGCGAGGCATGTGGTTTTCCTTCACCCCACCCAGCGTGGCGACCTTCTGGATGCACCGCACTCTGGCCCCACTGGATCTGATCTTCATCGCCAACAACCGCATCCTGGCCATCGAGGCCAACACGCCGACCTGTGCCCGGCTGCCTTGCCCGACGTACGGCCCGTCCGTGCCGGTGGACGGGGTGGTGGAGCTCAGGGCGGGCGAGGCGCAGCGTCTGGGCCTCAAACCAGGCACTCCGGTGGACATTCGCTGGCTTGCCCTCCCCTCCACGCCTGCACCACAAAAACGGGATTGAGCGGGGCGAAGCGGGTGCCGTCCGCCAGGGGCACGCCGCGCCAGATCTGCACCTGACGCACAGCCACGTCCAAGCGAGCGGACTCCAGATCCCCGCGCAACTCGGCCATCGCTTCCAGGGTGGCCAGGGGGACCACAACCCGCCCGCCCGGTCGCAACACCCGCAGAACAGCCTGCAGCACCTGCCGCCGCGCCCGCCCCGCCCCACCGATCAGGACGCGATCCGGCGCAGGCCAGCCCACCAGAGCCTCCGGCGCCACGCCCTCCACCACCGCCTCCGGCCGCACGCCCAGGCGCCGAGCATTGGCTTGGATCAGCGCCACGGCTCCGCGTCGTCGCTCCAAGGCCCAGAGCCGCAGCTGGGGCCTCAGCCGAAGGGCTTCCAGGCCCACCGATCCCACCCCCGCCCCCACATCCCACAACACCCCGGTGGAGGGAAGATCCAGGTCGGCCAAAAGCTGGACACGCACCTCACGTTTGGTCATCAGCCCGGGATGGTCATCGTGCTGCAACCAGAGGCCATCCTCCAACCCGAAGAGAGGCAAGGAATCGGGGTCTGGCGCCAGAGGCGCCTCCGCCAGAAGCACCACCAGATGGAGCGGATCCACATCGTCTGGAATCGGCTGATCCGCAGGCAGGCGCCGCACCCGCTCCCGGGGATGGCCCAGCCGCTCAAAAAGCCAGAACGCGTAACTGCGGGCCAATCCAGAGGCCAGAAGGACACGCCGCACCGACTCGGCGCTGCCAGGGCCCGGATCGGTCAGGACAGCCAGAGCGCGGGGGCGCTGGCGCAGGGCTTCCTCCAGGGGGTCAAGATCGCGGCCATGCACACTCAGCCAGCGGGCGTCCTGCCAGGGACGGCCCAACCGGGCAAAGGCCAGCTGCAGGGACGTGGGTGCGGGATGGAAAGCCAGACAATCGGCGGGCAAGGAGGCCAGGAGGAGGCGGCCGATGCCGAACCAGAGGGGATCGCCACTGGCCAGCAGCACCCCCTTCTGCCCGTCCTGGAGGGCCTTCTCCAGGAGAGGGAGAAGAGCATCCAGGCGATCTGTGGCCAGCAAGCGCGGAGGCGGATCCGCCAAGGCGCACCACGGCTCCAGATCTCCATGCAGACGACTTGGCGCGGCCACCCAGTCGACTTCTCGCAGCCTTTGTTGCCAAAAGCCACTCAGGCTGTCGAGGCCTGAAGCGTCGGTGCCCACCACATCCAGATGGCCCCTCACCATGATGCCGCTGCCCCTTCGCGGGAGGATGACTCTCCACCATGGCCGATCGACGCCAACGCATTCATGAGCTGGTTCTGGCCCTCCTTGCCCGCCAGGACGATCTGGAGCTGCTGCTGGACGACGGCGGAGCGCTGGGCCTGAATCCCGAAGAGCGTTCCAAGCATCCGGGACAGGCGATGAAGCGCAGCCAGCGGGTCATTCGCCAGTACCAGGCCCTTGTGCACTCCGCAGTGACCCTGGATGCCTTGATTGATCAGGAGCTGGCGGACAGCCCCCTGGCTTCCTCCATGGGGGGAGCCACGGGACTCTCCGCAGCCGACTGAGGGGGGATGAGGGCCTGCCATCCCTCCGCTGGGGGAGCGCTGACGCGCACCGGGGGAGGGATCAGCTCCCTCTCCACACGCTCCTCGTCAAGGGAGGAGGCCAGGTGCTCAACAATGCGTCGCGCATCACGCAGGGCATTGCCCAGGCAACACGTGCCTCCTGGAGAGGGAGTGACGTTGAAGATCAGGCCGGGCCGGGCAGGAATGCTCACCTCGCCGAGCAGCAACTGCCGTCTCTCCTTGTCGATCAACTGAGGGCGAACCCCTCCATAGCCTTTAGCGAAACGCAGATCCTCCACCTGCAAGTCCGGCACAATCTTGCGCACATCCGCCAGAAACAAACGTCGTCGCAGACCCGGAACCTCATAGAGAAGATTGCGGAGGATGTAGGCACGGATATCTGGGTCAGCCCACAGCTGGCCAAACACCGCCATCACGTCGCCATCCAGGCGAAGCACCTGCAGAAACTCCAAGAAAGAGGAGGGTCTGTAGCGCTCCAAGAGCGGCAACAACAAGGCAGTGGGTCCAAAACGGGTCTGTGCGTTGACGCGCACGTCGGGATCACCGTGCAGGGCGGCAAAAGGAAGCTTGTCGTTTTGCATGGTGTATACCTTTCCCCGCAAAACATCCGGAGCAAAATAGAAACTGCCCGCCACTGGCAGGCAGGAATAGTGCAGGCCATAGCCCAGGCGTTGGGCCAAGAGAAGGCTGTGGCCACCAGCATTGACCACCACGTGCCGCGCCCGGATCCGCTGAGGCGCAGGCAGCCCCCCCGGTGCTGCCTGCGCTCCAGACCACGGGGCCAGATCCACCAGAAAGCCATCGCCATCGGGCGTGATCTGGCGCAACTCGGTGCCGAGGTGAAGGTCCAGAGATCGCCCGGGCACCGCCTCGACGTGTTGCCGAGCCTGGAAGGCAAACGATTCCGAGAGGGCTTCATAATCCACGGCGGTGGCTTGGCCACGGAGGCCAATGGCCAGCAGATCATCCTGGCGCAATCTTCCATCCACAAGGGCAACGCGCGGTTCCCATTCAGCAATACTCTCTTTGTCCAGCAACTGCATGTGGGGAAAATGGGGCGAGAATTGCTGATATCTTTCCCGCAATTTACTGGTTTCGGCCTCCCCCACGGCCAGGACCATCTTTTGGGTCTCAAACACACAGCGTTCCCGCTCAGACCCTGGCAAAAGTGAGGCATAGCGACTGATCATGCCAGCAATACGCTGAACCTTCAGCGCCTTCTCAAGGGTGTAATTGGTCTCAATATCTCCGCAGTGAATGGTTTGACTGTTGCTCGTCGCCTTGGAATTCACCTGAGCAACACGAGCCTGGCGCTCCACCAGGGTCAGATGCCGCAGGGAGGTGTAACGGGCGAGAACGAACAGCAGGGCGGTTCCGCAGACGCCACCTCCGACGATCAGCACATCGGTGCTGGGCGGGGCTGCCGATTCAGCGGCAGGGGTCTCCAGCGGAGGCATGGATGCCAGGGGGGTGAGGGGCCTTCCATGGTGGCGGATCAGCTTTCCCGAAGCCGGGGCCGTGGTCTATGATCCCAAGAGTTCCAGCACTGGCTCAGTTGAGGGACGATTGTGCCCTCTTCCTCGGGTCCTCCTCAATGGGTTTTCCTCATTGGGAGCTCTTCATAGAGGTTTCTGCCGTCTCAGAGGTACCGACAGCTTCCGAGCATGAGCAGGGTTCTTTGGAGTTCATTCACTTCCATCGAAAAAGTGTTGTGCAACTGTTCAGGGCGATTAGCACAGTGGTAGCGCACTTCCTTCACACGGAAGGGGTCACTGGTTCGAATCCAGTATCGCCCATCAAACTTGTTGAGCCGAAAGCCGACACCCTCTCGACTTTTCATGAACCGTGTCGACTTGTGATGGATTTGCTCCTTGGCGGGCGGCATGGATGGCTCACGCAGCCCTGTCCATACTGGTGACTGGTCTGATTTTGGAAACCCTTGAACGACCCTCTGACTCCAACCGCCCTCGGCGAGGGGGCAGAGCGCCAGATTCCTGAGCTGCGGCGGTTGGGAGAGCTGCTCGCCCAGGCACGCCAAAGAGCGGGACTCTCAGAGGAGGCCCTCACCCAGCGCCTGTGCATCGCGCCCCGCCAACTGAAAGCCCTGGAAGAGGGCGACCACACGCGTTTGCCGGAGGGAGTCTTCATCATGGCCTTGGCTCGACGCGTGGCGGAAACCCTCCACGCCGATGTGGACGAGGCCCTGCAAGCGGTACGCCAGAGCCGTTTGCTGCGGCCGCCGGAACACGCCACCCGCCCCCCTTCCGACGCCGGGCCTGAGCAGGAGATCTCACGGAGCTCTCCGGCTGCTCCTGGTCCGTCAGCCATGGCCTCCGGCCTGGCCATGTCCTCTCCGCCGCAACCTCAAGAGCCCTCGACCGCCAAGCCGCCAACGCCTTCCCCCATCGCCTCCAGCGACCGGGACGCAGGTCGGGAGGCGTCAGGCTCCATGCGGAGGACGGGTCACAGCCGCTGGACGTTCGTCGCCCCGCTGGCAGCCCTCGTCGTTGCTGGCGGGCTGGCGACGGTTTGGCTCGCGTCTTCTCGACCCGGCCCCAAGAGAAGCTCCACCACAAGCTCCACCTCCAGCCTTGCTCCAGCCCCGTCTTCGACGCCCGCCTCCTCCCCCGCCGCAGCCAACACCCTGAGGCTCTGGACCAGAGAGCCCAGTTGGGTGGAGGTGCGCGACGTGACGGGACGCACGCTCTTCGTAGGCACCTTGAGCGGGGAAAAGCGTTTTCCCATCGGCAGCGGCATCGAGGTGATCGCCGGTCGTCCCCATGCCGTCATGGCCGCTGTCGGAGCAGCTTCTGGCGCCCCGCTCGGAGGGGTGGCCGACATCCGCTGGAGACGTTTCAGCGCGATGGAATCCCGGCTGGATTCCCCCGCATCGCCAGCTCCGACACCCTGAGCTCGAATCCCGAAGCCTCCAGCACAGCCGGGGCGCAAGAGCGCAGACTCCAGCATTCCAGGCTGAGATCCAGCCAACCCTCCCCATCCGGGGAGGGTTGGGGCACCAAGGTGATCTCCATGCTGGTCGCCTCCAGCCGACGCGCCTGCATCGACGCCACCACTTGGCCCGGCCGGCGATCAAGCGCTGCGGCCAACCGCAACAACAGAGCCATGCTGCTGACGGTGCGGCGATCCTCCCGGCTTTCGATCAGCTGCCAAGACTCATGGCGTTTCTTGGGAAGGCCACGGCGGTGATAACGGGCAATGGCCGCCAGCATCAAATGTTCCGTCTCGGAATAGCCGAGCAGCTCCCCGTGGCGAATCAAATACCAGGTGTGTTTGTGGTAAGCGGCCACGTTGATGTGCTTGCCGCAGGCATGGAGCTGGGCTGCGGCCCAGAGCAGGAGCCGGCCCTGGCCGTCATCCTGGTGCAGCCAGCCCCGAGTCTGGTCATAAAGACTGAGGGCGAGGCTGGCGACGCGGGAGGCGCGATCCACATCGACCCCATAGGTGCGCGCCAGGTGAAGGACGGTGCGCTCCCGAATGGTGCTTTGAAAAGCGAAGCGGTCATCCAGCAACCCTTGCCGGAGCATCCAATCCACGATCAAGCCTTCGCGCAGCGCCCGCTCGCACACCACAAGCTCCCGCATCTGCAACATCGTCATGGCGGTGTGGAGGATGAGGGCCCCGGGGACGATGATTTCCGCGCGGCGCTCATTGATGCCTGGCCATTGGCGTCGCTGCTCCAGCGGCAGGGTGATCAGACGACTGAGCAGCCCCTCCAGCCGGGATCGGGTGAAGCGATAGCCCTGCAGCCGCATGGGGGCTCGACCTTCCTCCGCCGCCAGGAGGGCAGCCAACGCCATGGCGGTGCCGCTGGTGGCCACCAGCAAGGGTTTCTCCCCGGGGCGCAGGGCGCCCTTGATCTGCGCCACCGCCGGATCCAACGCTCCTTGGATGTAAGCCTCGAGGAAGGCCCTTCGAGCCGACGGCAGGGGATCCTCCTGGCAGAAGTCGCGTTGCAGACGCACCGCGCCGATTCGTGTGCTGGTGAGCACCCGTGCGTCGGAGCCATCCGCAAGGATCAGTTCCGTCGACCCGCCGCCAATGTCCAAAATGACATGGGGTGTCTGACCGAAGGACATGCCCGACAGCACGCCGAGATAAATCAGCCGGGCCTCCTCCGGCCCGCTGACCAGATCCACCTCCAGCCCCAACTGATCCTCGATGGTTTGCAACACCTCCCGACCATTGGGGGCCTCCCGAACGGCGCTGGTCGCGGCGGTGAGGATCTGCTCCACCCCATGGCTCAGGGCGAGGTCGCGGCAATGGCGCAAGGTGAGGTAAGCGCGCTCGATCGCCTCCCCGCCCAGATCCCCGGTGACCGGATCCCTCTCCCCCAACCGTGTGGTGGACTTTTCGGCCAAGAGCACCCGAAAGCTGTGCAACGCCGGATCCACGGCGGCGATCAGGAGATGGATCGAGTTGGTGCCAATGTCGATCGCGGCCACCCGGCGTTCCCCGCCTGGTGGGGTGCCTTGACCAGGGCTCGATCCCGACGGCGTGGGGCTGACCATGGGGTTGCTGCCCATCGGGACCATGCGGAGTGCAGGCTGGGCCACTTTGCCATTGCCGCCCCCCCCGGGAGCAGCCCTCGCGACAATCTGCAGGGGCGCCCGTTGATAATCCACCACAGTCGAGAGCGCGCGGGTGGGGTTCACCCCTTGGGACACCAGGACCCTGGTCCAACGGGTGGGCCCGTGGCTGGAGCTCCTGCGCTGGCACAAACCCAGCGGCCGACTGATCCTCTTGATTCCCGCCGGGTGGGCCCTCTGGTTGAGCCCCGCCTCCCCTCCCGATCCCGCCTTGGTGGGCTGGATCGTGTCAGGCGGCTTGGCGGTGAGCGGAGCGGGGTGCATCGCCAATGATCTTTGGGATCGGAAGATCGACCCGCGCGTGGAACGCACAAAAGGACGCCCCCTGGCCTCCGGCCGGGTGGGACCCGCCGGCGCCTGGGGCTTGCTGGCCCTGTGCCTGACGATCGCGCTGATGGTGCTGTTGGCGTTGCCCGGCTCGACTCGGACCCTGTGTGTGGTGCTGGCACTCGCCTGTCTGCCCCTCGTTCTGCTCTATCCCTCCGCCAAGCGCTGGTTTCCACTGCCTCAACTCGTGCTGGCCCTCTGCTGGGGTTTTGCCGTGTTGATCCCCTGGGCGGCCAGCGGGGGGGGCGAGTCCTTCATCAGCGGTCGCGACACCCTCCCGCTGAGCCTCACCTGGCTGGCTGCCGTGGTCTGGACGTTCGGCTTCGACACCGTGTACGCCATGAGTGATCGCGAGGACGACCGCCGCATCGGGATCCGCAGCAGCGCTCTCACCCTTGGGGACGCCGCCCCTGGAGTCGTGGCCCTGGCGTATGGGATCACGGCCCTCTGCTTGGCGGGCGCGGCCCACGTTCGCGGGATCGCCACACTCCCGTTCTGGTGTCTTTGGGGTGTCGCCGCCTGTGCCATGCAGCGGGAGGCGGCTGTGCTGCGCCAAAGCTCCCTGCCTCGCGGAGCGTATGGATCCCACTTCGGCCATCAGGTGCTTCTGGGTGGCCTGCTCCTGCTGTCCCTGGTGGTGGGGCGGGCGGGAGCATGAGACCTCTCCCCCGCAAGCCCGCGCTGCCTCAGCCCCTGCGCCCGGGCGACCGGGTGGACCTGGTGGCGGCCAGCTCCGCCCTCGAGAGCGCCGAGCGCCTGGAGGCGGGGCTGCGCGTGCTGCGGAGCTGGGGCCTGGAGGTGGAGGGAGGGGCCGCTCTGATCGGACGGCGTTGGGGCTATCTGGCAGGGCGCGACGAGGTTCGGACCGCCGATCTGGCGCCACAACACCCGAACGGCACCAGTGCTCGCCTGCTGGCCTGCGTGCGCGGGGGATGGGGCGCGGCGCGCTTGTTGCCAGAGCCCTCCCAGCCAACGCCGGCCTGGCTGGAGGCCAACCTCTCCCATCCGTCGTGGTTGCTTGGCTTCTCCGACGTCACCTCCCTGCTGTGGGCCCGCTGGGCTCAGGGTTCGATGGGGGGGGTGCATGGGCCCCTGCTCACCACGCTCGCCAGCGAACCCGCCTGGTCTCAGGAGCGCCTTCGCGACCTCCTTTTCGGCCGTGCCGTGGCGCCCTTGACCGGGGAGGGTTGGGTGGGCGGGGTCGGAGAAGGGCCCCTTCTTCCCGCCAACCTCACCGTGGCCACGCACTTGCTGGGCACGCCCCATCTGCCCGATTTGCGGGGAGCGATCGTGGTGTTCGAAGACGTCGGAGAGGCGCCCTACCGCCTCGAGCGAATGCTCACCCACTGGCGCCTCAGCGGGGCGCTGCAGGAACTGGCAGGGGTGGGGCTGGGCACCTTCAGCGGTTGCGTCGACGACGATCGCGCCACTGAATCCAGCGAGACCCGCTTCAGCGCGGAACAGGTGCTGCGGGAGCGCACCGCCGATCTCGGCATCCCTGTGGTGGCCAACCTGCCGGTGGGGCACACCCCGGGCAACGCCGCTTTGCCGGTGGGCGTGTGGGCTCGGCTGGATGGGGAGAACGGGCGACTGGAGCTGGACGCCCGTTGGGGATAGCCGTCAAGGCGCATCGCGGGGCGGCCAAGCGGGCACGGTGCTTGGGTTTCCATTGCGCATGGCGTGATAAGCGGGGGAGAGGATCTCCACACCCGCCGCCGCGAATTGATCCTGAATGGCGCCCAGAAGCTCGGTGCGGATCTCGCGGTAGATCAATTCCTTGGGCACACAAACATTCAGCTCATAGCTGATGTGGAAATCGTTCAAAGAGGTTTGCAAAACATAGGGGGGTGGTTCCGCTGCGATGCCCGAAACGGAGCGGGCCGCCGCCAGCAACAAGCCGTGCACTTGGCGCCAAGGAACGTCGTAGCCAATGGTGACCGTCGTGGCCAGAGCCACAGGGAGGGCCCCTTCGCGACGGCTGAAGCTGTAGTTGATGATCGGCGAGGCGATCACTGAAGCGTTTGGCAGGCTCACCACCTCTCGCCGCGGGGTGACGATGCGCGTCACGAGAAGGTCACGATCCTGCACCGTGCCCTGCACGCCATTGATCTCCACCCGATCGCCCTCGCGAAAGGCCCGGGTGTAGATGAGCATCAGACCGCTGATCACATTCGCGGCAACCGCACTCGATCCCAGGGCTGCCAAGAGGCCTACGAAGAGGCCCGCCCCTTGAAAGGCGCGGCTGCCGGAGCCCGGGATGTAGGGATAGGCCGTCACCACCCCCGCGATCAAGAGCGCCCCGGAGACCAGACGCCCGGTGGGACGAGCCCATTCCCGGTAAAAGCCCGGGAACGCCAGCCGGCCACGCTCGATGGCGCCAAACCAGGCGCCGCTGGCCTGCATGGCCAAGCGGGTGAGATACAGGATCAAGAGCACCGCCAGGAGATTGGGCAGGGAGTGGGTGGCCTGATCCAGCAGTTGGCTGAGCACCCTGAGGATGTAGCCCCGCAACCCCTCCGCCACGCCCTTGGTGGGAGGGAAAAAGCCCAAGAGCAAAGGGATCAGCAGCCAACTGGCGAACAGGAGCAACGTGCCGTGGGCCAGCCGCCGCAGCATCTGCAAGGCATCGCGCAGCTGCTCCGCGTCGAGCACCTGACTTCCCCCCAGCCGGAGACCCTTGCGGCGGATGTGGTGATTCAGCCAGCGCTCAAGGCGTTGATTGAGGCTGCTCTGCACCCGCCACCACACCAGGTAAGTCACCAGCACCGCCAGGGCCAGGCCCAGGCCCTGCAACCAGGAATCAAGGCTGTGACTGGTTCGGTATTGCTTGATGGCTCCCCGCAACTGATCGCGGTATTGCTCCGCCAGTCGCTCCCGACTGAGGTTGAACGCCCTGGCGGCCCGATCATCCACAGCCAGCAGGGGACGAAAACGTCCCTCCGGCCCCAGCAGTCCCACCACGACGTAGGGCGGGTCATCGCGCAGCACCAGCTGGTCGGGATCCACGCTCTCGTTGCCCGCCAGCTCAGCCAGCGTGCGCGATCCTCGGGCCGCCACCGTCTGGGGGTTTTGGGCGCCAGCGGCCACCCGCACCTCCAGCACCCGACGGCCATCCAGGGTGATCCAGGCCTGGGACCTGGTCTCCATCGGCGCTGAGGGAGCTGCCGGGGTGAGCGAGGGCGCTCCCACGACCAGGACGAGTCCCAAAAGAAGCGGCAGCAGAGGAGCCAGCGTCAGGCCATGGCGGCGAGGGCGAGCAAGGGACATGCGTCCTGCGGTTGACACTTGATGCCAGCCTGACGCGCAACCCTCCCCGAACCAGAACTCACGTCCAGGCCACCAGCACCGCCCCCACGCCAATCAGCACGACGCCAAGCCACTGCGCAGGGCTCAGGCTCTCCCCAAGCCACATCACCCCCCCCACAGCCACCAGCACAACGCTGAGCTTGTCGATCGGTGCCACCCGAGCCACCGGACCCAGCTGGAGAGCGCGGAAAAAGCAAAGCCAGGATCCCGCCGTGGCCAGGCCGGAGAGCAGGAGGAAGAGCAGGCTGCGACGCGGCAAGGCGGACAGGGGGAGCAGCTCCCCCCGCCAGAGCACCAACACGGCGACCGCCACACCCACCACCAGCGTGCGCAGAAGGGTGGCCAGGGTGCTGGGTAGTCCTTCGAGGCCCACCTTGGCCAGGAGGGAGGTGAGCGCCGCCAGCACAGCCGCGGCCACCGCCCAGATCGACCAGTTTTGCCAAAGATCAGCCATTGTCGGCGCCGGCTCCAGGGAGGCTCCGGACGCGAGGAGCCAAACCTTCGATCGCTGGCTCGCCAGAGTTGGCGGTGGTCGCCGCCTGGCGGGCGCGCAGCACCGCTTCGGCCACTGACAGATCAAACGGCGTGGTGAGTTTGATGTTGGAGGCTTCGGCCTCCAACACCCGAACCGGCAGCTCGAGGCGCTCGTAGAGCGCGGCGTCATCCGTCACGCTCCACCCCTGGTCTTGAGCCTGACGATGCGCGTCGCGCAGCTGCCGCACCGCGAACCCCTGGGGTGTCTGGGCAGCCCAGAGACCTTGGCGGTCCGGTGTGCCGGTGATGCGGCCTTCGGGATCAACCTGCTTGATGGTGTCGGTGACCGGCATGGCGGCGATGATGCCCGCCCCCAGCTCCATGGCCTCTTTGAGGGCCAGGGCACAGCGGCTCAAGAGTTCCGGAGTGGCCAGGCAGCGGGCGCCGTCATGAATCAGCACGGCATCGGCCTCGGGGGGGAGGGCGGCCAGGCCGCGGCGAACCGACTCCTGGCGCGTAGCACCGCCAACGATCCAGTGGATCCGCTCCCCTGGCGCTGCCGCCAAGAGGATCGACTGGATCGCCATTTCATCCTCGGGCTGGCCCACCACCCCGATCCAGCGGATCTCCGGGCAAGCCAGTGCGGCTCCCAGGGTCCAGGCCAGCACGGGCCGACCGGCCACAGGCAACAAGAGCTTGTTCATTGGCGCGCCCATGCGGCGGCCGCTGCCAGCGGCGGCGATCAGCAAATGCATGCAGCATCTCCAGGACGACGGACAGTTCGGAACCTGCTCCATACAATCAGTTTTCAAGACCCGGTTCCCGCCGATGCGCGCCCTGTTCCTGATCCCCGGGGATGCCCTCCAACAACTGCAGGCCCTTCCTGCGGCGGCAGCGGTGGCCGACACCCTTGGCTTCAGCGTGCAGGTGGCCTGCGCTGCGGCAGCGGCGCCGATCTGGAGCCTGCTGCCCGCCGTGGAGAAGGTGATTCCTTTTTCATTCAACGATGCCAACCTGGCGGATTGGGCCAACCTGCTGGGAACGGTTCGCGAACCAGATTTCCAGGTGTGCATCAACCTGGTCGGTGGGCGACAGGTCGACCTGATGCTCTCCATGAGCCACATCCCCACCCGCATTGCGTCGGGTGGATTTTCCGCCACGGAGCGTGTCAGCCCGCACGCTGGTGGTTGGCCCAGCCAAGCGCTGGCGGCCTGGCTCGAGCCGATCGGCGTGCCCCTCGACGCGAATCGCTTCCGCCTCGCCCTCCCGAAATCCGCCCTCGACGCCGCTACCGCAGCGCTTCCCAAGGGAGAGGGCCCAATGCTGCTGCTGGTGCCCGCCGGCGTCCCGGGAGATTGGCCCGAAGAGCGCTGGTGCCAGCTGCCGGAGACCATTCGCGCCAAGGTTCCCGGACTGCGTCATCGGCTTCTGCCTCCCGCCAGACCGGCGGGGATGCTCGAACGGGCCGCCCAGGTGGGCACCAGCGACGTGGTGCTGGCCAGCGATCCCATCAGCGAGGAGCTGGCCCTCTACTGCGGCGTTCCCCTGGTGGCCCTTGGCCGCGATGGCGAGACGCTTCCCCAACGGGACGGTGTGCGTGGGCTGACCAGCCCATCTGGCCTGGCCAGCCTGAACGACACCGATGTGCTGAACGCCCTTGGCCTGGCCTGACCCGTTCCGGCTCTGGGGGAAAAGGCCTCCGATCCGCTCCGGCTCTCGGCGTCGCAATCCCCCGCGGTCCCGCACGCGGCATCCCTGGCTGATCCCCCTGACGGCGCTGGTGGTCTTGGTGAATGCCAGCGCCCTGGGATATCGCCTGACCGAGGGCTGGGATTGGGGAGATTGCTACTGGATGGTGGCCATCACCATTCCCACCATCGGCTACGGCGAAGTGGAGCCCCTGAGCACGGGGGGACGCTTGGTCACTGTCTTCTCGATCGTGGGGGGGCTGGTTGTGGTTCAACTCACGATTCAAAATCTGCTCGGGTTGTCGGAATCAGGCTACTTTCGACAGCTCCACCGGCGTCGCCTGCTTCGCTGGCTGCGACAGATGCACAATCACGTCATTCTCTGCGGTTACGGCCGGATCGGCCGTGAAATTGCGGCCCAACTCAGTCAAGAAGGAACGCCGGTGCTGGTGGTGGAGATGGATCCAGATCGGCGTGACGCTGCGGAAGCCAAGGGTCTTCCTGTCCTTCTGGCGGATGCCACCCTGGATGAAACCCTCATCGAGGCAGGGATCCACCGCTGCCGCAGCCTGGTGGCCGCCCTCCCCAACGACGCCGCCAACGTCTACGTGGTGCTCAGCGCGCGAGCCATCGCCCCTTCCTGCCGGCTGATCGCACGCTCCGACAGCGAGGAAGCCGAGCGCAAATTGCGGCAGGCTGGTGCCAATCAGGTTGTCAGTCCCTACGTGGCGGGAGGGCGCACCATGGCGGCCACCGCCACACGTCCGCTGGCGGTCGACTTCATGGACCTGCTGGCGGGGTCCGACTGTGAGGTGGAGGAATTTCAACTCAGCGACGATCCCGCCGCACTCGGAACGCTCAATGGCCGAACCCTCGCGGAACTCGACCTGCGAGGGCGCTCCGGTGCCCTTGTGCTGGCCATCCGCATGCCGGCTCCGGCCGTGGTCAACCCTTACACCTACCGAGGCAGCAGTTATGGCGGCACACCCACCCTGGTCGCCAACCCGGGAGGCGAGACCAAGCTGGCCCCCGGCCAACTGATGGTGGTGCTGGGGAGCAAGCAGCAACTCGCCCTCTTTCAAGATCTTCTGGGCCATGCGGTGGTCAGCGTGGAGCACATGCCGGGCTGATCTCGGGAGGACGCGGGCATACGATCGCCGCCGCAGTCGCCCCCGTCCCCCATGACCACCCCCGCGCCACTCGCCAGTGGCCAGCCCGCCGCCTCCCTGGAGGGACGCGTGGCGCTTGTGACGGGCGCCAGCCGAGGCATTGGCCGGGCCATCGCTCTCGAGTTGGCTGCCGCGGGGGCTGAGGTGGTGGTCAACTACGCCCGTTCCGATGAAGCCGCCTCCGAGGTGGTGCGGGCCATTGAGGCCGCCGGTGGCCAGGCCCGGGCCCATCGCGCCGACGTGGCTGAGGAGAGCGAAGTGGAGGACATGGTGCGGGAGATCGTGGCTCGGCACGGGCGAATCGATGTGTTGGTGAACAACGCGGGCATCACTCGCGATGGCCTGTTGATGCGCATGAAAACAGCCGACTGGCAGAGCGTGATCGGCCTGAATCTCAGCGGCTGCTTTTTCACAACAAGGGCAGTGAGCAAGCTGATGCTGAAAGCCCGTGGCGGACGGATCATCAACATCACCTCCGTGGTGGCTTTGATGGGCAATCCTGGTCAAGCCAACTACAGCGCCGCCAAGGCTGGGCTGATCGGGCTCACCCGCAGCAACGCGGCGGAATTTGCCAGCCGTGGTGTCACTGTCAACGCCGTGGCGCCCGGCTTCATTGAAAGTGAAATGACAGCCGGTCTCGATGCTGAACCCATCCTCCGAGCCATTCCTCTCGGGCGAATGGGAACGGCCCTGGAAGTGGCTGGCGTGGTGCGTTTTCTTGCCGCCGACCCAGCTGCCGCCTACATCACTGGCCAGGTGCTCCAAGTGGATGGCGGACTGGTGATGCGCTGAGCCGACCGGCTCCGGGCGGCAGCCGCTGCGTCAGGAGGTGGTCTGCCCCGCCGATTCGTCCTGAGCCTCGGGGGTGGCAGAAGGATCCAAGGGTTTCCCCAAGCTTTCCCGCAGACGGCGAATCCGTTGCAGCAGCCGCAGACGACGGCTGCGCGCGGTGATGGTGAGAAACAAGCGAATGGGCACGTAGACGAGGGCCATCACCAGCCCCAGGGAGGCGATGAGCAGAAAGACCATTCCATCAGCACCCCCGGGGGGGGAGAGAGCACGGTCAGCAGCCCCCTCCAACGTGTTCTGGAGGATCTCCTCCATGGATTCGCACAGGGCCACCAGAATCGTTTGACCTTACCGACCCAGTGGCGGCTCAGAGTCTTGAAATGGGTTCGGTTGCGGATCTGGAGACACGGCCTGCTGCGGGCCGTCCATCCATGTGGGAGCCTGGAAGATGAGCCAGTCTGTCAATCGCTGTTCCCATGGCCAAGCTGATCCAGTTCTCCGACGCCTCCAGAGATTCCCTGGAACGGGGAGTCAATGCCCTGGCAGAGGCGGTGCGGGTCACCATCGGCCCCAAGGGCCGCAATGTGGTTCTGGAAAAGAAATTTGGCGCTCCCGACATCGTCAATGACGGTGTCACCATCGCCAAGGAGATCGAGCTGGAGGATCCCTTTGAGAACCTGGGCGCCAAGCTGATGCAGCAGGTGGCCTCAAAAACCAAGGACACCGCTGGAGACGGCACCACCACTGCCACAGTGTTGGCTCAGGCCATGGTGCGAGAAGGTCTGCGCAACGTTGCCGCTGGCTGCAACCCGATCGAGCTGCGCCGCGGGATGGAACTGGCCGTTGCACGAGCAGTGGAGGGGATCGCCCGCCGCAGCACCCCTGTGGAAGGGGAAGGAATTCGACAGGTGGCCACCGTGAGTGCCGGGAACGACGAGGAAGTGGGTCGAATGATCGCGTCAGCCATGGAGAAAGTGAGCACCGATGGCGTGATCACGGTGGAGGAATCCAAGTCCTTGACCACAGAAGTGGAGGTCACCGAGGGGATGGCTTTTGATCGGGGCTACAGCTCGCCCTATTTCATCACGGATCAAGATCGCCGCGAATGCATCTTCGAGCGTCCTTTTTTATTGCTGACGGATCGCAAGATCAACAGTGTGCAGGATCTGGTCCCTGTGCTTGAAGCGGTATCCCGCAGCGGCAGACCGGTGGTCATCCTGGCTGAGGAGGTGGAGGGGGAAGCGCTGGCCACCCTGGTGGTCAACAAAACGCGCGGTGTTCTGCAAGCCGCAGCGGTCCGAGCGCCGGGCTTTGGCGACCGTCGCAAAGCCATGCTGGAAGACATCGCAGTGCTCACCGGAGGCACAGTGATCAGTGAGGACCGCGCGATGAGCTTGGCCAAAGTGAATCTGGAGGATTTGGGCCAGGCCGAGCGCATCACCATCGGCAAAGACCAAACCACCATCCTGGCCCAGCCGGACCGGCGTCCTGCCATCGCCCAGCGGATCGCCACCATCCGCAGGGAGTTGGACAACACCGACTCCAGCTATGACCGGGAGAAATTATCGGAACGGATTGCGAAGCTGGCCGGTGGTGTTGCTGTGATCAAGGTGGGCGCACCCACCGAAACGGAACTTCGCAACCGCAAACTAAGGATTGAAGATGCGTTGAATGCCACCCGGGCCGCAGTGGAAGAGGGAATCATTCCCGGGGGCGGCACGGTGCTCCTTGATCTGGCGGATGATTTGGAGGAATTGGCCTGTTCTTTGCAGGGAGACCGGATCACCGGAGTGCGCTTGATCCAGAAAGCCCTCAAAGAACCCCTGCGACAGATCGCCAGCAATGCCGGGGCGAACGGAGATGTGGTTCTCGCAGAGATCCGTCGCCAAAGGAAAGGGTTCAATGCCCTGACAGGGGCCTATGAAGACCTGCTTGACGCGGGCATTTTGGATCCTGCGAAAGTGGTGCGCTTGGCTTTGCAGGACGCCGTTTCCATCGCCTCGCTCATCCTGACGACAGAAGTCATCATCGCGGACCGTCCTGAGCCCCCCAGCGCGCCCGGCGGGGGAGATGGAATGGGAGGCATGGGCGGCGGGATGGGAATGCCCGGCATGGGCGGCATGGGCGGGATGGGAATGCCCGGTATGGGAATGATGTGAGACGAGGACCTAACGGGCTCCCACCAATTTGGCGTGGAGCCGACAGACGGTGAGCGCCTGCCGGGGCGGATGGCCTCCACACAATTTGCCCAACTCCCGGTTGAGCGCTTCCAGCTGGGCTAGATGCCCGGGATGAAGCGGCAGCGTGGCCGCCGCGACAAGAGCCACCCCCAAAAGAGGCGCCTGGCCAGCTCCAAAGACCTGGCCAGGACGCTCACAGCGGAAAAAACCTGGCAAGCTCATGGGTCCGTTCACCCTCCAAGATCACACCTCTCATGGTGCTCCCGAACGGGACCAACGTGTCACAGGTTATAGAAAGATTTGCGATCCGCTTTTCATGCTCGTTACATATCGGGCGACCAAGGCATCAACGCCTGTGATCGCCGTTCCCACAACCACAAAATCCGCTCCGCGGCGCAGAGCCTCCATGGCCTGATCGGGAGAGGAGATTCCCCCCTCACAAACCACGGGAACAGAAGGCGGGAGGACCTCACGCAGATGGGTCAACAGCTCGAAAGCCGGCGGGGCCTTGTCTCGTGTGGCCTCGGTGTAACCAAACAGTGTGGTTCCGACCCAGGCACATCCCAGCTCGGCCGCACGCTGACCCGCCTCCAAGCTGTCCACATCCGCCATCAGTGGCACCCCCAGCGCGTCTCGGGCTTGACGCACCAACTCCTCCAGGCGTTGCCCATCGGGCCTGACACGATCGGTGGCATCAAGGGCCACCACATCTGCCCCCGCTCCCCATACAGCGGTAATCTCCTGCCAACGTGGGGTGATGTAGACGGAGCTGTCCGGCCAAGAGCATTTCCACAACCCGACGATCAAGGCCTTTGGGCAACGCCGACGAACCGCCGTGATGTGTTCCGGACTTTCCAGCCGGACTCCAGCGGCTCCGTTCGCCAGACAGGCCTCAGCCATGGCGGCAATGGCAAGCGGTTGCCTCAGGGGAGAGCCCTCCGGCGCCTGCACGGAGACAATCAAGGAACCTCTCAAGTCAGACCAATCTGGCAACACCATGGCTGGGCTACTTGCGAGGGCGAGAACGGAAGGGGCCAGGAAGCCAGACGCGCCAGGCCTCCAGCGATCTTTCAGTCGGGGCCAAGGGTTCTCCAGACTTTTGCTCCTTGGCCTCCACATGAAATGTGGGCACTGGCGCGGCGTCGTGTGGAGAGACGTCGCTCAACCGACGGTGGGCTGGCAGAGAAGAGGATGGATTTGCCGCCGGTGAAACGTTCGGCTCCGCGTGGCCAGACGGCACACCCTCAGAGGAAGGGGTTCGATCGATTGTCTCAGAAGGCTGGGAAACAGTCTGAAACGAAGCGTGGGAGGGGTCCGCAGGAGGCGAAATGGTCGTCGGGTCTGACGGGACACATTGTTCTGCGGAGTCCTGCGACGCCAAAGGCTGGCTGGAGCTGGACAAGGCCGGGGGACCGGACTGAGGTTCGAGGCGATTCGTGGTCGGCTGCGCGAAGTCAGCCGATCGCCCTTGGCGAGGCTCTTGCAATGGAAAGGAGTGGCGCAGAGGGGGGGGGGCTGGGAGAGGGTCCACCGAAGGAGCACTCCGCCCGGGTTCGGTGGCTGGTAGCGGGGGAAAGGCGATTTCGAGCGGGCCAAACGCCTGGTCCAGGGCCGTTGGGATGGCAGGCGGTGGCCAGGCGGGGTTCTCAAAGGTGGCCAGGGGCAACGGAGAGGAGATGGGGGCCTGAGGCGCAACCGCCGCAGGGGAGGACGGACAGGGCTGTGCCTCGGTCCCTTCCGGGTTGATGGAAGGGAAGTCCAGATCCGCAGGAGTGGATTCCGCCTCCTCCGAGACGGGTTGAAAGGACACGGAGCCTGGTGGTGTCTCAACGGTGGGACAGTCGGCAGCTGGTGGAACGGGTGCCGCTGAATCGTGACCGCCTGGCTGGCGAGGAGACAGGGCTGGAGGTGAGTGTTGCGCCCGCTGCAACAGAGGAAGCAACCAGGCGCGAGCTTCTCCTTCCGTTCCAGCGGCGGCGTCGGCACGATCCAGCAGCGTTTCCAAGGTGGCCATGCCACGGCGATGCACGCATCTCTGGGCAAGGGGGATGGCCTTGGCGACATCGCGGTCCTGTATCGCCTCAAGAAGCGAAGCAGGCCAATCGGAAGCTGGGGACGAGTTGGAAGAGGAGGACACGACAGGTTAGAGAGAGAACGCGGAGATCACTGCAATTTGCGATCAAGCAAGGGACGAACGAGCAGGAAGAGGGTCACCGTCAGGGCGAAGAGGATCGCGAGACACGCATACCCTGTCAGATCTCCGTAAGGAGCTTGCAGAACCACCTCGGAGAGGGACGTCTTGCCGTTGTAAAGCGCACGAATGGGTTCGATGGCAAAGGTCAGCGGATTCACAGCAGCCAGCCAGGCGAGCCAGGAGGGCATGAACGACAGTGGCGCGAGGGCGGTGCTGGCAAACAGAAGGGGCAAATTGACAACAAATATCGCCGCAATCATCTCAATGTGGCCAGGCAAAGCAAAGGCGAGTCCCAGACTCAAGGCCGTGACAGAAAAAACGAGGAGACCCAACGTCAACAAAACAATAAGAAGTCCCATCAGACCTGGCCAGCCGTAACCCAGAAAGGCAGCGGCAATAATAATAGCGACGCTTTGGACGAGACTGAGGGAAGAAATATAGAGAACCGAAGCATAGACAATGGAACTCCTCGAGCGCAAAGGAGCCACCAGTAAACGATTGAGAAATCCAAATTCCCGATCAAACATTACTGGCAATCCAGCATTCAAAGCCGCGCTAAATGCCGTGAACACAATGACACCAGCGCCAAAAAAGTGGCCATAACTCTCACCTCCAGGCAGAAAACCAGTTGGCGCATTGGCAAAGAGTGCGCCGAACAGCAGCAACCAGATCAATGGCTGCAAGACACCGGCCACCAGCGTGGAGGGTCGCCGTTGCAATTGGATGAACAGCCGCCGCGTCAGGGCAAGAGTTTCCTGAAGAATTTCCGCCATGGCGGAGGAGGGCGGGTCGTCCGCTGGCAGAGTGTTCAAGCCGGGGGTGGCGCTGGTCATGGTCCTCAGAAAATCGGTGCGTTTGGCGAGTGGTTGGTAGAAACAGTGCTCTTTAGCGCATCTGTTGCTTGCGTTCCAGTTTCGGATCCCGCTGACCGGCAACCGCAAGCTCAGCGTCCATCAAGGTGCGTCCCGTAGCCTGCAGATAAACATCATCCAGGCTCGGCCGACTCAGCGCAAGCGCAAAGACTGGCAAGGCCGCTTCAGCCATTGCCTCACGAATTGCAGACACAACGCCCTCGTTCTCGACAACGAGATTGAGAGAATAACCTTGGGCTTGGTTCACCACGACTTGACGCACTCCCTGACACTTGCCGAGCAGATCCCGTACCCTCTCCGCCTCGACTCCATCACTGAATTCTCTCACCCGCAAAGTGACACGATCTCCGCCCAGAGAATGCTTCAAATCCTCAGGTGAACCTTCAGCAATGACACGACCCGCTTCAACGATCGCCAAGCGATCCGCAAGAGCATCCACCTCTTCCAGGTAGTGACTGCTGAGGAGGATCGTCACCCCATCGTCGCGCAGTTTCCGCAACACACGCCAGATGGCATTGCGACTCTCGATGTCCAATCCAACGGTGGGCTCGTCCAACACCAGCACGGAAGGACGATGGAGCAGGCCCGCTGCCAGATCAAGCCGGCGGCGCATCCCTCCAGAGTAGGTGCCACAGCGACGATCGATCCAATCGTCGAGACCAAGAAGCATGATCAGCTCAGCCAGGCGCTCTTCGATCAGCTGGTCAGACAAGTGGTACAGGTTCCCTTGCAACCAAAGAAGCTCCCGACCCGTGAGGATTTTGTCAATGGCCACCTCCTGCGCGACATAACCAAGAAGACGACGGACGCCGCGAGGGTCTGCCAGGGCGTCAAAACCAGCGACCCTGACCTCCCCTTCGTCTGGAGCCAGAAGCGTGCAGAGGATTCTCAAAGCCGTTGTCTTTCCGGCTCCATTGGGACCAAGAAGCCCGTAGAGACAGCCGCCGGGCACCTTCAGGTTCAGGTCGTCGAGCGCCTGAACCCGTGACGCTTTGCGGGTCCCTCCAAAGCTCTTGCTGAGGTGGTGGAGCTCTATCAAGACGAGCTTCTCCAGCGCGTTAAGGAGGAAAGCAATCTAGGCAGTGGTAGGACCAGGCAGATGGAGGAGAACCGTCATCCCAGTCCAATCGAGGAGCGCGGCTTGGGGGGTGCGACTGATGAGAAGGAGAAGACAAATGCCGAATAAATAGAAAATAGACCAACGAAAAAGATTGCGCGCACAAACGGGATCTTCCGGTCGATGAAGCAATTGTCCAGAGAGCTGCAGCAAGCGTCCGTTGAAGGGCAGGACCAGGAGCCCATAAAGCCAGCCTCCCGTGGGCAGCGCAAAGACTCCAAGAAGGCTCAACACAGCAGTGGCGGCGCTGTAGCGACCAATGGCTTTTGTCGTGGGAACCACGCCCCTCACCACTGGAAGCATCGGAATTCCTGCCTGGCGATAATCCTCGCGAAGCAGCAAGGAGAGCGCCCAAAAATGGGCCGGTGTCCAGAGGAGCACAAGGGTGAACAGCCACCAGCAGGGCCACCCAAGAGATCCTGCCGCCGCAGCTCCCACCAGGGGTGGGATGGCGCCGGCAACGCCGCCAATGACAATGTTCAGAGAGGTGCGTGGCTTGAGGAAAGCGGTGTAGAGGAGCACATAGCTGCAAAGGCCGAAAAGAGCCAGAGAGGCTGCCAGCGCATTGACTCCACGCACCAAAACCAGCACAGAACCCAGGGTGAGGGCAATGGCGAGGGCAAAAGCCTGCTGCTGGGCCAAGCGTCCGGAGGGGATGGCGCGCTTGCTGGTGCGGAGCATGCGGCGGTCGAGCTCCTCTTCCCAGAGACAGTTCAACACTCCAGCTCCTGCGGAGGCCATGGCACCGCCCAGCAAGGTGCAAAGCAATTTCCACCCATCCAAAGGCCAGCCGGCGGAGAGGGCCATGCCACCGAGGGTGGTAGCCAAAAGAAGAGGGATCAACCTTGGCTTGGCCACTTCGAGCCAAGCAGGCAAGGTAACGGAGCGTGAGATTGAGCTGCTAGCCACAAGTCACCTTCAGAGACGGCAGTGAGGATCGGCGAGAGAGGCCCATCAGGCTGCGTCCCGTCAGGGCACCCAGAACGGCCACAAGCAAGGCCGCCAGGAGTTGATGTCCGATGGTGAGCCAGGGCAGTTGGAGCTGGGCCCGCAAAGTGAGCATGCCCAGGACGAGTTGGAGGCCAACCAGAAAGGCTGCGGCGGAAGAGAGAGTTCGCGTAAAGGAGTCTGCCAAGGGAGACACAAGGTGAACAGCCGCCAAGGCGACCACGGTGAGAGCGGCTGGAACGGCCAGCAGACGATGACGAAAAACCCATTCGCACTGACTGCCCGCAGAAAAACAATGGTCAACCGCCCATTGGCTCGCCATCGCTCCACCCAGGACACACTGGACAAAGACAAGGGTGGCGGGAAGCAAGGGCAGAAGGGCAAACCAAAGCGGGGTTGGTCGGGACAGGACCGCCTTCAGACCCTGATCGAGACCACTGATGAGAAAAAGGAGCAGGAGGGCCGTCCCCAGATGGGCCGTGACCGTGGGAGCGGCAAGGAGACGGGTCACCGTGAGGGCGCCGAGGAGTCCCTGAAGCGCCACCAAACCAACGGCCAGGATGGACATCCAGGGAAGCCAGCCAGGCAACCAAGATCGTCCCCAAACACTCGCCACCAGAAGGACGACGAGGGCCAAACCGACCAAAAAGGCATCCAAACGATGAAACCATTCCAAGAAGACCTGTGCATTCATCTGTCGTCCTGGCAGCAGGACCCCGTAACAAAGCGGCCAATCGGGGCAGGCGAGGCCTGCCTCCATGACCCGCGTTGCCCCCCCGATCACCACAAGAGCGGTCAATGCGACCACAAGATGGGAGGTGAGAACCTTGAGGAATGCAGCAAGCGGCAAGGGTGTCCCTACGGCGCGTTGGGTCATGGTAACGAGGTTTTTCAGATCAGGGATTGCGAACATCCCAGGAGGATTTGAAAAAACTGGAGTTCATTGTTAAATTCAGTGTTAAAAGCTGCGGAATCAACGCAGTCATCACGGTTGGCTCGTCAGCTTTCTTACGCTCTTGGATTCGGGCCTTCTGTCTTTTTGTGACACAGGTCTGCATCCCCCCCACAGATCTTCCACCCTGAATCCTCAGGTCATGCCGATTCCCTCCTCCTTGATCACCTTTCTGGTGGGCATGGCACTCGTGCTGGCTGGCCTTTGGCTGGGCCAGAACGTCTCCTTGCTCCCCTTGGACGCCAGCCTCAACGCCCCTGTCTATGACGAACTATTTAAGGTTCTTTTCATCATTGGCAGTATCCTGTTCATCGGCATTCTGGGTTTGCTGTTGTTCAGTCTTGTGCGTTTTCGGCGTCGTGCAGGAGATATGAGCGATGGAGATCCGATCGAAGGCAATTTACCGCTGGAAATTGTTTGGACGGCCATACCTGCCATTGTGGTTCTTTTTATCGGGATTTACAGCTACGACATCTATGACCGAATGGGCGGGATGACGCCCCTCAATGACCACAGCGCCATGGCCCACGCAGCCATGATGGAGACATCCTCAACAGTTCAAGCAACCAATGGTTCCAACACTTCCGAACCAAGGGTGTGGGGTGGGATCGGTGTCTCTACGGGAGAAAATGTTCTTCCCGTGGATCTTACAGCCCTACAGTTTGCCTTCATCTTCCATTATCCTGAAGCAAATATAACCAGTGGTGAACTACACATACCAGCCAATCAATCTGTCGAGTTGCGAATGAAGGCCAATGATGTGATTCACGCCTTCTGGGTTCCTCAATTTCGCCTGAAGCAGGATGTGATCCCTGGTCAGCAGACCATTCTTACGTTTACGGCCACACGTCCAGGAACCTACCCGATCGTTTGCGCCGAGCTATGCGGACCTTATCACGGGGGCATGCGTTCTTCCGTTGTTGTGCATGATCCCTCTGACTTCGAAGCCTGGCTTCTCAAAAACAGTCCCGTTCCTGCGCCTGCCACTTCTATTGCCCAACTTGACATCAATTCACTGGCCTGACCCATGACACTCGCCACGCCTCAGGACATCACTGTTCCTCAACCACCAACAAGTCGTCTTCAGCCTCAGGGCTGGCTGAGATATTTCAGCTTTAGCCTCGACCATAAGGTCATCGGTCTTCAATACATTATTACAGGCTTTCTTTTCTATTTAATCGGCGGTGCATTAGCAGGTGTCATCCGCACTGAGCTTGCGAGCCCGATGTCAGATTTTGTCAGCAGAGAAACCTACAACGAAGTCTTGACACTCCATGGGACCATCATGATTTTCCTTTGGATTGTTCCCGTGGTCAACGGAGGATTCGGCAATTATTTGATCCCCTTTTATGTTGGAGCAAGGGATATGGCTTTCCCGAGGTTAAACGCTGTTGCTTTTTGGATGATCCCCCCCGCTGGACTCCTTCTCATCGCAAGCCATTTCATCACAGGGTCGGCCCAATCCGGTTGGACCGCCTATCCACCCCTCAGCCTAACAACGCCGGCCACGGCTCAAGTGGTTTGGATCATCAGCGTGTTGCTGCTTGGGGGAAGCTCCATTTTTGGTGCCATCAATTTCATTGCCACCATCCTCAAACTTCGGCGGCCCGGCTTGAAACTGATGCAGTTGCCGATGTATTGCTGGGCCATGTTGGGAACCAGCATTCTTGCTGTTTTGTCCACCCCTGTCTTGGCGGGCACTTTACTTCTCCTGAGTTTCGACATCGTTGCTCACACGGGATTCTTCAATCCAACACTGGGGGGCAATGTGGTGGTCTATCAACACCTTTTTTGGTTTTACTCCCACCCCGCTGTTTATATCATGGTCTTGCCAGCTTTTGGGTTGGTCAGTGAAATTCTCCCCGTGCATGCTCGCAAGCCTTTGTTTGGTTACAGCACAATGGTCTATTCCATCATGGCCATTGTTTTTCTTGGCCTCATTGTCTGGGCACACCACATGTTCACCAGTGGAACGCCACCTTGGATGCGCCTCTTTTTCACGATCGCAACCGCTTTCATCGCCGTTCCAACAGGAATCAAGTTTTTCAACTGGTTGGCGACCCTGTGGGGAGGGAAAATAGCTCTCAACAGCGCTATACTTTTCTCTTGCGCATTCATTATTAATTTTGTCTTTGGTGGTATCACTGGAGTGGCGCTAGCACAAGTGCCTTTCGATATCCACGTTCACGACACTTACTTCGTGGTTGGCCATTTTCATTACATTGTCTATGGCGGCACTGTCTTTGTGATCTTCAGCGCCATTTATCACTGGTATCCAAAGTTCACAGGAAGGATGTTGGATGAAAATTTGGGCAAGATTCACTTTCTCCTTACTTTCATAGGCTTTAATCTTTGTTTTGCCCCTCAGCATTGGCTTGGTCTCAATGGCATGCCGCGACGCGTCGCCGAATACGATCCAATGTTCACCACCCTTAATCAGCTGAGCAGTGTGGGCGCTTTGCTTATGGCAATTAGCACTTTGCCCTTTTTAATCAATGTGGTTCGCAGCTTTGTCCAGGGAGATGTGGCTGGAGATAATCCCTGGAATGCGCTTACCCCCGAGTGGTTGACCACCTCACCTCCTCCCGTTGAGAACTGGAAAGGAGAGGCTCCTCTGGTGACCCATCCCTATGGCTATGGCCACAATGTTTCCAAATTAACCACCGATCAAGTCACTGGAAAGGATCTCTGGTCTTGACCCTGAGCCCCCAGGCCACACCAATCACCCTCTCTTCCCATGGATACCCTGGCCACAACCACCCCTAGCGATTCAACGGTCCACCACCCCATGGAGTCAGGGGGGCATGGGGGTGGTGAGGCACACGCGGATGCCCGCTTGTTTGGTTTGGCCACCTTCCTCGTGGCGGATGGCATGACCTTTGCTGGTTTCTTTGCTGCCTATCTCACGTTTCGGGCCGTGAATCCCTTGCCGAGCGGCTCCAACTATGAGCTTGAGCTTCTGCTTCCCAGCATCAACACAGCATTGTTGATCATCAGCAGCTTCACCTTTCACCGCGCCGGACGAGCTCTGCTCACATCTCGGGTCAACGATTGTCGGCTTTGGCTGGGGGTATCTGCTGGCCTTGGGATTGCCTTTTTGGCAGGCCAAATGTTCGAATATTTTCACTTGCCCTTTGGCCTGACCGAAAATCTTTTTGCCAGCACCTTCTATGCGCTCACCGGTTTTCACGGTTTGCACGTCACCTTGGGAGTGATCTGCATTCTTGTCGTTCTCTCTCAAGTGGGATCCAGCGGCAAAGTCTCTGCCAGCTCACCCTTTGGGTTGGAAGCGGCTGAACTGTACTGGCATTTTGTGGACGGCATTTGGGTGGTGCTCTACGGACTTTTGTATCTCTTGTAAACAAGACTGAGTCATCTCCCGGCTCCATTCCTTGCGAAATGCACCTCGCGAAGGCAAAATCAAATCAGGAACATCAGCAGGCCAATGGCTGCAAACAAAGGACCAGCCCCCATGACTGCGGGCCACCCGTTATCCAGCACATCCCCTGATCTCCACGGGCAGCAGCTTTCGGCTCCTCTGGAGGGCAAGGAGCTTCTGGACAGAGCTCGCTCCTTGAGCAACCGGCCTGAGGATCAGATTGCGCGTGCCTGCGGCTACGTCGGTCCCAGTGGGCGGGTGTTGAAGAAGAGTTTCTATCGCGCCCTCGTGCTTGCCAAGGGATACACCCTCCCCTCCAGCAACCTGGCGGGGGGCATCAGCCGGGGGCGCCATGCCGACTTTCGCACGCGAGTCCATGGCAATGGAAACCTCTTGATTGGCCAGGCCTACACCAGACGGATGGGACTGGAACCGGGGCAGGAATTCCGCATTGAAATCCACAAGGAAACAGGTTCCATTTGGTTGCTTCCACTGGAAGCCGAGAACAACGAGAACAAACAGAATTGATCCCGTCCCTGAAGGCCAAGAACTCCTTGCCCTCCCTTGTCTCTTGCCCTCCCTTCTCTCAAAGCTCCCCGGCCTCAAGGCTTCCCGGTATCAAGGCTCCCCGCAACCAAGGGAGGATCAGCCGAGTGGTTCCACCGCCGCAAGAGGTGACCCGCTCGCCCGGGAGTCAATGAGCTCGAAGTGGTGACCAGGTTGCCCAGCTCTCCCTCAGGTTTGGCCATGGCCGGGATCTTGGTGGAAGCGGGTGCCAAACAAGAGCAGATCCAAACCGCTGAACAGGAAGCTCACCCCCACAAGCGTGCCCAGGAGCCAAGGCAGCTGGGAGGCGTTCAGAGAGAGAAGCACGGCGCCCAAGGTCAAGGTCACCACCCCGTTGGCCAATCCCCATCCCCAACGAGGGATGTGGCGGTGATTCAGGGCGAATGAACAGCCTGCACATCCCTCGAGGACAAACACCAGACCGGCAACCCGAGCCAGGGAGGTCGCTTGGCGGGTTGCCCCGGTTGCTCCCGACAGCAGCTGAACACCCATCCAAAGTCCGGCCAACACGAGCAAGCTGGCCAGCAGAAACCGCCAAAACGCGTGGAGCCGGCTCAGCCGGCGGGCACGTGCCCAAGTTGTGATCGCCGTGACCAGGCCCGCCACCAGAAAGACCACCGACACCACCCAGGTCAGCCAAAGGGAGGCCATCAGAGGAAAGATCAGCGCCGCCCCCCCCAGAAGCAGCATCACCCCGGCCTCCACCACAGTGGTGCGGAGCGGTCCATGCCGCTCGCGCCGCGCCAAGGACCGCTCCGAGGCTGGAGCCCCGGGATTCGCGTGATCAGAAGTCATCCGTCCTCGCCAGCAACACTCGATCGCGTTCTAGCCACAGCGCAGGGGCCCCTTGTCACCAGCCATGGTCGGCGAGCCAATCCCTGGTGAGCGACACTGCGGCAGGATTCGCCCGAGCAGAATCGCCAAGCCTCAAAAGCCGTTCCGTGTAGCGCGCCAGCAGGTCGACCTCAAGATTCACCACATCCCCGACCCGCCGTTGACGCAGGGTGGTGCTCTGCCAGGTGTGAGGAATGATGGCCAGTGAAAATGTGGCCTCGCCATCGTGGATTCCCGCCACGGTGAGGCTGATGCCATCGAGGGCGATGCTGCCCTTCTCACACACGTAGCGGGCGAAGGTTGGATCCTGCCAGGCCACTGTCAATTGCCACGAGGACGCCAGGACATCGATTCCCACCACCCTGCCCGTTCCATCCACATGACCACTCACCAGATGGCCCCCCAAGCGATCAGAGAGCCTCAGGGCTGATTCGAGGTTGACAAGCTCATGGGCCCCGGCCCGCCGTCCAAGGGTGGTGCGGGACAGGGTTTCCTCGCTGACATCCGCCCGGAACCCCCGACCGTCCCCCGCCGACTCCGCCACGGTGAGGCAGACGCCATCCACAGCGACACTGTCCCCGAGAGCCAACGCTCCCAACCCCTGCAAGTCGCCGCGGACCCACACCCCATGGGGGCAGGGCTCCAAATGCCCCATGGCCTGAACCAATCCGGTGAACATTCCTTCGGGCTGAACGCGACAGGTGGCTGGCCATAATCAAACATCAGCCTGACGCACCCAGGAGCCCACTCCCCAACCCACCCACCCCAAGCCCAGCCGCCAACCCAGCGGCCTCCATCGCCCCCGCGCGTCGGCCAGCCCATCGCTGGCGAGAGGCCACCCCGCAGCCCCCCATGGAGCCAACACCTCACGGAGCAGACAGACGATGGTGGAAATGCAAGTCGCTGGCATCGCCTTGGATGCCGCCAGCCGCAGCCCGATCGTGCTCTTGCGCGATCCTTCCGGCCGCAGGCAGGTGCCCATCTGGATCGACCAGGCTCAAGCGCAAAACATCCTGGCGGGCATCAATCGGGAGCGCCCACCTCGGCCCCTCAGCCATGACCTCATGGCGCAGATTCTCACCATGGGGGACCTGCGGCTGGAGCGGGTCATCGTCCACGCCATCGAGGACAACACCTTCCGCGCGGTGTTGAAACTGGTCCACGCCAACGGCGAGAGCAACGATCTCGATGCCCGACCCAGCGATGCCATCGCCCTGGCCTTGCGCACCGGCAGTGGCATCTGGATGCTGGAAGAGGTGGTGGCCGATGCATCCATCCCCGTGGATGCCGAAGCGGATGCCGAGGATCAGGAGGATTTCCGCCGCTTCCTGGATCGAACCAGCCCGGCAGAGCTGATTCGCCATCTTCACAAGGCGGCCCCGGAAGCGGCCTCAGCCTCCCCGGATGCCCCGACAGGGGAGGGAGGGGAGGAGGACTCCCCCGAAGGCGCTGCCGGCGGGCCAGACGATGGCGAACCCACTCCCTGATCACGACGGACGGCCCGCCCGCCGCCCGGCAAGACGCCCCTTCGGCGCCGGCGGCCCGCCGGTGTCGTTGTTCACTCTCGGAACGATGCGGGCCCTCGAGAGTCCGGAGGCTCTTGACGCCACTCTGCGCCGCGCCGTGGCTGCGGGCATCAACCACATCGAAACAGCGCCCTCCTATGGACCGGCGGAGCGCTACCTCGGCACCGCCCTTGGCGCCTTGGATCGCGAGCAACCTTCCACAAGGGCGGCGCTGGTGATCACCAGCAAAATCCTCCCCACGTCCGATGCCGCAGAGGCCTGGAGACAACTTTGCGGCAGCCTTCAGCGCTTGGGGTTGCAACGACTCGACAATCTGGCCATCCATGGCCTGAACACCACTGACCATCTGGACTGGGCCCTACGGGGTCCCGGGGCCGAACTGCGAAAGCGGGCCCTCGGCGAAGGTGTGGTGGGGCAGATGGGCTTCAGCAGCCACGGATCCAACACACTGATCACCGCAGCCCTGGAGAGCGGGCACTTTCAGTTCTGCAGCCTTCATCTTCACCTCTTCGACCCCAGCCGTCTCCCCCTGGCGGCCCAGGCCCTTGCTGCCGGAATGGGGGTGATGGCCATCTCGCCGGCGGACAAAGGGGGTCGCCTTCAAGATCCCCCCCCCGTGCTGCGGGACGACTGCGCTCCATGGGAGCCCCTCGCCCTGGCCTATCGCTTCCTGCTCGCCCGTGGCATCAGCACCCTCACCGTCGGGGCGTCCCGTCCCGCCGATCTCGCCCTGGCGGAATCGCTCGCGAGCCGCGATGAACCATTGAGCCCCGAGGAGGAGGCAGCTTTGGAGCGCCTTCAAATCCGCGCCCGGGAGCGTGTGGGAGACACCTGGTGCGGGCAATGCCAAGCCTGCCTGCCTTGCCCGCACCTGGTGCCGATTCCGAGCCTGCTGCGGCTGCGACAGCTGGCCATCGGCCACGGCATGGAGGCCTTTGCCCGCGAGCGCTACAGCTTGATCGGGCAAGCCGGTCATTGGTGGGAGCAGGTGGATGGCCGAGCCTGTCAGCGCTGCGGCGACTGCCTGCCCCGCTGCCCGCTGCACCTGCCGATTCCCGACCTCCTGGCCGACGGCCACCGGCGGCTGGCGGCCCCTCCCCGGCGACGACTCTGGGGTTAAGCCCGGGGCTGGCAGGGCGTGGTGCCGTCCCAAAGGTTTTGAAGACGACGACGTTGATCCGGCTCCAGAGGCGGCAGGTCGCGGCAACGCTCCAACACTGCCTCCTGAGGAAGCAGCAGCTGCGCCAACGCCGGTGGGAAACCCTCCAGGGCTGCGGACAGGACTGCGCGGGGCAAGGGGGGAACCCAGCCGGCGGCAAGCACCTGGCCAAGAAGAGGCGGTTGGAGGACAGACTCCAGCCACGCCTCAGGCGCGGCCTCATCGGTTCCCGCCGGCCGCAGAAGCAACGACCAGGAGGACGGGGCGCCCTCCTCTGGCAGGAGGACCGTCAGGCGAGGATCGCGGCGAAGCAAAGGCACCACCTGCTGCCGGGGCAGCACGGCCGCTTGAGCCGGGCCACTCAGCAGCAGCTGAATCCCCTGGCGGTCATCCAGGGCCAGAGCCTGCCGGCGGAGCCGACACAGCCGTTCCCGGTCGCCCCGCACCAGCTCCAACACCACCCGCGCGCTGGAGGGCAGCACCACCTTTCCCGCCAAACTTCCCTCCAGCAAAAGGTCCCAGCCAAGGGAGGCCCGTCGGGCCAGATCCGGCCTGTCGCGAAGCACCAGCACCCAGGGATTGAAACTCCAGGGGAAGGCCAGTGGGAGCGCCTCCGGCCCGCTGAAGAGGCGGCTCGCCGCTGCCGCGCGGGGCGCAAGGCGGCGCAGGGGGGCAGCCGCGTTCAATGGCGCCCATGCCTGGGGGGGGAGGGCGGTGGCCCAGCCGTCAGGGAGCTGGACCAGGGCGGGACGGGCGTTGAGGGGGGCGGTCACGGATTGCCCCACCTGGCTCGCCCCCTCCTGCCAGCGCAGCTGCCAATCGCTCGGCAAGCGACGAACCCAGCGACTGGGAAGATCTCCCCGACGCGCGGCCAGGCGGGGACCCGATCGGGAGCAACCCGACACCAAGGCCAGGGAAGCTGCCCAGCCGATCTCGAGCAGCGCTCGCCGCGACAGTCGCCCCTCAGCCATGGCTCGACGCTAGACGCTCCACGCCCCGCGGCCCGTGAGGGGCCAACAACCTCTCACAGGCCAGGCTGCAGAGGCGTGAGAGGGCTTCCGGATCGCGACCGCTCCACTCCCAGAGCAGCGCGAGCCCCCCCGCACCCACCCCTTCCTTGACGTAACCCTGCTCATAACTGGCCAAAGCCGGATGGCAGGTGCCGTTGAAGGCGAGCGCGGAATGAAACGCCACAGGCTCCACGCTCCACCTCGCGCCGAGCCGGTCCAGCAAGCAGGCCAGATCGCTGCCGGGCTCGTTCGCCACCCAGCGGGTGGTGGCCAAGAGGGTGGCCTGGATCAATCGCGAACGCTGATTGGCAGGGGCCAGGGCAAGGGCCAAGGCCAGCACGGCCGCCATTTGGCTGCCCCCGGCCAGCATCACCGGCACACCACCCAGGGTGGCCTCCAGAAGCATGGCGGCCGCCAAGGGCTGCATGGGATCCCCCACCGCCGCCACGACCAACCGGGGATCGATCGCGTCCCTTTCCCCGAGAGGCTCCTGGAGCGAGCGCAGCCCCTGTTGCACCAGTGCCTCCTTGAGGCCATGGGCGGGTTCGCGCAGGCTGCCGCTCACCAAGCCGGTGGCCTCCACCCCGAGGCCACACAACACGCCAAGGGCGGTGGTGGTGCCGCCGGGCACGCACTCCGCCAGCAGAAGCGGTGCCGATGGCCGCCGAGCCGCCAGGCGTCGCCCCCACCGGCGTCCTTGTTCGAGCAGGGCCGCCACCCGACGCGGTTCCATCGCCGCTCCGGCACTCAAGCAACGGGAGGCTCCCCCACCCGCCGGGGAGGGCAAGCGCACGTGGGGGATGGCGGGCGCGACGGCGCAACCCAGGTCGACCACCAGAGGGGTGAGACGGAGGGATCGCACCACGACATGGCTGAGCAAGGCGGGCGTCACCCCGGCCGGGAGCGGGGGAAGCGCATGGGGACGCACCCCCTCGGGCCCGAGAAGCAGCAATTCGGCATCCGCCGCGGCGGTGGCCCGCCGCGATTCCGGCGTGGCGCCCGCAGCGGAGATTCCTGGAACAGCGGCGGTTTCGGTGGCGGCAAGGAGCAGCACCACCCGGGTGGACGGCCAACTCTCGCGCCAACGCGCCCGCATGTCGGTGGCCCGAGCGGCGGAGCCATGCAGCAAACCCTGGAGGCTCAAAGGGGATCCAGGCTCACCAAGGCCTGCAACAAGGGGGGCGGCTCGCTGATCGGAGAGCGGAGGCGTGGAAAAATCCAATAGGCCACGGCATGGAGACACAGGACCACGAGCAGGTTTTGCAGCAGGATCAACGCCAGGGCCACCGCTTGCACCTGGGCCAGGTCCAGGCCGGGACCCAAGCCAAGGGCATCGGCGAATCGATCGAGCAGCTGGGAGGCTGCCGTGGTGACCACCACCCAGAGGTTTTCGCCCACGAGAACGGACAGCACGGCCAGGCGAACCAGGAAGCCAAGGCCACCGATCAGGGCACCCACCGGAAGGGTCAGCCACCAGCTGAGGCGCAGCCGCCAGCCCCAGCCCAACCAGAGAGCCAGCAGGCCATAGGGAAAGAGCACCAGAGGTCCCCGGATCGGCCCCATCAGAGCCACCAGCAAGAGGCTGGTGACCGCCAGGCCTTCCAGGGCGCATCGCCAGCCATGGCGCAACTGCAACAGGGCCAGGGGAAGAGGAAGGGCCAGCCGGAACAGGGGACTGCCCACAGGGAGGTAATACAGGGCGGCCCAGAGCAGGGCGGTGGACGCCGAGAGGTAGGCCGTGTCCATGAGTTGCCGCGCCTGCCTGGGACTGAGTTCATGCGGGCCTCCGGAGGGAAGACGCGGCGAGGGAGGGGGCATGGTCAACGGGGTGGCGGAGCGGGGCGGACGGTCGGCGGCGGCGGCGGCGCTCCACCCGAGACGCGTTCGATGGTTTCCACCTCAAAGGGAATCCCCGCCGTGCGCAACGCCCGGGTGACGGCCTCAGCGGGGGCGGAGGGATCGGCTTGGGGCAAGCGAAGGGTGATGCGATAGGGGAACGGTGGCGGGGAGTCCGGAGCGGCCACTGGGGCACCTGTCCCCGCCCCCGCCGCTGCGCCCCCTGCTGAAACAGCCGGGGAGCCCCCCTTCCGGGGGCTGGAGGCGGCGGACGCCGGGGGGGCGGAGGGCTTCGCGGCGGTGTTGGCCTTCGCTGTCTGCGGGGGGGTGGCGGGGACGGGATTCCGAGCGGCTGCCGGACTCGGAGAGGCCTTGGGGGCTGCGGGCGCCGGGGCGGTCTCCACGGGGGGAGGGAAGCTGCCGGCCAGCCGCTCGCCCCAAGGCGATCCCGCGCAGGAGGTCAGAGCCAGCGCCATCGGGAGACAGCCCAGAATCCGAAACGACCGGAGGCTGTCTCGGCGGATGGATGGGACCTGAGGCGGCGGCCCATGGCGACCGCCAGGTGGCGACCCTGCGCTCATCCGTTTCCAGCCGGACGGATCACACGGACCGGACTGGCCCTCAGTCGCCCGCTTTTTGTTGTGGCAGGCGTCTTGCGCGGGGCGCCCGCGGAACTGGCGCGACTGGGTTTGGCTGCCGAGGAGGCGGCTTTGGCTTTGGCGGCCTTCGCGGCCCCAGCGGCCTTGCCCTCGGAAGCGGATCCGGAGCCCGCAGACGCCCGGCGCCGACCAGCGCCCTTGCCACTGCTCGCCTTGGCCGCCAGCAGTTCGATCGCCTGATCCAGCGTGATCGTCTCGGCCGTGGTGCCTTCCGGCAGGGAGGCATTGACCTTGCCTTGCTTCACATAAAGGCCGTAGGGGCCATCAAAGAGCTGGATGGCCTCGCTGGCGCCTTCCGGCGTGCCGAGATCCCGCAGGGCGGTCCGCCCTCCCCGTCCGCGCTTGGGCTGGGCGAGGAGGTCCAGAGCACGGCTCAAACCGATGGACAGGACGTCGTCCTCGGCTTTGAGGGAGCGGTAATCCTTTTCTCCCTTTCCCTTGTCGTGAACGACATAGGGACCGAAGCGCCCAAGCCCGGCTTGCACCTTGCCGCCTTCGGGGTGCTCGCCAAGATGACGGGGGAGGCGCAGCAGCCCAAGAGCATCCTCGAGGGTCAACTCTTCTGGCTTGGCGCCTTTGGGCAAGGAGGCTCGCTTGGGCTTGGGGGTGTCCTCGCTCACCTGGCCAAGCTGGAGGTAGGGGCCGTACTGCCCGTAGAGGAGGTAAACCATCTGGCCGGTCTCCGGATCCTCTCCCATGGGCTCGGGACCCTCGCTCTTCTGTTTCAGCAGCAGCTCCGCCTTCTCCGCGTCCAGATCCGCCGGAGTGATCTCCAGGGGGAGGGTGGCTTTGCACAGCTCCTCGCTGCCGTCATCAGCCTGGCGCTTGCTTTCCAGGTAAGCGCCGAATCGACCGATGCGCACCACGCACGGCAAGCCTTCCAACGCGATCGTGCGCGAGAGCGTGGGATCGATTTCCCCCTCCCGCTTCTGGACCTGTGTCTCCAGTCCGTCCTCGCCTTTGTAAAACTTTTCCAGATAGGGCAGCCAAGACATTTTGCCAGCGGAGATGTCATCAAGGCTGTTTTCCATTCGCGCCGTGAAGCCGGGGTCCACCAGATCGGGGAAGTGCTGCTCCAGCAACGCGGTGACTGCAAAAGCGGTGAAACTTGGGATCAGGGCGTTGTTTTGGAGCGTGGCGTAGCCGCGATCCTGAATGGTGCCGATGATGCTGGCGTAGGTGGAAGGACGGCCGATGCCCTCTCGCTCCAAGGTTTTCACCAGAGCGGCTTCGCTGTAGCGGGCTGGAGGCTGGGTTTGATGCCCCAGAGCCTCCACCTCCTTGCAGCGAGGCGCATCCCCCTCCTTGAGGACCGGCAGCAAGACCTCCTGCCCTTCCAATGCCGCATCGGGGTCATCGCTGCCCTCGACGTAGGCCCGAAAAAAGCCCGGGAAATCAATGCGCTTGCCATTGGCGCGGAAGGTGGCCTCCGCAGCCTCCAGATCCACGCTGAGAAGGGTGAGGCGAGCGTCGGCCATCTGTGAGGCCACGGTGCGCTTCCAAATCAGTTCGTAGAGCGCCAACTCTCGACCGTCGAGTCCGGTCTCGTTCGGAGCGCGGAAGGCTTCCCCAGCGGGCCGGATCGCCTCATGGGCCTCCTGAGCGTTGCGCGCCTTGGTTTGAAACTGACGAGGGGACGGGGAGAGGTGGTCCTGACCGTATCGAGAGGCGACGCAGCTTCGCGCCGCCTGGATCGCCTGCTCGGAGAGATGGACGGAATCCGTGCGCATGTAGGTGATGAAACCCCGCTCGTAAAGCGCCTGGGCGGCGCGCATGGTGTCGCGGGCGGAGAGGCGCAGCTTGCGGTTGGCCTCCTGCTGAAGGGTGCTGGTGGTGAACGGCGGCACCGGCTTGCGCACGGTGGGTTTTTCCTCCACGCTGCGCACCCGCCAGGGAGCCTGCCGCACGCGGCTCTGAAGCTCCCGGGCCTCCGGTTCGCTGAGGAGCTTCACCTTGCTGCCACTTTTCAGGGCACCGGTGGCTTCATCGAAATCGGCACCACCGGCAATGCGCTCCCCGCCAACGTGGGTGAGTTTGGCCTCGAATCCAGAGGCGTTCTGCTCCAGGCTGGCTTTCAGATCCCAGTAGCTGCCACTGCGAAAGGCGCGCCTGGCCTGCTCCCGTTGCACGAGAAGGCGCACTGCCACCGACTGAACACGGCCGGCGGACAGCCCCCAGGCCACCTTTTTCCAAAGGAGAGGCGAGAGGGTGTACCCCACCAGTCGATCGAGGATTCGCCGGGTTTCCTGGGCGTGCACCAGCTCCATGTCGATGGACCGGGGAGTGGCCAGGGCGTTCTGGATGGCCGGCTTGGTGATCTCGTGAAACACCATGCGCCGCACCGGCACTTTCGGCTCCAGAAGCTGCTGCAGGTGCCAGCTGATGCTCTCCCCCTCCCGATCCTCGTCCGTGGCCAGGAGGAGCTGCTCAGCCCCCTTGAGAGCATCCTTGAGCTCCTTCACGACCTTTTTCTTGTCCTTCGGCACCACATAAAGCGGCTCGAAGTCGTGGGCGATGTCGACGCCGAGATTGGCCCACTTCTCACCTTTATGACTGGCCGGGATCTCGCTGGCGTTGTTGGGCAGGTCGCGCACGTGCCCCATGGAGGCCTCCACCCGATAGCCGTCGGGAAGGAAGCCCCGGATGGTGCGGGCCTTTGTGGGGCTCTCGACGATCACCAGAGTGTGCGCCACAGGGCATGCGTGAGACCGGATGACCTTACATATCGCATCGAAGCGCCCTCCGGGTCAAAGAAACCGGAACCGCCAACCCTCCAGGGAGACCATCCCTGGTCGCCAACGCCGCTACAGTCCGCTCGATCCACCTCCGCTCCGCCGTGGTTCCCGACATCGGTATGCAGCTCAACGCGGCGGCGATCGCCCCCGAAACCGCTGTGCTTTTGGCTCTCGTGGGCTGCTTGCTCGTCGATCTTGCCGGGGAGCGCACGGCCAGCCGTTGGGTGCCACCCATCTGCTATGGCGGCCTGGGGTCGTCGCTCCTGCTCCTTGCCCTGCAATGGAATGGGGCTGCGGAGCCTTCATTCCTGGGAGCTTTTCTGGCCGACAACCTGGCGATTGCCTTCCGCGCCGTCGTGGCCACGTCCACCCTGATCTCTCTCCTGCTGAGTTGGCGCTACGTGGAACGCAGCGGCACGCCTCTGGGGGAATACGCCGCCATTCTCCTGGCCGCCACCCTGGGGGGAATGTTCTTGTGTGGCGCCACCGATCTGGTGAGCATCTTCATTTCCCTGGAGACCCTCTCCGTGGCCAGCTACCTGCTCTCCGGGTACATGAAGCGGGATGCTCGAAGTTCGGAGGCAGCACTCAAATATCTACTGGTGGGTTCGGCAGCGGCTGCGGTGTTTCTCTACGGAGCCTCCTTGCTTTACGGCCTCAGTGGCGGCAACAGCGGCTTGGAGGCCATCGGCACGGCTCTCGCCAGCAGCAACGCACCGATTGCGGCTCTCTCCTTGGTTTTCGTCCTCTCCACAGTGGCCTTCAAGATTGCCGCCGTTCCCTTCCACCAGTGGACGCCGGATGTTTACGAGGGATCGCCAACCCCCGTGGTGGCCTTTCTCTCTGTGGGGTCGAAGGCAGCCGGTTTCGCCTTGGCCCTTCGCATCCTGGTGGGCTGCTTCGACAGTTTTGACGCGCAGTGGAAATTTCTCTTCACCGTTCTCGCCCTCCTGAGCATGGTGTTGGGGAATGTGGTCGCCCTGGCTCAGACCTCGATGAAGCGCATGTTGGCCTACAGCTCGATCGGCCAAGCTGGCTTTGTGATGATCGGCTTGGTGTGTGGCACCGAGGATGGCTATTCAGCGATGGTGATGTACATGGCCGCCTACTTGTTCATGAACCTCGGGGCTTTTGCTTGCATCATCCTGTTCTCATTGCGCACTGGCAGTGATCGGATTGCTGATTACGCGGGTCTCTATCAGAAGGATCCGCTCATCACCTTGGGTCTAAGCCTTTGCCTCCTCTCTTTGGGAGGCATCCCACCCATGCTGGGCTTCTTTGGCAAGATCTATCTCTTCTTCGCGGGTTGGGCTGACCAACAATATCTGTTGGTGATCGTTGGACTGGTCACCTCTGTCATTTCAATCTACTACTACATTTCCGTCATCAAGATGATGGTGGTCAAGGAGCCCCATGAAGCTTCTGATGTCGTCAAAGCCTATCCCCCGATTCAATGGAACCTCGCCGGCATGCAGCCGCTGCGTGCCGCCTTGGTGAGTTGTGTGGTGGTCACGGCGATTGGTGGCATCCTCTCCAGCCCGCTCTTCGATTGGGCCAGCGCCACCGTGGCTGGCACTCCCATCCTTCAGGCCGCTCTGGCCAATGCCCATGCGGCTGTCCTCAGCTGATTCCCCGTCGCCGTCTTCCGTCGGGACAAGTTTGCCGTCCAGCCCTTTGGCGGTTCTGGATCACATCGACAAGGTGTACGGCGAAGGGGATGCCAGGGTCAATGCCCTCACGGATGTCTGCTTGAGCGTCCAGAGGGGCGACTATCTGGCTGTGATGGGCACCTCAGGATCCGGCAAGAGCACAGCGATGAACATTCTCGGCTGCCTCGACAGACCCACTCGTGGGCGCTACTGGCTCAACGGGATCGAGGTGGCGGACCTGGATGATGATGAATTGGCCGACATTCGCAACACCCAGCTCGGGTTCGTCTTTCAACAATTCCATCTGCTGCCCCAGTTCACAGCGTTGGAGAATGTGATGTTGCCCATGATCTATGCCGGTGTGCCAGCTCCTGAACGTCGCCAGAGAGCGGAGGCTGTTCTGGAGCGGGTCGGCTTGGGCCACAGATTCGACAATCGCCCCAATCAGCTGTCCGGTGGACAGCAACAGCGCGTAGCGATCGCTCGGGCCATCATCAACCATCCCTCCCTTCTGCTGGCGGATGAACCCACCGGCGCCCTCGACTCGCAAACCACAAGCGAGGTGCTCAACCTGTTTGATGAACTCAATCGCGAAGGAATCACGATCCTGCTGGTGACCCATGAGGACGAGGTGGGATCACGGGCTCAGCGCATTGTTCATTTTCGGGATGGGCGAATCGTGGGGTGAGGGCCCCCCTCCCCCTCTACCCAGCCTTCCGCTCCACCGCAGGACTCAAGGAGGCCGATCCGACTGCGGCCCGAGTGGGAGGCTTCACTTGTGCAGGGGACTGGACGGGACCGGTCTCCGAGCCGGTCTTGCCGGTGGCAGGGCGCTCCAAGGTCTGGAGGAGTTGGCCAAAAAGAACGGCCACGGCGTCAGGGGGAACAGCGGGCCGCGACCCCAGGCCAGGCAGAGCGATGTTGGGGAAGGGACCTCCAGATCGACTCGGCTGCAGGTCACCGGGGTCGATGGCCACCCAACCGCCGTCCTGGGGCAAGCGAAGCTCGAAATGAAGGTGGGGACCGGTGCTGAGACCCGTGCTGCCTACCCGGCCGATCACCTCACCCTGGCGGATGCTGTCCCCCTCGCGCACGTAGATCTCGGACAGATGGCCGTAAAGCGTGCGGCGCAAGGGGTTGCCATGCTCGATCTCCACCGCCAGGCCGTAGCCACCCGCGTCACCACTGCTCACCACCCGACCGGATAGAGCGGCCACAACAGGGGTGCCTTCCGGAGCAGCAAAGTCGCGACCGGAGTGCATGATCCAAGACCCAAGAATCGGATGGAGCCTCCATCCGAAGGGGCTGGTGGTGACCGCCGATCCGATCAAGGGAAAGATGAGGCCGCGATTGCCATTGCCACCAATCGGCGACGGACGGGGGGTGAGACGGAAGACATCCGTGAGACGCAATCGGCCGTTGATGCCGGAGAGCAAGGCATTGACGGGTACTCGGATCGGGGGGAGGGGGGCGGCGGCAATGCCCTCTCGCACGCCACTCAAGCCTGAACCGGCACCGCCGCTCCAGGCGCTTCCCTCCGTTCCAAGGGGAGAGGCCGCCAGCCCCGGGGATCCCTCGCCCTCGAAGCGGCCCCGACCGCGAAACACCACCCCGGTGCGACATTCCTCTGCGGAGAGGGCGCCGCTGCTGCAAGCCTGGCCGCGAAGGCCAGGGGGCGGATCCAGCACCAACGAGCCCCGCACGCGGATCCGCTCTCGCGGCGTCACGATTCCATCGCGCACCAGTGCATCCAGGGAGGCATCAAACCGGCGCGGGCGCTCCGGCACCGCGTCAGTGGCGGAAGGTCGCAACGGCTCTGCTCGCTCCGCCATGGAAGGCGTGGGAGAGAGGGGGGCTTGGGGAGGGGGGAGATCTGCGGCGGGAACGGCGGGGGTGCTCGGCGGTGGCGGCGGGGGCAAGGGTGCTGCCGCCGGCTCCGGGGTCGCCGAGCTGCCAGCTGCAGGGAGTGGGGGCGGCCCCTCCGTCTGAGCGAGCACCAGGGTGGTCCCCAGCAGAGGCGCTCCACAGGCGGCGGCCAGCAGCAGGAGGCGGAGGCGAGAAACCATGGCGGACGGAGAGGGCGGCGGGCAGCGAGACGAAAAGGCTTGGACGGGAGCGAAAACGGTGGATTCGAAGGGCTCAGGGGGAAGGGATCAGGCCTTCGTCGCCGGGAGGGACAAATTCTGAGCCAATGTAAAGACCCTCATGGCGTTCCGGCCATGATTGGTGCAGGACGCGCCTCCGGCCATCGTCTGCAACCAGGGCCAACCCTCCCGAAGCAGTAAGTCCGCAGACCCGCCAAAGGGTCTCCCGCAGCCGCAGTTGCGCGGCGGGCAGCCACAGGCGCTTCTCCGCCTCGCGCCGCACCAGCTCCCCCTCCGCTGCGGTGGCCATCGCCCACTCCATCGCGGCGAACACCCGAGGCAGCACACGCCGCGGGCGCGCGCGCACCGGCCCGAGGGCTCCCACCAGGTTGATGGCTCCGGGCGGGACGGGATTGCACCCATTCAAACCAAGGCCAACACGAGCCCAGCGCACCAGCGCCCCCCGCAGGCGCAGCCCCGACAGCAACCCCGCCAGCTTCCGCCACTCCCCATCCCGTCCTCGCAGCAGCAGGTCGTTGGGCCACTTGAGCCTGACCTCCAACCCCAGCTCCTCCAGCTGGCGCAACAGTCCAATCGCCACGGCCAAGCCTGGCGCAGCCACCCTCGCAGGGCCATCCGGCCAGGGGAGAGCCGCGCTCAGCCACACGCCTCCGGGGGGCGAGACCCAGATCCGCCCGTGCTGCCCCTGGCCAAAGCGCTGGCGCGCGGCCAACACCAAACGCGGATGGACCAACCGGAGAGGCGCCTCGGCGGGCCGTCGGGCCAGCCAGTCATCCAGCTCCCGCTCCGTGCTGCCGCACACCCGCAGGGCCCGCAGGCGCCAAGGGGGGCGCGCTCTCACAAACGGGCCAGCCACTGGCCCATGCGGACGGCGGCCTCCTCCAGGATGTCCAGGGGATGGACCAGGGCCAGACGGAGCCAGCCCTCGCCGCCGGGGCCGAATCCCACGCCGGGCGTGAGGCAGACCCCCGTGGCCGCCAGCAGCTCCGCACACAGCGCCTCGCTGTCCAGGCCCCGGTTCCGGGCCGCTTTCGGCACGGGCATCCAGAAGTAGAGCGCCATGGAGGGCCGGGGCACCGTCCAGCCTGCGGACTCCAGGGCCAGAGCCAAGTGATCCCGCCGATGCCGATAGACCTCCCGCAACTGGGCCGGCCACTCCGGGGCCTGCTCCAGGGCCGCGATCGCCCCGGCCTGCAGGGCCAGGGATTGATTGAAATCCACAACGCCCTTCAGCTGGCGCAGAGCCGCGATCAGGGGCTCGGCGCCCACGGCGAAGGCCAACCGGTAGCCCCCCAGGCACCAACTCTTGGAGAGTGAGAAGAGCTCGATGCCACAGCGGCGCCAATCGGGGTGCCGCAGCAAAGCCGGGGCCGTGCCCTCCAAGGCCAAGTCGACATAGGGATTGTCATGGAGCAGCACCACGTCATGGTCGAGAGCTCGGGCGACTGCGGCATCGAGCCAGGACTGATCGCCAGTGGTGGCGGTGGGGTTGTGGGGGAAGCCGAGCACCATCAACTTGAGGGCGTCCCAGGTGCTGGCGGGCAAGCGCTCGAAGGCGGGTCGCCAGCCCGCCTCAGCGTCCAGGGGGAGTCGAACGGGCGTGGCGGAGGCCAGATGGAGTCCCCCGAGGTGGGAGGGGTAGCCCGGGTCGAGCAGGAGGGCGGGATCGCCGGGATTCAGCACGGCCAGGGGGAGGTGGGCGGTGCCTTCCTGGGAGCCGATCAAAAGCAAGACCTCCCGATCGGGATCCACCCGCAGGGCAAACCGGCGCTCCACCCAGGCGGCCGCCGCCTCCCGGAAGGGTCGGGTGGCGCCATGGAGGCAGTAGGCGGCGCTGAGGGGCTGCTGGAGCGCACGGGCCATGGCCTCCAGGGCGACCGGCGGCGGTGGCAGGTCGGTGGAGCCGAGAGACAGGTCGATCAAGGGGAGCTCGTTCGCCCGGCGGCCTGGGGGTGAGGGGCCGGTGGCGCGGGCCTCGGCGTAGGCGAGCTTGCGCTGATCGTTGCGGGCGAAGACGCCGTTGCCCAACTGATCGACCCTCTCGGAAATCGGAATCACGCGGGGAGGGCAGGGGGAGGGCAGAGGGTCAGAGATGGCCCTCCAGGAAGGACTGGAGCTGACCTTTGGGGATGGCTCCCTCGTGGCGGGCCACCTCCTGTCCCCCTTTGTAGAGGATCAGGGTCGGTAGCCCTTGCACACCCAAGCGCTCCACTGCGGCGGCGCTGGCGTCCGCATCGAGCTTGGCCACCACGAGATCCGGGCCGTAGGTGGTGGCCGCCCAATCCATCAATGGGGCCATCAGTCGGCAGGGACCGCACCAAGCCGCCCAAACATCCAACAACAAGGTTGGAGATTGGCTCACGGCTTCCATCAGGGCGCCATCATCGCCGAGATTCACCACTGCCGAAGCCTGAAGAGAGGGGGAATCAGCCACAGCGCCCTGGAGTCAATGGATTGATTGTATGGAGGCGCAAAGGGAGTGGGGGCCTGATGGGGGGCTCAGAGCTTGTCGATGGAGCGCCTCAGCTCCTCCAGCTCCGCATCCACCTCCGCAGCTTGCACCGGTTGGAGCTGGGGGACAGGGCCATTGGCGGCTGGCAACTGGATGGGGGTTGTCCCACCCTCGAGCCGCTGCTTGAGAGCCGCCAGCTCATCGTCCACATCCGTGCCCTCCAAGGCGGCAAATTGGGATTCGAGATCGGCACCGGCCAATTCGGCAGCTGCCTGGCTGCGCGCCTCCAGACTGAGCACCTTCTCCTCCATCTGGTCAAACGCCGCCATGGAGCTGTTGGTGCCGAGGCTGCTGACGGCCGACTGCAACTGCTCCTGGGCTTGAGCCGCCTGGGCGCGGGCCTTGAGCATCTCCTTCTTCGTGCGCGCCTCCGCGATCTTGCCCTCCAATGCCGTCAGGCTGCGCTTGAGGGTGTCCACCTGACCGGCCTGGTTGTTGACCTGGGTGGTGAGGGCCGTGGCCGTGTCTTGATAGGTCTTGCGTCGGGAGAGCGCCTCCCGCGCCAGCGCCTCCTCTCCTTTCTGCAGGGCCAGTTCCGCCTTTTGATACCAGGCCTTCGCCTGGGCATCCGCCTGCTCAGCCTGATTCTGCAGGCGACGCTGGCTGGCAATGGCCGTGGCCACCGCTTGACGCAGCTTCACGAGGTCGGCCTGCATGTCAGCCACAGACTGGTCGAGAATCTTGGCGGGATCCTCCGCCTTGCTCACCAGATCATTGAGGTTGGCGCGGAGCAAACGGCTGAGCCGATCAAAGAAGCCCATGGGGCGGGGCGGGGGATTCATGACCATACTGACGGTACCGCCGCCAGCGCGACCGCGCCCAGGTGGTTGCCGTACTTCCGGCCCTTCCAACTCCAGCCTCCATGGCATTCGAACGTCCCACCCGGAATGGACGCCGTCGCAAGGGGGGCTCCCCTCGCCCCACCAGCGCCAGCAGCGAGTGGAGAGGCCATCGGGTGGGCAATCTCTCCCTGTTGCTGCCCTCTCCTCCGAAGCCAGCCGAAGGCTTGGACAGCTGCCTGGCCCGACTCCAGGACCAGTGGCGGCAGAAGGGCCACCTGGCAGCGCTCTGGCAAGCCTGGCCCCGCTTGGTTGGGGCCCAGCTGGCCCCCCATTGCCGCCCCCTGTCCCTGGTGGGTGGGGTGCTCACGGTGGGAGCGGCGCCCGGGCCCTGGCTGCAGGGGCTTCTTTACACCCGTCATCAACTGCTGGGATCCCTCCGCGGAGCGGGTTTTTCCGTGCGGGAGGTAAGGGTCAGCCAGCACCACGCGGTGCCCTCGCCTCCGGCCGCCGCCAGCCTCGAAGCGGATGTCTGGGCTCGGCACCCCAGCCGGATCGACATCCACGGATTGGCGGACTGTCCGGCTTGCGGGCGCCCGGCTCCCACAGGCGAGATGGCCCTCTGGGGCACCTGCGGCTTCTGCCGCCGCGCCTCCCTCTCAGAGCGGGTCCCCGCCCATTGAGGCAAACCGCTGTCGCCAGGCGGCTTCCTGAGCCACCGCCTCCGGCGTCCCCTCGGGGGGAAACCGGGTGAAAAAGTCCTTGTCCCGTGTCGGCTCATAGGGCCCCTGCTTGATCTCAAACATCACCGTGTCGGGGGCCAGGGCCACCAGGGTGTGGTACGTCCCCTCTTGAAGATCCACGCCGCGCACCGGTCCCTCGGCATCCAGGCGCACCTGCTCCCGCACCTCCCCATTCCCATCGAGCACGAGCAGGCCGAGGGATCCTTGCAGCACCACGAAGCATTCAAACCCCTCCCCGGGGGTTTGCCGCAGATGGCGATGGGGGCGCACGTAGGTGCCCGGCTGCAGCACGTTCAAGAAACGCTGCACCCGATCCGGTTCCGCGTGAAGATTGAAGTTGCGGCGAAGACGAGGGGTGCCGCGGGCCTCCTCGGCCACCGCGTCAAACAGGGCCTGATCCAGGCGGCGCAGAGGGGAGGTCGTCCCTGAGAGACGGGGATCATGACCAGGGGAAGGTGCGGACACGGGGTTGGGCGTCAAGGGTTGGCGTTGCCCAGCTGGCTGAGCTGCGGAACGTTCAGGCCCCGCCGCGAAAGAGATGGTTGTGGGCGGCGGAATAGAGACGCGATCGCGCCTGGCCCGCCCCCGTCAGGGCAGGACTGACGATGTAGAGCGTGGTGCGGATGAGGCCCCGCTCGCGGCTGGTGGCGGCCATCTCCCGAAGCGGCACCACCTGCAGCCACTGATCCGGCCAACTCACCCGATAGCCCATGGCCACCGGGGTGTCAGAGGGGTAGTGGGCCAGGAGAGCCTCCTGAACCTCCTCGACGTGGCGGGCGCTGAGATAGAGGCAGAGGGACGCCCGCAGGGCGGCCAATCGGGCGAGGGATTCGGCCTCGGGCACCCCGGTGCGCCCACCGGCCCGGCTAAGCACGATGGTCTGCACCACTCCCGGCACGGTGAGCTCGCTGCCCAGGGCCGCCGCCGTGGCCTGATAGGCGCTCAGCCCGGGAACCACCTCCACCTCCAGCCCCGCATCGACGAGACGGGAGATCTGTTCCGCCAGGGCGCCATAAAGGCAAGGGTCTCCGTCGTGGAGACGCACGACACGGCGGCCGGCTTGGGCGCGCTGGACGACGGCTTCGATGACCTCCTCCAGGGTGAGGCTGCTGGTGCGAATGCGCTCGCAATCGGGCGATGCAAGATCAGTGATGCGGGGGTTGACGAGGGAATCGGTCCAAATCAACGCCTCAGCCTCCTGGATCGCCGCCGCAGCGCGCAGGGTGAGCAAATCCGGGGCACCGGGACCGGCACCAACAATGCGCACCGGCTGGTGGGGAGGAACACTCATGGGGACACACCAGCGGGATCGGGAAGAGGGAGGCGGCGGCCATACAACCACCACAGGCCCAGGGCGCCGAAGAGGAAAAGAACAAGGCTCGCCAACTGGGCCATGCGCAGGCCGCCGCTGCAGAACGGAGGCTGAGCGAACAGGCAGAGCGGATCGAGCCGCAAACCCTCGATCCAAAAGCGACCGCAGCTGTAAGCCATGAGGTACACGCAGCTCAAGGCTCCTGGTCGCAGGTCGATGCGGCCTCGGGAGGCCTGGCGAAGAATCAGGAGCAACAACGCGCAGACGCCCAGATTCCAGAGCGACTCATAAAGAAAAGTGGGATGAAAGGTGGCCTCCTCCAGAAACGGAGGCTGGCGGTTGGCCCTTGGAATCGTGAGGCGCCAGGGAAGGTCGGTGGGAAGGCCAAAGGCTTCGGAATTGAAGAAGTTGCCCCAGCGACCGATCGCTTGCCCCAAGGCCACGGCGGGCAGGAGCACATCCAGCAAGGGCCAGAAAGGCTGCTTGCGCCAGCGACAGAACAGGATGGTGGCCAGGCTGCCACCGATGAGGGCGCCATGGATGGCGATGCCCCCGTGCCAGATGGCGACCATCTCCCACCATTGGCCGCGATAGTTGCGCCATTCGAGGAGGACGTAGTAAATCCTGGCGCCGACGATGGCTCCAAGCACAAGAAAAGGGAGCAAATCGCTCACCAATCCAGGATCGATCCCCCGCCGTCGGGCAAGCTTTCGAGCCAGGTTCAGACCGACCACCACGGCGGTGGCGATGAGCAGACCGTACCAGCGCAATGCGAACGGCCCCAGCTGCAGCTGGGGCCCGGGTGACATGAACAGAGCCAGGGGCATGGAATCGGGACTCAGACGATCCCCTCTGCCGCCTGCACTTTTTCCACCTGACGCTTCTTCAGCACCAGCAGAATCTGAGCCAGAGCAACCGCCCCGAGGAAGGCCAGCAAGCCGTAGATGCGAACAGGGTTTTGCAGCACGACTTCCGCATCCACCTGGCCAAAACCACCGACGTTGGGATCATTGGTGAGGGGAGCGCCCGCCTCGATGGCATCACCCGCTTTCACGACCAGGGTGGGTCCAGCCGGAACGGTTTCGTTCACTGTGGCGCCATCGGCCTGGGTGATCTCCACGATCTGGGCTCCTTTCTCTCCCTCGGTGATCGAGGCGATGGTGCCACCAGCGGGAGCGGTGAACACGCCGTTGTTGCTCTTCTCGCCCGTGGGATAGACCTGACCACGGCCCCTGTTGCCACCCACATGAAGCTGATACTTGCCGAAATGAATGGAACTGTCGGTGGCGGGATCGGGCGAAAGGATCGGGAAAACAATCGTCTGATGCTGCTCGCCAGGCAGAGGGCCGACCAAGAGGATATTGGGCTGGCTGTCGCTGTATTGGGTGTAATAAATGCCAGAGGTTTCTTCCTTGAGCTCATCGGTCAGCCGCTCCGGCGGAGCCAGGGTGAAGCCCTCGGGCAACATCACCACCGCTCCAACGTTCAGGCCGGTGGGACTGCCGTCTCCAGAGACCTGCTTCACAGCGCTGTCATACGGGATCTTGACCTCCGCTTTGAACACCGTGTCGGGGAAGACGGCCTGGGGCACCTCCACGCGGGTGGCCTTCTTGGCGAGGTGACAGTTGGCGCACACCAATTTGCCGGTGGCTTCCCGGGGGGAGGCGTAATTCTGCTGAGCCCAGAACGGGTAGGCCCAGCTGGGGGTGGCGCCCACCAGCAGAACGCCAAGAGCCAGGGAGAAGGAGACAAGGCTGCCGAAAACGGCCTGGAGGAGACGACGCATGGGGAGAACGGCGAAGACTGGCGAACGGACGAAGGAGGGAGGGGAAGATCCGGAGACGATCAAGCCCACCAGGGGGCGTCGCCTGTGCGGAAGTCGGTTTCCGTCCACTGGCTCACAAAGACGGTGTCGTTGTCCACGGAGACGTGGGCCAGGGCCAGGGAGAGGGGCGCCGGACCGCGCACCACCTTGCCGGTGGCGTCGTACTGGCTGCCGTGGCAGGGGCACATGAACTTGTTGGCACCACTGTTCCAAGGCACGACACAGCCCAGGTGGGTGCAGATGGCATTGATGCCGTAGGAACCGATCGCCTCCGGTCCCTCCACAATCAGATAGGTGGGATCTCCTTTGAGACCCTGGACCAGGCTGCGATCGCCCTCCTTGTGATTCGCCAACCAGCCGCTCGCGGTGACCGTGTTGCCCAACTCATCCTTGGCGGTGGTGCCGCCGCCAGCGCCCGCAGCCCTCGGGGGGATGAAGTAGTTCACCACCGGATAGAGCGCCCCGAGGGTGACACCCGTGATGGTGCCGAAGGTGAGCAGATTCATGAACTGCCGGCGACCCATGCCGGGCACGTCACCACCAGGAGAAGTTGCGGGAAACTGAGTCATCAGGCCGTTCCGGAGACGTCAGGCATGGCCCAGACATTATGAACTGCTCACGGCCGGAGCTGGGGACCAAGGAGGCCGGCGGAAGGAAGCCTTCATGGTTCGAAGGGTGGCGACACCGCCCGCGCGCCGGATGTTGCCCCCCAAAATGGGATCCCCCGTGCGTTTCCCATGGCCGAGCCCGAGGTGGCCCTCACGGCCACGGAGCTGCTTCAGCTGTTGCGGGAGCGTTGGCGGGCCTCCTATGACGTGCGGCTGGTGCAGCGCCAGGGGCGCCTCTACTTTCAGGTGATGTGGGGCCATCTGGAGCAGCAGTCGTTCCCGCTGACGCCCAGGGGCTACCACGACCGCTTGGCGGAGGTGGCGGCCACGCTGAGCGACCTGGGCACGGCGGAACAGGTGCGCGCCTGGCTGAAGACCACCCGCGACAAGCCGCGCATCGGCCGTGCCCTTTCCCTGGCCCTGAGCGTCCCGAGCGCCCGGTCGGTGGAATTTCTCCTCTGATGGCCACGCTCTGAGGGTCACGCCCTGAGGGTCACGGCGCTCCGCAGATTCGCTCCGAAGCACGCTGGCGCCAGAGGAGGGGCTTCAAGCTCAGGCTGAGGAGCCGGAGGCGACGCGGGGCTGGCCCAGCGCCACCAGGGCCACTCCCACCAGGTAAAGCAGGGTGATGGCGCTCGAGAGAAGCAGCATGGTGATCGGATCGGTGGACGGGGTGAGAACAGCCCCGGCCAGGGCACTGGCCAGAACCACCCAGCGCCAGGCCCCGAGCATGGTGCGAGCGTCGATCAGCCCAAGGGCCCCCAGCACCAATTGCAGAACGGGCAACTGAAAGGCCAAGGCCGTGGCCACCATGAGCAGCAGCACAAAGTCGAGATAGCGCTCGATCGACCAGAGGGGCTCCACCACATCCGCCCCGTAGCTCACCAGAAACCGCAAGGCCGCCGGCACCAGGGCCCACCAGGCAAAAGCCAAGCCCGCGAAGAACAGCACACTGGACCCCGCCACGGCTGGCGCCAGCAGGCGACGCTCTCTCCGCGTGAGACCGGGCAGGACAAAGGCCAGCCCCTCAAACAAGCACCACGGCAGGGCGAGCACCAGACCCGCGTAGCCCGCGACTTTGAGGGAGACGAAGAAGAATTCCCCCGGGGCGAGCTGCAAGAAGCGAATGCCTGCCGCTGGCTGCTCCAGCAGGCGCACCAGGGGCCGAACCACCACCACGCATGAGGCTGCGGCCAGGACCAACACCAGCAAGCTGCGGAGGATGCGGCGGCGGAGCTCCTCCAGATGCTCCACGAAGCTCATCTCCACTTCACCGGGGCATTCGTCATCCGCGAATCCGGCGGCACTGGAGAGGGGCGCCATGGCCACCACTGTGGTGGGGGGATCCGCCGAGGCGGTCGGGGGCGGGGCCTCAGAAGGGGACATCACTCGCTGAGCTTAGGAACCCATCAGCAGGGAACGGGCCCGATCCGGTTGCCCCCAAAGAATCTGGCCGCCGCGATGGCGCACGGTGCCAGCCTCGGCCCCCGGCAGCCGTTGAAGCGCCTCCACCGGCACCATCACCACCGGCACGCGGGCATTGCCGCGCCCGCGGCTGAAGTGGGCGGCCAGGTCCGCTGCCGCCTCCAGGTCGGCCTCGCTGGCGGCACCGGCGGAGGCCTTGAGCACCACATGGCTGCCTGGCAGCTCCTGGGCATGAAACCAGAGATCCCCCCGGCGGGACTGACGAAGGCTGATCCACTCGTTCTGGCGATGGTTGCGCCCCACCTGGAGGGCCAGGCCGGAGGGGGAGCGGAGCACCAGGGGAGCGGGCGCCTCTGCAGTGGTGTCGCCCCGTGAGCGAGGGCGGGCCGCATCCCGCGCAATGGATCGGCCCCGGGGCTCCAGCCGCCCCAGATCCTCCTCGAGGGCGGCCAGGGAGTCGGCCTGCTCGGCCTGGTCGACAAAAACCTGAGCTTCCTCCAGCCAGGCCAGCCGCTGGCGATGAGCCTCCAGGCGAGGCTGGATGGCCGCCAGCGAGCGGCGTTGTCGGCGCGCCCGCTTGTAGAGCGTCTGGGCCTCTTGGATCTGCTCCTTGTTGGGACTGGGCAGGCAGAGGAGCGCATCGGCCTGCTGTTGGAGCGTGTCGCTGTCGCTGGCCACCACCAACAGAGCCTCCTGCTCGGCCAACTGGCGGCGCTCGCGGCGCTCCAGGCCCGAGAGGCGGTGGCGCAGGGCGTCGCGGCGGCGCTCCAGATGCCGGGCCTCCAGCCAAGCCTGGCTGATCCGAGCCAGGGCGTTGTTGAGGACCAGGGGAGCCGGAGCGGTCGCTTGAGTGGCGGGCCCCCGGCTGGCGGTCACGTCCTTGGCGGGCCAATCCTCAGCGCCCCAACAGCGGCAGCCCCCCTCCCCATCCCAGCGCAACGAGAAGCGTTCCTCCTCCACCGCCTTCAGCCAGACCTGCCAGCGGCCCCACAGCCGCTCCCAGTCGCGGGCCTCCAGTTGGCCCACCAGGCGATCCGGTGGCAAAGGCTCCCCCCCCTCCGGAGGAGCCTCCAGGAGTTGACGCACCAGGGCCGGGCTGAGCCCTTGATAGGTCTGGAGCAAAGCGTCCCCGAGGGGCAAGGGAACGGTGAGCAGGCGCCGCTGCCAGCGGTCTCGGGGCTCAGTGGAGCGGGGAATCTCGCCCCGCAAGGGCGGAGGGGGGCTGTAAAGATCGCCGGTGCCGATCGGTCGCCAGCGCGACTGGGCAGGCCGAACTTGACGCGCCAGGGCAATCACCCGCTCATCGGCGTTGAGGAGAAACAGATTGCTGTGCCGTCCCATCAGCTCCAGCACCAGATGGCGCTGCGGGGCCTCCCCCGGGCGTGGCGCAAACGTGAATCGCACGACACGCTCCCAGTCCCGCTGGTGGAGGTCCACCAGGGCCAGCCCCCGCAAGCCGTGCTGCACTTGGGAGGCGAGGGTGCTCCCCTCCCCCTGCCGCGGCGGCGGCGGAATCGCCAGCAGGCGGGGGGCTTCCGCCAACCAGCTGAGCTCCAGCCATTGCAGGCCACCAAGGTGGCGCAAAGCCAGCTGCAACGTCTGTCCGTCCGGCTGCTGCGCCTTCTCAAAACGACTGGGCAGCAACGCGGCGCGCAGCTCCGCCACCAGGGCGCGCAGGGTGGTGGCATCGATGGGCTGCGGGCGGGCAGGGTGGAGGGGCGGGCCCATGGGCGGGCGGATCCTGGCTGACACCTACTGTGCGGCCAAGGCTGCCGCTGTGCGGGCAGCTGATGCTCTTCATCGGATGACCCAGCCCGCAGGCGCTCCGCAACCCTCCACCACAGCCCAGCTCACGGTGCTCACCGGGCCGAGCGGCGTCGGCAAGGGCACCCTGGTGCGCGGTCTGCTGGCACGCCACCCAGCGCTTTGGCTGTCGGTTTCCGCCACCACGCGCTCCCCCCGCGCCGGGGAGGTGGACGGGGAGCATTACTTCTTCCTGACGCCGGAGCGGTTCGCGCGGCAGCTCGAGGAGGGGGGGTTTCTGGAGTGGGCCGCCTTCGCTGGAAACCGCTACGGCACCCCCAGGGCGCCGGTGGAGAAGACGTTGGCGGCTGGTCGGCCGGTGTTGCTGGAGATCGAGGTGGAGGGAGCCCGGCAGGTGCGTCGCTCCTTTCCCGCCGCCCGTCAGATTTTCGTCGCCCCTCCGTCCCTGGCCGAATTGGAACGCCGCATCCGTGGCCGAGGGACGGACGGGGAGGAGGCCATCCAAAGGCGCCTGGCGCGAGCGCGGGAGGAGCTGGCGGCGGCGGCGGAGTTCGATGCCGTGCTGATCAATGACGACCTGGAGGCTGCGGGCCAGGAGCTGGACCGGTTGATGGGCCTGGCGGCCGGCGGGGACCTCGTCTGAGCCCTACCGGAGGCGGAAAGGATGCGTCTGGCCTCCCTCAGGACGCTGCCGAGGGGGGGTTGCGGCGACGGAGGCCAGGCAAAAAAAAAGGCTCCCCCATGGGAACCGTGGAGCGAGCGCGGGAGGAAGGTCGCGCGGGCCAGTTCAAAGGGGATGAAAGAGAAGATCAGGGAAAAAGCGATTGAATTCGATCATGATTCCGGCCGTGAGAGTGAACCAGATCGCGGCGAAGACTGGGGCAGTGGTTAGAAACTTCTTCATGATTTGGAGAGAGGCGGAGGAGGAAACTTGCGGGGATGGAGCTCAGCGAGGGGAAACGGTGACCTTGCTGTCCGCCTCCACCAGTTGGCCACCCTTGAATTCACGCAGGGCCGCCAGAGGCCAAGTCGCCGCAGCGAGGGTGCTCTTGAGAGCCAGGGGCAGATCGATCTGAATCTCTTTCATGGTGGCGTCTTTGCCGGGGCGCACGGCGATCAAATAGCCACGGCCGGCCCAACCGATGCAGCCGGCGATGTAAAGGAAGGCGATGCCTGGAATGATGAAGTCACCGGCATGGCTCCAGCGGCCATCCACGATCAAGTGAGGCAGACCATCGGTTCCGCAGAGGGCCTGGCTGTAGAGCTTGAAGCGAGCCTTGGCCTGGTCGGTCTTGGCGGCTCCGGCCCGCTGCTGGAAGCGGACGTTTTCCGCGCAAGGCGTGAGGCCAGCGATGTCGGCGTGAGCCGCGGGCACCCATCCAAAGAGGAGGAAGGCGGTGAGGAGAACGGGAAGGAGACGGCGCATGGAATGGGGCCGCGGGTCAAGATGTCAAGGCGGAGAGTAGGGGAGCGCCAAGGGGACCATGCCGACAGTTCTGGCCCTCGAAACAAGTTGTGACGAGTCCGCCGCCGCCATCGTGACCGAGGCGGGGGTGGTGGCCTCGGCCCTGGCCTCCCAGGTGGAGGAGCATGCCCGCTGGGGGGGAGTGGTGCCGGAGATCGCCTCCCGGCGCCATCTGGAGGCCCTTCCGGAGCTGATCGGCCGCGTGCAACGCGAGAGTGGCCTTTCCCCGGGGGCCATCGACGCCGTGGCGGCCACCGTGACCCCCGGCCTCGTCGGGGCCTTGCTGGTGGGTTCTGTGATGGGACGCACCTTGGCCCGGCTGCACCAGAAGCCGTTCATTGGGGTGCATCACCTGGAGGGCCACCTTTGCTCCGCCTGGCTGGAGGGGGAGCGGCCCCCCATGCCCCATCTCGTGCTGCTGGTGAGCGGCGGCCACAGCGAGATCCTGCGGGTCGACCGCCCGGGGCTCTACCGGCGGCTGGGACGCAGCCGGGATGACGCGGCGGGTGAATGCTTTGACAAAGTCGCGCGCCTCCTCGGACTCGGATATCCGGGGGGACCCGCCATCGAGCGGGCGGCCCTGGGCGGAGATGAGCGGCGCTTTGCCTTCCCCAAGGGCCGGGTGTCGCTTCCGGGTGGTGGCTTCCATCCCTACGACTTCAGCTTCAGCGGCCTCAAGACGGCGGTCGGGCGCCAAGTGCGCGAACTGGAGGAGGCCGGTGGCCCGCTCCCTCTGGCGGATCTGGCCGCCAGCTTTCAGGCGGTCGTTGGCGACGTGCTGGTGGAGCGCAGCCTGCGCTGCGCGGAGGAGGAGGGGCTGGACACCTTGGTGGTGGTCGGAGGGGTGGCCGCGAATCGACGACTGAGGGAACGCCTGCGGGATCAGGCCTCCGCGCGGGGAATCCACTGGCGCGTGGCCCCTCTGGCTTGGTGCACCGACAACGCGGCGATGATCGGTCGTGCCGCCCTGGAGCGGCTGGCGGCTGGCCAGACGAGCGCGATCACCCTTGGGGTGGCCGCTCGCTTCCCCCTGGAGGAGGCCGACAGGCTGTATGCGTCGACACCATGTTTTTGAAATGCAGGGATTGAGCAGAATCCCTGGCCTGCAGATCCGGTAGATTTCATTTCACTTTTTCTGGCCCAGCGCGCGATGGGCATCCGCCATGGCAACGGCTCGCCCGCCACTGGAGCCACCAGATGGGCCTCCTGCCCAGGCCTCCTCCGTTGAAGCGCACGCCGAGATCTGTACAGCGGAATGCAGGCCGGACGACGATCAGCCCGAGCCCGTCTCCCAGGCTGAACTCAACGCCTGGCGACGGGGCTTCACCCCTCAAGCGGAGATCTGGAACGGACGACTGGCCATGGTGGGCCTGTCCGTGGGTCTCACGGTTCTCATCTTGTCGCGGCTGATCCAGCACGAGTAGTTGATCAGCTGCGGATCAGCTGCAGATCGTCTGAGGATCAGCCGCAGATCGACTGGATGGCCCTATAGGCGACCTCGCAGGATTTGGGACAATTCGGTTGGCTTGAGACTGTGGTGCAAGGCCTCCTCCGCCGTGGCCCTCCCCTCCTCCACAAGCTGGGCCAAGGATTGGTTGATCGTGATCATTCCATCGAACGTGCTTCGCAACATGATCGACTCAATCTCATCCAAATCACCGCGCTGGATATAATCACGGCAAGCATCTGTATTGATGAAAAGATCAAAAAAGGCAGCCCTTTTGCCGTCGGTTGTCTTGATCAGCCCTTGGGACAACACAGCCAGAAGGCACTCCGAAATCGCTCGGCGCACCGCGTCCTGCTCCTGGGGCGGGTACATGCCCAGAACCCGTTCCACCGTTCGCACGGCGGAGTTGGTGTGCAGGGTGCCAAACACAAGGTGCCCCGTCTGGGACGCTTTGATGGCCGTAGCCAGAGTCTCCTGGTCGCGGATCTCCCCGATGAGGATCACATCAGGATCTTCCCGCAGGGAGGCTTTGAGGGCATTGCTGAAGAGTTTCGTATGCAGGCCAACCTCCCGTTGCCGCACGAGTGAAAGTTGACTTTCATGCACAAATTCCACCGGATCCTCGATGGTGAGGATGTGGCGTTTCATTGTTGTGTTGATGTGGTTGATGATCGCCGCCAGGGTTGTGCTTTTCCCGGAACCCGTGGCCCCTGTCACTAAGAAAAGGCCCTTGGGACGCTCAGCGATCTCTTTGAGTTGCGGTGGAAGATTCAGCTGCTCCATGCTAGGCATCTTGGAGGGAATCAACCGCAACACCATTGCGCCCCCGCGCATGGCTTCCAGCGCGTTGATGCGCACGCGGACATAGGGAAAACTGAACGAACCGTCAAATTCTTTTTCCCGATTGAACAAATCCATATCGGAAGGTTCCATGATCTCCCGCAGCCATTGGCGGAAGGTCGTGTTGTCGGTCACCGGCCAACCGGTACGAATGATCTCTCCCCGGCTGCGGTAGCGAGGCTCCTCGCCCACGCCGAGATGGATGTCTGAGAAATTGAGGTCGTACGCCACGCGCACGATGCCCTCCATCGTTGTGGGCGCGCGCTCCGGGATCGCCTCCAACTTCACCGTGGGTTCTGTCGCAGAGCCACTCGCCGCTGGTTTCGGCGGCGGCGGCGCAGGGGGCGCCCCCGAGGCGGCGGTGAACGGGGCCGAACGGGGTGCGGGGGATTGGGCCATGGTCCCGACTCTCTGTTCAATCCATGCTGGCAGAGCTGAACAGGATCCGCACGGAGGCGAGGGAGCCGGTGGACAGGATCCCTAGGATCCCCAGGTCCGCAACCAGGCCTTGTCAGCTGCTGCCGGTGCCCTGCCCCTGGTCACCATCGTGCTGGGCACTCGCCCGGAAGCCATCAAACTCGCCCCCGTGATTCGGGCGTTTCAGCAGGCCGGGGATCTTCGCACCCGCGTGGTGCTCACCGGACAACACCGCGAAATGGTGAGCCAGGTGATGGATCTGTTCGGCCTGCGGGCTGACCACGACCTGGCCCTGATGGCTCCCCAGCAGACCCTCACCCATGTGACTTGCGCGGCCCTGCAGGGCCTGCGCGAGGACTTCCAAAGCCACCGTCCCGACCTGGTGCTCGTGCAGGGGGACACCACCACGGCCTTCTCCAGCGCCCTGGCCGCCTTCTACGAGCAAATCCCCGTGGGCCACGTGGAGGCGGGCCTGCGCACCGACAACCTCTTCGACCCTTTCCCCGAGGAAGCCAACCGCCGACTGATCTCCCAGCTGGCTTTGCTCCATTTCGCTCCCACCGAGCGCTCCGCCGCCAATCTCCGCGCCTCGGGGGTGGTGGGGGAGATTTTCACCACAGGCAACACGGTGATCGACGCGCTGCTCCTGATGGCGGAATCCGCGCCATCCTTCGAGGTGCCAGGCCTGGATTGGAACCAGCGGCGCGTGTTGCTGGCCACGGTGCACCGCCGGGAAAACTGGGGCGAACGGCTGGAACAGATCGGACGCGGCTTCCTGGCCCTCCTCGATCGCTTCCCCGACACCGCCCTGCTGCTTCCCCTCCACCGCAACCCCACCGTGCGGGAACCGCTGCAAGCCCTCTTGGGGAACCACCCGCGCGCCTTCCTCACCGACCCCCTCGACTACAACCACTTGGTGGCCGCCATGCGGGGTTGCACGCTGCTCCTCACCGATTCCGGTGGCCTGCAGGAGGAGGCGCCAGCGCTGGGGAAGCCTGTGCTTGTTCTGCGCCGCACCACAGAACGGCCGGAGGCGGTTGAGGCGGGCACCGCAAGGCTGGTGGGCACGGAAAGCGAAGCGATCGTGGCGGAAGGCAGCCGTCTCCTCAGCGATCCGCAGGCTTACGCCTCCATGGCCCAAGCCCACAACCCCTTCGGGGATGGCCAGGCCAGCGCTCGCATCCTGGCGGCGGCGCGACAGTTCATCGCTTCTTCTCCTTCGCCCAGGGCGGCTGATCAATGAACACCCGGGTGCCGGTGGACAAGCCGGACAGAATCTGGGTGTCCTTGCCGCTGCTCACCCCGAGCTCCACGGGCTGAAACGTGGGCTGGCGGTTCTTGCCCACCAGCAGCACCCCGGGCCGGCCCTTCTCCGTGACCACCGCCACGGTGGGCACCAGCGTGCGGGGGGGCATCGCCCCGGTTTGAAAGTCGATGTCGGCGGTCATGCCGATCCGCAACTCAGGGGGAGGATTGAGGAGCTCCAGCTTCACCTCGAACGAGGTGACATTGTTCAACTTCACGGCACGGGGAGCGATCTGGCGGATCCGCGCGGGGAATCGACGATCGGGGAACGCATCCACCCTCACGTCGGCGGGCAGGCCGACCCGCAGGCGACCCAGGTCGCTCTCGGGCACCTTCGCGATGGCCTCCAAGCCCTGGGAAAGCTCCACGATGGAGGAGCTGGTGGCCCCGGCGGTGGCAGAGGCTGCCGTGGTGGGGGTGACAAAGGATCCGGGTTCGGCAAAGCGCTGGGAGATCACCCCGGCGAAGGGGGCCCGCACGATCAACTCCTCCTTCTCCACCTGCCGCTGTTGAAGCCGCCGCTGCGCCGCAGCCACCGCCATGCTTTTCACCTGATCGTCGGCCTGGAAGCGCTGCAGATCATTGAGGCTGATGGCACCCTGGCGATAGAGGGGAAGATTGCGCTCCAATTCGCCGCGACTGCGTCTCTGCTCCGCCTTGGCGGAGAGCAGATTGGCCCGGAGCTCCTCCAGGCGTTCGCGCAGGTCGCCGGAGTCCATGCGGGCGATGGGCTGATCCTTGTCCACCCGCTCCCCTTCCTGGACGAACAACTCCAGGAGCTGGCCTTGGCGCTTGGGACTCACGTTGACGCGTTCGACCGCGTCGAGTTCGCCGCTGGCTGTCACCACCCCCGGCAGGCTCCCCTCCCTGGCGACCACGGTGTAAGGCGTGATGTCCTGACGGGCAAGCGTGCGCTGACGCTGCCAGAGCCCAAGGCCAGCCAGCAGGGCCAGCAAGGCCGCCAGGCCGATCCAAAGGGGGCGACGGGAGCGGGGCGGACGCAGGGGCTGGAGACGCGGCGGGGGGGGGGCCGCGACGGGCGGAGGCAGGGGAGCCACCGGCTGAAGGCTGCGAACAGGGCGCGGGGCGGACATCGAGGAGCCGGCTTTCTTCCCAGTCTCGCGGCTGGGGGGACGATTCGCGGCACGTAGATTTCCGACCATGCTCAAAGCCGGAATCGTCGGACTGCCCAATGTGGGCAAATCGACCCTCTTCAACGCCCTTGTGGCCAACGCCCAGGCCCAGGCGGCCAACTTCCCCTTCTGCACCATCGAGCCCAACACCGGCGTGGTGGCGGTGCCGGATGAGCGCTTGCGGCAGCTCAGCGACCTCTCCCGCTCCAAGGAGATCATTCCCACCCGAGTGGAATTCGTCGACATCGCCGGGCTGGTGAAGGGCGCCAGCCAGGGGGAGGGTCTGGGCAACAAGTTCCTGGCCAACATCCGCGAGGTGGACGCCATCGTGCACGTCGTGCGCTGTTTCGAGGATGGTGATGTCATCCACGTGTCAGGGTCGGTGGACCCTGGCCGGGACGCAGAGGTGATCAACCTGGAGCTGGGCTTGGCGGATCTGTCCCAGATCGAGAAACGGCGGGAGCGCCTCAAAAAGCAGCTGCGCACCAGCAAGGAGGCCCAACAGGAAGAGGCCGCCCTCGCCCGCCTCCAGGCGGCGCTGGAGGCGGGCGCCGCAGCCCGCAGCGTGGCCCTCAGCCCGGAGGAGGAGGCCCTGGTGAAGCCCCTGGGGCTGCTCACGGCCAAACCCATCATCTACGCCAGCAACGTCAACGAGGATGATCTGGCCGGCGGCAACAGCCTCATGGCCGCGGTGCGGGAGCTGGCGGCACGGGAGGGGGCGGCGGCGGTGGCCATCTCGGCCCAGGTGGAGGCGGAGCTGATCGCCCTGCCGGAGGAGGAGCGCCAGGAATTCCTGGAGGGGCTCGGCGTGAGCGAGGGGGGGCTGCGCAGCCTGATCCGCGCCACCTACGACCTGCTGGGCCTCCGCACCTACTTCACCACGGGCGAGAAGGAAACCCGCGCCTGGACCATCCGCGCCGGCATGACCGCGCCCCAGGCGGCGGGGGTGATCCACAGCGACTTCGAGCGCGGCTTCATCCGCGCCCAGACCATCAGCTGCACCCAGCTTCTGGAGGCTGGATCCCTGGCGGAAGCCCGCAACCGCGGCTGGCTGCGCAGTGAAGGGAAGGAGTATGTGGTGGCCGAGGGCGATGTGATGGAGTTCCTCTTCAACGTGTGAGCACCGGAGCGCGGCGGAGCGGAGCGGTGGCCGAGCCAACCCGCCACCCCCCGTGGCGGGGCGACCTGTTGGCGGGTCTCACCGTGGCGGCCTACCTGGTGCCCCAATGTCTCGCCTACGGCGAGCTGGCAGGTCTTCCCCCCGTGGCCGGCCTTTGGACCATCCTCCCCGCCATGGTGCTCTACCCCCTGGTGGGCCGCTCCCCCCAGCTCTCCGTGGGGCCGGAGACCAGCACGGCCTTGATGACCGCCGCGGTGGTGACCCCCCTGGCAGCGGCCGATCCCCTCCGCGGCGCGGCCCTGGCCAGTCTGCTGGCCCTCCTGGTGGGGCTGGTTTGCGCCCTGGGGGCGGTTCTGCGGCTCGGGTTTCTGGCAGATCTGCTCTCCAAGCCCATCTTGGTGGGGTATCTGGCGGGGGTGGCCGTGCTGATGATCAGCGGTCAGCTCCATGCCCTGCTCGGCACCGGCCAGCGGGCGGACACCCTGATGGAGGCTGTGCGGCAACGCCTGCTCACCCATGGCGCTGTGCATGGCCCCACCCTGGCCGTCGCCCTCGCCGCCCTGGCGCTGTTGCTGGTGCTGAGCCGCTGGGCGCCCGCTTGGCCCGGTCCACTGCTGGCGGTGTTGCTGGCCAGCCTGGCCGTGCCCCTCCTGCACCTCGACCAGCGGGGCGTGGCCCTGATCGGCCCCATCCCGACAGGGGTGCCCTGGCCCCGGCTGCCGCAGCCGGTGGACCTCCAAACCCTGCGGCCCTTGCTGGCGGGTGCCCTCGGCATTGCCCTGGTGGGCTACTCCGACACGGTGCTCACCGGGCGAAGCTTTGCCCTCCGCCATGGGCGACGGCTGGACGCCGATCGAGAACTCCTCGCCCTGGCGCTCGTCAATGCGGGCAGCGCCCTGTTTCAGGGGTTTCCCGCCAGCTGCAGCAACACGCGCACCGCCCTGGCTGACGCGGCCGGTTGTCGCAGTCAGCGCTACGCCCTCGTGGCCGCGGCGGTGACCGGGCTGGTGCTCGTGGCCTTGCGGCCCTGGATGAGCCAATTCCCGCGACCCGTCCTGGCGGCGATCGTGGTGTACGCCGCCCTCAGGCTGCTGGACCCCGACGCCTTCGTGCGCCTGTGGCGGTTTCGCCCGAGCGAGGGCCTGCTGGCCCTCGGCACCATGGCGGGGGTGCTGCTCAGCGGGTTGCTCCTTGGCGTGGCCCTTGCCGTGGCCCTCTCCGTGGTGGCCCTGTTCAGCCGGCTGGCCCGTCCCCACGCCGCTGTGATGGGGGAGGTGCCGGGCCTGGCGGGCTATCACAACGTGGAGGACTGGGAGGAGGGGCGCACCATTCCCGGCCTGGTGCTGTTTCGCTATGACGCCCCCCTCTGCTTTGCCAACGCGGAGAACTTCCGCCATCGGGCCCTGGCGGCGGTGGATGGGGCCAGACCGCCCGCGGAATGGCTGGTGCTCAACGCCGAAGCGATCGTGGAGATCGACAGCACGGCGGCGGAGATGCTCCAGGCCCTGCCGCAAGAGCTGGCGGGGCGGGGCGTGCGGCTTGCCCTCACCCGCGTGAAGCGAGAGCTTCTGGATCAACTGGCGGTGGCGGGGGTGCTGGAGCGGGTGGGGGCAGACCATGTGTTTGCCACGATTCCCACGGCGGTGGCCGCTTTTCACGCCCGGCGGGAGCCGCCGGAGGAGGAGATCAAGGAGAATGGATCCACACCTCCCGAAGCCCGGAGCGGCTGAGACCATGGGCAGCCTTCCAACCGCCAACCCCGACCCCAGCGACGCCCCCCTCCCCCCCGAACCCCGCGTGGAGGGGGGGGGCCATGATTTCGAGGCCCAAAAACGCCTCCACCAGCAGATTCGCAACGATCCTGATTACGACGACTGGGAGTACGGCACCGAACCCCTGCCCCATGAGGCCTGGATCGCGGCTCGCCAAGCTGCCGCCCCTCAGCCGCCGGAAGCGTCCTCCCCTCCGGACGCCTGAGCGCGACAAGGCAAGCGCGCGGCGAGGGGAAGGCCGAGCAACAAGGCGCCGGAAGTGGCCAGCCACAGGCCCGCGCCATGCCCCTGGCGATCGAGCAACCACCCCCCCAGCAAGGGCGCGGTGAGGCCACTGAGGGCAAAGCACTGCGAGAAGAGAGCCAAGGCCAGCCCTCGGTGCTCCACGGGGGTGATCTCCACCACGGCTTCCGTGGCGGTGGGAAGGAAGGCGGCGGCGCCGATCGCCAGCGGGACCTGGGCGGCCCCCAGCAGCCAGGCGCCTTGCGGCACCAGAGCCGAGGTGGCGAGCAGCAGGGTGCCGCTGGCGAGGGCCACCAGGCTGAACGCGAGCCCGCGGGCCACCGACCGCCGCGCCAGGGCACGCCCGACTGGCCATTGCAAGAGCATCAGCAGGCCAAGTTGAAGGCCGATCGTGAGGGCGCCAAGGCTCTCCCGCAAGGGTGGTCGGCGCAACCCTCCCCGCACCAGATCCAGCGGGAGAGCGCTTTGCATCAGGGCCGGCACCGCTGTGGCCAGCACCACCACCCCCAGAAGGGGCAGCAGGGGAACGAGCCAGGACGCGGGGCTCCACGCCCCCTGGCGTTGGGAGCTCAGGAGGGGCCGGGGGCGTGCCTGACCAGGCAAGGGGGAGCGCCAAAGGAGCAGGGCCATCAAGACAAGCCCCCCCATGTCGAGGGCGTAGATGCCCCGCAGCCAACCTTGAGCCGCGAGCAGGGCACCGGCGAGAGAGCCCCCGGCGATGCCGATGGCATCGGCTGTCCGCGCCAGGGCATAGGCCCGTGCCGAGGGCAGCGGAGCACAGGTGAGGGGAACGGCCAGCTCGATGGCGGGCCAATAGAGGCCCATCGCCAGACCCAGGAGGGCCTGCCCCATCCGGAAGGGTTCCGGGGCGGTCGCCTGGAGCAGCACGCTGTCGCCCAGAAGCGAGGCCACCACGCCGAGGGCGATGGGCCAGGAACAGGACAGGCCCCGATCCAGCAGCAGCCCGCTCAGCACCCGTCCGCCCGCTCCCACCAGGGCCGCCAGGGCCAACCCTTCCCCCACGGCGGATGCCGTGAAGGCCTCCCGGTGGAAGACCATGGGGGTGAGGTAGAGCACAGCGCCGGCTCCCAGGGCGGACAACAGCCGCAGAAGAGCCACGTTCCGCAACGGCGGGGGAAACTGGAGGAACCACGCTCCGGATGATTGTTCCGTTGGTGTCCGTTTCAAGCCGCCATCCCAGGAAGTGTGCACCTGTGGCCAGTCTGCTGGTGGCCTTGGCGGCCGCGACGGGCTGGCCCGCGCGGGGAGCCGAGGTTCTGGAGATCCAGCTGGACAGCCTGCGGCTGCCCATTCCCCTGGCCCAGCTGGAGGCCTGGAGCCGCCCGCCCCGCAGCCCGGGCCAGCGGCCAGCGGAAAGAGCGTCATCGGATCTGGCAACCTGGCTCGCCCTGCTCGATGGGCAAAGCCAACGCGAGCTGCGCCAGCTCCTGCGGGCACCGCTGCTGCGGGATCAGAGCTTCGGCCGACAGCTCCTCGACAGCTGGGCCGGCAGCCAGCTTCTCGCCGAGGTGGGCAGCCTGCTCACCACCCCCGATGGACAGAGCACCACGCCCTTGCTCCAGGTCACCCTGCGCCAACTGCTGGAGGAGCGGAGAGAGGTGTCGATGGTCGAGCTGCTGCGGGCCCTGCCGACGCCCCGCCTGCAGCTCCAGCTCGATGGACTGCTGGGATTGGCCCAGCAGTGGCGGGTGCAGCTGAATCAGCAACGGGAGGCTCTGCGGCAACTGGCGCGATTGCCCCAGCTGCCCGCCCAGCCCCAGCCCGTCACCCCCCCGACGCCAACGGGGATCGACAGCCAGGAGGATGCCAGCCGCAGGCCGCTGCGGATGACGTTGTCGGTGCCCGGCCGCCGAGAGGCGCTGCCCCTGGAGGTGTGGTCGCCTCGTCCCGCGGCGCCCTTCGCGCGACGGCGGCCCTGGCTTCTGGTGATGCCTGGATTGGGGGGAACGGCGGAGCAGCTGGGGTGGCTGGGGGCTGCCCTGGCGGAGCGGGGATGGCCGGTGGTGGTGGTGCAGCACCCGGGGAGCGACGCCGATGCCGTGAAGGCCACCCTCAACGGACTTCGCCCGCCCCCGGGAGCGGAAACCCTGCGGCAACGGCTGGCGGATCTGGAAGCGGTGTTGCAGGCGCGAAAGGAGGGGCGGCTGCCCCTTGGCTCGCGGACGGATGGCGTCGTGCTGATCGGCCATTCCTTGGGGGGCGTGGCCGCGTTGCTGGGGAGTGGCCTGGCGCCGGAGACGGGGCTGGAACGCCGCTGTCGGCGGTCGCTGCATCGCCTGCCCATCACCAACCCCTCCCTGTTGCTGCAATGCCAGCTGCCGGCGGAGGCGCTGCCGGTGGCAGCTCAGCCGCCGGAGGGGCTGCGGGGGGTGGTGGTGTTCAACAGCTTCGGCAGCCTGCTCTGGCCCCAAAACGGTCTCCGGTCTTTGCCGGTGCCCGTGATGGTGGTGGGGGGGAGCCTGGATCTGGTGACACCGCCGCTCGCGGAACAACTGGACCTGTTCCTCCCGGTTGGCCACGATCGCAGCCGGCTGGTGCTGGTGGAGGGAGGGAGCCACTTCTCCCCGGTGCGAGTGAGCGGGCGGGAAGAGGCCCTGCTGCAGCTGGGGGCCGATCTGGTGGGGTCCTCGCCGGAGGTGGTGCGGAACCTGTTGCGGCATCTCACCGAGGAGTTTCTGGAATCGGTGGAGCCGCCCCCCGCTGCGGGAATGGCGCCTCAACGGCTTCAGTTGGACGGTGTGGACGCCCATGTGATGGATGGTCCGGCGGCGACGGCCTGGCAGGAGCGCCTCCGCGGCAACCGAGCCCGGCCCTGAGCGACAGCCCCCGGGACGACAGACCCCGGGCGACAGGCCGGGGGATCAAAAGCGAATGCGCGGATCCAGCAGGGCCACGAGCACATCCACCGCCACGCTGATCAACACCACCAGCGCGGCCACGACGACCACGATGCCCTGCACCACCGGGTAGTCGCGCTGGGCGATGGCCTCCTGGAGGCGGAAGGCGATGCCCGGCCAGGAGAAGGTCACCTCGATGAGCAAGGCGCCGCCGATGAGGGAGGCCACGGTGAGGCCCGCGATCGTGAGCACGGGCAGGAGAGCATTGGGAAGGGCGTGGTGAAGCACGACGCGGCGCTCGCTCAGACCGCGACCGCGGGCCGCCTCGACATAGTCCGACGCCAGGGCCCGCCGCAGGTTGAGCCGCAGGGCATTGGTGAAGATGCCGCTGAGCAGCAGGCCGAGGGTTGTGGCGGGCAGCACAAGGTGGCGGAGGGTGGCCAGCAGCTGGGGCCCATTGCCGTGGCGCAGGCTGTCGAAGAGATAGAAGCCCGTGCCGCTGGGCGGCACGAGGGTGGGCGGGAAGCGGCCGCCGACAGGCAGCCAGCCGAGGGCAACGGCAAACACCAGCTGCATCACCATCGCCGCCCAGAAGGGCGGCAGGGCGTAGGTGCCGATGCCAAAGAGGCGCCCGGCCAGATCGATTCGCCCCTCCGCGCGGGCTATGCCGCTGAACCCCACGGCCAGGCCGAGCAGCGCCGCCAGCAGGAGGGCGACCGCTCCCAGCTCCAGGCTGGCGGGCAGGCTCTCGCGGATGATGCGGGTGACGGGCTGCTCGCTGCTGAGGGAGGTGCCCAGATCGGCCCGCAGCAGATGACCGAGAAAGGTGGCGTACTGCGCCAGGAGGGACTGGTCGAGGCCGAGCTGCTGGCGCAAGGCGGCGCGGGCGGCTTCCGGCGCCCGACTGCCGAGCAGGGCGTCAATGGGGTCGCCGGGCGCCACCCGCAGCAGCAGAAACACCAGCGTGGCGATCAACCACAACATGACGGGCACCAGCGCCAGGCGAGCGGTCACGTAGCTGAGCAGGGCACGACGACGGCTCATGGCTGCCCCTCTCCCGCCTGGAGAGCGCTGAGCACCACGCGACCGGAGCCATCAAAACGGGGGGTGCGCAGTCCTGGCTGCGCCCAAACCACCGGGGTCACCACCCAGAGGGGAAGGTAGGGCACACCCTCGCCGGCGCGGCGCTGCACACGCCGCAGCAGAGCGAGCCGAGCCTCGCCAGCGAGCGCGCTGCTTCGCAGCAGCTCGTCCTCCAGGCCGGGAGCGGTCCAGAAACTGCCGCTGAGCACACTGCCGCCCTCCAGACAACGGCTGCCCTCGGCCTTGCCGCAGCCGAGCATGGGGGTGAGGTAGTTCTCGGCATCGGGGTAATCCCCCAGCCAATCGAGCAGGATCATGGTGAAGGCGCCCTTGTCGAGCTGGGAGTAGGCGGTGGTGGATTCCATGCCCTCCGGCTGAAGCTGCAGGCAATCAGCCAGATCGCGGCGGAGCTGCGCCTGCCAGGTGAGGGCGAACAAGCGATCGCTCGGGATGTCGGAGCGGAAGGTGATGGGCAGGGCCAGAACGCGGCCGTTGCACCAGCCCGCCTTCTGGAAGAGCGCGCGGGCCCTCGCCGGGTCGTAGGCGGGCCAGGCGTCCGGATCGGCGCCGGGCAGCACAGGGGGCACAAGGGAGCGGAGGGGAGGGCGAAGGCCAAGGCTGACGCGCTCCTGGATCAGGCGCCGATCCAGGCTGTGGGCGAGGGCCTGCCGCAGGCGCGGATCACGGAGGGGGGGCTCGGAGGTGAGCAGGGACAGGAAGCCGATCTCCAACGGAGGACCGACAGCCTCCTTCAGCCGGCCAGCCTCCGCCAGGCGGTGGAGGGCCCGCTGATGGTCGAGTTCGAGGCTGTTGGAGAGCAGAACATCCACCTCGCCACTGCGCATGGCTCCGAACAAGGCGGTGGAATTGCTGTAGCTGACCAACATCAAGCCGTTGTTGGCTGGCCGGGGGCCCCAATACCCGCGGAAGGGAACCAGGCGAAGCTGCTGGCCCCCGAAGAAAGCCAGCCGATAGGGACCGGTGCCAACGAAACGATCGGGCAGGGGCTTGTCGCGATGGGCTCGGTAGGCGGTGGGCGAGACCGGCGTCATCACGATGGAACTCAGCAGCTGCGGCAAGGGGGAGAAGGGCCGCTTGAGGGTGAGCTCCAGGGTGTGGGCATCCAGGGCTCGCAGGGACGCGACGCGATCGCTGAGCTGGTAGCTGAGGGTGCCGATCGCGAGGAAGCGCTGGAGGGAGAACACCAGGGCCGGCGCGTCGAAGGGGGTGCCGTCGTGAAAGCGCACGCCGCGACGGAGGGGGATGCGGGCCCGCAGCCCATCCGAGCTGAGCTGGGGAAGGGCGGCGGCCAGGCGGGGCTCGATGCGGCCGTCGGCGGTGATCGCGTAGAGGGGATCGCCGAGGGCGCTGAGGAGTTGCTGCTCGCCGATGCGGGAGGCCTTGGCCGGATCGAGAGAAACAATGCGGCTCTTGCTGGCCACGATCAGGGTGCCCGGGGGCTTGCTGGGCTGACAGCCCGCCAGAGCGATCGCCAGGGCGACCAAGGGGCCGCTCAGAAGGGGGCCACGGCGCACCGACCGGGAGAAAGGGAAGACCGCGGCGGACGTCACACCGGAGGGAAGGGGCCTTCCATTCAAAGGGACCGCCGCATCGCTCGCCGCAGGAGCGGCCCCTGCGGCGAGCGATGCTGAGGGGTGAGGGATCAGCAGGTCCGAGGAAGGTGATGGCGGGCGACGGGGCCCACGGCGCTGAGGGCAAGCTCGAAAACGGGAGAGCCGCGGCGAGCGAGGGGCCAGCAGCGGAGCCAGCAGCGATCGGACCGGGCATCGAGGCCGATCACCTGATAGAGCTGACTGTTGGAGGCATGATCCCCGGCCAGCGTTTCTGGCAAGCGGATGCAGTCCCCCTGGTGAAGGTCCATGATTCGGAACAGCGGTGGTGTGGAAAGAGGTGGTTGCGGGAACAGATCTTGATTCTTGCTTAAGGATTGCCAGGGCGGAGTGGAGCCGTGGTTCGTGGCGCACTCCTCGGCTGCGGGATCAGGACATCCGCACCGACAGGGGCTCCTGATCTTTGGCTTGCCCCCTCTCTCAGAGGGTGCGCAGGCAGGCCGCCACGGCTTCCACCTCGCCGAGGGCGGTGATGGCCTCCAGAGCGCGGCGGAAATCCGCCTCCACCACGTCATGCGTGATCACCACGATCTCGGCGCTGCCGCTGTTGGCTTCGTATTGCACGATCGACTGAATGGACACGCCCGCCGCGCCGAAGGCTGTGCCGATCTTGCCGATCACGCCCGCCTCATCGCGAGAGCGGAGCCGCACGTAGTTGCGGTGGCGGCTGAGGCTGCCATCCACCAGGGAGCAACGGCGCCAGCTGCTGGCGGAGAGAAGGGGATCGAGGCCCACGTCGTCGCCTCCCACCTGGCGAATGCCGGCAATGTTGAGGATGTCCGCCACCACCGCCGAGGCGGTGGGACCCGCCCCCGCCCCGGGACCGAAGAACATCACCTGCCCCACCGGCTCCCCCTCGACGAGGATGGCGTTGTTGACGCCATGAACCCCCGCCAGCGGGTGGTGGCGGGGCAGGAGAGCGGGATGGACCCGCACATCCAGCGGGAGGCTGTCGGCGGCTGCGGCGTCGGACGCCTCCAGACCATCCAGGCGTTCCGCCACCGCGAGCAGCTTCACCACGTAGCCCAGCTGGGTGGCATAGGTGACATCCCGAGCCTCCAGCCGATCAATCCCCTCCGTGGGGATGGCGGCGCGCGTCACGGGCCCGCCGAAGGCCAGGGCGGCGAGGATGGCGATCTTGTCGGCGGCGTCATGACCCTCGACATCGGCGGCGGGATCGGCCTCGGCGTAACCCAACCGCTGGGCGTCGGCCAGCACGGACCCGTAGTCGGCCCCCTCATCCGTCATGCGGCTGAGGATGTAATTGGTGGTGCCGTTGATGATGCCGCTCACCCGCTGAATGCGGTTGCCGCCGAGCGACTGCTTGAGCGGTTCAATGATCGGAATGCCACCGCCGACCGCCGCCTCAATGAGCACATAAACCCCGCGACGGGCGGCGGCGGCGGCGATCTCCTCCCCGTGGCGAGCGATCACGGCCTTGTTGGCGGTCACCACGGGCTTGCCGGCGTCGATCGCCCGCAGGATCAGTGAGCGGGCGGGCTCCAGGCCACCCATCACCTCCACGACGATCTCGACGGCGGGGTCGTCCACCACCGCCCCGGGATCGACGCAGAGGAGGCCGGGATCAAGGGTCAGCGGGCGGGGGCGGGCAAGATCGCGCACGGCCACGCGCCGGAGCGCCAACTCCCGCACGAGGGGATGGCGTCCCTCAGGGCTGGCCAGGATGGCCGCGACACCGGCTCCCACCGTGCCCAGCCCGAGCAAGCCCACCCCGATGGCCATCAGCCCCTCCGCAAACCACCAATCCTAGAAAGGCATCTGCGGCGGCAAGGGCCCTTGTCGCGCAGACCACTTGTCCTGCGGCGGGGCGTCAGACGGCGTCGGCGTCCTGGAGATGGCGGGCCTGGGCCTGCATCATGCGAAAGATGCTGAGAAAGCCGTTGGCCCGGGAGGGGGTGAGGCTGGCCTGCAGACCGGTGGCGGTGAGGAGGGCGGGATCGAGAGCGACGGCTTGCTCGGGGGTGAGGCCCTCCATGCCCTGAATGAGGAAGGCGAGGAGACCTTTGGTGATGGCCGCGTCGGAATCACCCTGCCAATGCAGCCGTCCGTCCCGCAGCTCGGCCACCACATAGACCTGCGACGCGCAACCCTTCACCTTGTAGATGTCCTGGCGGAACGCATCGGGGAGGGGTTGGAGCTTCTTGCCGAGCCAGAGCACGTATTCGTAGCGGCGCCTCGGATCGCCGCTGCCGCTGAGGCGCTCCACCATCTGGTCGAGGGCAGGGCTGCCGCTGCCCTGCGACGGAGGCGTGGCGCTCATGACCGGGGGCGGTGGAGCAGAAGGCCGGCCATGGTGCCCAGCAAGGCCACTGCCCCGAGGGAGCCCAGCGTGCGGGCCAAGGGCTGGGACATCCGCTGGATCTTCCCCTGAACGCCTGGCGGGTTGATTCCAGGCAGTTCGATGTAGTCGCGATGGCCGGGCCCGGCATCCACCTGCACCTCCCAGTCCGCCCGGGCGCGGGCGGGAAGGGTGAAGGTGAGCCGTCCCTCCGCGTTGGTTTCACCCAGGTCAACGGAGGCGGTGCCGTCGGGGCTCACCATCCGCACGGTGGCCTCCCGAGCCGGCTGGCCGGTGGAGAAGCGGCTCTCCAGCTGATAAGGGCTGCTGATCAGGCGATCGCCCACCTTCTCCAAGGTGCTCTCGATGCCGTGTGCCCGCGCCGCAGGAGCGGCAAGGACGGCAAGGATGGCGCCAGCAGCCAGCGGGGACCAGCGGCGAAAGGCTCGTGGGGGAACCATCGACATTCGCGCGGGATGCGTGGGTGTTCTCAGAATGGCAGGGCCGTCAACCCGCGTTCCAGCGGCTGTTGGTGCCGCGGCCAGCCTGCACCATGGAGGCGATGGTGCTCACCATCAGGCTGAGGGCTTCGCCCGTGCCCTGGCGGGCCTCCAACTCCGCGGCCAACACCCGAGCGGCCACGGTGGTGGAGACGCCAGCATCGGCGGCTTGGCTGGACGGTGTCGCCATCAGCAGGCGCTGCGAGGGAGACATGGCCAAAAGAGGAACATCGCGCTTGTTTGGATCCTGGCAAATGGAGCGGCGAAGAGCGAGCGGTCGAAGACGGGATTAAGAGGTTGCAACACTGGCCGCCGCCCCCTCCGACGACGCCGACCCCG
>JBJOHA010000044.1:0-8796 GCA_046047935.1 Cyanobacteriota bacterium
GGCGATTCGCAAACGGGCCAACCCCCACCTGATCCGTGTGGTGGCCGGTTGCGTGGCCCAACAGGAGGGGGAAGCCCTGTTGCGACGCGTCCCGGAGCTCGATCTGGTGATGGGTCCGCAGCACGCCAATCGGCTGGCCACCCTGCTGGAGCAGGTGGACAGCGGCGCCCAGGTGGTGGCAACCGACGAGCATCAGATCCTCGAAGACATCACCACCGCCCGACGGGAGAGCGCCGTCTGCGCCTGGGTGAATGTCATCTACGGCTGCAACGAGCGCTGCACCTACTGTGTCGTGCCAGCCGTGCGGGGACGGGAGCAAAGCCGCACGCCGGCAGCCATTCGCGGCGAGATGGAGGATCTGGCCCGTCGCGGCTATCGGGAGGTGACGCTGCTGGGCCAGAACATCGATGCCTATGGCCGCGACCTGCCGGGCATCACGCCCGAAGGCCGCCGGGCCCACACCCTCACCGACCTGCTGCACCAGGTGCACGACGTGCCAGGCCTGGCCCGCCTGCGATTCGCCACGAGCCATCCCCGCTACTTTTCCGAGCGCCTCATCGAGGCCTGCGCTCAACTGCCAAAAGTGTGTGAACACTTTCACATCCCCGTGCAGAGCGGCGATGATGACGTCCTCAAGGCCATGGGCCGGGGTTACACGGTGGAGCGCTATCGCCGCATCCTCGATCGCATCCGGGAGCAGATGCCCGACGCCGCCATCAGCGCCGATGTGATCGTTGGCTTTCCGGGAGAGAGCGACGCCCAGTTTCGCCGCACCCTCGCGCTGATCGAGGCGATCGGCTTCGATCAGGTGAACACCGCCGCCTACTCCCCTCGCCCCAACACCCCCGCCGCCCACTGGAGCGACCAGCTGCCCGACGCGGTGAAGGTGGAGCGGCTGCGCGAGCTGAACGCTCTGGTGGAGCGCACGGCCCATCGACGCAACGCCCGCTATCTCGGCCGCCAGGAAGAGGTGCTGGTGGAGGGCCTCAACCCGAGGGACGCCAGCCAGGTGATGGGCCGCACCCGCACCAACCGCCTCACCTTCTTCCCCGCCAGCGACGGTCGTGGGGGCCGCCATCAGCCGGGGGATCTTGTGGAGGTGCGCATCGACACCGTGCGCCCCTTTTCCTTGAGCGGCCTGGCGGTGGAGCGACAAGAAAAGTCGGTAAGGTTCGCCACGTCTTGACGACAGCGGAGATGACTGAGCCGCTCCATACCCACCAGGAGCTGCTGGTGATGCCGGACGATGGACCGGAGGCCGTGGTGTCTCTGATTGACCAGACCCGATCCGAATTGCTGCTGAAACAGTTCAAGCTTCAATCCGAGGTGGTGCTTCAAGCCCTCCACCGAGCCAAGCAGCGAGGTGTGGAGGTGCGTGTGATGCTCAATCCCCACACGTCCGGCGGGGATCGTTGGAACGATGAGACATACAGTCGCTTGCAGTCCTGGGGCGTGTCCACCTCTTGGACGAGTGAGGCCTTCCCGGTCACCCATGAAAAATCCATGCTCCTGGATGGAGCGGGGGCCTTGATTTCCACATTCAATCTGGCGGATAAATACTTTCATGAAACACGGGACTACGGGGTGTTGAGCCGGAATAGCGCAGTGGTCGCCCAGGTGCGGGCTGGCTTCGAAGCGGATTGGCAGCGCACGTTCTTCCAACCCGATCTCAACGTCGGCCTGGTTTGGAGCAGCGCCCACAGCCGCGGGCAGATGGCGCGCCTGATCGATGCCGCCCGGACAAGTTTATGGATTCAACATCCAAAGTTTGTGGATGCGGTGATCCTGGAGCGCATCGTCTGCGCCCGCGAGCGCGGCGTGAAGGTGCGTGTGCTCTGCGGCGGCAAGCATGGCATCAGCGATTGGGACATCTACGACACGTTCTCCTCCCTGCGCGTGATGCAACGTTTCGGGGTGAAGGTTCGTCGTCAAAAACATCTGAAACTCCATGCCAAGCTGCTTCTCATCGATGGCACCCACGCCCAGACGGGCTCCATGAACATTGACCGCAGCGCCTTTGATCTGCGCCGGGAACTGGGGATTGAAAGCGATGCGCCACAGGTGGTGGAGCGCCTGAAGGCCACCTTTGCGGCGGATTGGGAAAAGGCGCAGAAATACAACGCCCCTGATCCTCTCGATCCCTCGTTGCATGAGGAGGGTGAACTGCCTCCAGATCCCCATTTCGTGCATGACTGAGCCGCCACCCCCGATCGCGGCACCCCCGACCCTTGGACAGCTGTTCCTGGGGTTGCAGCAGGTGGCCTTGTCGTCCTTCGGGGGAGGTCTTTCCGTATGGAGTCAACGGATTCTGGTGGAGCAACGCCGCTGGATGAGCAATGACGCCTTCCTCACCGGACTCACCGTGGCCCGCTTGCTCCCTGGACCCAATCAGATCAACCTGGCTGTGGTTGTGGGCGCCAGCTTTCACGGATTGCCCGGCGCCCTGGCCGCCCTAGCCGGCATGCTGCTGGTGCCCTTCAGCCTGCTGATGGGCGCGGGGATGCTGTATTTCCATCTCCATGCGCTTCCCCTGGTGGATCGGGTCCTCGCGGGCCTGGTGGCCGTTGCGGCAGGGTTGGCCCTGTCCATGGGCTTCAAGATCCTGCCGGCCTATCGAAGGGATCCCGTGGGTCTGACATTGGCCGGTGTGGTGTTTGTGGCGATGGAGGTGTTTCACGTTCGCCTGGTGCCCCTGCTGCTTGTGCTGGCTCCCCTGGCCATGCTCTGGTACTGGCCCTCAGCGCCTCAGGAGCCCCAAGCGTGATGGCGACGGCGGTGCTGGCCAGCGCCTGCGATCCGGCCCGGTTGACGGATCTCGGGCAGCTGCTGAAGGTGATCGGCACGTTTCTTGGCCTCTCCCTCTTCTCCGTGGGCGGTGGCAACACGCTGCTCACGGAGTATCACCACCTGAGCGTGGAGGACTTCTGCTGGCTCACCCCCAATCAGTTCAACGATCTGTATGCCCTTGCGGAGGCGGCCCCGGGGCCAAGCTCCATGCTGGTGGGCCTTCTGGGAATGGCGGCCGCCTGGAGGGAAGGCCCACTCTGGGCCCTGCTGTCGGCCGTGGCGGCGGAGGCGGCCATCCTTCTGCCCTCCACCCTGCTGGTGGTGGCGGTCTCTTTGAGCTGGAATCGCTTCCGTCACTCCCGTTGGCGGATGGCGTTTGAGCGCGCCATGGGCCCGATCACCCTGGGCATTCTTCTGGCAGTGGGGGTTCGCATCCTGCGGCTTTCCGACACCAATGGGATCGGGATGCTGACTTCGCTCTCGGCCTGCGTTCTGGTGTTGAGAACCTCCATTTCCCCCCTCGTGCTGATGGCCGTGGCCGCCCTGTTGGGTGGATTGGGCGTGATCCACCGCTGAAGCCTCCCGTCCCCCCCTGGCGCTTCCGCCGCCCACTGATACCGTTTGGCCGCATCCCGCTGCTGGCTTGCCCATGTCCGCCGCCTCCGGCTCCATCCGTGTTGGCCTGGTGTTTGGCGGAGCCTCTGGAGAGCACGCGGTGTCGATCCGCTCCGCCATCACGGTGATGGGCGGTTTGCGCGAGGGCGCCAACGCGGAGCGCTACGACGTGCGCCCCTTCTACATCGATCGGGCCGGCCGCTGGTGGCCCTCGGCGGTGGCCGAGGAGGTGTTGGCACGCGGATCCGCCCGGGAGGAGGAGCCCCGGGAGGAAGCCCGGGAAGAGCCCCGGGAGGAAGCCCCCCCGGCGGCCACCGGCGCCCGAGCCGGGTTTCAAGGGTTTCCGGAGGGGGCCTTGGAGGTTGAGGTGTGGTTCCCGGTCCTCCATGGACCCAACGGAGAGGATGGAACGATCCAGGGGCTCTTCACCCTCATGGGGCGTCCCTATGTGGGGTCGGGGGTGTTGGGCTCCGCCATCGGCATGGACAAGCAGGCCATGAAGGCGGCCTTCAACGCCGCCGGGCTTCCCCAGGTTCCCTGGCTGAGCCTGTCGCGCGGGGAGCTGTGGAGTGGCGAGGGCTTCGCCCCCCCCGAACCCCTGCTGGACCGGATGGAGGCCAGCTTGGGCTACCCGTGCTTTGTCAAGCCCGCGAATCTCGGATCCTCGGTCGGCATCAGCAAGGCCAGAGGGCGGCAGGAGTTGGTGGAGGGGTTGCGGGTCGCGGCGGCGCTCGATCCCAGGCTGGTCGTGGAAAAAGGCGTGGTGGCCCGTGAGCTGGAATGCGCGGTGCTGGGGCCTTCGGGCGCCCTGGAGGCTTCCGTCTTGGGGGAGATCCGCTTCGATGCCGATTGGTATGACTACGACGCCAAATACAGCGATGGACGCAGCCATACCCTGATCCCCGCCCCAGTGGCGGAGGAGGTGTCGCAGCGGGCCCGAGCCATGGCCATCCAAGCCTGCGAGGCCGTCGCGGCCTCGGGGTTGGCGCGCGTGGATTTCTTTTACAGCCAGATGGAGGACGCTCTCTGGTTGAACGAAATCAACACCCTTCCCGGTTTCACCAGCCAAAGCATGTATCCCATGCTCTGGGCGGCGAGCGGGTTGCCGCTGGCTGAGCTGCTCCACCGTTTGCTTCAGGACGCGAGAGAATCCCAGCGGTCTGTACAGCTCACGCGCTGATGCCATGGGACATGGACTCCTCTGGATCCCCCTGTTGCTCGTGTTTGTCCTCCTCACCTCCCTCGGGTGGCTGGAGAGACGACGGCAAAACCTGTTTCGCGACTGGGCGGCGGGGGCCGAATTGGCCAAGCTTGACGCGGCCGGAGCTGCCCGCTTGGTGGATGGGGTGCTCTGTTGGGCCACCTTTGAGGCCGGCCAGTTCCGAGAGAGCGATGCCTTTGAGATCAAGAAGCTCGAGCTCACGGAGCTTCTATCCCTGCAGTCCGGGGAGGCCCCTCTCACGGAGGAGAGCCAAGGGGCCTGCCGACTGCGGCTGGTCGGGGGTGGCCAGCAGAAGGATCTGCCGTTCAGCGATGCCGAGCGGGCCCGCCGCTGGATGAACGAACTGATGGCCCGCTCCCGCTGCGACTTGTGATGTCCACTCCCCCTCCCACCACCGCACCCCCCACCCTTCCCGGCGTGGAACGCCGCCGCCAGCTGCGTCGCCAGCGGCGCCTGGAGCGGTTGCAGGATGGATGGAGGATTCTTGTGTACGGGGCCCTGACGGCGGGTTTGGGCTATGCGCTCCTGCGTCAGGGCTGGATGCTCCAAAGCCCGGACCAAGTGGCCGTCAGCGGCAGCCGTTTGGTGAGACGGGAGCAAGTCATCCAGGCAGCCCGCCTGCAATTTCCCCAGCCACTCCTCACCCTGCAACCACGCCTCCTCAGCCGCACGCTGGCGGAGGCCCTGCCTGTCGAACAGGTGAGGGTCACGCGGTTGATGCTTCCCCCCCGCCTGCGGGTCGAACTGGTGGATCGGGAGGCTGTGGCGCGGGCCCAGCGCCGCACGTCCAGAGGCCCGGAAAGCGGCTTCGTCGATCGGACCGGGAGCTGGATCAACGCGGATCCAGGCGCGCGACAGCAGCTGGGGGGAAAAGCCCGCATGGATGTCGTGGGGTGGAATGAGCGCAATCGCCCGGTGCTGGGCAAGGTGCTGGACGCACGGCAGAAGATCGGCCCCGGCCTGAAGGAGATCCGCTTCGACCCGGATGGAACCCTTTGGCTCACAACCCGGGAGCTGGGTCCCCTGCGGCTCGGTCCGGTGGACTCGAAGCTCCAGCGGCGGCTGGAGGTGGTGGCCCATCTCAACCGCAACCTGCCAGGACGCCTCGGCGGCCAACGGCCCCTGAGCATCGATCTGACGGATCCCGAGCAACCGGAACTTACGCTGCGAGGAGCAAGCGCAACCACGGCGAATGGTCCTGCCCCTAGTGCCCCCAACCCCGTCAGACCCCACCCCTAGGATCTGCGTGCCATTCCACACATGGGATTGCGCCCGAGAGTGATCCGGGTGAAGGTATTCACTCCCGTGACAGACGGGGGCCACCTCCCATAGACATAATGCAGCCAACCAGCAACGGCAACACTCCTCCTGACACGATCTCGCCAAGATCGATGGCCATCCCTTCTGGAGGTTCCCTGCCTGGCAGACTCAGTCCTCGCCCTCCGTCATCGATCCCGCAATCGCCCCTTGAGATGAGCCAGAGCACCCCTTCCGCCAATGGGATCATTCCAAGCCAATCGGCACGCATTGAGGTCATCGGCGTCGGGGGTGGAGGCAGCAATGCGGTCAATCGGATGATCGCTTCCGAGCTGCAAGGCGTTGGTTTTTGGGTGTTGAACACTGATGCGCAAGCTCTGTTGCAATCCGCCGCTCCTCAGCGGATCCAGCTGGGCCAGGCCCTCACAAGCGGTCTGGGAGCGGGGGGCAATCCTCTGATCGGCCAGAAGGCGGCGGAGGAGTCCCGTGCTGATCTGCAGCGGTCTGTCGAGGGTGCTGACATGGTGTTCATCGCTGCGGGAATGGGTGGCGGCACCGGAACAGGCGCTGCGCCAATTTTGGCCGAGGTCGCCAAGGATTGCGGTGCGTTGACTGTAGGAATCGTCACCAAACCTTTTGGTTTTGAAGGCAGGAAACGCCTGCGTCAAGCCGAGCAGGGCATCGCGGAACTGGCGGAGCATGTCGATACATTGATTGTCATTCCCAACGATCGCTTGCGGGATGCCATTGCCGGCGCGCCGCTTCAAGATGCCTTTCGAACCGCGGACGACGTCTTGCGCATGGCGGTGAAGGGAATCACGGAAATCATCACCAAGGCTGGCCTTGTCAACGTTGATTTTGCTGATGTGCGCTCTGTGATGGCGGATGCCGGCACAGCTTTGCTGGGCATCGGGGTGGGTTCAGGCCGCTCCCGGGCCAGCGAGGCAGCCCAATCGGCCATGAGCAGCCCCCTGCTGGAATCCGCCCGGATTGACGGCGCCAAGGGCTGCATCATCAACATCTCTGGCGGAAAAGACATGACGCTGGAAGACATGACCACTGCCTCGGAGGTGATTTATGACGTGGTGGATCCCGATGCCAACATCATTGTTGGCGCTGTGGTGGACGACCAACTGGAGGGCGAGATTCACGTCACCGTGATTGCCACTGGTTTTGAGAGTGGTGGGTCCTACAGGTCCGAGCGGGCGGTTTCCACTCCCTTCAGCTCTCCCCTGGATGAACCGGTTGTGCAAGAGCGCGGAGCCAAGATTCCCCCGTTTCTGGTGAATCGTCAAGCTCGGCTGGAGTCATGAGGGTGACCCGGAGACCACGCCTGCCCAGAGCATCCCGTATGGCTGCTACCTTCCGGTCCTGACCAGGTTTGGGCGTCTTGGCCGCGTGGATCCGGGCCTTTCCGATACTACGTCCTCTCCGTCTGCTCCGCCTTTTCCCCGCCCCGAACCTCCCAACCCTTGCCCCAACGCCCGAGCGATCTTCTCCTCCGCAAGCAGTCTGGCCAACCCATCGTGATCCTCACGGCCTGGGATGCCCTCTCGGCCGCGATCGTGAGCGAAGCGGGGGCTGACGCCGTGCTCGTGGGCGATTCCTTGGCCATGACCGCCCTCGGTCACGCCACCACGCTCCCGGTGACGCTGGACGAGATGTTGCATCACTGCCGCGCTGTCGGGCGCGGGTTGCGCTCCGGCGGTGGCCCTGCCCCTTTTGTGATCTGTGACCTCCCCTTCCTCAGTTATCAGTGCAGCCTCGAAGAGGCGCTGGCGGCCGCTGGCAGGGTGTTGAAGGAGAGCCCCGCGGTGGCGGTGAAACTCGAGGGGGCGGAACCGGAAACCCTCCTGGCCATCGATCGCATGGTGCGCGCGGGCATCCCGGTGATGGGCCATCTGGGGCTCACGCCCCAATCGGTTCATCGGCTGGGGTTCCGTCGCCAGGCCACCGATCCCCTCGCCCGGGAACGACTCATCCAGCACGCCCTCGCCATCGAAGCGCGCGGGTGCTTTGCCGTCGTGGTGGAACACATTCCCGCAGCGTTGGGCACGGAACTCTGTGAGCGACTGCAGATCCCCGTGATTGGCATCGGCGCCGGTGACCACTGCGACGGCCAGGTGCGGGTGACAGCCGATCTTCTTGGTCTCACCGACCGCCAGCCCCCGTTTGCCCCGCCGCTTCTGGATGGGCGCGGCCTGGCGGTGGAGGCCCTCAAGCAGTGGAAGGAGCGGCAACAGAGTCCCGCGCGGCGGGCTGCTCCAGCCACCACCCCATGAAGGCGCGCAGGACCGACGAGCTGAGCGCCAATCCTCGCGGATCGCTCAGCCGCCAGCGATCTCCCTCGATCCGCAAGCAGTCGCTCTCGATCCAAGGGGCGAGCCGCTGACGGAGGGCGGCCATGGCTTCGAGCTCCAATCCCGCTTGCGCCAGGAGGTCCGCCAGCTGGATGCCTTCTCGGCGCCGGAGTCCGACCATCACGCGCTCATCGAGAGGAAAGGGGGACGCTGGAGGCAAGGGGGACGCTGGCCCCGCCCCGGTCCGTGCCTCCTGGCGCAGCCAGGCTCCATAGCCCTCCCGTGTGCGGGGCTTGCTCAAACGGCGGCCGGCGGGCGCCGAGGTCGCTCCCATGCCGAACCCCCACCACCCCGCCCCACTCCAGTAGACGCGGTTGTGACGGCTTGCATGCCCGGGCCAGGCGTAATTGGACACTTCATAGCGGCCATAGCCGGCGTCCCGCAGGCGGGAGGCGGTCAGATCCAGGAGATCAGCGCCCAGATCCTCGTCGGGAAGGTCGAGAACGCCCTGTTCCAGCCGACGGGCAAACACCGTGCCGAGCTCGAGGGTCAACTCATAGACCGAAAGGTGGGGGGGGCGAAGCGCAATCGCCTGCTCCAGCTGCTCAAGCCAAT